>DAOUQF010000001.1 GCA_030625815.1 Eubacteriales bacterium
ATAAATGTCCACTTCGATAATCACACCTTTCAATCCTCCTTGTAAAACATTTGATAATATTTTACAGGAAAAATAGTCGGTGGTAAACTAATTCGCTATCATTGGGTGTCAAAGTGGTACACTAATACAATATCATTCACACAGCAATACGCAAGCGATAGTTGACCTTGTTATTTTATAAAGTAGCCCTATGATGAAGCTAAAAGAAATGCAGTAAACAAAGAAAGATAAAAAATTCATGTCTGACTGGTTTGCAGATTGAACTAACCAAAGGGGTAAATGCCACAAACCCCATACTACACCAATAATTAATGAAGTAAGAACAAAAGATAACTTCTTTTCAAGGAGAGGTTGTAAAAAACCACGCCAGCCAACTTCTTCTAGACCCCCGCCCAGTATCATTAATGGGAATAGTAATAGGAAATAGTAAGGTGGGTTTCCTAAAAATGTTTCGTTAGCTAAATTGATTAGGAATAGACCTAAGAAAAAAAATGATGTTGCCCAAATAGTCTTTTTTAAATTCGGCGTTTCTAAGATGATTTTGAGAAACGAATTAAAATTTGTAATTCGCTTTTGTCGATATAATAATATAGCTGATGCATAAACAGGGGAAAGACCTGCCCCGAAGGCTATAAGTAGGAAGGTTAGTACTAAACCAACATTGCCGGTCAGTATTCCTGATAACTCTCCAAGGATTATAAGTCCTTCAGCACTCCAAGCAAAAATGAAAATAAGTATGAGATAATTTTTGATTTGAATATTTGTATGATTGTGCATAAGATATTTCCCTCCTTTGATTATTGTTCCAATCCTAAAAAGTAAAGTATCGTTTTAGCAAGAATTTCAAATTGTTCTGTTATATAAGCTTCTTCATTGCTTTCCATAGAAAGAATCGCAGCGTCATTAGCAATTCCATCGATGGCTGATTGTGTAAATCTTAAGAGTATGTTAAAAGGCACAGTCGGTTTTAGGCGACCATTATTGATGTTATCTTGAATATAAACAATTATATTCTGTTGAGCTTTGTTGAGAGTTTGATGGAAAATCAACTTTTCAACAACAGATTTTTTCTTTTCTGAATCAAAAGCATACATGACAAGTAAACTAAAAAGCATTTTTCCGCCTAGAGTATTCTGCAATTTTTCAATATACTCTCCTATGGATAGTATGCAATCAAATATTGAATTAGCTGGTGATCGATCAGATTCAATCAACTGGTCTATCGATAAATCTATTTGATTGGTTGGTGTTGCCTGATTGATCGCATCTAAGAAAATCTCATCGACACTTGAGTAATAACGATAGATGCCTCCTTGACTGAAACCAGTTCTTGAGATAACATCACGCATAGTAATTTGAGAAAGTGGTTTTTCTTGAAAAGCAAGACGAGCACTTTGAATAATAGTATCTTTCTTACTTGATATATAGCTTTCCGTAACTTTTGGCATGTTTTACCTCCGATGGATATAATATAAATGACACCGCGTCATTTATAATGTGATCTTATCATATGCAATGTGATTTATAAAACGCAAAATGACATAGTGTCATTATATGAAGTGTAGATGTGTATTTGGTCTCATAGAATACTATTATTTTGAAGCTTGTGCCTTTAGAAGAGAATATGCCAAGAATCGGTATGAAGAACTTGTGAAAGAAAAAGGTTTAATGCAAAGGATTATCGAGGATGTGATAGCTCTGTACTGAAAGAGCTAAGCAAAGATCTTGGCCATGAACGGATTGATGTGGTTATTTATATTTATTTGAAATAAATTGCTGTGGTAATTTGCAATCCCGCCAGAAATCCATAAAATGCTTTTTACAACTCAAAAAGAATGGAGATGATGAAGATTAGTAGAATCTTTGATCAATCAACCGACTTTGATGAATTGTACGAAGGATATATTAGAAGTCAATTAGATGAACTAAATGTAGGGAAGAAAGATACTGGGTATAATAAAGTAACAACCATCACACCTGGCGAGAGCGAGGTGGTTGAATGAGATGTGCAGTTATGACCAGAGTTTCAACGGACAAGGAAATTCAGGCCAATGTGGTGATCAGCCCGGATGTGGACTTGGAGTCAGTGGAATTGACTTACGAGTATGTTGAGCATTCCGAGGGGAAGGCGTTGCGGTTTGTGGTGCCAAAGCTGGAGATTTGGGATGTAGTGATGATTCGTGTATGATGAACGGTACCTCTTTTAAGGGGTACTTTTTATATTGTACCGATAATGGAACAATGTCGTATTGAGATCATTCTGATGCCGGAAGGTGCAGTGAAACCTTTTGATGCAAGAGAAGGAAAGCATAAAAGTTACGTAGGCTTAGAAGTTGATTTTGAGCTTATAACTTAAGTTATTGGAAATTGATCAATCATTTCTTGGAGTTCGTTAACGAATCGTGACAGATGAAATCCATCACAAACGGCATGATGTACTTGTACGGCGAGTGGCAATAGACAGTGACCATTTATAACTTCAAACTTGCCTATTGTAAAAATCGGCAATAAATAATTATAGTCTTTTTGTAGATTCAGGTTGAAACTGTCGAAGTTCGACCATGGAATCATGGACACTGGAAAAGTATTCTCGGGAACATCTGGCTTGGCAATCATACGCTCTATAGAGCCATATTTCTGGAGATCTCTCTCATACGCAGCACAAAAGGCTGCATAATTTTCTTGATATGAAGTCCAAATGCTGGAGAACGTTTCACTTTTTTTGTGAAATACGGTGTAGTAAGGAGCAAGAGTATCATATACACCCACATCTCCGTGGCTGTCCAACGCTGTTCGAAATTCTTCATGGCGATTTACAATGACAGTAAGGAGATAGAGCATTGTTGGATACAAGCTTCGATTCTGTTCGTGCAATCGAGTTATATCAAGTCGCACAGTCATGCTATAAGTACAAGGTACATTCGATAAGTAATGGTTAAAGTATTCTTCACGCTTCCATGTGGAGCGATTAATTTTTTGAAATATCATAGATTTTCCTCTTCTTTTTTGATTTTTCTTATTCCGCAATTCTTGTACTCTGTTGAAAAATTTGCAATACCACATCTGCAATGCATCGATTTGCCTTACTCATATTTCCTTCTAATCGAGGATTATTGCTGTTTGCTTTAGAATGTCATTATACATTCTCCTTTGTTTTCAAGCATACTTGACCTTAGCTTTTCTGTCTAGTTTAGGATAGCCGATCTCAGAGCTTCATCTTTGCCGTTGGATGGTTAAAATCCGTGCAAGATTTCGGAATTTAGGGTAACATTAATCTGAGGTGTTTGGTATTTTCTCTTCGGGTTGATGCTTTTTAGATAACTTTATTATATTCGAGGTTGATGCTGGATGGCTCATTTTGTTATATGCAGTTACATTCATTAAATATATCAGAAAACACACGAGGTGATGCAAATGAAAACAGAACGGTTTATTTACAATTTGAATTATCCTGCTAATGAAAAAGAAAGTTGCGAACTTGAGGTGAGATCCCTTTTCCAGTTTGATTTGAAAGGAAAAGTCTTTTTTGAAACTAGAAAAGTTCATCCTTCCGTAAGCCCCTTTTTAAAAAACAGGTTGGAGATCATATTCCAGGCCTCCACGTTTTCAGAAATTATAGAGTCGATAATAATAGCTAAGATTGCGGCACCCGATTTCATGGTTAAATATGTGGAATTGGAAAAAGATGATCGACGGTTCAAGAAAAGACGAGAGTATTGCAAAGCAATAGGTCTAATTATCGAGGGATTTCCTTGCTATACGGCACCAAAAAATACATTTGGAATCACTTTTTATAAAGGAAACTGGTACTTTGGGAAATTAGCAGAGAGAAGTCCTTATTGGAAAGCGCATAATAAAAAACCGAATGCGTATTCTAGTTCCTTAGATCTGAATACCGCAAAAGTTCTTATTAATATTGCGGGGAATGGCGATATATCCAAACGACTAATAGATCCATGTTGTGGTGTTGGAACTGTATTATTAGAAGGTGTTTGGGCAGGATATGATATTACAGGGTGGGAAATAAATAGTAAAGTTGCTGAGAGTGCACGAGAAAATTTGAGACACTTTAACTATGACGTTACGGTTATTACGGGAGATATTCAGGATATAGAGGACAGTTTTGATGCTTCCATTGTAGATCTTCCATATGGCAATTTCAGCTTTAAAAATGATGAAAATCAATTGAAAATCATTAGGAATGCAAGAAGAATATCTAATAAAATTGTATTGGTTTCGTCAGAAGATATAAGAGAGGAACTTGTTAAGGAAAATCTCAAAATAATAGATCACTGTAAAATAGGAAAAAAAACAAAGGGTGCTTTTATGCGCTATATCTGGGTTTGCGATGTGGACCAATGATTTCGCTACAAAGGATGAATACCTTCAGTCACGCAATCTTGGTAGTTGTAGTTCAAGGGTAACCTTAATTTGAGTCATTTGGTGTTTCCTCCCCGGGTTGATGCTAAGTGGCTCATTTATTTGATTTTTCGAATTTACACCATTGTATGTACTTTATCAGGCACTTCATCTTGAAGTGCGTTCTTTTGATGAGGAGTTAGGGTGTGTCCCCATATGTGGAGGGGGTAGTAAAGTTAGCCTATCTCCATAGATGATTGATCGGATTGATAAACCCTTGATTTCTTGAATAGAATCTAGGGTTTTTTTGTGGTTCATGGGTGATTGCGCTAGTAGTTGAAATATTCAGAAATATATGATAAGATTTACTTGAATCCAATTACCAGTGGTAATTACATTTGGTTATATTGTGAATCAAAGGGTTTGGCAACACTGGATTGAGTGAATAGTCTTTTAAGAAAGGATACTTTCTAATCGTTTTATTGACTAATGGAGGAACTATGCGCAAGAAAAAATTGGAAAATACAATGCATACTAAGTTTGTGGAGGCGATGCTAGCGCTTATTCTTGAAAAGGGCGGTCTAAAAGAAGTGAATTTAAGAATGGTTTCAAAGCGGATTGGATGCGCGCATACGAATGCATATAACTACTTTGAAAACTTTGATGCATTAATTTTTGAAGCCTATGATCAAGCGGTGATTTACTATGGAATTGCAGTTTCAAAAGATCTAGGTATGTCTCACGATGCGAACCTTGCGTTTAAGCAATTTGTTGAAAATATTGTGGAGTTTGCAATCGAGTATCCTGGATACTATAGATTTATAGGTACGGATGATTTTAAAATCGAAAAACTGCCTAGTAAAACCATTGAGAAGGCATACGAGATGAAAAATCTTTTTCTAGACCTTTTCTACAGAGTGGTAAAAAAAGACTTAAGTCGTAAGATATCGGATGACTATGCGAATATATTATTCGCGTATATCGATGGTGAATTATACACATTGATTAACAAAAGAGCTTACCCGGATGAACGTATAGCAGATAGAATGATCAGCAATGTAAAAAAAATGATTGAACTATTTATATTGGATAGTGGCAGAGTGATGCGATTTGATGATCCCAATCTTGTTGAAGGTCAAATCCCTAAGCTGAAATTTCTGGAGAGTGATAGCGACTTGTAAAGTTAGAGAAGTAACCGAAATAGTACAAGAACTGATATTTGAAAGTAATTTAGAAGTGGTGATTGAGTTACTAATTAGGCTTTAAAAGAAAGGAATACTGCAATGAAAGCGATTGTTTATCATTCATATGGTGGGCCGGAAGTGCTTATGTATACAACATTAGACAGACCAGCACCTAAGTCGAAGGAAGTTTTGGTACGTATTGTATCAACTTCTGTGACCCATGGAGATATACGGATGCGAAAGGCTGATCCAGTACTGGCGAGGCTTCATAGCGGGTTATTTAGACCTAAGAAATATCCAATACTCGGGTTTGAATGTTCAGGTGTCATTGATGCGATTGGCGCTGAAGTTACGACCTATAAAATCGGTGATGAAGTGATGGTTTTTGCTGGTTTGGGTTTTGGTGCTTATACAGAATATATGACTGTTCAAACTGAAGGTGAATTTACCAAGGGGACTTTGGTTAAAAAGCCAGCCAATATTTCATTTGATGAAGCAGCAGTGAGTCCTACTGGTGGAATTACTGCTATTGGATTCCTTAGAGACCTTGGGATAGAAGAGGCTAAGGGTAAGTCGATATTGATCATTGGAGCTTCAGGTAGTGTAGGTACTTATGCTGTACAAGTAGCAAAATACTATGGTGCGATTGTTACAGGTGTTACCAGCACTAAAAATGTTGAGTTAGTTAAAAAATTGGGCGCAGATCATATCGTCGATTATAAAAAAGACGATTTTTCCCTAAGTGGTTTAAAATATGACATGGTATTTGATGCAGTTGGGCTATATGCTAAATCTGTTTGTAAAAAGGCACTCAAGTTAAATGGAACATATGCGTCGGTTAAAGGTAGTGCTAAAAAATCCGAGAATGCACTTGAACTACTTGCAGAACTTTTAGAGAATGGGACGGTTAAGTCTGTAATTGATAAAACTTATCAGTGGGATGAAATAGTAGAAGCCCATAAATACGTTGATCAAGGTCACAAAGTTGGGAATGTTGTAATAAGGGTGTCAAATACATAATTATTGCCGGTAACATGAATTGATAAAAGGGCCCCATTGGTAGTGTTACAAATTTTGTGTAAATGCATAGAATCCTAGTCAAGTCCGGAAAAGTGTACTTTCCCTCGAGAGATACTTCTTTCAGAAAGATCCGAATTACCCGCATCGAAGCATTTTTCCAAAACAATATACCGTTATCGGAACAATATCAAACAACTATTGTTCCGATAACGGTATATTACATTTCATTAAAAGGTAGCAGATCAGTGATAGAGTCAGAAGAACTTTGGTTGTCGGTCTTAGAATAACCGTCGGACACGCCCAGTCCACATATGTGGAATCGGTTTTAAGACCGGTAAGAAAGTGAAAATAGGAGTTGGAAGGAATTGTAAATATTGAATATAATTTACAGCTTTTCAGCCTCAACAATACAATAAAATGGTTCGATATCAAGTTTCTCGCCGAACTGGTAGATTTCTGTTGCTTTTAATCCACATTCTTTTAAGAATGATTCAACCGCTGCTTTCGGATCATTCGACATATCTATTCCAAATTTCCATGGCTCTCCCATTTTTCCTATCATTCTTGACGTTTTTTTAACTGTTTTTGAAGTCTCACCTAATACGAATGATTTGGAATAAAAGTCTTGAGCGATGATGCTCCCGGCTACACATAAATCAGCCATTTGTCTAAGTGATTCTTTGACAGTATCATCTTCTAAAAACAATGAAACGCTTTCCCAAAGGAACAAAGTCTTTTTCGTTTTATCAAAACCAGCTCTTAATAGATTATCAACCCAAGATTCGTTTGAATAATCAACTGGGATATAGTTGATCCAATCATGCTGTAACCCTGTTTTTTTCAATGTTTCGATTTTAATATTGATTGTTTGAACCTGATCGAGTTCGAAAACCTTCACTTCTTTTCCTTTTGTGAATGGCAAAGCGATTAGATCGAATCCAACTCCAGGAATGACAATCTGATCCACTTCATCAACATATTTTTCCATGATCTTGTCAAACTTGAGCAACCGAATACCCGCTGTGGATTCTAAGGTCTCTTCACCTGGTTCAACAAGTTTTCCAAGCTTGGTGGTGAAACCAAATAACCGTTGGGAAATGATAAGAGCTCCCAAAGTCGACCACAAACCAAAATGTGATTCACAAGGAAACTTTTTAGTGAATGCAACAGAAAGGGGATCTGGTCTGGTGTTAAAATAATGCATGATCCACCTGTATTGTAGTGCTTGACCTGCCGAGAAGGAGACACCCAGTTTCTTGCTTTTTCTCATTTCCTTGTAAAGGCCATCGATTAGTCCAATAATGGCAAAAGGAATGAAGATTATTTGAATGGGTATATAAAGGATGATTTGAAGAAGCTTAGTTAAGAAACGCAATATTCCGGGAAGCTGTTTTTTTGTGTTTTTATCTGCCATAAGATCCTCCTCCATTTGGACTATCTAACTATTCTTAATAAAGTCAGCGATGGTACTTGAACAGCATTTGCCGGTTGGGTTTTTATGTAGGCAGTCACAGTTTTTCATCGCACCGGTTGCTTCCATGATCAGACGAACATCCTTCGTATTAAGCTCTTTGATCGCTTTTTCGATATCAGATTCACGAACGGAGGAGCAATAACATAAAAACTTTTCTTTGGCTTCGCTTTTATACCAAACAGGAACGGAGACTTCTGTCGTCGTATAGGAATCGCTCTTATTATAGTAGACAATCTCACATTCCGGAGTCATGCAAATATGATATTGATCAGGTGTGATGTTTTGATGTTTTTCCAAGACGAGGCTGTCAACGGTTGTTTCTGATACAGGTTGACCTTTTTCACCACATCTAGGGCAAAGCGTGATTGATTCTTCAACTGAAGAAGTTTGGAAGTTTCAACAATTTTTATGGGTCATTTTTTCCATCTCCTTTTACTATATTTACACGACTTGACTGTAATAAACGTAAAACGAAACAATTGACTGATGGCGCTGCCAGTTCAAGTGACTCGAACGTGGTAAGATACATATATGTTGCTTTAATTATATCATCAATTGTCAGTTTTTCGGGTCTGAATAAACTGAAATTGTAACGCTATGTTATAGTTTGATATAATAGAGCCAACGAGTGGAAGATTGATGAAAGCTTTGACTATGTGATGGCGCTAGATCCGAAATAAAGGAAAGATCAGCTTATTAAAAAAGGGTGGTAACGATGAAGATTTTAGCGATAAACGGAAGCGGAAGAAGCAATGGCAATACAAAACGGCTGCTAAAAGAGTGCGAATACATCATGAAGGATACAGATGAATTCGAAGTGATTGATTTATCCACCTATGATTTTTCGGGCTGCATCGGTTGCGAAGGATGTGCGAAAACCTATCAATGTGTGATTCGAGACGACATGCAGAAGTTGTATCCCAAAATTGAAGAGGCGGATGGACTGGTTTTAGCTTCGCCTACATATTTTTATAATATTTCTTCAAAGATGAAAGCCTTTATTGAACGCTTGTATCCATATGAGATTTTCCATAAGGAGGATCGACATGTGTGGCTGAGTTATACAGAAGTGTTTGGTCTCAAATATGGGCTGGTGATTGGCGTATGTGAACAATTAAAAGAGGAAGATATGGGGTTTACCATCGAAGCGATGAGCATGCCGTTGCAGAGCCTGGGGTATAGGGTTGTGGATGAAGTGAAAGTGCTGAATCTTTTTACACGGCATGAGGCGGAGAAAGATGATGAATCTTTAGAAAAGGTTAGAGATGGGATGCGGAAACTCTATCAAACAATCGAACTCAAGCAAGAGTTGCTTTCAGCAAAAAGGTCTGCGAAATAAAAGGCTGAATGCGCGTTATAAAAGTTGATGCGTTAGTAACAAGAAGCGCTGGTTTTGTGATGCGTAACATTTAGGAGGAAATACGACATGAATGGATTGTTGAATATTGTGAGTTTAATTCTGGGGCTATGTGCATGGATGATTCCAATCGTTATTTTACTTAAAAAGAATACTTCACAAAGGAATGCCATAAAAGGGATCGTTATAAGCTTTATTTGTGCCTTGCTCGCCATGTTGATGCAAATGATGGAGACCAAACAAGTGGTAGCCCGTAATGACTGGAGTGCGTTGATGGACACGCAAGGGGCGGTCGTTTTTGGTGCGATGGTATTAATCGTTGTTGTTGCTATACTGAATGGGATTATATGGGTTCGTTTGTTTGATCCTAGCGTACCTGAAGAGTAAACTAAACGTTATTTTGAATAATGGGGACAGAACAAATTCCCAACCTTGCTACCCAAAATTGCGTGGAATCAGCCCATGTTTACCGACCACGGTACGTTTATTATCGGCTTTAGCGTATCCAAACACCATTTGGCTGTTGCCCCGGAATGAGTAGCGATCAACCATTTTTCAGAGAAAATTTTGAAAGCTGGCTATGACCATAGCAAGGAGTTGGTGCGGATCAGGCGGGACAGCCCAGTTGATTATTCGTTGCTTGAAAGAATCATTGTCTTTAATATGATCGAGAAGGCGGATTGTTCAACTTTCTGGCGCAAAAAATGAGAAGTCGATCGACTTATAGGAAGGTGTGCAACTGTGAGTTGCGAAAATTCAAAGCGTAAATTGTGGTGTGCAACTGCATGAAAGGATATCCTTAATGACAGAAAGCATTAGAAGGAGACATAATTATGAATCTGGGAGAAAAAATTCAGCAACTTAGAAAAGCAAGTGGTTTATCGCAGGAACAGCTGGCCGAGCAGCTTGATGTTTCTCGTCAATCCGTTTCGAAATGGGAACTAAACGAGTCGGTTCCAGATGTAAGAAAAATTGTGATGATAAGCGAGTTATTTTCTGTGTCAACCGATGAACTGCTGAAAGAAAGCAAGTCGGAGGAGTCTAGAGTTAATGATGAGTCTAATAAAAAAACTTTGACAATAGAGGGGATTACAAAGGTAAACTTAGCTCATAAGCAAATCATAATTGGTTTTCTTACGATTGTTGCAGGGCTGATCATGTTTGTATTGGAATTCATGTTCCTACCCGTATTCGGTACCATGCAAAAAGAGCAGGTGAGTGGACACGGGTTTTACAGTGACTTTATGGATTACGCAAAAGTGCAACCAATGCCGGCTATTTTCGGTGTTACTTTTGTTCTCGTCATGGTCGGTATGGCATTTATGTTAAAAGGGTACTTTTATAAAAAACGCAACTTGATTAAATGAGTGCAATTGCTGATCCGCTATTCAGTTAAAGTATCATAAGTGCGTATTTTCTTGGATTTTGAGCATAATCTTCTAAAGTATGATATACTCATTAAGTTACGCATTTTTATACAAGATACGCCTCATGTGGAAACAGTGGTATTGCTAAGAAAAGAGAACTTTTTGAAAGCGGAATAATTCATTGTTAAGGCGTTGCTTTATATAGAAAACTTATTACTGAAAATGAATAGTGAAATAGAAATTAGAGGAGAACAAGATATTGTTATTTAACGAACTGCAATTAAGCGAGCCGATTCAAGAGGCTCTTGTAACTAAAGGATATACAAAGGCAACCCCCATACAAAGCAAGGCAATTCCAGCGCTATTAAAAGGCGAGGATATGTTGGGATGCGCCCAAACAGGCACAGGAAAGACTGCTGCTTTTTCAATTCCAATATTGCAAAACCTTTCAACGAAACAAGGGACGCAAAACGGAAAGCGTAGAATCAAGGCTTTGGTTGTGGCACCAACTCGTGAGTTGGCGCTTCAAATCGGCGATTCGTTCAGAGAGTATGGCACGAATTTGGAACAAAGAACAGCCGTTATTTTTGGCGGAGTGGGTCAAAAGCCACAAACAAACAAATTAGAAAAAGGTGTGGATATCCTAGTGGCGACACCGGGCAGACTCCTTGACTTAATTGGACAGGGATATATTGACCTGGGTTATGTCGAGCACTTTGTGCTTGATGAAGCGGATCAAATGCTGGATATGGGTATGCTTCGCGACGTGAAAAGGATTATCAAATATCTTCCCGCGAAAAGACAAACCATGTTCTTTTCTGCAACGATGCCAGCTTCGATCGCATCATTTGCGGATACCATCTTGAATCAACCTGTGAAAATAACGATCAAGCCGGAGTATTCTCCCATTGATATTATTGAGCAAGAAGTTTATTTTATCGACAAGGGAAACAAGACAAACTTATTGATTGATTTGCTGAAGGATAGAAAATATGATTCTGTACTTGTGTTTTCAAGAACCAAACATGGTGCGGATAAAATTGTAAAAGCATTAGCTACAAAGGGACTCGATTCCGTAGCGATTCACGGGAACAAATCTCAAACTCGTAGACAAATGGCGCTTAGAGATTTCAAGGAAAGAAAAGTACGAATTCTTGTGGCAACAGATGTTGCCGCACGTGGATTGGACATTTCTGAACTGTCCCATGTCGTTAACTACAACCTTTCCGAAGTGGCAGAAACTTATGTACACCGTATCGGTCGTACAGGCAGAGCCGGTCTTGGTGGCAAGGCAATCTCTTTCTGTGATTTTGAAGAAAAAGAGTTGTTGCGAGGCATTGAAAAACTGATTGGCAAAAAATTGCCAGAAGTTAAAGGGCATGCTTACCCATTGGTTGACACGACGATTAAGCCAAAAGCGAAGCAGGGGCAACGACCACAGCGGAGAAATCAAGGCAATTCAGCTTCAGGCGGAAGTGCGAAGCCTTCACGAACGAACAATAGAAAAGCGAAATCGACTCAATCGAATGACAGAAAATCGAAATCCACGCAAACCAATGGTCGACAGTCAAAACCTACACAAGGGAATGGCAATAAAGCGGCAAGAGGTTCGTTTAAGCAAAAGCGAAGCAGCGGCAATGGTGGAAATGAAATTCGAACATCGGGTCGTTAGAAATAAGTTCATTAGATATTTTAGTGCGAATTAATTCTGAAAAAACGATTAATCCCCATACCCTCGCGAGGGTATGGGGATTAATCGTTTTTTCAGTTGTGATCTGGACTTTATGGATTTGTATACCATGGCAGTCTGGGAAGATGGCTTGATTGATGAACCGGGAGTTTATTGATGTGGTCTATTTAGTATTTTGTGCCAGTATTTCACGGATTGGATGAAAAAGAGCTGTTATGGAAGATCTACCTATTTCTCAGTCTGATGAATTAAGAGGATAAAATGGTTTCCAGCAGGCGGTTAAGGAAATTATGATGGCTTGTCATGCAAAGTTGAAATATGAATAAGGATGGATAATGACAGTTGTTTTCTGCAACTGTTTTTTTGTACACGTTGGTTCATTGCTGGCAAGCTGGAAGAGTGTTCCCGGTGCTTTATTGCGAGGGAAGAAAAGCAGAAGCGTGGCTCACTGAACGGCTGTATACAAAACAAATTCATAGTGATAGTATTGAATATGAGGGAAAACCCAAATTTAGTTTAATAAGTAAATTTATAACAAAATGAAGATTGCCTTTCTGTCATTTGAAACAGAAAACAGGGATATAGATTTTATGGGAAGAACGAGAAATGAGTATGATTGGAAGGAGATATTTATGAAAACCAAGTTCAAATTAGGAATTTGTTTTGGGATTGTTATCGGCATGATTTGTGCAATGAGCAATCTGGTGTTTGCATGGGATTCTGGTGAGCATGGGGGAAAGTTTGATCAAAATAACCCTTGGCCTTCACAATCGGCAACCGATCGATTTTCGTCACACCCTGGGATCACGGATCCGCATGAAGCTGCTTCTTATACCGTTCCCGGAGGTACTATTTCCTCATCGATTGTTTTTAGCAATGATGGAAACCAGTATTACTTCTACGTTGATAACTATTTATATTGCGTAAACACGGCTGGCGTTTTTCAGTGGTCTGTACCATGCGGTGATATCCGCGGGGGGGCTCCGATCGTAGCGGACGATGGGACGATCTATGCTTTGGGATACAGTAGCGTCATTGGATTTAATAGTAATGGCACGATTGTATTTTCGTCTGATGAATATGGTAAATTTGATGGCGCGGGAGACAACTACTTAACCCTTGATTATTACGGCGGGCTTTTATTTACACAGGTACTGACTCAAGTTGCGCAGAATCAATACGGGTATGAAGTTGTATATCGTTTTTTGTCGATGAGCACAGCGTATGTGAACAACCCGATCAAGCTTTCCTCTAGTTCTTTGCCGCCCTATGATGACCAAGAGAGTGAGAGTTCGGTAGCGGTGGATAATGAGGGATTTGTGTATGTATTCGTCCACGGTACATTATTCATTTTTGATAAAGATCGCAATCAAATCCAATCGTTTCCAAACAATGCATTTCTTCTTCCGAACGGATACGATATTACCATAGGACCTGAAAATACGATTTTTATAGCTACCTATGCCGAACCAAATGATGCATCGTTTAAACGACCGTATGGATCGCTTGTGAAGATTAAGTTTAGTGAGGACCGCAAAACCATACTCGAGACTGTTGAAATCATAGACAATGGGGATCCTTACAGCAACACCCCATATATAAACAGTAAAGTTGCGGTAGACGGTGAAGGCAATGCGTATGCAGTTACGGGAAGGGTTGTCTATCCAGACAACGGCGGCGAGCCGTGGCAAGAAACGGGAAGGCTTCTAAAAATCGATGCCAGCAACAACGTCACAGTCTTATATACGTCGCCGGAAGGTGAGTCGATGTACGATTCTCCAACAATAACAAGCGATGGCATGATTTATTTATGCAATGGCATTGTTATTAATGCGGAGGGAGATGTGCTATGGAGCAAACCAAGTTCTTATTCTCAAGCCATTGATAACAATGGTTATGTATACTTTGTAACCGATTCTTCTGTCGCTTCGTATAAGCAAAGAGATTCAGGGTATCCATTCGTTCCTGCTGCAAGCGCCACGGTTTCAGAAGCGGACCCCATCGACGGCGATTTTAGTTTTAATATGCAAATAAGCCGGGCAGGTGGAAGCGAGGGAAGCTTTACTGTTGATTACAGAACGGCAGACGATACTGCGGTAGCCGGGGTTGATTATATCGAAACAAAGGGGACAATTACTTTTCAGGATGGAGAAACATCCAAGTATGTTTGGGTACCCTACAAGAGCGACAGAATAAACACAGGAGACCGTCAGTTTTCATTTCTGATCGAAAATCCAAATGGATGCGAAGCGTTGCCTGCGGGCACATCGACATTTGCGACGCTGATCATATTGGAAGATGATGAAATTGACAACACGGATCCGTATGTTGTTCACTCAAATCCGGCTGGTGGAGAAACCAATTATCGAAATGACGGTAATATGCTGATCGAGTTTGATGACTATATTATTGAGGGAAGCAACTTTAGCGAGTTCATTCTCACTGATGGAACGAATAATATTCCGTTAAAATGCACACTGAATGAGAAAAGCATAACGGTAAACTTCAGCCAACCACTGTTGGATTCTCGAACATATACGCTTTCCATTGGGGAAGATGCGATCAATGATGAGTCTGGCAACAAGTTGTCCGGAGGATGGTCGGTCAGTTTTTCAACTCCGTCGATTGCCTTTGCGGGAGGCGATGGAAGTGTGCAAAACCCGTATCTGATCAATTCGGCAAGCTCATTGGATGCCGTCAGGTATTATTCTGACAAGTGCTTTAGATTAATCGGCGATATTGATATGGGCTCGGCGACTGGATTCGATGGAGATTATTATTATGAGGGCAAAGGGTTTATTCCAATACCTTTCAGCGGTATTTTTGATGGAAACGGAAAAACCATTTCCAATATGAATATGGATCGAAAGGATGATCAAACATACATTGGTCTTTTTGGAATCAATTATGGCACGATCACGAATCTTTCGGTAGAAAATCATCATATCAGTTATGAAAATACAAAAAATAAAAGCGTAGCCATTGGTGCGATTGCCGGACAAAACGAAGGAATCATTTTCAACTGTGTGAACAAGTCGACGGTGACTTTTAAACAATCCGGAAGCATAGCTTATCCGAATAATTATTACCTGGGGGGGATCACCGGTAAAAATTCAGGCACAATAGAAAAATGCGCGAATCTCGGCAATGTAAATTCAATCGGAGGATTTTCGTCCAGCCGTTCTAGCATCGGTGGACTTGCGGGCCATAACAATCAAGGCGTCATTCGCACATCCTATAACGATGTGTCGATCAGTATGCCGACTCTCGAACCAAACAATTCAGTTCTTCTGGGCGGAATCGCCGGTTCGAGTGATGGGACGATTGAAGATTGCTATAACACAAAAGCAATAGGCAGCGGGTATGGCATATTGGGCAACGACGTGTCTGAATGGTACGCATCAACCAATACCGTCAGATCTTATACCTTAAATAATGAATTTAGCATTGGTATCATGGGTGGGAAGTATGCCCATGCGTACAATCTCTATCAATTTGGCGGTACCGCAATTGCCAGATATATTATCGATTTTTATAGCGCGCCCGTTATTTCCGGTTGCGTAGTTTATAACAATATTGAAGATGCGAAAAAAGCGATCAGTTTTCCTGCCTTCGATTTTACAGATGTTTGGAGCATAAATGAAGGGGTTGCATATCCTGCATTGGAGCGTCCAGTCATCTCGCCGACTGAAATATCGGTAGAACAAACCGCTTTGAACCTGGCAACGAATGAATCGTTTGCGTTGAATCCAACGATCTTGCCGGGCAATGCAACCCTTAAACGGATTAAATATATTTCGAGCGATCCAAGCATTGCGAGCGTTGATCCGAATGGAATCGTCCGGGGGTCAAAACCAGGTACGGCAACGATAACCGTTTTTGCGCTGGATGGAATGCAATACACGGATATCACAGTACATGTAGCTGGGCTTGAAGTAAGCTTCTTCACGGGAGAGGGAAGCCCAATTGAAAGTATAGGTGCTGCGTACAATGCACCGATCGCGAAACCTGAAGATCCATTGAAAACCGGAAATACCTTAGCGAATTGGTATAAAGAGTTGGAACTGACAACGCTGTGGAATTTTGACATTGATACGGTAACAGGGGAGACAACGCTTTATGCGAAGTGGACGCCAAATGTTTATCACATTGTATTTGATGCCAATCTTGACGGTGGCAGCGAAACTTCCTCGAATGTTCCTATGGGAATCCAATCTTTTACCTATGACGTACCTCAAAGCTTGGCGACCAATACATGGACAAGATCGGATTATAATTTTGCGGGTTGGAATACCGCGCCCGACGCAAGTGGAAGCAGCTATCTCGATGGAGACAGCATCCTGAATCTGAGTCTATTAAATAATGCCGATATAACGTTATATGCACGATGGGAAAAGAAAACGCATGCGACAACAAGACCAAGAGTAATAACAGTACAAGCAACGACAGAAACGACCATTGAAACAACCATAGACGAAAATGGCAGACCGGTTACGGTTGTCATTGTTGGGGACGGTGAGGAAGCTTCTGTCATAACAGTGAAAATGGATATAGCGAAAGAAGAAAGCCATCGGTATATCGTGAAAGCGACGTTTGCGGATGGTAGCGAAAAAATCATTAAAGATGCGTTTGTTGGTAAAGGTGAAATATCTTTTGCTGGGGAAAAAGGGGCGACCTATGTGATTGAGTATGTTGACAGGTCATTTGCAGACTGTGAAAATCACTGGGCCAAGAAAGCGATAGAAGCCTTGGCTGCAAGGGGAGTAATCGAAGGAACATCTGTAAGCACATTTGAACCGAATGAAACGATTACGCGAGCAGATTTTGTCACATTACTCTCAAGGTACTTCAGCCTAACGGGGGAAGAGGGTAAAAGCTTTGGAGATGTAGAAGAGGATCGATATTATTCGATGCCGATCGCGATGTTCAAAGCAATGGATGTGTTGCCTCCTACAGAAAGCGGAATGTTCAAACCCAACGAGCCAATCACTCGTCAAGATTTGATATATATTCTCAACATGGTGTTGATGCGAATCAATGTAGAGATGGAAGACAAAGGATTTTCTGTCGCTGGATTCAATGATTTTGATCAAGCCGCAGAGTATGCGGTTGAATCCATAAAATACTTGGTATCAAGAGATGTTATCCATGGATACGACAATGCCATTAATCCGACGGGAACAGCGACACGAGCGGAGATTGCTCAGGTGTTGTTCAACATGATTGAATTGCTTCGCAAGTAAAAGGTGAATCCATTTAAGGGTAGTTTATTCATTCTCAAAAAATTCTCCGATTAAATAAACGAGCAGTACGAGTGATAACACTTGTACTGCTCATTTTGTCTAAATCCCTTTCAACAACACAACAAAAATGGCTCCGAAAATCAAAGAAAATATTGTGCTGTGATTGGTTGTCTTGTTGCATGATGCGGGAATGAGTTCGTCTGCGCAAATGTAGATCATAAGTCCGGCAGTTGCCCCGATGACCAATCCGACAAAATCGTATGAAATATGCTGGTAAATCTTTCTCGCGAACAAAAAACCAAATAGGATTGGCAAGGCGGTTGAAGAGGATATCAAAAAAGACTTTAAGCGCTTTTGTGTGAGTAGGTAATAAGGGGACGATGTACAAATCCCTTCAGGTATGTTGTGGATTGCAAGAGCAATTGCGATTGCCAGGCTTAGTCTCGTATCAGACACAGTCCCGATTGCGATGGCCATTCCTTCGGGGAAATTATGAAGAAAAATTCCGATTATTAAATACGTAGAAGTTTTTTGAAGGGGTCTGCCTTGTTCTTGCCCCAAGAGTTGTGGGTGGATATGCGGCAGCAACCGGTCAATTCCATACATAAGCAGCGAACCCAAAAGCATCCCCAGAACGCATATGGTAATGGATGAGAATTCAATACTCTCAGGTATGAGTTCCAGAAAAGAAATGGCAAGCATAACGCCTGCTGCAAATGACAGCATGTTATATGTGAAAACTGGAGACGGTTTTCGCAGAATGCCAATAAGGGAACCGATTACGGGTCCAAGTATAGAGATGATGACAATTACTGTTAGATTACTCATTTATACGCCCCCTCAATGCATATTAGTAGTCAGTTTATGGTATGTCTTACATAATTTAATTATAGGGGATATAGGTATGTTTTTAAAGCGCTTCTATTCTATCTTTCTCGCTGGCATGGGTACTTATTGAATAATGAAGTGAGTAAGAGGATGGGGTAAGTAAAGGCGTGAAAATAGTAAGGAGGATATCGATGGCATATGATTTAGAAGCAAATAAGAAGAATGCGATTGAGTTTTATCGAACCGCATATGGGATAACCAGCCGAAGCTGTTCGAAATATGTAGGAGAAGAGTATACTCAGCATAATCCGGACGTTGAAAATGGCAAGGAAGGGTTAATTGACTATTTCGAACGAATAGTTCGTGAATACCCAGATAAGGATATTGAATTTGTACGGAGCGTTGCGGAAGGTGATTTGGTTGCACTTCATACCCACCAGACATGGCCTGGCAATGAAGAATATATAACCATGGATTTCTTGCGATTTGATGATCAAGGGAAAATCGTTGAACATTGGGATTCCATCCAGAAGATACCCAAAGAATCAAAGTCTGGCAATCCGATGTATTAAGTCATAGAGTATCAGCTCATTCTAAAGCAGAAATGCCTTGGAATGGGCTTTTTATGAGTTGGATTTGCTGCGGAAAATTCGGGGTAGGTAATGAATGAAACATGTTTCTGATTATCAATAGGAAAGGGGGTGAAGCAAGATGATCAACGGTGAAGAACGATGCATACCCATCAAAGTGGGAGAGAAAACTTTCAAGGTTTGGACACAAAAATTTGGTTCGCATCCTTCTGTGAAGATACTGCTTCTTCATGGTGGACCCGGTGGCAGTCATTTTTCATTGAAGTGTTTTGAAGAAAACTTGGGTGATGAAGGGTTTGAATTTTACTATTATGACCAGTTGGGATCGTTTATGAGTGATAAGCCGGATGACAAATCTCTTTGGACCATTGAGCGATTCGTAGATGAGGTTGAACAGGTACGATGCGCGCTAGGGCTTGATGCTGAAGATTTCGTACTCTTCGGCAATTCTTGGGGAGGCATCCTCGCTATGGAATATACGCTTCGATATCCGCAGAATGTGAAAGGACTTGTTGTTTCCAGTATGCAGGCGAGCATCAAAGATAATGCAAAATATGTGAATGATGTTCTCGTACCGCAGTTAGACGAGAAGGCAGTCAAGCGAATCAGGGAGTTGGAAGCTGCTGGTGACTATGGCAGCGAAGAATATTCTAATTTGCTGGGACCTTTTTATGGGAAGTTCATCGTCGGAATGGCAATGGAAGAAATGCCTCCACCGCTTCAAAAGTTTATTGGTACATTGAATGAAGACCTGTATGGTTACATGAATGGTCCTAGTGAGTTTAGTATCAGCGGAACATTGAGTACGTGGGATATAAAGGACCGACTGAAAGAAATAACCGTGCCATCACTTTTCATTGGATCGACAAACAATTCGATGGATCCTGAACAAACACGTTGGATGGCTTCGGAAGTCAAGAATGGGGAATATCTTCATTGCGAGGGAAGTCACTTTATGATGTGGAACGACCCAGCACATTTTTTCGGAGGGTTGGTTGATTTTCTTAGAAGGAATGCAAGTTAATAGGATTTTTATGGAGGAAGAGTTATGAAAATCATGATGATTAGCAAGATTAAAGATATTTTTTTTACATTGCCTTTTGAAGTGCAATTACGTCTTAAGAATGGATCAGATGAGTTTGTTAATAAGTTCCGAAGTAATGGGAAGATGCTGGAAATTTATAACATTCCAGGACGAAACATGACAGTAGCTATTTATGAAGTCGAGTCAGCTGAAGAGCTTACCAGTATAGTCATTGAGTATCCAATGGCAAGTTTTATGGAGTTTGACGTATATATGCTTTCTGATTTTGATGAGTATACACAACAACTCACTGTGAAGCTAACGGGTTTAATTAACAGGTAGATAATGGAACTAAATGTAGAAGAATTTTCAATTTGATGTTAAGTATGTGCAGATGGAGATAGTCTTGATGAAGGCTATCTCTTTTTTTTGTGACGTTGAAAAAAGTAACTTGTTATAACTCACTTGTTACCAAAGCAGTAACATTTAATTTTTGAAGCCCAATAATTGATTTTCCCAAGCACTCTCCTATCAGAAGCGATGTTTTTGCATTTTCAACGAATTGTGTTGGATCTGAAAGTAGTAGAACACGCTATATGTATAGTTAAAAACAAAGTGCCTTTATCATGTATTATCAGCTCCCTGGCAAGGGATGTGAAGAGGATCACAGAATTCTGATACATGTGTAAGGTAGTACAACTAAGGATGTATTTCCTTATTCGATACATGTGGATTAACGGTCACTGTTATCATAATTAATAGGTGTGGTGTTGAAAATGTTTAGATTAAATAATATAAATATATCTTGTTGGAACTTTTCTTTTGTATCTTATCACTTGTATTAGGAAATTATTGGGAGTAAAATGGACGAGGATGGAAATGATTTGTCAGTGCTTGATTCTATTTATTGTATAGAAATTTCCACGACATCTGTTTTTTTTATTTTACTATAATAATTATGGGGGTGGCATTATGATCAAACTACTAGATACGGAGATATATGTTGGAAATATGGAAGATAGTAAATACATTGACAATGAAGAGTGGGCAGTAGTTCATGCGACACAGACTTTTCATTATAGCTTATTTGGGTGGAATAGAACGACAAATAAACCGGATAAAAAGCATCCGAATTACATCTATTATGAAAATGAAAATACATTGTCTTTGAATTGGGTTGATGGTGGAGCCTATTTATATAAATGGAGTGGAATTGAGACCTTTATTAAAATAATGGATTTTATTGATAAATGGATTGATAAGAAGAAAGTATTAGTACATTGTGATAAAGGTTATTCAAGATCGCCATCATTATGTTTGCTATATTTAGCGAAAAGGAACAATCGAATTAATAATAATTCATTTGATGAGGCAAGAATTGAATTCGAAAAGATTTATCCTGAATATAATCCGGGTGGAATTGCTGAATATATTAGAACTAATTGGAAAGATATTATTTGAATTATTTTATTATGAAATATCAAGTAGTATCAAAGACTAACCTATTTTATAGTGAAAATAAAATAAAGATGTTGCTTTATAAGCAAACTAATAGAAGGAGGCTTTTATGAGCAGAGTTATTCCCGAAGAGGTAAGAACATGGCCACGTAATTTAAGTTCTTCGCAAGGTGGAGGAATGTCTACATCGCAGTATGGAGGAATATCCACATCGCAGTATGGAGGTTTATCCACATCACAGTATGGAGGTTTATCTACATCACAGTATGGTGGGTTATCTACATCACAAGGAGGGGGAATGTCTACGTCTTCATCTAATGTATACAGGAGTAATATTCCACCTTGGCCTGTTTTTCTGAGAGAACTCGACCGTAGAGGATATACGACTCAAGCGGCATTGGTTCGTCGACATCTTCCTGAAAAATTCTGGCCTGAAAATTATTTTAAATAGTTGAAATGAATCGGATATTTAATGATTGTATGTATTCTTGGTCCTGATCAAGCGAAATTGTAACACCTGGGGGTGCGGACAAAAACAAATGTTCGCAGGGCTATTCTATAAAAATATTTAATTGAAGTTTTAATTTTGGAGGATCGATTATGAAAATCACAAAAATTGAGGCAAAGAATTATAGATTATTGGAAGATTTTTCAATAGATATTGAAGAAGAACTTTCTTTAGTAATTGGGAAAAACAATTGCGGCAAAACATCGTTATTATCAATATTAGATAAATTTTTAAATTCAACGGGGATTACATTTAATGATTTCAATTTGGATTTTATTGAAAATTTGAAGAGAATAATCAAGGCGGAGGAAGAGACAATTAATGATCCGATGGGCATATCGCTTGCCATATTCATTAAATATGATGAAGAGGATGATTTATCTAATGTAAGTGAATTGTTAATGGATCTCGACCCAACTAAAAATATTATCAAATTATTGTTTGAATATAATATTAGTCCGAATCAAATTATGAAGCTTAAATCAGATTATAATGATTTTGAAATAAGTGAAGCTGGAAAAGAAGCACCTAAAAATATAGAGTACTATTTAAAAAACAACTATTCAAGTTATTTTAAGCAATCAACAAAATCTGTAGATTTTAATGATTCCAAAATTTTCATTGATATAGAAAGATCACAGATAGCACTTAAGAAGGTTATTAACTATAAGTTTATTAAGGCAAATAGAGATGTTTCAAATAAAGAGCCAAATAAAACGTTATCTTCATTATCGGCGAAAATATATGAAAAAATGGATATGGATAAAGAATTAGAATCAATATCAAATGAGTTTATTGATACTTTGAGTCGAACTGATGATACTTTAGATGGAGTATATGATTCGCTATTTAAGAAAACTCTTGATAAAGTCAAGAAATTTGGTGGGATAAAACCAAATGAAAGCAATATCAAGATAACTTCAACATTACAACATAAGGAATTACTTGCTGGTAATACTACTGTATTGTATATGCATGGACAAAATGAGTTGCCCGAACATTATAATGGTTTAGGATATATGAACTTAATTAGTATGATCCTAGAGATAGAAATACTAATTAACGAATTTAAAAGAAATAAATCTGAAAGGATAGCTGATATCAATTTGCTATTTATAGAAGAACCAGAAGCACATACACACCCTCAGATGCAATATATTTTTATTAATAATATTAAAAAATTGTTGAACGAAGGAATAAAAAAGGAAGGTGAGGGTGTAAAAAAAATTCAATACATTATTAGTACTCATTCTTCTCATATTGTATCTGAAAGTGATTTTGATGATATAAAATATTTGAAACGAAATGAGAATTCAGTCGTTTCAAAAAATCTAAAGGACTTAGAAAAAGAGTATGATCGTGATGGTAAAAAACAGAATTATGAGTTTTTAAAGCAATACCTTACTCTTCATAGAGCAGAACTTTTTTTTGTTGATAAAGCCATTTTTATTGAAGGCGATACAGAGAGAATACTATTACCTGCTATAATGAAAAAATTGGATTTTAAAATAACTGAAAATCAATTATTATCACAAAATATTTCTATTGTTGAGGTTGGCAACTATTCTCATATTTTCGAAAACTTTATTGACTTTATAGGTGTTAAATCCTTGATTATTACTGATATTGATTCTGCTATGAATACAAAAAAACTTAAAGAGTTGAAAGTTGTTAACTCTAAGCAAAAACAGAAAGTCAGAGTAAAAGATGAGAATGCATCTATTACTACAAATGCATCATTAAAATATTTTTATTCTACTGATTCACTTGGATTTTTTAAATCAAAAACGATCAACGAATTAACATTGAGAAAAAAGAATCAGAAAGGATTAGTAGGAGTAGAAGCTGAAAAAAAATGGGAGGTTGATCCTGATGGGAATTTGGCATGTGTTTATCAATTAGAAGAAAAAAATTCTGGTGGCAGTAGTTATCATGCAAGCAGCTTTGAAGACTCATTTTTTCATTTGAATAGAGATTTCATCATTAATAATAAAAAGAATTTTGTAAGTCTGAAGAATATAAAGCTTTTTGAAGAAAAGGACCAAGGAAAATATACAATTGATGCTTATGATTTAGCAGATCGTTGTGTAGAAAAGAAACCAGCATTTGCTATTGAGGTTTTATTAAACAGTAATGAGGATTTTAGTAATTGGCTGATTCCTGAATACATTGAGCGAGGTTTGTTATGGTTAAAGGATTAAAGTTAGAACCAGAAGTGAAAGAGATTCTTGGGTATATAGATGCTGATAAAAATTTTTTATTAAGCGGAGGCGCCGGGAGTGGGAAAACGTATTCTTTAATTCAAGTAATAAAACAAGTAATTGAAAAAAGTCCATATGCAAAAATTGCTTGTATTACATATACTAACGCAGCTGTCAAAGAGATTGAAGCAAGAGTTGATAACAGTAACTTGGTAGTCTCGACTATTCACGAATTTTTATGGAACAATATACGACTTTTTCAAAAAGAACTTAAAATAACTATTGTTGAACTTGTAAATCAAAATTCTCCGAAAATCAAGAATCCTTTAGATCATCCAATTACTAAAGAATATTTAGATAGGCTTGAGGAGGGAATTCAATACAAAGACTATTCAAAAATTCAACAAGGTGTTATTTCGCATGATGAAGTACTTATTATTGCAAATTACATGTTTGAGAAGTATTCATTATTGAGCGATATTCTAAAAGACAAGTATAAATTTATTTTTATAGATGAGTATCAAGATACTGCAGAAACCGTTATCGAGATTTTTCTCGAGCACCTAATGAAGAGTAAAAGGAAAAATATTGTTGGTCTTTTTGGTGACTCTATGCAATCTATATATGATGCTGGAATTGGAGATGTAAATAAATATATCGGCGAAGGAAATGGATCTGTGGTTGAAGTGAGAAAAACACAGAACAGAAGGAATCCTAAATCAGTTATTGATTTGGCTAACAAACTTCGAACTGATGGTATAGAACAGGTACCTTCAAAAGACTTAAAGGCTCCTAATATGATAGCTGGAGAAGTTAAAAAAGGGACTATCAAATTCTGTTATTCTAAAGAGTATGACATTGAGTTATTGAAGAAAAGTTTAGAGTGGGATTTCACAAATTCAAAGCAAACGAAGATACTGAATTTGACATATAATTTAATAGCACCTAAAGCTGGCTTTCAAAATCTAATGGAAATATATAGTGGTGATAGAATTATTGCTTTTAAAAATAGGATAAGAAAATATATTAAAGATAAGGAAATTGAGACTGATTTCTCTTCATATACGTTTGGACAGGTGATTGAGTTTCTACAGCGAGGCAAAAATGGTGCTGAACTAAAAAACGTAAGCCCTACAAATGCAATGGAATCGTATATTGAATCAAATCAAGAATGGTTTGAGTGCGCTAAAATGCAAAACTACTCATTGTTTTCTAAGTTGTATGTTGATAAAGAACAACTAATAGATGATAAAAAGCAGGATTCAAATGACGAGAATAAAAAAAACTCTAAGAGAGATGATTTAATAAAACACTTGTATAGAATTGCAGAGAGAATAATGTTTTATGATAACAAAAGATTTAATGAATTTATTCGTGCCACGGATTATAAGATATATTCCATTTCAGATAAGAGAAACTTGAAAAATCAGATAGAAGAACTAAAGTCTTATAGGAGTAAAACAATCGGAGAGATTGTTGATAAAGCCGATGAGTTTGGTATTTGTATAAAGGGTGATAAATTCATGAAGTTTATTAACGAGAAGGAATATGTATATAGTCGTGTGAAAAAATTGAATTTTTCGGAATTTATTAATCTATATAATTACCTTGAAGGGTTTACTCCATTTTCAACTCAACATAAAACCAAGGGAACTGAATTTGATAATGTACTAGTAATTTTAGATAATGGTGGCTGGAATAATTATAATTTCAAAGGGTTATTTGGAGGCACTAATTCTGCGAGTGTTGAAGCTCGGACAAAGAAAATTTTCTACGTGTGTTGTACACGGGCGAAAGAAAATTTGGCTGTATACTTTCATAATCCATCAACTACCGTAGTTGAAACGGCAATCGAACTGTTTGGAAAGGATAATCTTATTAATTTTGACCATAAAGAGGGTTAATGGGAAAGAATGACTTTTGTAGTCGTTTTATATGAAATTTTCTTGAATTCTTACTGAATCATTAAATAAACCACCACAAGAAAAAACGTTTTGCTAAAAAGAAGAAAGTCATGTCCGTATAAGGCGTAATTTACCTCGGCTAATCAATTTGATGACAATACATGATACTATAATTATTTTGCTCGAGTTAATAATTCATTAAAGTATACTATCTTGACATCCCCTCAATTTCCTTTATCATGATATACAGAGGTGTTTCTATGAGGAATTTACGCGCAGGTAGCAAAGAAATGATGAAGGAACTGAATAAGGCATTGGTGATTCATGAGATACGTGTGCATGGTCCTGTGAGCCGAAGTGAGATATCCAAGCGATTAAATCTGGTGCAGTCGACCATTACAAAGATCTGTGATGAGTTGATTGAGCAGAACATGATCTTTCCCATTGGGGAGCAACAATCCACTGGGGGACGCAAGGCGATCAGCCTGGTATTCAACAACAACTATGGCTATACCATTGCGGTGAAGATTGAGGATTATCAGATTTTGTTTGCTTTGACAAATTTGAAACCGTTATTTATACAAACGAATTCCGTTTGTTTTGATAAGCATGCGTCTTTTGCTGAGATTCAGGATTTGTTGGTTGCTGGGATTGATCAGATGAAGTCCGTAGCTGAAGAAAAGAGTTTTCACTTGTTGGGTATTGGCATTGCCGTATCTGGAGTTGTAGACCAGGCAAATGGTGTGTTAATTTCATCTTCCTTGTTGGGGTGGAAAGACATTCATTTTCGCGATTTATTGGAGCCATTGTTTGAGTTGCCAGTACAGCTGGACAATGACTTGAACTGCTATACCTTAGCCCAGGCTAGGTTTGGGCATGGTCGTGATAACTCGAACTTTATCTGCATGACCATTGGAGAAGGCATTGGTGCCGGAATTGTGATCGACAATCAGATCTACCGTGGAGCAATTGGCGGTGCCGGCGAATTCGGGCATACCATTGTGCAACTGGATGGACGGGATTGTTTGTGCGGTCAGAAGGGTTGCTTGGAAGCCCATGCATCCGACGTATTTATTGTGAATTATATCTATGAGAAGACTGGGGAGCGAAAGCGGATTGAAGACATTCTTCTTGAAGAGTCTGCCGTCTTTGATGAGGCCGTGGAAATTGCATGGAACTATTTGGGGCTAGGATTGATTAATCTGATCATGCTGTTCAACCCGGAAAAGATTATTATCAGTTGTCACCCGCAGGTAGGGAAGCATTGGAAAGATCCTAAAATGCTGCAGGTGGTGAAGAACAACTGGTATGAGCGAAACGGCGTGTTTTCAACGGATATCGTCTTCGATGACTTGAACAATGACAACTTCTTGTTGGGGGCTTCGTTGTTGGTGATGAGCGTTTTATTCGACGAACCGATCTATAAAGGACAAGGAACCATTTACAACAACCTCTAGGGGTTGTTTTTTTATTGGAACTTTTTAGAAATTCTTACTTGCTTCAGAAAAGAAAGTATGTTATATTCGAATTAGGGAACAGGAGGACAGTATGAATTTACGAGATCAGAGTATAAAAATTATAAATGAAAACCAAGCGTCTACGGGTGCCTATGAGGCTTCGCCAAACTTTCCAACCTATGCCTACAGCTGGTTGCGGGACGGCAGCTTTATTGCCTACGGCATGCTGGTGCAAGGAGAAACGGAATCAACGAAGGCATTTCTGACTTGGGTGCATGAAACCTTGATGAAGCATCAAGAGAAGATCCAAGAAATTGTGATTGGTATGGAAACGGGAAAAACCTTTGCACCGGAAGAATTGCTGCCAACACGGTATACGATGGACGGCGAGATTGAAGAAGACGATTGGCCGAATTTTCAGATCGACGGATATGGAGCTTGGTTGTGGCTATTGGCAGAGTACATCCAGAAAACGGGCGACGAGTATTTGTTGGTACAATTCCAGCAAAGTGTGCGCATGACCATCGACTATATCAAACTGCTATGGGACAAGCCGAACTACGATTGCTGGGAGGAATTTGGTGACCGGGTGCATGGTTCCACGCTGGCCTGCCTCTACGGAGGGATTAATAGTATCAACCGGTATCTGGGAGAAATGGAATTGTTTCAGTTGGCCGCAGAAATGAAGGTGTACGTGGAAGACAATCTGGTTGCTTCCGGACACTTTATGAAGAACAACATGGATGACAGTGTTGATGCAAGTTTGCTATGGTTGGCCTATCCCTTTGAAATGTTTGGGGTAAACGAAGAGCGCATGAAAAATACCATTGCCAAGATTGAAGAAGATTTATTGGATGAAGGCGGGGTGAAGCGGTACTTGGCTGACACCTACTACGGCGGCGGACAATGGCTGATCCTTTCTTCCTGGTTGGGAATTGTGAATGTGAAACAAGGCAAGCGTGACAAAGCCAAAGGAATTCTGGAATGGGTGGAAGCCCAAGCAGGCAAGATTGGGATGCCGGAACAAGTAAGCGGCATTGTGAATGATCCATCCCATGTGACACCGTGGGTGGAGAAATGGGGTCCTATTGCGGAACCGTTGATTTGGTCTCATGGAATGCATTTAACATTCCTGAAAGAAATGGAACGAAAATAAGATAAGGGGGACAAGATTGTGAAACAAAGAAAAAGTTTAGCACTGTTACTTATGATTTTCATGCTCGTATCCTTATTCACTGGTTGTGCGAATGGAGCGGGGAGCGAGGCGGAACCGGCAGCGGCAAAGCCTGCTGCGACTGCGGAACCTGCAGCAGAACCGGTTGCTGAAGAAGTTGTCACCATCACCATGTGGCATACCTACAGTGACGGAGAAACAGAAGTTTTTGACAACGATGTAATTCCTGCTTTTGAAGCAAGCCATCCGAATATCAAGGTGGAAGCGACGCGGATGCCGTATGACGGCTTGAAGCAGCAGATCATTGCGGGTGTTTCCAGCTCAACGGCACCGGATGTAATGCGTATGGACATCATCTGGGTACCGGAATTTGCGAAATTGGGCGCCTTGGAAATGGTATCTGAGTATGCCGAATTTGATGCGATCAAAGCGAATGTCTTTGAAGGACCGATGAGCACCAACTACTATGACGGCGACTATTATGGTTTGCCATTGAACACCAACACCAAGATTGCCATCTACAACAAAGCGCTATTAGCGGAATTGGGTGTAGAAGTTCCTAAGACGATGGATGAATTGGTTGCCATCGCAGAATCCGTGAAAGACCGAGACGACACGTGGGGCATTGGTATCGGCGGATCTGCAACATGGGGTATGCTGCCATACTTCTGGACCATGGGCGGCGCGGTAACGGATGAGAATTATACCGTAGCAAGCGGCTACTTGAACAGCCCAGAAAGTATTAAAGCATTGGATACCATTGCTGGCTGGTATGCTGACGGCATTGTTGGTCCTTGTATCTTGGGAGAACAACCAGACACATGGGGCGGCATGGGAAATGGAAATTATCTCATGATTGAAGATGGTCCATGGTATTATTCAATTGTAGGGGATGACGCGTTGAACAACACAGTCAACTCTATTATGCCTGCGGGACCAGGTGGAAGCATCTCGGTTGTTGGTGGCGAAAACATGATTATGTTTAACACTTCCAAAAACAAAGAAGCAGCATGGACATTTATGCAGTGGATGTTGTCACCGGAACCACAAATTATGATGGCACAATTGGGAATGGTACCAACAAACATGGACGCGGCAAAGGATCAAGCAGTATTGGATTCACCGTACATCGGAACGTATATTGAGCAATTGAAAACAGCAAAACCACGAACACCGTCACCAAAATGGGAAACTATGTCCGATACAATCGGAACAGCATTTGAATTGGTTATTCGCGGCGAGCAAGACGCGAAAACAGCACTGGATGAAGCAGCAGCAATTTGTGACGAATTACTACAGTAGAATGAGAGGTTACAGGGCCGGAAACGGCCTTGTAGTCTTCCTTGTTTAGAGGGGTGACGTAATGCAATCCATTGGCAAAACAAAACGAAAAGAGGAATGGAAGAGCGTATTCCCATACATCATGGTGGGTTTGTTTCTTCTTGGAGTCTTTGTAATCTATCCGCTTCTGCGAAATGTCTATATGAGCTTTACCGAATTTAATATTCTAACCAATGAGACGGAAGCCTATGTGGGATTTGAGAATTACATTCGTGCAGTTCACGATCCAAAGGTGCAAATGGCTTTGGTAAATACCGTAACCTTTGGTTTGGTAACCGTGCCCTTTCAAATGCTCTTTGGTTTGATTCTGGCAGCGGTGATCAACTCGAAGATCAAGGGAAAGCTGTTCTTTCGGGTTTTGTTCTACATCCCCGTGATTTCATCTTGGATTGTTGTCTCACTGATTTTTCGGTATTTGTTTCAATCGAGCGACGCGGGTGCCATCAACTATCTTTTGTTGAAAGTGCATTTGATAGCAGAGCCCATTGCCTGGCTGTCAAGCCGGTGGACCGCCAATGCGATTATTTGGATTTTAAGTATCTGGAAAGGGATTGGCTGGGTAATGATCATTTATTTGGCGGCATTGCAAGGGATCAACAAGAGTTTGTATGAAGCGGCGGAAATCGACGGCGCGAATAACGTGCAGAAGTTCTGGAACATTACAGTGCCCAAAGTACGTCCTATTACAACTTTCATTTTTGTGAATCTCTTGATTGGATCATTTAATGTGTTCCTGCAGGTCTTGATGATTACCAACGGCGCGCCTTTGGGGCGAACCGAGGTCTTGCTGACCTACATGTACAAGGTTGCCTTCTCTGAATTTGATTTTGGCTATTCTTCGGCAATTGCCGTGATGATGGGGATTGCGATCTTCAGCATCACTTATATGCAGTCGAAATTCTTGAAAGGAGGAGAGTAGAATGAAACTGATAAAACGAATCTTATTATATGGCATTCTCCTCGGTTTCGGTGTGACCACTCTCTTTCCATTTATGTATATGATTGCAACAGCTTTTACGCCGAATACCTATACTCTTCCTTATCCGCCTATATTCTTCCCGGAGTCCTTCTTTACGGGGAACTTTGTGGAAGCCGTGCAATCCAACAACTTTGGCCGGTATTTTTTAAACAGCGTTTTTATTTCCGTATCGGCAACGGTTCTGGCGGTTTGTGTCTCCTCCTTGACCGCCTATGGATTTGCCCGTTTCAAGTTTAAGGGCAAGGAAGTGATTTTTCGAATTTTATTGTTTACCATGATGGTGCCAGGAATTTTGAATATCGTACCGCAGTTCTTGGTGATCAACAGCCTTGAGATGGTAGACACCTATCGTGGATTGATCCTTTTGTATGTAGGGTCGGGCATTGCCGGCAACACCTTCTTTTTACGGGGATTCTTTGAATCGATTCCTCGGGAATTGGAGGAGTCGGTGTTGATTGACGGGGGTGGTCGTTGGACGATCTTTACGAAGATCATTCTGCCGCTGTCCAAACCAGCTTTGGGGACGTTCACAATCTTTGCCTTTACGGGATTCTGGGATGAATTCCTTCAAGCGTTGACGATTATGAAGTCACCTCTTAAGCGAACCTTGCCCATTGCGCTGCAACTGTTCCGTGGGCAGCATGCCTCAGACTGGGGCTTGATCTTTGCGGCATCAATCATTGTAATTACACCATTGATTGTAATCTTTATTGTATTTCAGAAGCGATTTGTCCGCGGCAATATGATGGACGGATCCATTAAGGAGTAGATGACGGGATGAGTAAATATATAACAGCAGACAAGAGCCAATACCGGGTGGGGGACGAAGTCGCTTTGTTGAGCGGTTCGCCTCTTTCTGGAGTGGTGGAGATCTTCCATCAAGGGAAGGTAATAAATACAATCAAAGCGGATGGGTCAGGTGAGCGTTTCTCACTTGGGGAATTTCCTTCTGCCGGGTATTGGGTGAAGACGGATGTTGGCTCTACTGCCTTTGATGTGGTGGAGGATCTGAACAAGTACGTGCGATATGGTTTTCTGAGCGATTTTAATCCGGAAGACTGCGAAGACCGCAGCGATGTGGTTCAGATGAACCGTTACCATATCACCTCGGTGCAGTTTTATGACTGGATGTACCGACACCATCAGCTGATCCCTAACACGGATGTTTTCAAAGACGCCCTGGACCGGCCGGTGTACTTGCCGGCAGTAAAGGCAAAGATTGATTTGTGCCATGAGTTTGGCATGAAGGCCATTGCGTATGGGGCGGTATACGGAGCGGAAGAGGAATACTTTGGTGTTCATCCGGATGAAATGCTATACAAGGATGAGAAAACCAAATATGATTTGATCGACATTATTGCCATTATGAATACGGAACCGGATTGCTCTTGGACCAAGCATATTATTCAAGAATTTGCTGAGGCTGTTTGTGTGATGGATTTCGACGGAATACATATGGACCAGTATGGATTTCCTAAGTATGCGAAGACCGTGGATGGACGGGTCGTGGATGTGGGTGGAACTTTCAGTCCGTTGATTGATGCGGCAAAGTTGGCAGTGAATGAAGTGAAACCCCAGAATCAGATGTTCTTTAATTGTGTGAACAACTGGCCAATCGAGCGGGTTGCGGATTCTCTGATGGACGCAGTGTATATCGAAGTGTGGGATCCGCACGGCACCTATCGCCATCTGCACCAATTGGTGCGAGAGTCGAGGATGCTGACGGAAGACAAGCCCATTGTTTTGTCAGCGTATGTTCATCCTTTCAACCAAGAAGTTTCTGAAGAAGAGAAGGAAACGGCTGCGCTGTTGACCATGGCGACAATCTTTTCATCGGGCGGGTCGCATTTGCTGTTGGGTGAAACTGATGGCGCGTTAGCGGAAGCCTACTACGTGAACCATGGGAAGTATCAGGATTCCTTCGGGGACGAATTGGCGCGGTATTATGACTGCATCACGGCCTATGAAGAGTGGCTGTTGGATCCCGCGATTATGGATCTGACTGGATACTTTGTTGGGGGCATCAATGAAGAGTTGATGGTGAAAAACTACCCGTTTTCCGGGGAGTATGCGCCTGAGAAGATTCATGTGCAGTTTACCCGAACTGAGGACACCTATGTAGTGCAACTGCTGAATCTGTTGGGGGTGAAGGATGATACGTGGAATGTACCGCATATGCGACCGCTGGCTGTTGAAGACATCGAGGTAGAGCTGATGATCCATGATGAGATCGAATCCATTATCTTGATAAGCCCGGATGTGGACTTGGAACCGGTGATATTGGACTTTGAGTATGTTGATCATTCTCAAGGGAAGGCGGTACGGTTTGTCGTGCCAAAGCTTGAGATTTGGGATATCGTACTGATACAAAAGAGATGATACAAAAGAGAAACTTTATCGAGTTTCTCTTTTTTTTGTGGGTTTTTATGGAAATAAAGATAAAGGACACCAGAGAGATGACTTCTTTCTGGCGTCCTTTATCTTTATAAATCAACGAGGTTTAAATTGAATCTTCCCGGCTGCTTGAAGTAGCCAAGAGGGAAAGGTTCCTTTTTATTTGTGTGTTTTTTTGCCCAGTTAAGTGAAAGTTTCTTCAGTTCTCCGGCAGTAATCAATGATATTGTAGTATCATTTTTAATCATATAAGTCATCGCAACCGATACGGATTGTTCAGTAAAGGCGGGGCCGATTACTAAAAAAATTGGAATGTGGCGTTCTGATTTTTTTACATAGCGGTCGAATTGTGCAATGTGATCAGTTAAATTCACAGGAGATTCTTTTGACTTGTTGTCCCATAGTACAAGTTTATCCTGATATGCAAGCATACCGTCAGCGTGTTCAGTTCCTTTTAGAACTAATGGTTTATGATATAGGAGTTCTTCAAAGATATAGTCTGTTGCTCTTTCAAATTTTTTCTCGCATTCTAGATCTTTAAGAAGGATATTTTGTGTCCGGAGATTTTCTAAAGCACGATTGGCTAGGTCCTCATAGTATTCAAACCAGATAATTCGTTCATCTTCGATCTCGCTTATGTCTTGTCTAAGATTATCATAATGTTGAATGATTCTGTTGATCAATACTGTTTTTTGACCTGTTGAGGGTTCCCTAAGCTCAGAGAGCCATTTGCTTAGGGTTGTTGTATCAAGTCCATCTCGTGGAGAAATTCCACCTATTAGAACTGAAGGTTGTATATGTTTTAAACAAATTTCTTCAAGTTCATCTAGCTTGATATTTTTGATAATGTGAATATTGTTTTTTTTCAAGGCTTCAAACAAATAAGTTTTAGTATGTACGGCCTTATATTTAATTAAGTTTCGATATCCATGTTCTTTCATTTCAAGTCCAAGCATAGCTTTCAGAGTCGATGCAACTTCCTCTGGAAGAATATCATAATCGTTTTTATCTTCATCTCGGACGGCAAAAAGAATTCCATAAGTTTGTAATTTTCTTCGAACTCTTTCGATTTCATTTCTAGTATGAAGAGTACTGTTTGGGTTTGGGAATTTACCTACTGATGCTTCTAGGATATGATGTTCTTCCTCGGTTAAGCCTAACTTTTCTCTGATCTTATCAAGTAAGTTTCTTTCGTCACTGGAGATGTCATCGTTATGCTCCCAGGCTGCTTCGAGCACATAAGTAAAGAGCTCATAGTTATTGTCTTTATTTTGAATTTTACTTGGCTGAAGATCTGTTGCAGTGCTTATTATTGCTTGTTCGTACTCGATTATTTTCAACGATAGTTCACTTTGAAGAATTTTATTATCGTCACTGTGGAGAAGAATATGACGTAAAATCATAGGCCCCAAAACACGATCCTCGCGAGATTGTGATAATGTCAGTTTTTTTAGAGTCTGTTTTACATTCTCTTCGTAGTAGTATTGCGGAGCAGTTTTCTGAATTGCATTAAGTATTTCTTCATTTGACAAATTTCTATAATCAATTACGTAGGCGCTTGCAGTCCTTTTTAGTTCAGTTAATGTTGGAACATTTTCGATAACTTCTTTAAAAAGCATACTCTCCTCCTATCAATTGTTTGAAAATTCTCTATATACTGACGTTTTATCATATAATGGCTAATAAGACAGAATATGTTTGATAAGTTGCTTATGTAACTTGGCATTGGATTTCGCGTACGTTGAGTATTCTCAAGGGAAGGCGGTACGGTTTGTCGTGCCAAAGCTTGAAATTTGGGATATTGTACTGATCGAGAAGGAAAAAACGATATGATAATCTTATAAACTAAATCGACCCCTGGAAGGTGAGACGTATTTCAATTGTCTCTTCTTTCAGGGGTCGATACATATTTAGGGATTATGTATGAAATATCTCAAGTTGTTGAAATTCTTTTTTTGGTATGATGCTTCCTTTCGTTGCCACAACCTTTGCAGATATTCGGTTGGCAATCTGTAGGCTTTTTAAGTAAGAATAACCTAATTTTTTGCAAGCCATGATTGCGCCAATATGTGAGTCGCCGGCGCCAATGGTATTCACGACTTTAGTCGGATGACCAGGGGCATGATGCAATTCCTTACCGTCATAACAATACGAGCCTTGGTCCCCATCGGTGATAATGATTGTGTTGTTTGTTCTCGAGAATAGGGCGCTTGCCGCTTGCTCCAGAGTCTCTTTATGGGTAAACGTCATGATCTCATCTCTATTCAAGTGAATAATGGGAGAAAGCAAAAACAATTCATTCAATTTGTGAGTGTTGATCCTGGAGATGCGAGGTCCTGGTGCAAAGTAAATTTCCAGTTCTTTGTTCTTCTTCAGAAATGAAATGATCTCATCGCCGGTGGGTTCCTCAATCTCCAAACCGCATATGTATGCACTGTCGAAGTCATTCATATTCAGGTCTTTCAGCCAACTCTCCTGAAAGGTATATTCGGCACCGTGATAGGAAAGAAATGTCCGCTCTCCACTTGGCTCCACATAGCAGTAGCAGCAACCATTATCCTGGTTTTTGATTCTTAGAAATGGTTCAACGCCGCTTTCGGACAATTGCTTCGCGACATAATCCCCATAGACTCCGGTTCCAATTGGGGAGCAAAACAGATGAGGGATTTGAAATAGCTGGATAACATTCTGTACGTTATAAGCGCATCCGCCAAGCAACATGGTTTGTTGCTTCACGTGCAGATCTTCAGTGGTGTTGGGTAAAGCGGAAACATCGATGATAATATCCAGGACGGTTGAACCGATGATGAGTGTCTGTTTCAAGGGGGGGCCTCCATTCAAAGTCTTTCATTACTCTGGCATTATATCATTAAACACGAATGAAAAGTAGAAATGAATTTAAATCATACGGGTTCTGGGTTGTTTTTTCCAGATTCCTTCATGTCTTTTCTCATGATATACAAAGTTGTTTCTATGAGAAAATTACGCGTAGGAAGTAAAGAAGTGATGACTGATGGATCATTTTGAATTTGTGCGCTCATGGGAGTATTTGCTAATCACACTCTATACATGTGGCGTTCTGTTCACTGCTTAAGTTGAATGAATAGGTGTTATGCCGAGTTTCGAAATCTGGGATATGGTGTTGATTTAGGAAAAACAGACTAATAAAAACAAGGGATTTGCGGAGAAGAAACGTGATGCTTCTTCTTTTTTTGTGCTTTCAAAGGGAAAAGCGCAAGAAAGTGCAAGAGGTAGCAAGATTGAGAAATTGTTTGCAAGAATTTGATAACGTTGTCAAGTTTCTTGAATTTATTCTGTCCTCATATGTTTCTATAATGGAATTGATCTTAAAATCATGAAACGGAGGAATTAGAATGAAAAAGTTATTATCGTTGAGTCTTGCATTGTTGCTTGCGTTTACAATGACAGCATGTGGGGATGCGTCTGCAAGTGAAGAAGCCGGCAAAGCAGGAGCAGAAGAACAATTGGTTGCGGGTATGGTTTGGTACAACTTTGGAGATACGTTTATTACAGCGACAAGAAATGCAGTATCAGACGCGGCTGAAGGCGGAAATATCAAGATCGATGCAGCTGATAGTCAGGTTGATATTTCAACACAAACCAATAACATTAATAACCTTCTAACAAAAGATGTAGATTTTCTAACAATCAACAACATCAATCCAGCTGGCGCGCCAGAGTATATTGCTAAGGCGAAGGAAAAGGATATCCCTGTTATCTTTGTAAATTGCGATAGCCCAAGCGATGAAGACTTGAATTCATATGACAAAGCGTTCCATATTTCAAGCGCTGCTGAACAGTCTGGTTACATTCAAGGGGATTTAGCTTCTCAGTACTGGAATGAAAACCCTGCAGCTGACCGAAATGGAAATGGCAAAATGGATTATATTATGCTAGTTGGCATGCAAGGCAACTATGACTCAAAAATGCGTACAGAGAAATCTGTTGAGCGTGTGATTGAAAACGGTATTGAAGTGAATTTGATTCAAGAAGCTTTGTGTAACTGGCAACGTGCCGAAGCACAAAACCAAGTGGCATCCATTATTGCAGCGAGACGCGATGACATCGATGTGATTTTTGCTAATAACGATGACATGGCTTTGGGCGCAATTGAAGCATTGAAAGCATCCGGATTCTTTGCTGACGAAGACAGCTATATTCCAGTATTGGGTGTAGATGCGACTAAGGTTGGCGTTGAAGCGATCAAAGAAGGAACATTGATGGGATCTTCTTTGAACAATCCTGTGATCCTAGGAAGTACAGTATACAAAATGATCGAATTGTTAAGCGAAGGAAAAGAAATTACAACTGAAACTCTTGGCCGAACAGTAAGCGAAGACGGAAATCATATTTGGTTGGATTATGTACAAATTACCGCTGAAAACACAGAGGACGCAGAATACTAGTATCAGAAGTTTGGATAGTCAGAATTGCATTTGTAATTCTGGCTATCTTAATCTGAAAGGGAGGCTGAAATGGGAAAATCCGATGTAGTGTTGGAAATGAGAAATATCGATAAGGAGTTCCCGGGAGTTAAGGCATTGAATCATGTTTCTCTTCAAGTTAGAAAAGGAACCGTACATGCACTGATGGGGGAAAATGGTGCTGGAAAATCGACACTAATGAAATGTGCTTTTGGAATTTATCATCCCAGCGCGGGCGAGATCTTTATTGACGGTGAAAAAACTGAATTCAAAAATACAAGAGACGCCATGGATCAAGGAATCTCAATGATTCATCAGGAGCTTCATCCAATTAATACAAGAAGTGTGATGGAAAATATTTGGGTTGGACGGGTGCCACATCGAAAGATTGGACCGATTCATGTTGTCGATGAGAGAAAGATGTATAAAGAAACGGTAGAGCTTTTCAAGGGATTGAATCTCGATATTGATCCGCGAAAGAAGGTTGGTGAGCTTTCCGTATCGATTTGTCAGTTGCTTGAAATTGCACGTGCGGTATCATATGGCGCAAAAGTTATTATCATGGATGAACCGACATCATCGCTAACAGAAACTGAAACAGAGATTCTCTTTGCAATCATAAAGAAACTCAAGGTCCAGGGAGTCGCAATTATATATATTTCACACAAGATGGAAGAAATTTTGAAAATTTCAGATGAAGTTACGATTATGAGAGACGGAAGTTTGGTTGGCTCATGGATAGCGAACGAGTTGACTCAAGATTTGATTGTTACACGCATGGTAGGCCGAGAAATGACGCAAAGATTTCCACAGAGGCACAATGTTCCAGGCGATATTATGCTGGAGGTCGAGAATTTAACCTCAGTGAATCCACATTCCTTTAAGGGTGTGTCTTTCCATGTGAAAAAAGGTGAAATTTTGGGTGTCGGCGGTTTAGTAGGCGCTCAAAGGACTGAATTGATGGAAGCGATCTTTGGAATTCGAAAAATTGATTCCGGGAGCATAAAAATTAATGGGAAGCAAGTTCAAATCAAATCAGCTTCGGATGCAATAGAAAACAAGATTGCATTGTTGACGGAAGAACGTCGGTCAACGGGTATTGTACCGATGCTGTCTGTATTGGAAAACACGGTGCTGGCGAAACAAACAGCGCATACTCATAAATATCAAACCAGTTTGCGGCTTCTGGTCGACAGAAAAAGAGCGGATGATACCCTTCAATTTGTCGATTCCCTATCGATTAAGACGCCAAACATTAAGACGCAAATTCAATATTTATCCGGCGGTAATCAACAGAAAGTGTTGTTGGGCAGATGGTTGCTGACCGAACCCGAGATTCTTATTCTGGATGAACCGACACGAGGAATCGATGTGGGAGCGAAATACGAAATTTATACGATCATGGAACAATTGGCGTCTCAAGGAAAATCCATCATTATGATCAGTTCTGAAATGACCGAATTAATGGGAATGTCAGATCGGATCATAGTGATGTGTGAAGGATATATATCGGGAATGATGGATGGCAAAACAGCGACAGACGAGAAGATCATGCATTGCGCAAGTTCCCATCGGAATTAGAGGAGGACAGGGATTATGGTTCAGAGTACAGGTGTCAAAAAAAAGTTCAACAAACAATTTTTTCTAAATAACGGGTTATATGTAGTTATGTTGGCGTTAATCGCAGTGATCGCGTTTATCTCGCCGAAGTTCTTATCGCTTGTTGTGCTTAGAGATATTTTAATGCAAAGTTCAACTCGTATTATTGTTGCGTTGGGATGTATGTTTATCCTGATTGCAGCTGGCGCAGACCTTTCGGGAGGTCGTATGGTTGGTTTCGCGGCCGTTGTTTCGGGTTCTCTTGCGCAAGCCAGTACGTATTCCAATCCTTTCTTTGTCAATCATGCGGATTTGCCGATTTTGGTACCGGTTCTTGTATCGGTAGTTGTTGGACTGATAATCGGCATGATGAACGGGTATATCGTTGCGAAGCTGGATGTTCCTGCATTTATTGCAACGTTGGGTACATCCATGTTTATTTATGGATTAAACAGTCTCTATTTCAATTTGCCGCCCAATAATTCACAGCCTTTGGGTGGATATCAAAAAGCATTTACGGAACTCGGAGCCGGATCAATTGCCGGGATTCCATTTATTACACTAATTGCCCTGGGATGCATGGTGTTTGTTTTTATTTTGCTTAATAAAACCTGTTTAGGAAAAGAGATCTACGCGGTAGGCGGCAATGAGGAAGCGGCAAAGTTTTCCGGGATTAATATTTTCAAAATCCAGATGTTTGTCTATAGCATGGCAGGGGTTTTGTATGCGTTGGCCGGTGTATTGGAAGCTGCTAGAACCGGTAGCGCCACCAGCAACTATGGCGCAGGATATGAATTGGATGCGATCGCGTCGTGTATTGTTGGCGGATGTTCGATCACCGGTGGTGTTGGAACGGTACAAGGCGTATTTGTCGGCGTGCTGATCTTTAATGTAATCAGTTATGGATTGACATTTATCGGGGTTAGTTCGTATTGGCAGAATGTTGTAAAAGGCATCATCATTGTTGCGGCTGTGGCCATAGACGTACGGAAATATCGAACGAAAAGTTAAGGAAGAGCAGCAGCTTGGAGGACGGCATCCGTCTGGAGATTGAGTCACATTGTTAACCCTGGCGAATGGGTTGCTGAAGAAGTCAAAAATATAAGTTGATTAAAATATTGGGAGGATTTTATGTTTTCTACAGAAAAAGAGTATTTGGAATGGCATTCAAATCGGGTGCAAAATGCAATTCAAGCGGCGAAGCCGATTCTAGCGGAATTTGAAGAACGGTTGAATGTGGCTGAAGTGACATATATCAAACATGTTGGCAAGGGACGAGCATTCGTAGGCCGCACAGAGTGGTACGAAGCGCAAGATCATTGCAGAAATCTTCAAGAATTCTATCGCCATTGTGATACCAATGAAGCGGATCGCAAGGCGATTCTTGAAACGCTTCTTGGCACAGCAGGCAAAAACATCATTGTAAAACCGGAAATCACCTTTGATTTTGGGAAGAACATTCATATGGATGATAACAGTTTCTTGAACGTGAATGTGACGATCTTGGATTGGGCGCCTGTGTACATTGGTGAAGGAACCAAAATTGGTGCGAATAGTTGTTTATATACGGTTGGACATCCGTTTGCTCCGGCAGAACGACTTGATTACGTGTTGGCAACCAATCCAATGAGAATTGGGAAACGAGTTTGGGTTGGCGGCGGATGCACAATCTCTGGCGGTGTTACGATCGGTGACTATTCCATCATCGGTACAGGAGCAGTGGTAACGAAAGATGTGCCAGCTGGTGTTATTGTTGTTGGAACCAACAAAATTTTACGGGAATTGACTCCCGACGAACTTGGCGGAAGCATGGATGAAATCGCCAGAAAAATCGGCTAGGGCAATCGACAAACATATGGAGAAGCAATTATGAAAACAATTAAAGAAATAATGAGCCAGTTCGAGATTACCAAAGAGCAAATGCTGCAGATATCACAAGATTTTAAGAAGGCGATTGAAGTTTCGCTGGATGGGAAACCAAGTCCTCTTCTTATGATTCCATCCTATATTGGCAAACCGTCGGGAAAAGAATCTGGCGAGTATATTGCCGTAGACATGGGTGGAACCAATATCCGTGTTGGAAAATTTCAGATTGGTGATTGTAAGATCGTGAAGGGTCCTGAATCAAAAGCTTCCTTGAAAAACGAAGAAAATGGTTATGATTTCACTTCGAGCGATACGACAGGATTTGAATTGTATGATTTCATTGCATCAAAAATGGATAAATTGGTTTCGCCGGATGAAGAGCTCTATTTGGGACATACATTCTCGTTTGCGACTGAGCAAACAGGAATCAACGATGCCGTTTTGCTGGGATGGAGCAAAGAAATCAGTGTGCAAGGCGTGGAAGGCAAGAACCCCAACCACTTGCTTGCAGAAGCAATTGATAGAAGAAATATCAAGGTGAAGCCCTGTGCAATTATAAACGACACCGTTGGTACATTGCTCGTAGCCGCATGTACCGATATGAATGCAAATATCGCTTCGATCGTTGGCACAGGCCATAATACATGTTATGTTGAACCCAAGCATCCTTTGACAGGCAAACCGATGATTATTAATATGGAAGCCGCAAATTTTGATTGGGGTCTCCCTTTTACAATCTATGATAACAGACTGGATCAAAACAGTAAAAAGCCAGGCAAAGGTCGTCTTGAAAAAATGGTGAGCGGCGCATACCTTGGCGAGGTGGTTCGTTTGATCCTTGTTGATTTGAAACAAAGGGGACTGATCTTTGGTGACAGCCATATGGACGAATCCAAACTTGTGAAGAAGGACTCCATTGATACAAAAATGATCGCTGAGTTTATCAGCAACAAGTCATCAATTGAACAGGTTTTTTCATGTAATGAGGAAGATGTAAAGATTGTTTTAGATTTTGCAAGCCTGATAGTGAAACGTGCGGCACAATTAGTTGCCAGTACATATCTAGGCACTCTCATGCATCTCGATCCTGAATTAATGAAGGAACAGACCATTGGAATTGATGGATCGATCTATGAAAAGATGCCGGGATTTCATGATGCAATCAAACAGGCACTGAAAGAAATGACTGGGGCGAAAGCGGATAAGATTCAATTGAAACTTGTGAAAGACGGATCAGGTGCTGGGGCGGCTGTTGCCGCATCCATGATAAGAATATAGTTGGATAGGGTGTAAGGGAATGCAGGCATAGGTGCAAACGAGTCGTTGCTCTTTGTCTGTATTTCTATTTCTACGGACCTTGTAACTCCAGAGCGAAAAACGTGCTTGTAATCTGAGGCGAATTACGATAAATTATGAGTAATTGTAAATTGATAAAATATTGTTGAAGGGAATTTTTATGAATAAGTTTCTTGCAATTTCATTAGTGCTTTTTCTTGTGTTTTTTTCCTTTGCCGGATGCAGTGGAGAAAACAATGTGATCGATGAACAACCAAACGAAATGCTTAGAGTAACATTTATAAATCCATTGATAGATAATCCGTATTGGGATCTGATTCAATATGGCATTGAGGATGCTGCTAAAGAGTATGGTATTGATGTTAAGGTGAGTGGTTCACGAAACTGGGATGATGAGGCACGTATTAAAGCAATGGAAACGGCAATTGCCGCCAAGGTTGATGCGATTATTGCAGTCGCATTTGATTCTGAGTTGTTTGTTTCGACCGTGAACAAGGCGATTGAGCAAGGAATTCTTGTGATTTTGGTTGATACGGATGAGCCTGAAAGCGATAGGACGATGTACATTGGAACTGAAAATTGGGAGGCGGGGTATCGCGCGGGGGAGTACCTGACAGAGCGTTCAAAAGGTTCCGCGAAAATCGGTATTATCACTGGAACCATGAAGCAGAACAATTTAAATAAAAGAATTAATGGATTTAAGGAAGCGCTTGCGGGAGCTGGAGCTATGGAAGTAATCTCTGTTGAAGCTTGCGAGTCGGATTTGTTGAAGATCGAAGAGAAGACCATGAATATGCTTGTGGAGTATCCTGAAATGAATGCAATATTCTGTGCAGAAGGATATGGAGCAGTAGGTGTTGGAAAAGTTATTGAAGAATTGGATCCACAGAGAGACATCTTCGTGATTGGTTTTGACGATGTGCCGCAAACGATTGCGTATGTTCGAGAAGGTGTTGTGGATGCGACCTTTATCCAAGAACCTTATAAAATGGGTTATCAAAGCATTAAGGTGTTGCTAGATATTCAGGAAGGATATTCAATTAAGGATATTAATACCCAAGTGAAGTTAATGAATCGATCGAATATGAAGGATTATGAAGAGACAAACTAAATGACAAAAACTTTCTGGTCGCATTGAATTGAGGTGGACGCTGTAAAAAGAATAAAGACATTATTCCAAGCTCGCAATCAAAAAATTAAAAATAAACTGGTCGCGGGTTTTGTGTTGATTATTGTGTTATTTACCATTACGAATATATATACAACTTTTGAAGGCAGAAGACTAATCAATATGTATGATGGCATCCTTGAAAACCACCTGCTATTGAATGACCTTTTTGTTACATTGGGGGAAGGAAACAATAGATTAGAGGATTATTTGCATGAAGGAACATCGCTAGCTTACTCGGATTACAAAGGTCATCAAGCAAGTTTATATGAGGTTGTCGATGAACTTTTGGAGCGAAATCAAATCAAGGAATACAGTCGAGAATTGGTAGATCTGAGTTATATGATTGACAGTTATTATGAACAAGCCGAGCAAGCGGTCATCGTTAAACAGGAAGGCAACTTGGCTGAGTCTAATCGTTACTTTTATAGTGCGCAAGAGATCTATGGATTGATTAATGAGACTTTCAGCGATCTTTATACAGAAATTTTATGGGATACAAACAGTATCAAGCGAGAAATAAGCAACACCCGGAGAATTCAGTTTGCTTATAATGTTTTTCTAACTGCGATTATTGGTGTTTTTTCGTTCTTTTTTGTGGAATGGTTTGCAACGAGCGTTACAAAACCAATTAATCATTTGACTGAACTGGTATCCAATTTTTCCAGTGGTAATGAAAATTTAGAAATGATTCCAATCACTACGAACGATGAAGTGAAAGTCCTGTCAGAGGCATTCAATGAAATGATTTTACGAATCAATGATCAAATTGCTGAATTGATTGAAAAAAACAAGTTGGAGAAAAAGCTAAGTGAACGAGAATTGGAGAATTTGAAAATCAAAAATTTGCTGAAGGAAAGTGAGTTAAGCCTGCTGCAATCGAGAATCAATCCGCATTTTTTATTCAACTCATTGAACATTATCTCGCAAATGTCATATATCGAAGGGGCTGAACAAACAACTTCTTTGCTGGAATCGATGGCTGACTTTTTGCGTTATAATATGGATAAGCTAAATAAGGTGGTAACCATAGAAGATGAAGTTGGAAACGTCAAAGATTACTTTGTGATTCAAAGGAAACGGTTTGGGGAACGGATTAGTTTTTCTGTTCAAAAAGACCCAGATGCTGGATTAGCGCAAATTCCATGTTTAATTATTCAGCCTTTGGTCGAAAATGCAGTAATTCATGGCGTGGGTTTTTATACGGAAAATGGCGTAGTGAAAGTGGGTGTGCATCGAGAAAATCAGCGTGTGATCCTTTCTGTTATTGATAATGGTGTGGGAATGGATGATTCGAAATTGCAAGTGATACGTGAGATGATTCAAGCCGAAGGGATTCCGGATGAACAAGCTGGGATCGGTCTGAGAAATGTAATCGCAAGGCTAAAGCTTTATTATAAATCTGATGTGCTGATCACGGTTAAAAGCGAAGTAAATAAAGGAACAGAAATAAGAATTGATTTGCCGTTATGGGAAAAGGATGTGGAGCATGTATAATTTGATGATTGCAGATGATGAAGAGATTGAAAGACAAGCATTTAAATTGTTCATCGCGAGAAATTTTCCTGATGTAATTGTCGAAGAAGTGGCAAATGGAATTGAATTGGTGGATCAGGTTATGAAGTTCGCTCCGGATATAATTGTTGCAGACATTAATATGCCGGGATTGAATGGTCTAGATGCAATCAAGATCTTACGGAACAATGGAGTTGCATCAAAAATTATTATTTTGACGGCTCATGATCATTTTGAATATGCACAAGAAGCTTTATCACTCGGGGCCGATCACTATATTCTTAAACCAGTGAAGCGGGACAAAATGATGAAGACAATTTCAGCCTGCATTTCTTCTGTTGACGTGGAGATGAAGAAGAGCGATGATCGAAAACGGTTAGAGAAAATTGTGGAAGGTCTGGATCCAGTGATTGAAATGGATGTAATGCTGTCTTTGCTTCTCGGGGATCTGAATCGGGAGAGTTTTCAGATCTACTTGGATATATTGGGTGTGAATTACAAGGAAGGATATGTCATCACGTTTGATTTGTCGAAAGTAGGGAAGGGCGTGTTTGAGGCGTCTGAGGTCAAACAGAGTTCATTGAAGAAGGATGTGCGGTGCTTTCTAAAAAAAGAGATGAAAGGCAATTATCATTGTTTGGTAAGCCCATTAAGCAATAATCGTGTTTCCGTATTGGTGGTCCATGAGGAGCAGCTTGAGCCGGAGCGGTTTATGGTGTTGTCTACTCAGTTTAGTGAATTGATCGTTAAAAAGATTCGTCAAGAATTTCAGCATAAAATTACGGTTGGAATCGGCCAACTCTATCATTCTCCAGAAGAACTTTCAAAATCGTATAAAGAAAGTATTTTATCTTTAGCAGATAAATCCGTTCGCGGTGAAGTTAAATACTATGGTGATGTTTTTGGGGAATCCATGGAACGGAAAATAACCATCGAGAGTGAAAGGAAAATTGTGGATTACATTCTTCAGGGGAAGCGGTCTGAATGCAATTCTGCATTGAAGCAATTATTTATTGAGTATGAGGAAGTGGATGATTTTGAACAGATAAAGGATCGAGTGCTTAGCTTTGTCGTATTGCTGCATCGATCGCTTGAAGAGAGTAATTTGATGAAAGAATACAAATTTTTATCGATGAATCGAATATATAAAGAAGTTTTTCATTTTAGAGAGATGAACGAGATGGAGATTTGGATTCAGAAAGTTGTTGATATGACGATGAAGAATTTGCAATTAGCGCGAAAATCAAAGATTAATAATCATGTGAAAAAGGCTATAGATTATTTGAACAAAAACTACATGTGCGATTTATCACTTGAACAAGTTGCTGCGTATATTGGGATTAGCCCATACTATTTGAGTAGGTTATTTAAACAGGAATTAGGAAAAACTTTTGTAGAATACTTGACCGAGATTAGGATTTCGCAAGCAATGTTACTGTTGAAAGAAAAGAAGTACTTGATAAAGGACTTGTCTGAAATGGTTGGGTACACCAATTCAACATATTTCTGTAAGGTGTTTAAGAAATATACAGGTAAAACCGTTGGGGAGTTTACGTTATAGTCAGTATGATTGACTTTTTGAATGGGCGACGCATTGTAGGACAGTGTGTTTCGGTTTGTTGTGCCGAGTTTAGAAATCTGGGATATAGTGATGATAAAAGTGTGATGACTGTTTTAGTCCTCGCATTTTTTTGCAATGGCATGAAGTGTGAGGGCGTAAAAGGAAAGCTAGCATTCAAGGGTATACATACATTGCTAGGTTTTATGGCTATTTTCAAGTGGATGGAGATGAAATTCGTGGAAAATGATGTTTTGCAAATCGAAAATGTGACGAAAACGATCAAAGGAAAATCCATTATCAAAGGCATTAGTTTCAAGATTAAAGCGGGAGAAATCTTTGGCTTTCTCGGACCGAATGGCGCAGGGAAGTCGACTACACTTCGAATGATTGTTGGACTTTCCAAGCCAACGACCGGCCGGATCACCATTTGCGGGCATTCGATTAGCAGCAATTATATATCCGCGATGCAACATGTTGGTTGCATCATAGAAAATCCTGATTTATATGACTATATCAGCGGATACAAGAATTTGGAGATGTTGGCGGCGATGTCAAAAGATGTTCATTATGATGACATCATGGAAACCGTTGTAAATGTCGGCATGGAAAATCGAATTTATGACAAGGTCAGCACTTATTCTCAGGGGATGAAACAGCGGCTGGGGCTCGCGCAAGCACTGATGCATCATCCCGAATTGTTGGTGCTGGATGAACCCATGAACGGCTTGGATCCGCAGGGGATCTATACGTTCAGAACTTTGATCAAAAGACTGGCTGAAAAAGATCAAATCGCGGTACTGGTCTCTTCACACTTGATTTCAGAGGTGCAGCTTCTATGTGACCGCGTGGCCATTATCAATGACGGCTTGATTATCAAAGATACGCCGATCCATCAATTGATTCCTTCCAGTGAAATTTCTTGGGAAGTTGTAGATTTGGAAAAGGGGCAATCTTTTCTTGCATCTCGCTTCAATATTGCCGCTCTTATTGTGGACGGTCGATTAAAAGCGGTCGTCGATCTTAAGGAGTTGGCTTCGATCAATGCCGCATTGATCGAAGCCGGATTTGAATTGAAAACCGTGAGTTCGGCACAACAATCTTTGGAATCGCTTTTTTTGGGACTTACGGGGCATCAAAAAATTACGTGAGTAAAGGTGGGATACGATGATAGCACTTATTCAAAATGAAATATTTAAAATGCTGCTAAAGAAGAAAATGATCTTGATCGTGATCCTGCTGATTGCTTTTATCGGGTTATTCGTTTATGGGGAGCAATACGTGTACAGAAGCGCAATCGAGCGATTCGAAACCATGGCAGAAAACGGTGCTTTCGATTGGCGTATTCTCGCCGAACAGCAAATCACGAGATTGAACGAGCGATTAAACAGTGCTTATATGCCAGAAAGCGGATTGAAATCCATTGAGATTCAAATTGAACAGCTTGAGTATTTTGTCGAAAATAACATCAATCCCATCACACCGAGCGCAGCTCGATTTACTGTTGACTTCGCGGAACAATCCCTGGTTCTGTTTATTCCGCTCTTGATACTCATTTTGGGCGCTGATCTGGTTTCGGGGGAATTTTCAAAAGGGACGATCAAAGTTCTTTTGACGCGCGCTGTCCCAAGGTGGAAAATTCTACTCAGTAAATATATCGCTTTGCTTATGATGACGACTCTCGTTCTGCTGCTGATGGGTCTGATTGCAACGCTGGTATCGGGGATCTATTTTCGTTATTGGGGGTTTAGCGAACCTATCGCGACGGGTTTTAGGCTGATCAATGGCTCTTTGGATGCACAAAATGTCATCATGATTTCAAGGAGTCAGTATCTGGTATTGATTTACGCGTTGGCATGGGTTGTTTCGGTTGTGATTGCGACCATTATTATGATGGTTTCCGTTTTGGTCAAAACAACGGCTTCTGCCATTGGGATTATCATGGCTACCCTGATTGGCGGTCAGTTTCTTCAATACTTTCTTTCGGAGTGGCCCATCGCGAAATTCTTTTTTGTTTCCAATTTGGACCTTTCGAAATATTTGACCGGATCCTATCAGCCGATTGAAGGGATGAGCCTTGCGTTTTCCATCGGTGTTTTGCTGTCCTGGGCCGCTGTTTCACTTATGGTCAGTTTTATTGTGTTTATCAAGGAAGATGTATTGGTATAAGAAAGGACTGAGTCTTATGTTCAAGCGGGTTGTTTGGCCTGTGCTGTTTACAATTTCCCTGGTGTTGATTGTTGTTTTTATCGGCGGACTCGTTGCATCGCTGGTTATTACTTCCACCGAAGCAAGAATCAATGAGACGCCACGCCAGGAAAAACAGCAAACTGGGAAACCAGTGGTGACACAGGAGGATGATTATTTTGAACTGCTTTTGATTGGGGATTCCATGGCAACGGGCATCGGGGATGAGTTTGGGAGAAACCTGGGAGAGCGGTATGTGGAACTGGTAAAAAAAGAAACAGATGTAATCGAATGGAAGGTTGTCAATCTTTCTGTACCCGGCTCCCAAACAGATGACTGGGTTCGATTGCTGCAAGATGATTTCTATGTGGATGCTCTGCGAACCGCAGATCTGATTTTTCTTTCCATAGGAGGCAACAATCTGAAGGAGATTTATCAGGCGACATCAATAGCAGGATTGGTTGAGTATGAAGAGGCGCTCAATCAGTATTTGTCTGATCTTCAAACCATCATGAATTCAATAAATGAATTGAATCCGGATACACAAGTCGTATTTATTGGACTTTACAATCCATACGGTGCTTCGATCGGCGAGCAGAAAATCCAATTGTTGTTTGAGTGGAATCATAAAACCCAATTGCGAACCGATGATAAACCCAATCAGGTGTACGTTCCGCTTTATGATCTGTTTAAATATCATCAAGATACGTACCTGTTTCTTGATGATTTTCACCCGAATGAAGATGGCTACGATGCCATTGCGAACCGGATTTATGAGGTTGTAGGAAAGATGAAGTAGAGAGGCGATTCGCATTGTGTTGCCAAGTTTGGAGCGTTGGGCAACAGCCTGAACTTGAACCTAGAAAGCAGACACGATAAAGTGTTTTTACTTTTCTAGGTTTTTTGTTGTTTTGTTTCTTTAATCGAGGGATTGGGTAGTAAATGATTGGTTTGAAAATCATATGGAGTTCTATAAATAAGAAGTTTCAGAGGGTAAAGGAGCGATGGTATGTCAATTAGAAAACATGGAATCAATGGCTTTGAGATTGAGTATTATGAATCAGGCGACCGCGAGCAACAGACCATAGTATTTGCACATGGACTGGGAAGTAACTTAAGACAATGGCAGGCTCAGGTATCCTATTTTGAGAAAAATCATCATGTGATTGCATTTTCTTTGCAAGGGCATGGGGAGTCTTCAAAATCAAAGCAAAAAGACGTTTATTCAATTCCAGCTTATGTTGATGTCGCGCTTCAATTGCTAGATGAGCTTAGGGTGAAAGACTGTATATGGATTGGCAATTCAATGGGGGGCGTCATTGGATATGGCGTTCTTGGAAAACGGCCAGCGTTGATTCGCCACCTGATTACCAATGGAACAACACCTGAAATTAAAATGTCTCATAGCCTATTAAAGATTGTAGGGGCAATGGATAGGTTGCTAATCAAGTTCATGGGGTTTCAGGGTTATCTTCGATTTGCAGCGAAGAACTCTACAAAATACATTGAAGCACAAGAACTGATCTTCAAGCTTTTTGAGAAAACCACACCAGATACGATTATAACCAGTCATCAAATGTTAGGGGATTACTCCTACCTTGCACTCATTGAAAAAACAGAGACACCGATTACCATCATCAAGTGTCCAAGGGATAAAGATATCAATAGCTATCTGGTAAGGCAAAACAATTTTTTAAGTCAAATGAATCATGTGGAAATGGTAGAGTTTCCGGAGACAGGTCATCTATGTAATATGGAAAAACCAGATGAATACAACAGGATGATTGTGGATATCATTACTTGATTTAAGTATTGGCACTGCTATCATGAATTTATCAGGTTCGTTGGCTGACGTGCTTTTATCATTATATGAAATGAAAATTTATGAACTTGAACGGATTCTGAGAGGATGTATCAGTCAAGAGTTATAGAGTGAAGAGAAGAAAAGATCAGTGCGCAACAAGGTTACAAGACGAGCCAGGTGGAAGAGTAGCAATCCGTAGGAACAAGAAGACCGGTGGACTGTTTGATAGGTAGTGGAATATGCAAGAAAAGCCCAATGGCAGGCGATGCCGTTGGGTTCTTTGCTATATGCGCTTTTTAAAAATGTTGAATTGTACGGTGCTGAATTTCTCTCTACGGGTATGGATAATATGAAAGGAAAGGAGGAGAGCAGAAATGAATCAAGTGATTGTTATTGGCTTTAGTGTCTTTTTTGCGGTAGCATTTTTGATCGGTTTTTTTCCAAAAATTTTAAATATGATAGGATTGCACCCGCACTATCAAGGAGAAATCTATGATCTTTCAGGGAAGAAGGTCTTGCTCATCACAACAAGTCACGCGACCCTTGGCAAAGGCGGGAAGAAAACAGGGGTGTACGCCTCTGAAATGACTGTGCCGTATTACCAGTTTCATGATGCGAAGATGAGGGTCGAGCTCGCCAGTATCAAGGGCGGGGAGATCCCGATTGAACCATTGAGTTTGAAGTATCCGGTGGCAACGCCGGAGGATCGAAGATACGCAAAGGATGAGAACTTTCGAGAAAAGGTCAAGCATTCGTTAAAAATCGATGATGTGGATTTTATTTCCTACGATCTCATCTTTATGGCAGGAGGATGGGGAGCTGCTTATGACCTTGGGCAAAGCGAAGTTTTGGGTGAGAAATTAACTCAAGCAAATGCAGCTGGAATCATCCTAGGCTCAGTTTGTCATGGCGCCCTCGGATTCATTCGTGCGAAAGAGGCAGATGGAGAGCCCTTGGTAAAGGGCAAGGTGATCACCGCGGTAACGGACAAGCAGGTCAAAGAGCTAAATGTCTTGAACACCCCGCTGCATCCGGAAACGGAATTGCGAAAGCTTGGCGCAGACTTTAAAAGCAAAACGGCATTCAAAGATATCTTTGCAAATTTGGTTCTTGTTGATCGGAATCTTGTAACGGGCCAAAATCAAAATGCAGGCGCGGAAACGGCGCAAGCGATGATGCAATTGCTGGAGGATAAAGAAAAGACGGAATAAAGGCGTTTTGAAGAGAAAGTCGAAGTGTCATTTGTTTGTTCTTTTCTTGCGCTTTTTTCATGGGCTCAATGACAGCATGATATCCAACGTTAATGATCGTGATACATTTGGCACAGTAACAAATGAGATAGAAAGGATTTTGCTTAGCTAAGACTCACGTTAAATAATAGCTAAAATGGGGTATAAAATAGCTAGAACAGCAATGCGACAAAGGAGGATATCCCATGCGAGTGCCAACAACCAAGTTTCAAAATGCATTCGGCAAGTATCTGAAGCAAGTCATAGCAAACAATGAAGTGATCATCACCAAGAATGGAAAAGCTGTAGCCAAGTTGATTAGACATGAAGATCAGATTCTCCATGTGATGAAGGAAGGCTCGGCAGAGTATTCCGTTCGAAAAAGGGTTACCTATGAAGAGTTTTTGGAGATATCTGCAAATGCTGAAGCCAGGTATGAATTGATTGACGGTGAAATGCGTTTGATGGCTTCCCCTAAACATAGGCATCAGGTTGCTGTGCGGGAGATTTTCGGTCAGTTTTATAATTGGTTTCAGGATAAACCGTGCAATCCGTTGACTTCACCTTTTGATGTTAAGCTGTATAATGAATCGGAGTGTTTCGAAGATGATCCGAATGTTGTTCAACCGGACATCCTTGTCATTTGTGACGAGGAGCAGATTGACGATAATGACAATTACCAGGGGATTCCGGCTTTGGTCGTGGAGGTTTTATCGCCGTCTACAAAGAGCTGGGATATGATTAAAAAATTGAATCTGTATATGCTGAGCGGTGTAAGGGAATACTGGATTGTAAATACGGTAGAGCGATGTGTTTTTGTCTATGCATTTACGGACAGAACGATTCAAACGTTGAAGATGTTTGAGCTTGGAGAACGGGTGAAATCTGTTGCCTTTGATGGGCTTAAGGTTGATGTGAATTTGATATTTTCGTGATGAAAGAAAAAATGAACCAGGAACATCCCTGTCAGGGCGGTTCCTGGTTTTTTTGTTTGGGAAGTATTCAATTACTTCTTGCGAATGTTGATGATCGCCCAGACAAGAAGAATGCCCACAGTATATGCCAAGAGATCGCTCCACAAAAATCCTTGTCCGAGCACGAGTCTTCCAGGTAATGTTTTTCTGATATTGTTAACCCATTCGGCCTGATATAATTGGCTAAACTCGACGATAAAGCATAGTACAAGGCTTATTGCAGCCACGCTGCGATTCGGTTTGTTCACATGGATGAATTTAACGATGAAGAAGATCATGACACCCCAGAGCATATCACCAATCCATAAGGGCAGATATGAAATCTTTCTTGAAACCAATCCCAATATGATCGTGAGACATATCCATACAAAGTAAGTTGTTCTCGCTTTTTTCATTGAGTATCCTTTCTGTTATGTGTAGGCGTATAGCTTTTGCCGATTTCTATATTTTATACCAAATGAACAGGAGGATAAATAGTATTCTATGATTTGATGGATATGAAATGGAAAATAATTATTGTTGAAAACTAGGGATTTTTACAATAAAGAACATGGAAATTCCCGTGAGGAAAACTTCCATGTTAGACAAATTACGGTTTGAAATTCGGATCATATGCAAAACAAAGTATTGGTTTCCATTTGTGGGGATCATCCCAATCTCCGTATGAGTTTGATGTAATATTCCACACATTTGAGAACCGTTTTTACCCGTATTCGCTCATTGTTGCTGTGAATCAGATTCAATTCTTCCTTGGTGATCTCCATGGGTGCAAAGCGCAGCACATTCTCGCAGATCGCATGAAAGTGTCTTGAATCGGTTCCGCCAGTCATCAAATAGGGAGCGACAACAGCCTCGGGCCACATATCCAAAATTACTTTTTCAAGGATTTCAAACGCGCCGGATTGTATCGGAGAAGTCGGCGAAGCCTCTCTTCCATTCAGAACTTGAATGTTGTGGGGCGTTTTCACAAGGCTGCTGATATGCTTGATTGTCGAATCCATTGTGTCGGTATTCAAAACGCGGGCATTGATGCCAATCGTTCCTTTGGGCGGCAAAACGTTGTAAGCGTTAGAACCTTCCAATACCGTTACTGCTGTCGTGGTTCTGATTACCGCATTCATTTGGCCACCCTGCTTTTTGAAAAGGATCTTCAATACCGGTTTAAACAGCCACATGTTTGCAAATATGATTTTATAGCCAAAACTTGAGTGTCGGCCCAGTCGGTTAAACATCTCCAATACGGGTTCCGTAAATACTGGTTTCATTGTTCTGTTTTCCAAGTCGGACATTAATTTGCCCATCGCGCCTGTTATGCCATGGCGAGGGGGTGCTGAAGCGTGTCCGCCTTTGCTCGCAAACAGCACTTCCATATCGATGTAGCCTTTTTCACCGACACCGATCATAGCAGTTTGTTTCTCTACGCCTGGGAAGACCCCTTCAACGATGACGCCGCCTTCATCCAGAACCATATAAGGCTTAACACCCTTGTTCTTCAAGTGGGCGACGATCGCTGGTGCAGATTCTCCGCTGACTTCTTCATCTCCTGCAAACGAGAAGTAGATATCATGATTTGGAACAAAGCCTTCTTTTATCAAGTGCTCTGCAGATTCCATGACACTGAGCAAGGTGCATTTTGTGTCGAGCGTTCCCCGGCCCCAAACGACACCATCAATGACAGCAGCTTTAAAGGGCGGCACATCCCATGCGGTTTCTTCAGCGGGCACCACATCATAATGCGCCATCAAAACGACGGGAGAGTCCTGCGTTTTGCCTGCCCACTTATAAAGGATGCCCGTATCTCCAAGATGCTCGCACGTACAGGCTTCATGGACCTCGGGGTATAACGAGACCAATGATTCCTGAAAAGCTGTAAATTCAGCCATGTCCATTTGGTTTTTGTCGATATGGGAAACAGTTTTATGACGCAATAAGTTCCTAAAATTCTCAATGATTTGTTCTTCGTTCAGCACTTCCGGTGGCGTTTGTTCGCTTGACATGTCCTTTGGCTGAAACAGAAGTGCCCGTATCAAAAGGAAGACAATAAACAGAGATAGGAATAATAGAAAAATCATAAGAGACCTCGCTTATACATGATCCTTGCGCTTACGATGGCGATGGCCGCCCCTACAGGGACAAACATGGAAACCGCGGAAGCCAAGGATGGAATCATGGAGAAAATCACGACCATAAAGATCAATGGTATGGCTGCAATCTTCGCATTCTTGCTGACGTAGACTACGGCCAGGCCGCCAAACAACGACGGTAAGATCTGATCAAATGCGGGTTTCAAGAGTTCTGAATTTAGGATCGGTGTAAGAGGCGCCATCATGAATACGCCAATTGCAATGATGATAACCGTCACGATGGAACTGGTTGCCACCGCGAGGGTAGAAATGATTTCACCTTCTTTGGAACCCTGTTTGTATCCTGAACTTTCTAGCGCCATCAAGGTGCAAGGGACCTTCAAGTTTGTTAGATTGCCCGTTACAAATCCCAAGTAAGAACCGCCTGTACCCAGCATCGGTGTGAAGGTGACGATTTCGATTAAAGCGACAGTCCAGAAAATTGGCGCAACGCCAAGGAGTCCTTTTGCGACATCCTTGAAGACCGGATGCGCGTCATAATGGGCGCCAACTACAATCGGCACCGCCAACATAAATAGAAATGTCAGCCCCATCCACAATCGACCGTAGCGATGTGTTTTTTCTATAAACAGATCTTTCGTTTCAACTGCGTCTTTTATTTCTATAGTGTCTCTCAATTCAGATGTATTTCTCATTTTAACCTCCTATTACTCCTGTGATGACGATGGAAAAAACCATCCCACTTAACATTGAGATCGGCAATGCATAATCTTCCAGCGCCTTAACTTTATACTTTTTGAGGAGCAGGCCTATAACAATCATGACCGCGGCTGAAAACATCATGACAAATACACTGATAAAACCGATCAATCCTTTTGAAACGTCCTTGAAGACAACCCCTAGAAACGCACTGATCATTCCCATGAATAAAGCGGTCATAAAATGCTCGCTCCAGATTGGATCACGCTTTTTAATGACTGACATGCCGCTTTGAAACTTTTTAAGAAACAGGGGAATCAGTACCATGCTCGGTATGATTCCAAGCGTCATAACCCAAAGAATGGTCACATAGATTTGGGCTGAGCTGATGGCTTCGGAAATGGAAATTCCCATTGTCGCCGCTGCAGACGCAGCTGCTGTCAGTTCATAAGTAATCGCGCCGAGGATCGATAAGCGCAGCCAGGGCAAAGGCAGCCCCAAGAACTTGGACAAGGTAATTACCCCGAGCAAAATAGACACGGCGGGTGCAATGGTAAAGGCGATGCTGAATTTCACCGTTTTTACCAAGACCTTCTTGTCCATGCCAATCTTCAAACCTTCCCGATAGGCCCGAATCAAAAAGAACATGGCTTGAAACAAAACAAATACAATGAAACCACCAGAAATCGAAAATAAAAATACACTGTTTAAATTAAACATCTCTTCCTCCAATCCAAAGATTTTCTATCTTTTCAAATAATTCATCCACCAAACCAATGGCTTGATCCGGCAGGTTATGCATCACATTCCTTTCTATCTCTTGGAACAATTTCTTCACTTCCGCAGAACCGGTACAGCATTTGGATACATTCAAGATCCCTACTTTAAACTCGTTGATCAGCATGGGGTAGATGCTATTGCCACATTGACAGCAGTAATCGAAAAGCAGGGTAAAGAAATCTTCCGGTTCATTCAAAAGGATAGGAGTCGGATTCTTTTGAACAGATTCGAAGCATCGGATCACATTTTTGAAATTGTCCTTGATAAATTCAAGCATATCGTGATTGAACTTTCTAGAAATTGATTCCTTACTCTGTTGACTGATGGCTTCAATAAGACTTAACTTGCCAGACACTTTGAAGTCCATCACCTGAATGCCTTTACGAGGCCTGATTTTCAAGACACCTTTGTCTTCAAGTCGAATGATGGCCTTGTGGACCACCGGACGGCTGCAATCGTATTTGATAGCCAGCTGTCGTTCAGGCAGCATCATCTCTTCAGGCTTCAATTGTTCAGACAAAATCTCGTTTAGAATTATTTGTTCCACTTTCAATTCTTTTGACATAATCTCCTCCTGTGGTATTACCACACTGTAATTTTATGTCAAATACATAGACTAGTCAAGAATATTCAGAAATTTGAAAAAACATCGCATGAAAATGAATTGATTGTTGATGGGTTGACTTTAAAATGCTGCTGTACATTTGATTTAATAGAATAAATTTGATGACGCAAACGAATATAGTGGACATAACAAGTAGGAAGGATTTATACAGGCATGAAAAACAAGCAAGAGACTGAGCTTCTCAATATTGGTTCGCTTAATTTAAGCTGCAAAAAGAAATTAGAGGATCTGCGATGCTTTGAGCGTGAAAAAGATTGGACGAGAGATGTCAATGCGATGAGACGAAGAAAATTTTAGGCGGATTCTTGAGGGAAGGAGTTTAGAGGGTACAACAATGTGAAAAATCGGGACTTCCATTTATTGATATGAGTCATCTTTTTGACGAAGCAATCGAGGAGAGAGTAGGATTGTTATGGAGGATTGAATAAAGAAGATCGAAGGGGTGTTGCGGCATCAAGGCTGCACTTGGCTATTCATAAGGAACTACGCTACCGATGATTTTGCCATTGTCTTTTCACTGAATACCCCACCGAATGACACGGTTTTCTTCAAAGCCTTTTGAAAATTTTCCAATCACTCTCAACCAAGGCTCTAAGTATGAGCCTTTCTGTTTCTCATACTGGAAATACTGGACTTGAATTCATGGGATCCGCCTTTCTTCAATTATTTTAAATTCATTTTGGATAGGAGTTTTCTTTCATTACTTGCTTTATTGTTTCAATTTCATTTTACAATTAAGCTAAAATTAAAATCTCAAATTCATAGATGAATTAAATTCATTTAATTGAAAAGATATATGATTTGAGGGATTGGAACAACCGCATGGCAAGGAGATTGATTTGTGGGAATGGTGTTCCGGAAAAGAGAAGGTGGTTTAGTGAAATGAATTCGAAAGTTACTGTCGAATAATGCGCATTTCGTATCAGTGATCAGCGGATATGCTAGAATTTAAAAGTAGACGATGAATCAATAGCTTAAGCGCAGGCATTTGTTGTTTATGCAGATCGAAATTGTTTGAAAAACGGTTCTGAATTGGGGGATGAAGAAAATTAATACGAAAAGAAAATTGAGGTTACCGATCTTTACCATTAATCCAAAATCATACTTGTATGGAAAGCAGTCCATCGATTTCGCTATCTTCGCTGACGGTTTAGCGGAGAAATATGATGTAGATATTTTATTTTCTGCCAAAGATGTTGATTTAAAAGATATCGCGAGACAAACAAAACACCTGATTGTTACGGCCCAGCATATGGATGGGATTATGCCTGGCAGAGGGATGGGCAAAGCGCTTCCTGAAGCATTCAAGGAAGCTGGAGTTCAGGCTGTTATGCTGAATCACTGTGAATGTCCGATGACAATAGCTGAATTAGCTGAAGCGATTGAAAGGGCGAACGAACTAGGCATACTAACATTTGTTCTCGCGGATAAAGCGGCAGATACAAAAGCAATTGCGGCTTTGCACCCTGACGTGATTTGTTGTGAACTATCGGAAATGATCGGTAAGGGCATTCAACACGAGGAATCATATGCTAAGAATAATAAAACAATCGTTTCGGAAATATCTCCTGATACCATTGTTGTTTCTGGAACAGGATTGAGAACGCCGGAAGATGTATACAATACGATTCAACAGGGATCAGAGGGCTCTGGCGGAACGAGTGGGATTGTTTGTGCCGATGACATGTATGGCACATTGGAAGAAATGATTCAATCATTGAGAAAAGCGAAAGCTGATTTTTATGAATAGGGAGAAACGATAAGATGAAAATTCACACAAAAATTGTCAATTTAGAGTCGAACAGCGGGCGTGTAACTTATCTGAACATCACGGAAGAAATAAAGAAAATTATTGATGAGTCAGGGATAAAAAACGGCCATGTTATTGTGCAGTCGCCACATACAACTTGTTCCGTCACTTTTGAAGAATTTGTTCATGACCGTGACATTACTGGAGATGAGTTTTTACAGGCAGATCTAAATAAAATTTTGGATCGGATTGTTCCGCGTGAATTGACAAACAATGATAATTATAAGTATCCAGGTCCCGAACATCTAGCGTTTGTGAAGGAATACACTGAAAATGATGTCGACAAAGCCAATCCGCTCACTGTTGAAGAGGCGTTTAAAACATTGCTGAATGGAGACGCCCATATCAGGGGATCGTTGTTCGGATGCAGTGAAACCTTTATACTTTGTGACGGCACAATGGCTATCGGATTAGTTGGATCTATTTATTTTATTGACTGGGACCAAAACCGGGCACGGAATAGAAAGTGTTACGTTCAGGTTGTCGGGGAGTAAATGAAAGTTTGCTTATGGACAAACGAATGAAGGCAGTGTGCATTGAGCCACTTCTTGTCAAGCGGCAGTTTAAATAGAGAACTCTTTAGTAGTGCTAATCGGGAGCGATTGGCGCTATTTTTTTGTCGCCCATATCGACGACTGGGGTATAGGATAAAATAGTGATGAAATAAAGAGAGGGGCAACTCAGGAGAAGTAGATATCAAAGAGCATTCATGGTTACTTGAATGCTCCTGGATCATTGGAAGTGCAAGTTTGGATATTAAGGAGGCAGTAGGAAAATGAACCTGATTATTAATGGCATAACGAATTCCAGTTTCAGTGAGTTTGAAACGCAATTGGAGAAAATGGACCGTAAGGATTTGGTGTATTTTAAGCTAAGGGATCTACAGATCAACTATTGTCAGGGATGCTGGGATTGCTGGGTGAAGACACCGGGAATATGCGCCATAAAAGATGACTATGAGCAGATTCTGTCCCGAATTCCTTCAGCAGATCAACTTACAATTATTACACCGATCCTTGCCGGGTATGAATCTTCTTTAATTAAGAAGTTTAAAGACCGATTGATTCCGATGATTCATCCCTACATTGAGATTTATAAAGGAGAACAGCATCATAGACAGAGATACGGTAAAACTCCAGATATAAAGGTGATTGTACTTGAGGATGAAGATACAACGGATGAAGATATTGCGACGCTTACAGAGCTTTATGAAAGAACCTCGTTAAACCTTAGAAATAAACTGATTGAGGTTGTCCGAATTAAGAAAGGAGCTGAATTTGAGCATGTCCTTACTGATATTTAATGGCAGTCCCAGAGGAGAAAAGAGTAATTCTGATATCATTATTTCATGGTTCATGAAAGACATTACATCAGCAACAACGGTTTACCTGAAAAAGGTCAAGCAGCATGAAAGCATTATTGAAGAGGCAAAATCATTTGATCAACTGTTATTTGTGTTTCCACTTTATGTGGATGGAATGCCCGCTCAAGTGAAGCATTTCTTTGAACGGATGAATCAGCATAAAGAGGTTTTTAAGGGCAAGGAAGTGTCGTTTATTATCCATTCCGGATTTTCAGAAGCCATCCATTCTAAAAATCTAGAAAAATATCTATACCGATTTGCAGACATCATGGAAATGAAAATTTATGGCGTTTTTGTTATACCGGGCAGTGAGGGATTTAGAATCATGCCTCCTAGAATGACAGCCAAAAAAGCGAAGCAAGTTGCTGCCATCGGTCGGGATTATCAGAGGAACATTCCATTCCAGAAAGAAGTAAAAGCGGCACTGGAAGGACCTTTGGTGCATTCCAAATCACAAGCAGCGTACTTTAAAATCATACAAAAATTAGGACTTTCCAATCTATACTGGGATCAACAGTTAAAGAAAAACAAAGCTTTTGATAAACGGTTTGATGCACCTTATAGCGAATAGTAGGGCAATGGGTTTTCTGAGAAATTCATTTATACATGAGTATATATCAAGAAGAGCCTCGATTTTGAGGCTCTTCTTGAATAGTAAAGTGATTTTCATCTTTAATAATAGTTTTCTATTGATATGATTTCCACTTCGTAATTTTCTTCAATAAATCGAATGATATTGTCAAAAATCTGCTGATTCAATTTGTTGCTATTGCTCACAACAGATATGCCTAAGGTGGCTTTGTTCAAAAGATCGTAGTCTTCAACTTCTGAGATACTCACATTAAATTTATTATGCGTCTTGGTGATGATGCTTTTTATGACGCTTCTTTTATCTTTTAATGAAAACGAATCGAAAATCCGAATCACGATTTTATTTGCTTCTACAAACATTTTTTCACCTCAATTTAGCATTTCGTTACATTAACTATACCCTGACTCTACGTAAATTTGAATACTTTAAGTTTGAAAAGTGAGAAGAAATTTCGCGGATAAATAAAATGAGAGTTTAATTTCTTTGTAAACGACAGCGTGTAAATAAAACCGAATCGCTTTGTGATGCGAGTCTGGATATTCGGGATGAGGGGGAGTTTTTACCTCCTCTTTTTTAGTGGAAAGATAGGATAGGGAGCCATGGATTTCCATGGATAGGGTATTCATATTATAAATCGCCTTGGAGATGGCGGTATATCGTTTGATTCACTTTTGAAGTGGGATAGAAATCGAAAAACGCATGTTATCTAATTGATCAAGTAAAGGAGCAAGGTATGAAGAAGCCTGTAATTCGTACGAGTAAAAATGGACCCTATGTCGTGCAACATATAAAGAAACTGAAGGAATCAAGAGGATCGGCGGTTCCAATCAAGGATCAAGCAATCGCCTTATGTCGCTGTGGAAAGTCGAAGAATAAGCCTTTTTGTGATGGCACCCACGGGAAAATCGGATTTGATTCTGTGAAAAAGGAGGATCGGATTCCTAGGCTATTAGAATCATATATTGGAAAAGAAATTACGATTCACGATGATCGAGGCATATGCTCCCATGCCGGGTATTGTACCGATGGATTGCCGAAAGTTTTTCGCATAGGAACAGAACCTTGGATTGATCCCGATGGGGAAATGTTTGAAAAAATTATTAAGACCATACGTAAATGCCCTTCAGGCGCTCTAAGCTATACAATCCATGGGAGTAAAGTCGATGCATTTTCGGATCATCCAGAGCTTCAAATAAGTGAAGATGGACCATACTATGTGCGGGGCGATATCGAGTTGGTAGACGATGATCATCCGCAAACCATGAATCATTATACCTTGTGCAGATGTGGTCACTCCAATAACAAACCATTTTGCACGGGGCAGCATTGGTATAAAAAATTTGAAGACAATGGGATTGTTGGGGAGCGAGATACATGCGAATGTTCGGAGCGAGAAGCCTTTGACAATAAGGTTGATGCGATTCGGCAATTAGCCAGAACTGGAAAAAGCGAAAATTCTGCCATGAGAACGTTAGAAGCTTTTCCGGATTTTACATCCATTTTATTTAAAGGGGCACAATTGGAACCAATGCCTTTAAACGGTGATGTGGGAGTGAATCTCGCAACGATCATTGGGAAACAGGCGAAGAAACCCTTATATTTATCCCTGCCGTTTTACGTCTCTCATATGTCCTTTGGCGCCATATCGAGAGAGGCGAAAATTGCACTGGCAAAAGGAACGACTCTGGTCGATACGGCTATGTGTTCCGGTGAAGGCGGTATGCTGCCTGAATCTAGAGCGGCTGCAAAGACGTATATCTACGAGTTGGGCACAGCGGCATTCTCCCATGATGATGAAGTGATTCGCCAAGCGGACGCTGTCGAAATCAAAATTGGGCAAGCGGTAAAACCGGGGCTTGGCGGTCATTTGCCAATCGAGAAGATCACGCCTGAGATTGCGAAAATCAGAGGATTAAAGCCTGGCGAAGCATCGGTATCTCCAGGCAGGCTTTCCGGTGTGGACAAAATCGAAGATTTAATTGAACTGGTTGCGCATATACGGAATTTAACAGGCGGTGTTCCTGTAGGCATTAAGTTTTCAGCCGGACATATCGAAGCGGATTTAAAGCAAGCTCTGCAAGCGAACCCTGACTTTATTACCATTGACTGCCGAGGAGGCGCAACGGGTTCTTCCCCTAAATTCCTGAAGGATCATGTAGGCGTTCCTGCAATTTATGCAATCACAAGGGCAAGAAAATACCTGGATCTTGTGGAGAGTGATGTAAGCCTTTGCATTACCGGAGGATTTCGAGATGCAGCGGATATTGCGAAGGGTTTGGCATTAGGTGCGGATGCGATAGCACTTGCAACGGCTTCTTTGATTGCCATCGGCTGTTTGCAATCGAAGGTTTGTCATACGGGAACTTGCCCTGCGGGAATTGCAACACAAGATGAAAATTTGAGAGCATTGTTTGATGAAGAAAAAGCATTGCTCCAGTTTCAGAATTTCTATCAAGGCACAGCGAAAGAGCTGGAGGTTTTTGCAAGATCAAACGGGAAAGATGACATTCATCAATTGCATGTAGAGGATTTGGTGACCATTAGCAATGAAGTGTCTACTCATACGGATATTTCACATGTTTGAAGATTGTCCTAAAACATAACAATACGGCAGCCTAGGCTGCCGTATTGTCTGCTTATAAAATCAAATGAATAAAGCTATGGCGGTTTAATCATTTGTTGGAGGCGATTGCATCATATCTATGATTTGATTGACGTCCTTGTCACCTCTACCAGAAAGGTTGACAATGATCGTTTGATCCGGATTTAGTGTCTTGGCAAGCTGCATTGCGTAAGCAATTGCATGAGCACTTTCGATTGCGGGGATGATCCCTTCTGTTTGTGATAAGGCAAAGAAGGCGTCTAGGCTTTCTTTGTCCGTAATTCCAACATAATCCGCTCTTCCAATTGACTTGTAGTAGCTATGCTCGGGACCAACGCCTGGGTAATCAAGACCGGCTGCAACGGAATGAACGGGAAGGGGTTCGCCCTTTTCATCTTGCAGGGTATAGCATTTAAAGCCATGAATGATGCCGACGCTACCCTTGCTGATGGAGGCGGCATGGTAGGGTGTGTCTAGCCCTTTACCGGCAGGCTCCACACCTACAAGTTTTACATCTTTGTCGTCTACAAACGGGTGGAAGAGTCCAATTGCATTGGATCCGCCGCCTACACAGGCAACGAGATAGTCTGGAAGCTTGCCTTCTGTATCCAGGATCTGCTCTCTAGCCTCTTTCCCAATGACGCTTTGGAATTCTCTTACCATGGTAGGGTAGGGATGAGGTCCAACGGCAGAACCCAATAGATAGAATGTATCTGATGCGTTTATAACAAAATCGTTTAGGGCTGCATCGACTGCGTCTTTCAAGGTGGCGGTGCCATCGGTTACCGGAATGACTTTTGCACCAAGAAGCTCCATGCGAAATACATTCAACTTCTGTCTTTCAATATCAATGGCACCCATGTATACCGTACAGTCCATTCCAAATAAGGCACAAACGGTTGCGGTCGCAACGCCATGCTGACCTGCACCGGTTTCAGCAATAATTCTCTTTTTCCCCATTCTCTTTGCTAAAAGCGCTTGTCCAATGGTGTTGTTGATCTTATGAGCGCCCGTGTGATTCAAGTCTTCTCGTTTCAGATAAATTTTTGCGCCGCCAAGTTGATTGGTTAATTGCTCGGCAAAATAGAGAGGACTTTCTCGTCCGATATATTGTTTCTGATAATAAGCCAATTCCTCAAGAAATTCAGCATCATTGATAAAATGATAGAAATTATCTTCCACTTCTTGCAAGACTACCTTTAAGGGCTCGGGCACAAATCTGCCGCCAAATTCTCCAAAATAACCATTGTTGTTTGTGATCATGATAAAGCCTCCTTATTGTTCCGGTTAGTAAAGAAATAACAATGCAGGGGGGAAGTAAGATGGATTTTAGACAATAAAAAAGCCCTCTACATGTTTAAAAACATATAGAGGACGCGATTAGCGTGGTGCCACCTCAATTGGTTATCAAAATGATAACCCACTCTTTCAGATACGGGTATAACCGATATCCTATCTCTGTAACGGGAGATGCCCGTGTTGCCTACTCGAAATCTTTCAGCGTCCACTCATAAGCCCATTCAGCATACCTTCAAATGTCGGATTCCCACCATTGCCGACTCTCTAAGAATTTTAAGTATACCTACTCTTCTTACTCAACGATTTATATTTATGTTGTTGTGATGATTCTATGCAGTTTTTGGTGGTTTGTCAATAGTTTTTTGAATTTTACAATAATAAACTGAAAAACAATAGTTGGAACCTAAAGAATCGAGCGCTTTGAACAAAGCAAATGAGCGAATTAACGAATCCTTGCTTGCGGCAATGAGTTGAAAAAGTTGTGCCTGAAATCAAAAAGAGGAGAGCCTTGTTCGGGAAAACAGTAAAAGTCAAGACTTATGCTTGAAAAGGCATCGTGGTATGCTTATTTCATCAGGAAATTGAAGGAGGATATTATGAAGATTGAGTTTATTAATCATCCCTATGTTTTTACCGATGCCGGTACGAGACATGAAATCAAAGAGATCAAAGGAACGCCAAGAGTGGGTGCGATTTTGGATGACAATTTGAATGTACTGGGCAGTGACATGGATACAGATTGTGTAAGCGGCGTATGCCCAATTAAGTGAGAAATCCCCTTTGGGGATTTTTTTTATGGTTTTTATCTTCCTTGTTTGAATCGTGAGCTTTCGGTTTGTTTATTTGAAATGAATATCATTTGCTTATTTTTTCCATATATCGAATCGAAATATAAGTTAAATGGAATTGTTTTCGCATTATGTTTGCGATTATATAATTATTAATTGTATAATGAGGATGCAGATGTACCGTTTGCACGACCGATACAGACTGTAAATAATTGAATGGGAGGATCTACATATGACGAATGGCTCGACACGAAAATTTCTGGCAGTAGTCTTATTTTTGCTTATGACGATGACTACCATGATGACGGGTTTTGCAGCTGATGAGGAGATCACAATAACCATCCTTCAGACAACGGATATGCATGGGCGAATTTATGACCATGACTATGCTGTTGATGAGCAGGATAAGGACGCAGGTTTTGCAAAGATCTATACATTGATTAAGGAGGAAAGAGCGAAGAATCCGAATCTTCTTCTGATCGATACAGGGGATACGGTTCAGGATAACAGTGCAGAATTGTTTAATGATAGGCCTGTTCATCCTATGGTCGAGGCCATGAACATGATGGGCTACGATCTTTGGACGATTGGCAATCATGAGTTCAATTTTGAGCTGGATTTTCTGAAGAAAAATGTTGAAGCTTTTGAAGGGACTGTGCTTGCAGCAAATATCTACAAGAAAGCAACCGGCAACAGATGGCTGGACGGCTATAAGATATTTGAAATCGACGGAGTTCGAGTAGCGGTTATCGGCATGCTTCCGCCACATATACCAGTGTGGGAGGCATCCAGTCCTAGCCACTTTGAAGGGTTGGAATTCAAAGGCATCGTTGAAGAGACGGGCAAGGTTTTAGAAGAAATCGAGGGACAATATGATGTGTTGATTGCTGCTTATCATGTTGGACCAGAAGGCGAGCATGGGTATGAAGGTGGCCGTATACTGGCGGAAACCTACCCTCAATTTGATGCGATCATGATGGGACATGCCCATTCGAAGATTAACGAAGTGGTTAACGGTGTGCAGCTGATTGAACCGGGAAAATATGGCTGGGCATTGGGCAAGTTGGAAATCAAGGTTTCAAAAGCTGGAGAGGTTCTGGGAGTTCAGGCAACAAACATCGAGACTTATGAAGTCGAGCCTGATCAAGAGATTTTGGATGCGTTTGCGGACGTACATCAAGTATCGATTGAAGATGCGAACACGGTCGTCGGCAAGATTTCGAACGACTTTATTGAACGACCTGACTACATTACAGGGGAAGCGAAGGTCACGACCTTGCCTACCGCTCAGGTTGAAGATACAGCGGTTATTGACTTGATCAACGAAGTGCAGATGTTTTATTCAGATGCGGATATTTCTTCTGCAGCATTGTTTAACTTCGGTTCTAACCTGACTGGCGGGGACTTTATGAGGAAGGATGTTGCCTTCATCTACAAGTATCCGAATACGCTTTCGGGTGTCAATATCACGGGTGAAAACATGCTGAAGTACATGGAATGGTCTGTATCTTACTACAACACCTACACGCCTGGCGATGTAACCATCAGCTTTGATTCAGATATTCGCGGGTACAACTATGATATGTTCTCGGGAATGACGTATGACATCGATATCACGAAAGAAGCGGGAAATCGCATTAAGAACGTGTTGGTCGGCGGAGAACCGCTGAACATGAACAAGACATATAAGCTGGCGGTAAACAACTATAGATTCGGTACTTTGATCAGTCTTGGTCTGGTTGAGTTAACCGATGAGTATTACAACTCATATTCTTTGATGCAGGATGCTGGTCGGATCCGCGATCTGATTATCAAATACACGGTTGAAGAGAAAGACGGAGTTTTAACACCCACTGTAGATAACAACTGGAAGTTGATCGGCGCTGATTTAGATATTCCGGCACGAGAAGCGGTATTTGAAATGGTACGCAAAGGGGAAATTACAATTCCAACTTCTGAAGATGGAAGAACGCAAAATGTGGAAGCGCTGAATTTGGTTACCTTAATGAAAGCGGGCGATCTGAAGTCAGAGGCGTACAAAGTGAAGTCTGGTGATGTTCTTTGGAGAATTGCCAACAAGTATGGAATAACTTGGAAGGATGCGGCACTGATTAATGGTCTGAAGAATCCACATTTGATCTATGTGGATCAAATGCTGTACTTCCCTGTTGCACAATAGGAGAAGGCAAACTTAAAAAGTGGAGGAATCCTCATCTCAAAGAGGATTCCTCCTTTGTGTTTTAATTGGTTGATTAATGCGGCGGTCAACATCATGATCTGTAAGCGGCAAATAAGAACGTGTATAGAACCCAAAAAGGAAAAAGAAATTATATCGGGATAATGCGCCCATTATCGGAGATAACAAGCATGTATAAGCCATTCTAGATATGCGTGTTCAGAATAACAAGGGTTCATTTGCATCGCTTGGGTAAATAATATATGCAATAGAACAAACGAAATGCACTGTGTGATGAAATTGGAGTGGAGGGACAATATCCAACAAAGAAATAAGGCGACTCTTGAAAATTGAGAGTGAAGGAGGTTGTTATGTCCAATCTTTTCAAATGTAAGACACTGCTTTTGGCTCCGCTTATAAAAGTTGCGATCAAGCATCCTGATTTTATGAAATCAAAATTATTTTTAAAGGCGATGCTTGTTTTCCCTGCAAAGATAAGTAAAACCTATGATCGAAAAATTTCTGAGAGTAGAGAAAACTATCATGCTGCCTTAGATCAAGGTTTGACTCGAATATTCAATGAGCCGCTAGATATACTTGATTTATGCACAGGAACCGGCTTTGCTGCGTTCAAAGCTGCTGAGGTTTTTCCAGCGGCTATGATTGATGCTGTAGATCATGTTGAGGAAATGATAAAGATTTCTAGAATGAAAAAAGAAGAAAGTAACATTAGAAATATTCGGTTTAAAATAGACAATGCAGTAAATTTAAATTATGGAGACAGTGAGTTTGACCTCGTATTAACTTCTAATGCACCGGTTTACATATCGGAAGTAGTTAGAGTGTTAAGGCCTAGCGGCTTGTTCCTTCTAGTCTATTCATTTGGTGGCGATGCTTTTGCAAATGCACAGAACAGCATTGCTAGATATCTTAAAAAAAATGGAATAGAACTGCTGGAGATAAAAAGTATAGGAAATGGAGTATATGTACTTGGACAAAAACAAAACAAAGAAAAGACATAGGTACCAGATACCTTGAGTTAACTGATTGATGAGGATCTTAATGGTCCTTATTTTTTTGCAGGATTTGCGGACATGCAAGAGCAGGCAGGATACCGCAAGCTCGAAAGATCGGTTTCAAGAACTTGGCGGTTTGATATAAAATCAGATAGAATAATATCATGCTATGAATGGAGAGGGTTGAAGATGAAACTGCCAGTGAAAATAAGATTGAAACAGATGAATAAAGAGACACTTTTTGAAGCATATCAACATGAAGAAGTTTTGACGTATTGTCAAAGTTGCAGCAACTATGAGAAGAACTATAGTTGTCCGGATTTCGATTTCGATGCAGTTAGCTATTTGGAACCGTATCACTATGCAACCGTTATTCTGACGGAAATCGATACGGAACCCATTCAATCGCAAATCGATAGGCTGGACGTATCTGGTTTATCATCAAGGGTTCTTGAAAGTTATCAGAAAGAGAAGCCTGATGAAACGGTCGATATGACCAGTGTGATTTCCATGTATGCCTTTAACAGCATCAAAGATCAGATGGCCGATCAGTTAATCGAGCTTGAAAAGGAAATGGATCATACGATTGGATTGCCGCCAGGATCATGCACCAAATGCGTTGTTTGCTCAAAACTGCAAGGGGAACCATGCAGATTCATAGAGACATTGCGGTATTCTCTTGAAGCGCTTGGGTTTCTGGTGTCGGAGATATATAAGCGTAGTTTTGACTTGGAACTCGGATGGGCAAAAAACACATTGCCGGAACGGTTTTGCAGCTGCAGCGTGTTGATGTCAAAAGAGAGAATCGACGAAACCATGATTCTAAATGAATTAGAGGGTATGGTATTGGAGATCAATGAAGAATAGAATCAGATAGAGTCGCTCGGTTGGATAAAGAAGATGGCAAGAGTCTTGATGGATGCAAGTGGCGATGCACATTTCTTCATTAAAAAACACCAAAGTATGCGGGGGTTAGTAGAGCATAATTTTTTTATTGTTTACTTCTTGACAAAGTAATGGGGTTGGTATAATATAACATTGTTAACCGGGGCTAACAATCCAAATGGGGGATGGCGATGGACAATAACGAGTCAAAGGAAATGTATTTGGAAACAATTTATATCCTAGAAGAGAGTCATGGTCATGCGCATGGCGCTGATATTGCTGACCATTTGGGGGTATCCAAACCGAGTGTGACAAAAGCCATGGAGCGTCTGAAAAAAGAAGGGTTAATTCATAAAGAATCATATGGCTCAATTACGTTGACAAGCAAGGGAAAAGTATTGTCTAAAAGTATATATGAAAAGCATCGTGTGATATCGAAATACATTCAACATTCGTTGGGCTTATCTTCAGACGAGGCTTCTGCGAATGCATGTAAAATGGAACACGTTTTGACTGATGAGATGATCTCAGCGATCAAGTGCTATTTAAAAGAGCATGATATTGAAGAATAAATCCCTGTTGGAGGTGTCCTATGGAAAGTGCTATCAGGAATGATACAATGATTGGTGCGATAAGCAGAAAAGATTATAATGGTTATGTGACAAACTTAGCTCAAGCAAATATAAACGCTGAGTATATTATCAAAGAGATTCAAACAAATGACATTGATATGAAGGATTTTTTATTTACGTTAGGTTGTTATGAAGGGGAAACCATAACGGTAATTTCGATACTTGCCGAGAATTTTGTCATTGCTGTAAAAGATGCAAGATACAGTATTGACATTGATTTGGCAAAAACGATTATTATATAGCTTTTTTTTATTGTAAAAGTTAACTGCGGTTAACTATGAGAATCAATTTCATTTATATGAAGTTGAAATTTATTATTAATACTCAATGAGAGATGGAGGTACATATGAAAGTAGCACTTGCAGGAAATCCGAATAGTGGAAAAACCACATTATTCAATGCAATAACCGGGAAAATTGAACATGTTGGAAACTGGGCTGGCGTTACCATTGAAAAGAAGGAAGGCGATATCAAGAAGGCGCTTAATGTAACGGGGGTTACTATGACAGCCGTTGATCTTCCAGGGGCATATTCAATGTCGCCTTTTACATCAGAAGAAAGCGTCACCAGTGAATTTGTCAAAAATGAGAATCCGGACGTGATTATTAATATCGTTGATGCAACCAATTTGAGCAGGAGCTTGTTCTTTACGACTCAATTGTTGGAATTGGATATTCCGGTGGTTGTTGCGCTAAACAAGAGTGATTTGAACAAAAAGAAAAAAACAGATATTCAAGTGAGTCAATTATCAGAGATTCTGGGATGTCCCGTTATCGAGACGGTATCGACAAGCATGAGCGGTAATGGGCTTGAAAAGTTAATCTCAACGGTTGTTGAAGTAAAAGGGCAAGAGCAAAAGGCGCCATTTGATGCCAAAAACATGGATCTGTCGAATAAAGAATCAGTCGCGGCATCTGACAAAAAAAGATATGAGTTCATCAAGGAAATTATAGCAAGAGTTGAAAACAAACAAATACATAGCAATCGTCAAACAAAGCAAGATGCAGCGGATAGAATTATTGCGCATAAGTGGTTGGGTATTCCAATCTTTGCAGCTGTGATGTGGGTGGTATTCTCAATATCTCAAACGCATTTGGGTCCTTTGCTTGCAGATGTATTTGTAGGGTGGATCGATAGCTTTTATGGTTGGGTTCAAGGTATGTTGGGGGTTGGCGCATCACCGGTACTCTCAGCCATTCTTTTGGATGGGATCATCGGGGGTGTTGGTGCAGTCGTTGGGTTCTTGCCTTTGATTATGGTTTTATTCTTCCTGCTGGCACTTTTAGAAGATTGTGGTTATATGGCGCGCGTTGCAGTTGTTATGGATAGATTTTTTAAACGTGTCGGGTTATCAGGAAAATCAATCATTCCAATGATCATTGGTACAGGTTGTGCGATTCCGGGTGTTATGGCGACAAGAACGATTAAGAACGAAAGGCAGAGAAGAACGACAGCGATGCTGACACCATTTATGCCTTGTGGTGCAAAGCTGCCAGTAATTGCATTATTTGCAGGTCTATTCTTTAATGACGCTGCATGGGTAGGGACATTAATGTACTTTATAGGTATTGCGATTATTATTCTTGGCGCTTTAATCGTAGTGAGAATTACTGGTGAAAAAAACAAAAGATCATTCTTTATTATGGAGTTGCCGGAGTATAGATTTCCGAGTATTAAAAGAGCAACAGTTTCAATGCTTTCTAGAGCGAAAGCATTCATTATTAAAGCAAGTACAATTATCTTATTATGCAATGCAATCGTGCAAATCATGCAAACATTTAATTGGCAGTTCCAAGTGGTTGCTGAAGGAGCGGAAAATACAAGTATTCTAGCGAATATCGCTACACCTTTTGCCTTCTTATTAATTCCATTAGGGTTTGGTGTATGGCAATTGGCAGCAGCCGCGATTACGGGTTTTATTGCAAAAGAAAATGTTGTTGGTACACTTGCTGTCGTTTATTCAATTACAAATTTTATTGATACGGAAGAGCTTGTTCTTGTTTCGGGTGGGTCTGATGTAGCTGGGATCATGGGTCTAACGTCAGTTGCAGCTTTATCGTATTTAATATTTAACTTGTTTACACCGCCATGCTTTGCGGCGATTGGCGCAATGAATGCCGAAATGGAAAATAAAAAGTGGCTTTTTGGTGGTGTTGCCTTTCAATTTGGCATGGGGTATGTCGCGTCATTCTTCACTTATCAAATTGGTACGTTGATTACAACGGGTGAATTAGGCAGTGGTTTCTTGCCAGGCGTGATTCTGGTAACAGTGATGATTGGGTACGTTGTTACTCTTGTAAGAAAAGGCGACAAGATAGCAGAAGCAAAGATGGCTGAAGCGAAGATGGCACTCAGTGCGTAGGAGGTTGGTATGACGGATCTAGTTTTAGCGGGTGTGATCTTATTCATTGTTTGTTTATCGATTGCAAAAATTATTCGCGAAAAGCGCAAAGGGGTTAAATGTATTGGCTGTCCTTTTGCGGGTTGTTCAAAGAATGATTGTAGTTGCGATTCGCTGGTACAACTTAAATAGACGATTAAATGCTTTGAGTGAAGAGTCGATCACGAAAATATATCTAGTTGCAGTCTGAGGGAAACCTTGGGCTGCTTTTTATTTGCTTTAAAGCTTTAGACGGACTTGGATTCTTTTCCTGGTTAGGGGTTTTATGCTCCTTGGTAATGTAATGGTGTGCGACAAGCCGGCGTTCGTCATGAGAAGGGAAAAGATCATACAAGATTTGTAATCAACCCATCATTTGAATAGTGCTCGATGATGCGGTGGAGAATTGAGAATTATAAAAGGAATTTTTGCGTGCAAGATAAAGATCGTAGAATATAGGAGGCTTGATTTGTAGAAAATTCTGTAAATTTAAGTGATATTAGTCAGCAAATGGGTAACTTTATCTTAATGAGGAGGGTGTTTCTTATGAGGGTCGAAGGTGTTGTGTTGGCAGCGGGGTTGTCGAGTAGGATGGGCAACAACAAGCTTATGAAAACAATAGATCACATGCCGATGATTGAACGGGTCATTTTGAACATGCTCCCTTTTTGTGAACGTATTATCGTGGTGGTAGGCCACCGGCGAGATGATTTGATGGCTGTACTTGGAAAAATCAGCAAAGTGGAAATAGTAGTGAATGACGATTACCAATCGGGCATGTTTTCATCGGTGAAAGCTGGATGTGAAGCAGTTCGTGGTGATCGTTTTTTTTTAACACCAGCTGATATCCCCTTTGTCAAAAGGGAAACGTATGAAGTTTTGCTGCAAACCGAAGGGGATATCGTGGTGCCGAGTGTGAATCGGAAAGCGGGCCATCCGATTCTTGTGAAAACCAGTGTGGTTTCTGGGATTGGGGATTCGCAAGCCGAACACTTAAGAGCGTTTTTGGCGGGTATGGAAAAGACTTATGTTTGCGTTGAAGATCATGGTGTATTGATTGATATCGATACGCCGGAAGATTATGCAAAATATATCAAGGAGGGCTGCGAGTGAAAATCACAGATGCTGTCCATCGTGTGGATGGTGCGGGAAAGCTTAAGGGAGAGACGAAATACATAGAAGACATGCATTTCGATAATATGCTGTATGCGAAGACCCTTAGAAGCAAGATCGCAAAGGGGAGAATAACAAATATCGAGTATCCCGAATTGCCGAAGGAGATTTTTATCATCGATGCCGAAGACATGCCAGCGAATAATGAAGTTGCGATTATTGAGCGAGATATGCCAGTATTTGCAAAAGATGCTGTCCGTTATTTGGGTGAACCGATTGCGCTGGTGGTCGGGGAGGATAAAGATGCCATCCTCAAGTATATGTCCAAGATCAAGATCGAGTATGCGGAAGAAGAACCGGTTTGCGATTTGTCGCAAGCTGCAAAGAAACCGGACCATATCATGACTGAGCGCGCTTATGAGAAGGGGAATCTGTCTGAGATTGAGTATGACGAAAAGGTTACGGAGATATTTGAAACGACTTATCAGGAACAGCTTTACATGGAGAAACAGGGCGTAGTGGGAACGGTTGAGGAAGGCGTAGTCACGGTGTACGGTTCGCTTCAGTGCCCGTATTATGCGCTTGGCGCGTTGAAGCATGCCATGGGAATGGATGAGACGAAGCTCAGAGTCATTCAAACGCCAACGGGAGGCGCTTTCGGCGGAAAGGAAGAATACCCTTCATTACTTGCCTGTCAGGTGGCGGCTGCGGCGTATAAGCTGAAACGCCCGGTAAGACTTGTGCTTGATAGACGCGAGGATATGGCCTATACCACGAAGAGACATCCTTCAAAGATGGTTATTACCTCCTATATCAAAGACAAGAAGGTGCTCGGCATGGATTTTGATATTATGCTGGATGCCGGCAGCTATTTGGGACTCAGCGATGTTGTGATGCAGCGTGCGATCTTTACGATGACGGGCGGCTACAAGATCGCGAATTTGAAAATGCGTGGAAGAACCGTCAGAACGAACAATGTGTTTACGGGAGCCTTCAGGGGCTTCGGCGCTCCGCAGAGCATGTACGCGCTCGAATTGCATATGAGCCATCTTGCAAAGCACTTGGGGGAAGATCCTCTGAAATTCAGAAGAAGGCATTATGTGAAGCGGGGGGATTTAACGGCCACAAATGGCCGATTCAACGAGGAGATTTACCTGGATCGGCTAACGGATCTATTGGAGAATATGTCCGGTTATAAAGAGGCGGTTTCAAAAAAAAGAATTTTGGCAGGTTATGGCGTTTCGGTTGTTCCCCACGGCGGCGGTTTCACCGGTGACGGGGAGGCTGTTCATATCAAAGCCGTTGTAAAACTCAAAAAGGAATCGAATGGCAGGGTGACCATTTTGGTTTCGAATGTTGAAATGGGCCAAGGCGCAATCACAACCCTTTCCAAAATTGTAGCAATAGTTCTTGAAATGGATATGGATCGCGTGGGTTATGAAACCCCAGACACCTTTAAAGTGCCGGATTCCGGACCTACAGTGGCATCACGAACCACAATGGTCGTGGGTGCGCTGCTGGCGAGGGCCGCGGCCAAACTGAAAAACAGGATGCATGAACCCGGCGAGGTGATAATTACGGAGCATTTTAAACAGCCGGACTATGTCAAATGGAACGCGGAAACGCTTCAGGGGAATGCGTATATGGCCTATTCCTGGTCCGTTCTACTCGCGCGGGTCGAAGTTGATCCGGTGAGCTATGAAGTGAAATGCACAGACATCTGGGGGGCATATGATGTAGGCGTCCCGATTGACGAGAAACTGTTGATTGGCCAGATTCAGGGAGGAATGGTTCAAGGGTTGGGTTATGCGATCATGGAGAATATGACGTCGAAAGCCGGCGGCATAGAGCAATTCACTTTCTCCAGTTACCCGATTCCGACGACGATGGACGTTCCCAAACTGCATGCGGAGTGGATTATCAATCCCTACCAAGACGGACCGTTTGGCGCAAAATCGGTGGGAGAACTTACGCTTGTAGGTGTGGCGCCGGCTGTCGCAGCTGCGATAGAAGACGCCATTGGCATTATCACTTCGGAAATCCCAGTCACACCGGAGGTCATTGAAAGGAGCCTTGTATGAGCGAGTATCAATTTGTTTTAAATGGAGAGAAGAGATTTATTGATTGCGAGTTGTCGAGAAGGCTGCTGGATGTAATCCGCATCGACGAGGGACTGACGGGAACGAAAGAGGGATGCCAGGAAGGGGAATGCGGTGCATGCCTGGTGTTTATTGACGATGAAATATTTAATTCCTGTCTGGTGCCCATGTCAAACGTGGTTGGCAAGTCGGTTGTCACCATAGAGGCATACGCCAAGACCGAGGAATACCAGCGCATCGAAAGAGCGTTCTTGGAAGCCGGCGCGGTGCAGTGCGGCTATTGCACGCCCGGGATGGTCATGGCGGTCTCTTCGCTTTTGAGAAGCGGGAAACCGTTGGATGAAGACGCGGTGCGCATGGGGCTTTCCGGAAACTTGTGCCGGTGTACGGGGTATCAGACTATTTTCGAAGCGGTCTGCAGCCTCAAAGAGAGCGGTGGACAGGATGTATAAGAACTATCGGCCAAACAACTTGAAGGAAGCCTTGGACTGGATGGCGGAGCATAAACTGATTCCGGTTGCCGGTGGAACCGACCTTATGATCCGAGCCAGAAACTGGCAGGGCGCATCAAGAGCCATGAAAGGTGATGTGATCTACATACAGCATTTGGATGAACTCAGGTTTATAACGGAAACGGAAACGGACTATCATATCGGGGCAGGGGTAACCCAGGCTCAATTCTGCCAATGCGACATGCTGCCTGACTATGCGCGGGAAGTCGTTGGTCAGATGGCGACTCCCGCCATAAGAAATGCGGCGACAATCGGAGGCAATATCGCCAATGCGGCAAGCGTTGCGGACCTGCTGCCGCTGTTGTATGCCGCGGATGCGAAGATTGTATTGAGAAGTCGTGACAGCCGGCGTGTGCTGCCGATTCAATCCTTTGAAATTGGAAAATACAAGACGGCGCGCAGAGCCGATGAATTGATTTTTGAGGTGATTTTGCCAAAGTTGGAAATTAGAAGAACTCTCTACAAGAAAATGGGACAAAGGAGGGCGAGCATACTTTCGAAGGTATCATTTATGGCACTGGAAGCGGAAGACGGTACACGAATTGCCATTGGAGCCGTGAATGATACCGTGGTGCGTTCAAAGGAACTTGAAAAACGGATCAATGAAGGCGGTGGCGTTAAAAGTGTGCTGGACGGCTACAAGGCCCTCTTGCATGGAAGCGACGATAAGCGCTCCACAAAACGATACAGAGAACGGGTAGTGATCAACTTATTGATGAAATGGATGGAGGAAAAACGATGAAAAATTTGAAAGACATATTATTCTTCGGCGCGCTATGGGGACTGGCGGAAGCGACACTAGGCTTTATTCTGCACCTTGTCGCCGCTCCCATCGCAGGGCTTGTGATGTTTCCTATTGGTTTCTTCTTTATGTGGCAGGCGAGACTTCGGACCGATTCGGTCTATGCGCCGATACAGATAGCCGCGGTAGCAGCTTCAATTAAACTGGTGAACCTATTTGTCGCACCATTGTGGATAACGGCGACGAACCCGGCGATAGCGATTCTGCTTGAAGGCGGTTTTGTGGTTGTGTTCTTGGCGAGTGCAAAGCGCAAAACGCCGATCCGATGCCTGCTGTCAACCTATGGCTGGCGATTAGGCTATTTGGCTTTTTTGTTCGTGCTTTTGTCGGCTGGATTCAAGCTCAGGCTGTTGGATGGCGGCTGGGCAAGTGTTTTTCCGTTCGTGACAATCGACGCCTTGGTGAACGCCGCGTTAGTATTCATAATCGCCAAGTACAGTCTGAAATTCGAATTCGACTTAAAACCGGCTCTTGTTGGAGCGACTGCGGTGGCTGCAGTAATCGCTACCGTGGTGGTGTAGCATGAAGCTTTTCAGAGAAGTGCTCGGACTTGCCGATCAAAGGATGGCAATGGTGCTGGCTACGGTGGTCGATAAGCATGGAGACGGTCCCATTCCGCTGGCGGGAAGATTGCTGGTGGACGATGCGGGAGCCAAGCATGGCACCGTAGGCGGAGGAGCGCTGGAGGAACGGGTGATTCAGACGGCGAAAGAGCTTCTCCACGCAAGGCGGCACAAGCTTTCGAAGTATGATTTGAGCGGGGGCTCGTCGAAGCCGGATTTCGAATCGGTACCGATGATCTGCGGCGGGCAGGTGACCATATTTTACGAATATATTTCACCGCTGCCCCAGCTGATTATTTTTGGCAGCGGCAACGTGGGCGGTGCCCTCTTGAATAAAATGCAGGGAGCGGGATTCGATTTGATCGCTTGCGACAGGATCAGCCCCGAAGCCCTTGGACAGGCACGATTTATTCGCGACGTATCGGAAGCGGTCGATCAGGTTCATAAGGACAGCTATGTGGTTATCTCAACGGGATCCCACGAGGTGGACTACACCATTTTGAAGCAAGTGGCGGAAGCGGGTAAGATGCCGTTTTATCTGGGGATGCTTGCCTCTAATAAAAAGCTGAAATCGATGCTTGAAAAACTCAGAGGGGAAACCGGCAAAGAAATTGAGAAGATCTACAGTCCCATTGGTTTGGATATAGGCGGTGATACGCCGGATGAAATCGCGATTTCAATTGCCGCGCAACTCATTGCCAAAAAGCACGGAAAGAACGGCAATCAGGATATGAGCGGATGATTACCATTGTGACAGGCGGCACGAATACCTACAAGACAACCTATGTAGAAAACTTTGTTGCGGGCATGGAGAATGCCGATGGGATTTTGAGCAAAAAGAGATTCTTAGGCGAACGATTCGACGGCTATTTTGTAGAGCACATTGGCTCCGGCGTCAGTAATGGATTCTTATCGTTGAGCGTGCCCTCCGGCGATAGAATTGGAGAATTCTATGTGCAGAAAAAGGGACTCGAATTTGCGAAAAACATGATCAGAAAGGCGATCGAGGAAAACAAAGTTGTTGTAATCGACGAGTTGGGATTGGCTGAGCTTTCCGGAAGGCTGTTCTATGATGAACTGAAGCTGCTGATCAGCAAAGATGCTGACGCGGTACTCGTTATTCGCAAGAGGCTGCTCTGCAGATATCTGGAAAAGTTTCCGCAATTGACGGGAGCGACGATTATTGAGGTGACGATGAGTGAAAAACAAGATGAAAAATTGGATTAGGGAGCATGAAGCGGACGCCTTCGCGTTTTTACGAGATTTGATTGCCATCCCCTCCACCAGTTGCAATGAAAAGGCTGTGGTGGAGCGCATTTTAGAGGAGATGCGGCTATTGAATTTTGATGAAGTGAAGGTTGATGGCATGGGGAATGTGCTGGGACGGGTCGGTAGCGGCAGCCGTACGATTGCCTTTGACGGGCATATCGACACAGTGGATGTGGGTGTGCCGGAAAACTGGACATTTGATCCTTTTAAGGGAAAGGAAGATGCTGAATACATATACGGAAGAGGCGCTTCCGATCAGACTGGAGGGTTTGTTTCGGCAGTCTACGCGGGCGCGATGTTGAGGGCGTTCGGACTGCTAGCCGATTTGGAAGTCTGGATTGTTGGAACCGTGCAGGAAGAGGACTGTGACGGCCTTTGCTGGCAGTACATTCTCAACGAGCGCGGTTTGAAACCTGAGTTTGTGGTACTTACGGAACCGACAAGCCTTGGCGTTTATCGGGGTCAGAGAGGCCGGATGGAGATCCGGGTGGATGTGAAAGGCATAAGCGCCCACGGGTCGGCGCCTGAGCGTGGAGACAATGCTATCTACAAAATGGCCAGAATCCTTTGTGAACTGGAGGCGTTGAACGAAAAACTAGCCTATGATGCGTTTCTTGGGAAGGGGACCCTCGCGGTTTCTGAAATCTTCTACAGCTCGCCGTCCCGCTGCGCCGTTGCGGACGGCTGCAGCATATCCATAGACAGAAGGCTGACAGCGGGCGAAACGCCGCAGACGGCTGTCGATGAAATCAGGGCGCTGGAAAGTATTGAAAACAGCGGTGCTGAGGTAAGCGTATATCGGTACAAAAAACCTTCCTACACGTCCATGGTACAGGAGGTGTCTTGTGAGTTTCCGACATGGACGATTCCACAAGATCATTTTCTGGTGACGCACTTGGAAAATGCGCATTTAGCAATGCATGAGCAAAAGCCTGTCACGGATAAATGGACGTTTTCCACAAATGGCGTGTCGATCATGGGCATGAAGGGGATTCCGTGCATCGGATACGGACCGGGAGATGAAAGGGAAGCCCATGCACCGAATGAAAAAATCAGGAAAGAAGACATAAGAAGAGCCATAGGCACATATGGTTATTTTGTGGCTACCTTAAAGGAGGAGTGAGAGATGTACGGAACATTGAAAGGCAAACATTTGGTGTCGCTCAGAGATTGGTCGAACGACGAAATCAATTTGGCGATGGAAACGGCAAAGGATCTGAAGCGAAGACACTATATGGATCTGCCAACGCCTATTCTGCAATACAAGACGATCGCGCTACTGTTTTTTGAAGCATCGACACGAACGCGAAATTCCATGGAGATGGGGATCGCCCAGTTGGGCGGACACGCCAATTACTTGGATACATCAACCATGCAGATCAGTCATGGAGAGGTTGCAAAGGACACCGGTGTGATTCTTTCCAGCTTCGGTCACGGACTCGCGTGCAGAAACTGCAACTGGGGTAAAGGCAACGTATATATCAACGAAATGGCAAAATATGCCTCAAGACCCGTAATGAATCTGCAGTGCGATTTGTACCATCCGATGCAGGGGTTGGCGGATTTGATGACGATCCAGGAGAAATGCGGTCCGACCAAGGGACTGAAAGTTTCAATTATTTGGGCGTTCGCGACGAGCCATAAAAAGCCGATCAGCGTACCGCTCACCCAAGCGCTGTTGTTCACGAGATATGGAATGGAAGTTACCCTTGCGCACCCTTCAGGATTTGAGCTTCCTGACTGGGTGATTGAGGAGGCAAAGAAAAACGCGCTGGAAAACGGTGCAAGCTTTCGGGTGATTGATTCCATTGAGGAAGCCTTCAAGGATGCCGATATCGTCATTCCGAAAAATTGGGGGTCATGGAGCGGAAAGGGACCCGAACCGAAGCTTGAAGACAACAAGCATTGGAAATGTACCCAAGCGCTAATGGAAACCGCGAGCAGCCATGTTTATTATATGCATGCATTGCCTGCCGACCGGGGCAATGAGGTGGAGGATGCGGTGATAGACGGTTCGCAGTCGATCGTCTATCAGGAAGCTGAGAATCGACTGCATACAGCAAAAGCCGTAATGGCTTTGACGCTATAGGAGGGCGAAGATGACAATTCCAGTAGTTGGACCTACCTATGAAGAAATGCTGCATCCTTGGAAGATCGATAAGACAATTCGGGAGACAGCGAAGAAAATGGCGGTGGAAGATCCACTGCATCCGATTAATCTGTTTAATATTACTTGGCGGAATCCTGATGACAGCTATCGCTACTTTGTGTTGCCAAAAGCACTGACGGGAGTGGATGCGAATATTATCGTGTTGGTTGCGAAGGATTTCCCTTCGGGGTCCCACAAGGTGGGACCGACCTATTCGGTTCTTGCGGAAATGACTGTAACAGGGGTTGTCGATCCTACCTATCATACCCTGGTTTGGCCATCAACTGGCAACTACGGGGTGGGAGGCGCATGGGTCAGCGCGCGCATGAAATACAAGTCGCTCGTAATTATGCCCGAGGAGATGTCCGAGGAGCGGTTTGAGATCATTCGACGTTACGGTGCAGACGTGATCGCCACGCCGGGCTGCGAATCCAATGTGAAGGAGATCTATGACAAGACCCATGAACTGAAAAGAGAATCGCCCGACACCGTTCGGATTCTCAATCAGTTCGATTCCTTCGCTAACTATCGGTTCCATGAATATGTCACGGGCGGAACCATGGTGGAGCTCGTTAAGGACGAAGCGATTGGGAACAAAGAAATTGCGGCGGTTGTACTTACGGTGGGTTCAGCTGGGACGATCGCGAGCGGGGACCGAGTCAAGAAGGACTTTCCCCATGCGAAAATCGTTGCGGGAGAACCTGTCCAATGTCCGACGCTTTCATTGAATGGATATGGCGGTCATGACATACAGGGGATTGGGGACAAGCATGTCACCTGGATTCACAATGTCATGAATATGGACGGAGTCGTACTGATCGACGATATGGATGCGAAGCGTCTTTTGAAATTGTTCACATCCGAAGAAGGGAAAAAATATCTGGGCTCTTTTCTGCCGGCTGAATTGATCGAACAGCTTTCATCATGCCTTGGGATCTCCGGGTGCGCGAATATTATCGCAGCGATCAAGACAGCAAAGTTCTACGAATTTAAGGCGGGAGAAAACGTGATGACGGTAGCCACGGACAGTTTGGATCGTTACTATTCCGTGATGGACAAAATGCCAGACTACAACGAATCCGAAGCGGCCGCGGTTTATAAAAGGCTTATTCAGTATCAAACGGCAAGCGACTTTTTTGAAGGTTGCAAATACAACAGGCTGAGATGGCATAACCTCAAATACTATACATGGGTTGAACAGCAAGGAAAAGAAGTGAAAGATCTCAATATCATGAAAGACCAGGATTTTTGGAAGCGTGAAGCTTCAAAGGCGAAGGAAATGGATGAGGCCATTATCAAATGGAGGACGGAACACGAGGAAATGCTAAGAAAAGTATGGGGGTGTTGACATGCATGATCTGCTGTTGACGGGGGGGAGTGTCTATCGAGACGGACGCTTCGAAGAAACGAATATTTATATCGACGGCGAGAAGATTGCTGATGTCACAGGTGAAAGCAAAGAAGCGAAAACGGTTGTAAATTGCCATGGTCTTAGGATCTTGCCGGGGCTGATCGACCCCCATGTGCATATGGAGCTGGATTTGGGATTTGCGACAAGTTGCGACGACTTTCATAAGGGCAGTGTTGCGGCTGTCCGGGGCGGCATCACAACCCTGATTGATTTTTTGGCGCCGATCGAGGACGAGTCGGAAATCGAGGCTGCGTTTGAATCGAGACTGCGCCTAGCAAAGAAAAGCGTAACGGACTATGCCATGCATGCCACGCTAGGCAATTTCAAGGGGAATGTAGGCCAGCTGGTTGAAGCCGTGAAAGCGCTTGGCATGACCAGCGTGAAAGTGTTTACCACCTATTCAGAGTCGAATAGGATGGTGCCGGATAAAGTGCTGAAGCAATTGTTGGACCAAGGCATTGTAACCATGGTACATGCGGAAGACGATCGTCTTGTGGATTCCGACTGGGAGGACATTGCCACCTACGAATTGTCCAGACCACTCGACTCAGAATTGAGCGCCTTGAACAATCTGTTGTCAAAGATGGGAAAGGGCACGCTTTATGTCGTACACGTTTCCAGCGGCAGCGGTGTAGAGCTGCTGGCAGGCAGGGACCGCGTGATCATCGAAAGCTGTCCGCACTACTTTTATTTGACCAGGGATTCATTCAAGGGAGACTGTGGCGGTCTTTACCTTTTGGCTCCACCGCTCAGAAACACCATCGAAAGCACAAAGCTGAACAAGGCGATCGACAAGGTGTATACCATTGGAACCGATCACTGCCCGTTTACCAAGTCTGAAAAGCTGGCAACACGGAGCGCGAAGTTAATTCCAAAGGGAATCGGCGGCGTCCAGTACAGTTTTCTGCTGATGTACGGCAAGTTTGGCGAGCAAGTGATCGATAAGATGAGCAGTCATGTTGCGGAGGTGTTCGGGCTGATAGGCAAGGGCAGACTGGCGAAAGGCTACGATGCGGATCTGTTTCTTTTTGATTCAGAGGGCGAGACTGTCGTCGAATCCGATGCGGATGCAGACGACTATTCCGTCTATGAAGGCATGACACTGAAAGGCAAGATTTTGAGCACGATGCGTCGAGGTGAATTTGTGATGGAAGCGGGCAAGATAACGGAGTCTGGCGGCAAATATATAAGGAGTGAACGTGATGAAGGCACTAATTCATGTAAAGCTTTATGACTACAATACCTATATCGAAAACGGATTCGTGGTCTTCGACAGTCAAATTCTCGAAGTCGGCCGAATGGAGACGTTTGATGGAGACAGAGAAATCGATGAAATCATCGATGGGGAAGGGCGCTTTTTGCTGCCGGGGTTGATCAACTTTCATACCCATATGTATTCAGCTTTCGCTAGGGGGTTTGATTTCAAATGTCAGCCAACCAATTTTACAGAAACCCTTGAAAGCATTTGGTGGCGGCTAGACGGGTCGCTTACGGCGGAAGACGTCTATTGGTCAGCGGTGGCTCATTGCAAGGACTTGATTATGAAGGGCGTCGTCGGCGTGTTGGATCACCATGCGAGCGGAGAAATTAAGGGCACGACCTCAGCGGTGGAAAGGGCGATGGATGACGTTGGAATCCATGGGCTGACTTGTTTTGAAATAAGTGATCGGTTTGAAGTGCAAGAAGCGATCGAAGAAAATGAGGAAATGACGGGAAGAACAGGCGGTCCATTCGGGCTGCACGCGTCCATGACCCTTAGTCGCAACACGCTATCCGCCATCAAAAATGCCTTGAAGGATCATCCCATCCATTGTCATGTGTCCGAGAGTATTGATGATCAGATTCATTTCCTCAGAACCCCCGTTGAGCGGCTTAATACGGCGGGGCTATTGAATCCGTTGAGCATACTTGCCCATTGTGTACATATCAGCGAATCCGACGCCAAGACCATTGCGCAGAGCCAGGGAATAATCGCGCTCAATCCAAGGAGCAATCAGAACAATGGGGTAGGAGCAGTCGATTATTCGTTGTTTAAAAAATACGATATTCCGATTGTGGTTGGAACAGACGGATTGGGGGCGGATGTCGCGAAAAGTTGGCAGATGGTCTACTATTTGTCGAAAGCGTCTGCCAGAAGCCGGAACGTAATGACGCTGGAGGGGCTTAAAGAGCACATCGTCGAGAGTTATGAAATTTATAAAAAACTCACGGGTCACTCGTTGGGCAGATTCGAGCCTGGATACAGATTCGATGCAATGTTGATTGACTATGATTGCTTTACGCCTGTTGACGAGAACAATGTTTTTGCCCATGTGTTCTTTGGAATCTTCGATGATCTGCGAATGAAACGACTATGGAATGGAGGCGAACTGCTCGTGGATGGATACGAACTGATTAATTCGCCAAAAGTGCCACAGCACCTTGTGAGGGCGTTGTGGAAAAGAATCGAGGGTAATGATGAATACAAAAGTTAATCTGCTCGGTTTGACCTTCGAAAATCCTGTTTTGCCCGCTTCTGGTCCTTTGACAGAAGGTCTTCCGAATTTGCTGAATCTGAATGATTCGCCATTGGGCGGTCTGGTCACCAAGACGATTTCAGTGTCGGGTGCCGTTGTGAAAAAGCCATGTATCGTGGCGACAAAGCATATGGTTTTCAATACAGAATTGTGGAGCGAGCACGATTTGGAATACTGGACGGAGCAGTTGCCTCGCTTGGTTGAAAAAAAGAAAAAGCCCATTGGAGTGAGTGTAGGCTACACGGAAGAGCAGTTGCGGATTGTGATCCCTGCAATCGAGGAATATGCAGATTTTATTGAAGTGAGCACGCATTACAACAAAGCTTCGCTCGAAGCCCTTGTAAAATGCATCACATCCATGACCAAGAAACCGGTTTTCATTAAGATGAGTCCCCATATCGATGATGATCTTCATTTTGTCGAAACAATCTTAACCTGTGGCGCCAGCGGTGTCGTCGCATTCAATTCCTTTGGACCCGGCATTGTGATCGATTTAAAGAATCGGGCATTGTTATTGGGTAACGAGGATGGTCATTCATGGATTTCCGGTCCGGCGATCAAACCATTCGCCCTCAACCGAATTGCCAAGATCAGAAGGCAGTTTCCGAATATGCCGATTATCGGTTGCGGAGGTGTTGAAACCGCTGCCGACGTATTGGAAATGATACTGGCAGGTGCGGATTTGGTGCAGATGCTGTCGGCGGCCCTGATTGGCGGTCGCGAAGCCTATGCATCTGTTGTCGACAATCTGGGTAAGACCATGAAAGACAATGAGATCGAATCGATCGAAGAACTTCGGAATACAATGCTTGAACGCAAGGTAATGGGAAAGGGGGGCTATCCTTCAATCACCGAAAGATGCATTGGCTGTCAAATGTGTGTGAAAGTATGTCCTTTTGGCGCTTATGATAATGGCATGCCGCCGATTCTAGACAAGTCAAAATGCATTCGGTGCGGACTCTGTGAATCAAGATGCATCGCCAACGCGATTGAAGGGGTGCTGACATGATTGACCTGACCTGCATCAGTTGCGGCAGGCATTATAAAAAAAGCAAAGGGCGCTACTATTGTGAAGATTGCGGTTCTATAATGGGAACCCTTGTGGTCGACTATGATTTTACTGGCATGAAAATTACCAGAGACATGTTTAGTCCAACGGCGTCCATCTATCAGTTTGAAAAGTTGTTGCCTGTTAAAAATCATTCAAAAGTGGCAGGCGCCATCGGCGGTACGCCACTGCTTTTGTTCGAAAATTGCTTTGGGATCGACCAATTGTACGTTAAAAACGACGGCATGAATCTATCGGCGTCCTTTAAAGACCGCGCAAGCATTATCGCAGTGAATATGGCCATTGAAGAAGGCTATGACACCATTTTTTGCGCCTCCACTGGAAACGCTGCTTCGTCGTTAGCGCTGGTGAGTGCGAGCAGTTTGCTAAGAACGGTGATCTTCGTGCCGAGCAGCATTCCATCCGGAAAGATGGCGCAGCTTCGTGCGGCTGGTGCCGAAGTCAATATTGTGGACGGAAGCTATGACGATGCTTTTGACCAATCGTTGAAAGTGGGGTTTGAAAACGGGTGGTATTGTAGGAATTCCGCGATCAATCCATATCTTCTTGAAGGAAAAAAGACCGCCGCCTATGAAATACTCGTGCAGATGAACTATCGGGTTCCCGACTATTGCATAGTAAGCGTTGGGGACGGCACGGTGATCAGCTCGCTGATCAAGGGGTTTGAGGAGTTCAAAACCCTCGGTCTCGTTGACCGCATGCCCTGCGTGATTGGCGTGCAGGCTGAAAATGCGGCTACGTTGAAGAAGGTCTTCAACGGCGGCGAACCCTTCGTTCCGATTCGGGAGGAGGTGCACAGTATTGCGGACAGTATAAGCGTAGGCTATCCGCGGGATGTGATCAAAGCATGTAAGTTTTTGGCGAGATCTGGTGGAGACTTGGTTGCGGTTTCCGATAAGCAAATCAAAGACGCGATTGTCGAACTCGCTACCAGAACCGGCATATTCGCGGAACCAGCGGGTGCGGCACCGCTTGCTGGCTTAAAACAATTACTTGGGAATAAACGGATTCAAAAGGAAAGCGCGGTAGTCTTGGTCGTCACGGGAAACGGGCTAAAAGATACCAGTGCGGTTGGAGGTACATAATGAAAATCAAAGAAATTATCAATCCGAGCGACATTCAAGACGCGTATGAGCAGCTGGTCAGTCGGAAGAACGCTACGCTTATGGGCGGAGGCATATTTCTTAGGTTGCAGCGCAGAACGATTCCGTTTGTGATCGACTTATCGAATCTCGGGCTTAACAGTATTGAGATCACATCGACAGGTTTTACGATCGGTGCCATGGTGACCCTCAGGCAAATTGAAACGAACGCGTCAATTCCGGATGGGCTTAGGGCGTGCGTGCGACAGATTGCGGGAGTCGCGGTGAGAAACATGGCTACCGTCGGCGGGAGCGTTATGGGGAGGTATCCATTTTCCGATGTATTGACGGCCCTTGTTTCATTGAACGCCACGCTTCACTTCCACAAAAAAGGCGCAGTGCCAATCGCGCAGTTTGCAGACAATGGCCTTGACGAGCCTGATATATTGCTGAACATTTGCGTGCCAAAGGTGAAGAATAGCCTCTTTGCGGTATATAAGCCAGTCTATACCGATTTTTCACTTGTGAATCTTTCGATTTCAAAGGAGGAAAAGTATACAATTTCAATGGGAGCCACTCCGAAACACGCGACATCAATAACGGTAGAATCTCTTTCCGATTCCCATGCTGTTTTGGATCAATTTGATTTTGAAACTGACCGCAGGGCAAGCGCTGAGTATAGGCGCGCGTTGGCGAAGGTATTGCTGGAAGACGCATTCGAGGAGGCGAAAGTATGGAAGTAACATTGATCATAAACGGGAATCGTTTTTCGGTGTCTGCGGCCCCCGATGAAGTGCTGTTGGACACGCTTCGAAAACTTGGCTACAAGAGTGTGAAAAGAGGGTGCGACAGCACAAGCTGTGGCATCTGTAATATCCATGTGGACGGCAAGCTGGTGCCTTCATGCGCGTTCCTGACAGTTCGTGCGGATCAAAAGGAAATCACAACCCTTGAAGGCGTGCAGGATAAAGCCAAGGAGATTGCGGCATACGTCACAGCGGAAGGGGCGGAACAATGCGGGTTTTGTTCGCCGGGAAATTTGATGACCCTGATTTCGCTGTTCAATGAAAACGAGAATCCGACAATGGAAGAAGTGAAGCATTACTTGGCGGGCAACTTGTGCAGATGTTCAGGCTATGAAGGCCAGCATCGGGGAATTGCCAAGTATCTGGAGGTGAAGAAAGCATGAGTGTGAAAAAATCGATACCCAAGGTAGACGGGTTGGGATTGATGCTCGGCAAACCGGCCTATACAGATGACCTGGCGCCAAGAGACGCCTTGATTGTTAAGGTGCTTAGAAGTCCCTACGCCCATGCGGAGATCACTTCGATCGACGTCGGTTTGGCCAAGGATATTCCTGAAATCAAATGTGCGCTGACCCATGAAAACGTGCCAGATCGGGTATTTACAAGGGCGGGGCAGGGCTACCCGGAACCGTCTCCCTATGACGCGCGCATATTGGATAAAACGCTTCGATACATTGGCGACGCTGTGGCGATTGTCGCGGGAATCACAGAAAACGCAGTGGATTTGGCCATTTCAAAAATCAAGGTCGAATACAAAGTGCTTCCGGCGGTCATCAATTTTGAGAATGCGTTGGATTCCAATGTATTGGTGCATGCCCAAGGCGACAGTTCGAGCATGTTTCCAATTGGACATGACCCAAGCAGGAATCTGGCCGCGCAGTACAGCATGCAGATTGGCGATATGGAAGAAACCCTGAAGAATTGTGATGTTGTTCATCGCTCGACTTTCTACACCCAGGCTCAAGCCCATGCGATGACAGAACCCCATGCCGCAGTGGCCTACTACGATTTTCAAGGCAGATTAACGATTATTTCGTCCACCCAAACGCCTTTTCATGTCCGTAGAATCTTGGCGAAGAATCTCGACGTGCCGCTGTCTACCATACGGGTGATAAAACCCCGATTGGGCGGAGGGTACGGCGGCAAGCAGGCCATCCACGGCGAGTTCTTTGTCGCCCTTGTCACACAGGTGACAAAACAGCCCGCAAAGCTTGTTTATTCAAGGAAAGAGGTGTTTAGGTCCACGTATACAAGACACCAGATGCGGATTGACATTAAGGCAGGTGCCATGAAAGACGGCACCTTGAAAGCCATAGATGTCGATATCCTTTCAAACACGGGCGCATATGGAGAACATGCCTTGACGGTTTTGATGGTTGCAGGTTCAAAAACACTACCGCTGTACAATCATGTCGATGCTGTGGCGTTTCGGGGAGATGTGGTGTACACCAACCTGACCCCGGGCGGAGCTTTCAGGGGGTATGGTGCGGTTCAAGGAAACTTTGCCCTTGAATCCATGATGGATGAACTAGCCGGAATTCTAGAGATCGATCCAGTTGAATTCAGGCGGTTGAACATGATAAAAGAAGGGGAAACCTCAAAGATCTTTGAAGTTATGGGAGAGGGAACCGAGGGAACGGCAATGACGGTGGATTCGTGCAAACTGGACGAGTGCCTGGATTTGGCATTGAAAAATCTGGACTGGAAAAACAAGTATCCGCGTACAGTGGTGGATGAGAATCGCGTAAGGGGCGTTGGCTTTGCGATTGCCATGCAGGGATCCGGGATTCCGTATATCGATATGGCTTCTGCAATTCTTAAGCTCAACGACGATGGATTTTTCAATCTTCTTGTCGGCGCCACTGACCTGGGAACGGGTTCCGACACCATACTCGTGCAGATTGCCGCCGAAACCCTTGGCGTGTCTGTTGACAAGATTATCGTCTATTCTTCGGATACCGACCTGACGCCGTTTGACACCGGAGCCTATGCGTCAAGCACGACGTATGTATCGGGTCATGGGGTCAGGATTGCGGCAGAACGTATGAAAGAGGCGATCGTCGACAAGGCCAACCGGTTTTTTGGCGTGGATAATGCCACTTTTGACGGCAAGAACATCGTTGCGGGGGATCAGACCATTTCTCTTGATGAGTTCTCTACATCGTTATATTATTCAGAACAGCAGGAACAACTTGTATCGCACGGGTCATACGTTGGGAAAAAGTCACCGCCGCCATATATGGCAGGGGCCTGCGAAGTGGAAGTCGACAAGCGAACCGGAAGAATAAAAGTGATTGAGTATTTCGCTGCCGTGGACTGCGGTACGCCAATCAATCCGAATCTTGCACGAATTCAAGTGGAGGGAGCGCTACTTCAAGGCATAGGCATGACACTATATGAAGAAGTGAAATACACCGAAGATGGACATTTGTTCAATGATTCTTTTCTTCGGTATAAAGTCCCCACACGCATGGAGGTAGGCCCGATGCATGTCACATTTGTTGACAGCTATGAACCGAGCGGACCGTACGGTGCGAAGTCTGTGGGAGAAATCGGAATTGACACACCGCCTGCGGCGATTGCCAATGCAATCTATAATGCGACGGGCGTTCGACTAAGAGCTCTTCCAATTACCAGTGAATCTTTGTGGCGTGAATTGAACAAATAAGGTTGAGCACCCATTGTCCGGAAAATGGACGATGGGTGTTTTTATTTGATGCATTGCAAAGATGATTGAAAGATGATTGATTGAAACAAGAAGGGAATTCTTGCAGGTTTCCGGAGATCTTGCGGCATTTGCTTGAGGCTCTTGGATTTTTAGGTTCTGAGAGATACATAAGTTTTTTGATTTGGAATTTGGCTGGGCAAAAGGAGAGTTGACGGGATGGGGAGGGCGGATTCTGCAGATATCCTTTTTGGAATGTCTAAGGAATTTTACAGTCCGGATACGGATGAGACGTTTACGTATATGTTGAATAAAACATGGAGTAGATGCAAGGGCGGTCTGGACGGAAGGCGCGCTTGATGCGAATAAAACAATTTGACAAAGTCAACTAAATTGATATAATCGATTGTATACTGGGGGTGTCTGTATGAGTCGAAAGTTGTCGATTGTGGAAGAAATACGAGCGTTCAATCGGGAGTACACGAATTTGATTGGTTTAATGAATCGGTATTTGCTTCAATCGGAATTTACTTTGCATGAAGTTCGCATCTTGTTTGAGATTCGGGAAACATCGAAGTGTACATCAAAAATCTTGAAATCGAAACTGGATATTGATGGAGGATATTTAAGCCGCGTTTTAAAAAAACTTGAGATGATGGGATTGATGGATAGGGCGTTGTCATCAGAAGATATGCGGGTCAATGTTCTCATGTTAACCAATAATGGGTTATCAGAATTGAAAGTCCTTGAAACATTAGCAAATGAGCAGATCGAAGAATTGATCGAGCACTTAAGCGACGATGGAAAAACGGGGATGGTAAAATCGATGAAAGAGATTGTAGGCAAAATGAATGAATCGACAAACAAACAGGAATCTTTGAAGGGTTTTTCAATACGGGAAGAGCTGAGGCCGGGAGATTTGGGTTATCTGGCGTACTTGCACGCGAAGATCTATCACGAGGAATGCGGATATGATTTGGAATTTGAAGGGTATGTGTGCAAAACATTTTCAGAATTCACGGAACGCTACTCGACGGAAAGAGATCGGTTTTTTATTGCGGAAAAGGATGGAAAAATGATCGGTAATATTGCTATTCTTGGTCATACGGACGAGGAAGCGCAATTGAGATGGTTCATCATTGCTCCGAAGTATCGCGGTGTGGGATTGGGTCAAAAACTTTTTCAAAAGGCGATGGAATTTTGCCGTGAGAAGGGATATGAAAAAGTCTGGCTGCTGACAACATCCGACCAAGAAAAAGCGACTGCCATGTATACGAGGGAAGGATTTGAACTGGTTTCTGAGGCGCAGATCAGTGTTTGGGGCCGGGAATTTGTTGATCGGAAATATGAACTCAATATGAGATAAATGTTAATTAAAGGCACTTGATCGTTGATGTTTCAGTATGATTATATGGTCAAGCTCAAGGAAACGAGGTTCAAATGCAAAAGAAACAAAAACAGATTTCCATGGAAGTTAAACGGATGTTATTTGTTGCGATGGATGCTGCCGATTGGGAAGAAGCGGAAGACATCTTTGCGAATTGTTATGATTTATTGAATCGATATCATATGCGAGACCGGAGTGCGGTCGATACTGCAAGAGAGAATTGGAAATGGAATCATTCAAGCAAATGAAGCCGGTCGAGTAGATTTCGGGTACAATAGTATGAAAAATTGTGGTACAATGGATAAACATATAAAAAAACATCCATTAGGACACTTGCCAGAGTGAATTTTGGCGAAGAATTATGCATTCAAATTATAGGAGACCCAAGATATGGCAAATAAAAACATGGAACGCATGAAAAAACTGATCGAAGAAAAGAAGAAGGTCAGTGCGCAACAAGGATATAAGAAAGTGGTAGAGGAAAAGCAATCCGTCGAAACGAGAAAGGCATTCCGAAACAAGAAGTCTGGCGGACTATTTGACAGGTAGAGTAAAGGTAGGACTGAGAACCCAATGGCGTGTATGCGATTGGGTTCTTTTTCGCTTTCGCATTGAGGCAATTCGCTTCAAAAAGTGTGATAAAATATAGGAAGTATTCATGAAGAGGGGACAAACAATGCTATCAAAAAATTTGAACATAAATTCAGCTATCCTGAAAGCGGTAGAGGGGCAAAACTATAAAAAAGCAACACCCATTCAAGAAAAGGCAATTCCGATTGTACTAAGCGGTAGGGATTTACTTGGATGCGCACAAACCGGCACCGGCAAAACGGCTGCCTTTGCGATACCGATCTTGCATTTGCTTTCTAAAGAAAGTGCCGATCGAGAAGCCTATCATCCAATTCGGACTTTGGTTCTGGCACCGACTCGAGAACTGGCTATTCAAATCGGGGAGAGCTTTAAAACCTATGGGCAGTATTTGGAGGTTCAAATCAGTGTTGTTTATGGCGGAGTGCCAATTAATCGCAATATCAAGGCATTGAAAAGAGAGCCGAGTATATTGGTTGCAACGCCAGGGCGGCTTCTGGACTTGATTGCAGAAGGGATGATCGACTTAGGCAGCATTGAGTTTTTGGTGCTTGACGAGGCGGACAGAATGCTTGACTTAGGCATGATTCAAGACGTGAAAGCCATTCTCGCTAGTTTGCCGGAAGTGAGACAAAACATGTTGTTTTCGGCAACGATGCCAAATGAAATTTCAAAGTTAGCTAATTCTTTTTTAAAGAATCCCGCGCGAGTGGAAGTAAAAGGAAAACCTTCAAGGAAAACTGGAATCAAACAACAAGTCTACTATGTGGACGAACCAGATAAAACTGACTTGTTGCTTCATTTGCTTCAGGATCAATCCTTTAATTCAGTATTGGTTTTTGTAAGAACAAAGAAGAAAGCGGATCAGGTTCTTAAAATGATTCAAGCGGCGAATATAAGCGCTAGCACGATCCATGGAGATAAAAATCAAACAGAAAGACTAGAAGCTTTGTCGTTATTTAAGAATAAGGAAATACGGGTCTTGGGTGCGACGGATATTGCGGCGAGAGGGATTGATATCGAGAACCTATCCCATGTTGTAAACATGGATATACCGGCTGTTCCGGAAAACTATATTCACCGGATTGGACGAACGGGAAGAGCGGGAATGAGCGGCACGGCGATATCCTTTTGCAACAATCAAGAAATGCCTCGATTGAAAGCGATTGAAAAGCTTCAAGGCAAAGAAATGGCATGTGTGGAGAATCATCCTTATCTGCTGTTCAATATTGCAATCCAGCAAAGCCGGGAAAAATATCGAGAAAAGTCGAAGTCGAAAGGCAATCAAAAAAGAAAAAATGAGAAAGCGAATCATAAGCCTAGAAATTTCGGGAAATCCAGGGCCAAAAATCAGCAGACAAAGAAGCCCGGTGGCAGAGGAAAGAATACAGGAAACAGATGAATGGAAAGAAAAGTTTCCTTTTGTAAGTGACTCGGCTACTTGAATAGGCAGAAGTTGTGGTAAAATGAGAACAGAAGAAATCAAGCGTCAATAAATCGAGGAGGAAAACAATGAAGTTGAATAGGCGAATGGAAATTGGGATTTGGTTATTGGCATTGTATTTCATTTTGCATCGATATGGAGGAGTCTCAGATCTGATTCAGGGTATGGTTCTTGGCATTGCTGCAGGATTTATATTATTGGGGTTATTGTCAGAGCGTACTTGGGCAAAAATAAAGGCGTGGAAATCATTTAAATCATAGGAAATATAAATGGTGTGAAAAAAAAAGATGAAGTGATGAAGCGTATGAGGAGGAGCGATTCTCCTCTATTTTTATAGCAACCAGATATTTAGCTGAATGAATGCAATAGAAAAATGGTTCCTATTGCATGTATCGAGGCAGTTGGCGATTGCTGTAATTGTAAAACCAGGCAAGCGGGTTGAGAATGGATGATTTTTCGATTAATTTTGGAAAGAGTAAAGAGCAAATCGGTGAGGGAGTGATTTTATGACGACCCAGTATAAATGCCATAAATGCGGATTAAAATACGAGCTTGATACCCCTGCATTTCGATGCGAGTGTGGCGGCCTGTTTGATCTGGAGAAACCAGAATTTGAATTTTCTAGAGATCATATCATCCAGGAAGAATGGAGCTTGTTTCGATATATTGAGGCACTGCCCTTTGAGCAAGGCAGTAAGGTTTGGAAAGAGATTTCCATGGGAGAAGGGGTAACGCCGATCCTCCCGCTTGACCCAGGAATGGCAGATGTATGGGTGAAATTGGATTATGCCATGCCGACTTTATCATTTAAAGACAGGGGCGCAGTCGTTTTAATTGCCAAAGCGAAAGAATTAGGGAGTAAGAAAGTCATTCAAGACAGCAGCGGGAATGCGGGAACTTCTATTGCAGCCTATGCGAGCAGAGCTGGGATTGAGTGTGAAATTTTTGTTCCTGAGGCAACCTCCGTTAAAAAAATCAAGCAAATTTCCGCTTATGGAGCAAAGGTTCATATCGTGAATGGGAGCAGAGAAGATACCGCTGAAGCGGCTTTGCGTGCGGCAGAGAAGGGCGATGCTTTTTATGCCAGTCATGTATATAATCCGTTTTTCTATGAAGGCACCAAGACCTTTGCATATGAAATATATGAGCAGTTAAAGGGCGCCATCCCGGACTCGGTCTTTCTTCCATTAGGCAATGGAACCTTGGTTTTAGGGTGTTATTATGGATTCCGGGAATTGCATCATCTGAATCTAATAAAGAAAATGCCAAGAATCATTGCGGTTCAAGCTGAAACGTGCGCACCAATTTATGAAGCCTTTATTAGGGGAGAGCAATCAATAAAAGAGGTTGTAAACACAGGCACATTGGCGGAAGGCATAGCAATTGCCAATCCTTTGCGAGGGAAGCAAGTTCTTGAAGCGATTCAAGCGACTGCAGGTGAAATTATCATCGCGCCAGAAAAGCAAATTTTGGATGCCAAAAAAGCGCTTGCTGGAAAAGGGTTTTATGTAGAAACGACTACAGCGGCAACCTTTGCAGGTTTTTATTCCGTCTATAAGAGTGAAAACCGTGAATCGTTTGGGAAAGTCCTGATTCCATTATGTGGCGCTGGATTGAAAAATGAGGAGTAATTCCATTTCGAAAAGTGCTGATGAACCACCGATTCACCTGAATTTTGGGGAGAATTGGTGGTTTTTATTTGCGGGTTTGCGATGGCTTTTGGTGTTGAATTGAATTGTCAAATTTTACGTGTTTCATTCAATTTCCAGCGGGTAATCATTTAACGGAAACATAAACGAAAGCTAACGATTCGGGCATATGCTTATTAAAAAGGCAATAGATTCCAATTGCTAGTCGGAAGTTTAGTTGTATCTCGAAGAATCCAACAAAACTTTAGGATGTAAAAAGGCAAGCTTGTCGAAAGATAAGTGCGCAAAGTTGTGAGTCTAAAGTATCGAAAAGATGCAAGGATTGTCAGACTGCCATGTTCTATGGCGGTCTTTTGTTTTTTTTGAAAGGGGGGGATTGAATTCGAGCTTGAAATTTCCAGCGTCTCAGGGATAATTGGCAGCTTTACTGGCTGTTTGCACACGGAAGGAGGCGATGAACTTATAGAAACGACGTTGCGTAATATGATTTGTATGGCTATAGATTTAATCAGATGAAAGGAGAAAGAAAAATGAAACGTGGTATGAGAAAAGTTTTAGGTATCGTACTGACCATGTTGCTGATTCTGAATCTAGCGTCTGCGGCGAGCGCCTATGTGGCGCCATCATTCTTGGAAACGGTGTTAATTGCGGGTTCTTCTACCGATGAAATTAAATTGGTTACATTTGATTTGCCAGAAGAAGCTGACATTGTTTTTGCGTTTGACTTAACAGGAAGCATGAGTGGCGTCATCGATGCTGCGAAAGCAAATGCTGGCGCGTTGATGTCTGAATTGGATACATGGGGCGGCGTGCATGGCATTGATTTTGATTATGGCGTCATGTCGTATATGGATTATGTAGGCTCTTATGCCTCATGTGGATATGAAGCGTTTTATGGATATCCAGGCGATTATCCATATAGCTTGGATCAGGGAGTAACTTCAAACAATGCATTCGTTGATACTGCGATTGCCGGATTGGCTCTTGGCAGCGGTGGAGACGGTCCGCAGGATTATACTCGAATTTTTTATGAGAGTTATGCGGATTGTTGTGTAAATTGGCGAACGGGTGCGGAGAAAGTGCTCTTGAACTTTGGGGATAATGTACCGCATGATTGCGATTTGAACGAAGACGTTCCCGGCATGATGGGCACTTGGTCTACCGGTGGCGACCCGGGTCGAGATGCGATTATGGGTACACCTGACGATCTTGATCTTCAAACTGTTTTAGCGGATATGGCTGATGAAGAGATTAAGCTTTTGGAAAGTCACTCAACAACGTATGCAAGCGTGTACTGGGAGTACTGGACGGGGATTACAGGCGGTCATATGTTTGTTACCGAATCTGGTTCGTGGCTCGATCAAGTGGGCGATGCAATTAAAGAATCGCTTGCATATGTCGAAGATTTGCACTTTGAAGCCGAACCGGGGTTTGAAGCATGGCTGACATCTGAAATTGTAGATGGCTGGAAGTATGATGAAATTGAAGTGGAAATTACCTTTACTGTTCCTTGGGCAACCCCTGCAGGAGATTATCCATTTGTCATTACTGCAATGGATGGACAAGGGAATGAATACGGGGATCAGGAAGTTCTGATTCACGTAGTAAGAACACTAATTAACATTGACATCAAACCAGGCAGCTTCCCAAATAGCATCAATTTGAAAAACAAAGGTGTTATTCCGGTAGGAATTTTGGGCAGTGCATGCTTTGATGTTACGACAATAGATTTTGAAACTGTTGTATTTGCGGGAGCAGCACCACAAGATAAAGCGCCTTCGTATGAAGATGTAAACGGAGATGGATTTACTGATCTTGTCTTGCACTTTGCTACGCAAGAGACTGATATTCAGCCGGGAGATACGGGTGCATGTCTGACGGGATGGACATATGAACTGATGGAATTCGAAGGATGCGACAGTGTTCGAACGATTCCTAAGGAATAAGTATTATTGCAAACTAGAAAATGAACACCTGATAACTGAAGGCGTGTCCTTTGGTTATCAGGTGTTTTTATATCCGGAATACGGGTGTTGAATGGGCGGCGTACGTCAGAGCTTGGTTCTCTTTTATGTGAAAGTACGACGAAAACTATCCAACGGGATCAAGAAATTGTTATGGAAAACGATTTATTGTGGATGAATAGGGAAAAATTGATGAGCTGCTAAATGCATATTGAAAAGCAAGTGCGAATGATATAAACTGTAAATATATTACATCGTTAAATTCACGGTACCGATTAATTGAATAGCGATAATTCCGAGTCTATCGTTCTACGGGAAACTATGAGCGGTAAACCTATGGGTAAACGAAGAAATTCAATTGCCTCCCGTGTTTGGAAAGGAAGAATAGTAAAGCTTTTTTTAGCATTCTTTCTTATGGAAAGAATGCTTTTTTTTGGATTGATTTACCGATGGAGGTGAGAAATGAAAAGAATCAAGCAAATTTTATGGGCTGGTATCACTGTGATTATCATATTTTCCATACGAGGATGGGCGATTCACAATCAAGCCACGCCTCTTGCGAAACGGTTCGCCCCTGAGATGGAAAGCTTTGAAGCAAAATATGGAAAGGGCGAGAAAAACACAGGGGATGAGCATGTTTTGCTTCGTTATCGATTGGATCAGGACGAAGAGCGGTTTCTCACCGCCGGAGAGGGCTATGAGGATTGGATCTTATTGGATGTGGTGATTGCCGAGCAAGAAGTTATTGAGGTAGAGGTGGTTTACAGCAAAGAATCGGATGGCTATGGATCCTATGTTGAGGAGGAGTGGTTCCTTTCACGCACCTTGCTTTCTACGGATCCAGCTCTTGAGTTGGTTAAGTATCGAAAAGAATTATCCAATGAAGTGGTAGCGATAACTGGGGCGACAATGACCAGTCAGGGTGTTGTTGATGCGATTAATGCATGCATTAAGGTGAAGGAGGAGACGGAAAATGAGTGAAAAGTGGAAATCGGGGTTTAGTTTAGGTTTGGTTGTTTTGATGGGTTTAATGATATTTGGAGGCTGCGCTACGTCGGAGACAAGCGAAGCTCCGGAATCGCCTGCGGCAGTGGAGGCAGGCTATCATTACGAGGGAGATTTGGTGTTTACGGGTGAAGGCGTATCTTTTGCGATCGCCTATGATGACATCTATCAGCGAGAAGCGGTTACTCGCGAGGTGAAAAATATTTCTTCAAGTGGTGAAGAAAGTGTAAATCAGGTCAAGGGCATTGTATTGGGCGATTTGCTGCAAGAGCAAGGTTTGTCACAAGGGGATTATTCGAGCATGCGGTTTACCGCGGCAGATGGATATGCCATTGATGTGCCTTATGAAATCTTGGTGGAGAAAGAGATTATTTTAGCCTATGAATTTGACGGTGAAGCATTGGGCGAGAAAAAAATGCCTTTGCGCGTTGCCATTGATGATGTTCGCTCCATGTATTATGTGTCGAACCTGGCATCTATAGAATTTTTCTCTGAGACGGTTGAAGACGCAGTCGTTGAGGCGAATGACCGTAAAATTGTTTTTATTGAAACGGCCAGCCAAGGGATTCCTTCAGAAGTCTATACATATTATGAAAATGAAGATCAAGCCATTATGATGAAAGATCTTTTAGCGGCATATGTTGATGCGGAATTTACAAAGGTGGAATTTGTTGCATCGGACGGATTTGAAAAGACTGAAAGCGCGGATGTGGCGAATCAAGCCTACTTGAAAATCACGGGAGAAGAGGCGCCGTTATTTACGGGAATTGATCTGCCAAAGGGAATGAACATTAAGAGTGTGACCGTGATGGATGCGGCGAACGTGTCTTTTGTTTCTGCTGAGCAAGCGAAGCAATTATTGGGTGAATTTACGACCAATGATTCTGTTGGCGTTTGTTTGGATCAGGTGGTGGAATTGACGGACCTTGAGGGCGAATATTTTGTGTTGGCCTCAAATGATGGATATGTAGTGGAAGTGTCAAAGAGCGCCTTGAAGGATGCGGTTGTTTATGTGAACAACGATAGAACGAACACGGTTAAATTCGATGTCAAATACCCAAAAAACACGAAGGTGAAAAACTTGCTTTCCATCACCATTGGGGATGGGGCAAATGCGATTGTCGTTGAGGCGGAGGAAGCTGAATCGGGAACTGATGCACAAGTTGCAGAGGCAGTTGTTCAGTCAGCTGAGTGGGAGATCGAATTTGATGGCTTGGCGGACGGATCCTTTACTCTCTCAAGCAGCAAAGCGGAACGAAAACTAGAGCGAGTTGCGCTTCATACGGAGCGAACGAAAAATGATGAAAAGAAACCGGAGGATTGGGAAGGCTACCGCCTGCTGGATGTTTTGGATTTCTTGCATGTTGAGAGTTTCAACGAGCTTACGATCACTGCGGCTGACGGGTATGAGGTCGTGTTAACGGCAGATCAAGTTGATGAAGAAACCCTCTTGGCAATCGTTCGAAATGGGGAAGCGCTCAGTAAGCCGGACAATTTGGTTCAAATGGTGCAAAATACTGAGTTTTCAACAACATGGATAAAAGGGGTTGCTAAGATTACGGTGAAATAGTCCGAAGGAGTTGAGATGAAAGGATTGCGGGGGTTTAGTATTTATGAATTGGTCTTAATGGCTTTGATGGCATCCCTGGGGATTGCCACAAAGCCGATCGTTGTGCCGCTGGCTCATATGGTGACGGGGCCTCTCTTTATTCCGGGGGGCGCCTTTGCCGGCGGATTTTACATGCTTTGGCTTGTTCTGGCGGCAGGAATGATTGGCAAGCGAGGAGTACCAACGATAACGGCATTGATTCAAGCCTTGATGATTGTCGTTACAGGAGCCTTTGGGAGTCATGGATTGATAAGTATTCTTACGTATACATTGCCTGGTTTGATGATTGATTTGGTTTTTTTCACATTCCGTCGCAAATGGGAAACTCCCATTGATTTCTTTTTCGCTGGAATGGTGGCGAATGTAACGGGAACCTACTTAACCAATTTGGTGTTCTTTCGTTTGCCTTGGATTCCCTTGTTGATGAGTTTGGCGAGTGCCTTGCTGTCTGGTGGAATCGGCGGTGTGATTGCATATCAGATTTATTGCCGAATTCAAGCGACGGGGAGGAGAAAAAATGAAGAGAAAGAATGAGAAGCGTTTTGCGATTCTTTTCCTTGTGGTCGGAATACTACTGGTTTTTTCAGGGTGTCAGCAGGCGGAGACGCTTGCTCCTTTAGAAATTAAAGGAGATGTGACGGAAACCATTGAAGTCCATGAGGTATGGCCGAGTTTGGAAAAAATAAAGGTTGAATGGAATAAAGAGAAGGTCGAAGCGGTTGAAGTGAAGGGTTTGGTAGAAGATTTCGCCTTGTATCGGCACTATGACTGGATGCTTGTTGCGGAGGATGGATTTATGGTGCGGATTGGCGGCGAAAGTGTCGATGACACCTATCTTTCGTATTCCGAGGACAAACAGTGGTACTACATTTCGGAGAAACATCCGGTAAACAGTCGTGTGAAACGAATCAAGGAGATCATCCTTATTAAGGATGAATCGGAAGACCTGGTGTATGATACGGGGTTGACGCTGATTATAGAGGGTGAGAATCATCATTTTTCCACGGGGGAACTGCTTGCAAGGGATCACAGGATTGTTATGCAGACCGATGGAGTTAGTCGCTCCGGGGACATATCGATTGAAGTGATGAAGCAAAAACGGGTCATTCCTCTGAGTGATTTGCTGGATTCCGTCGATCGGCAGGTGCTGCTGATGAGCCATTCCGGGGAGATACGGTATGAGTCGGCTTTGGATGGATCGATCGAATTGGAAAATGGAGAGATTCATTATCGAGGATTGGATTCGAACACCTCTATGCGCAATCTCCTTGGGATCATTGTCGATCCGCCAAAAGCATCAATTATGGATGCTTATCACGATGCGAAATACTATCTGGAACATCAGGTTCCCGTTTTGATGATTTTTCTTGATGGATTTTCGTATGCGGAGTATCAAGACCTGGTGAAAATGCATCCGGATTATTATCTGGCGTCCCTACCGGAGTTTGCGATGGCGACATCCGTCTACAAACCGGTGACCAATGCGGGATTTGCCGCCATGATTACGGGACAATCGCCGGCGGTCAATGGGGTGCATGATCGTAGCGTGCGCGAGCTGGAGTGCGCAACAATTTTTGACGATGTGAGTGAACGCGGGGAAAAAAGTCTTTTGGTGGAAGGCGAACTGAAGATTTTAAATATCGCGGGTGAAACGCTATTGAATCTCGATCAGAATCAGAATGGAACCAGTGATGATGAAATTTTTACAACGGCGATGGAGCGGTTGGATTCTCAGAAATATGCCTATACGATGGTGCATTTTCACAGCATAGATGATGCGGGGCACATGAGCGGTCCTCAAGGCGAGCTTACCTGGGAGCGCATTGAAGCCGTTGACGGTTATGTTCGTGATTTGGTGGAAATGTGGGATGGACAAGTGATAATTACTGCCGATCATGGGATGCATGCGGAGGAAGAGGGGGGAACCCACGGTGAATTTCGAGCTGAGGATCTGATTGTTCCCTATCTGGTGATGCAAGGAGGCAAAGATGAAGAATAAACAAAATCGATGGATTATCGGGATTATCATGGTATTGGCTGTGATTCTCGGCGTGACCGGATTCTTGAACCGCGGCGCCGCATCGGAAAAAGCGGCATTGAATGAAAATGCTGTTTTCAAGGTGTTTGTGAATGGGGAAGAAATCCTCAGCCGAAGTATGGGGGAGATCCAGGCGCTGGGCGAATCTGATTTTCATGCAAATCTAAAGACGAATGGAAAAGAGGCGGTTGAACACCAGTATACCGGTGTCTTGTTAAAAACCATCCTTGAAGATTCAGGAGTGGATTTGCAGAATGCGAAAGGGGTTGTGGTGTCCGCCGTTGATGGATACGCGGTTTCTGTCTCAATGGAGAAGATATTGGATGAGGACAATGTGTATCTTGCCTATAAACGGGATGGAGAGCCGATTGGCACTCGAGATGAAGGCGGGAAGGGACCCTATCAAATGATTATTCGAAAAGATGCCTTTAGCCAGCATTGGTGCAAATATGCCTTAACCGCAGATGTGCAGAAATAATGAAAGAGGCTATGGTTCAAATCCAAGGCTTGGATTTTTGTTATCAAAAGGAGAAACCATTGTTTCGGGAGACCAGAGCGGAATTCTACGGCGGCCAGATTACCGGAATCGTCGGATTGAGCGGTTGTGGAAAATCGACATTGTTGCGGTTGATCAACGGAAACTTGAGCATGGAAAAGTGGCCGGATGTTTCTGGACAGATTCTGATTGAGGGAAAAAATCGTGAGACTTGGAATCAGGATGAACTGATTCAAAAGATGGGAACGGTTTATCAGGATCCGGACTGTCAAATTCTCTTTTCTCATGTTGAGGATGAATGGGTTTTTGGCATGGAGAATTATCAGTTAACAGCCGAAGTGATGGAAGAAAGAATGACGGCGGTATGCGATTTGCTGCAGATTCATCATCTGCGCTATCGGAATCCCAACCATTTATCGGGTGGAGAAAAGCAGTTGGTGATCTTGGCGTCGATTTACTGTCTTGAAGCAGAAATTTTGATTCTGGATGAATGCATGGCGCAGGTGGATCCGGATGGGCGTCAATTGATCGGCGAAGCGCTGCAGAAATTACGGGATGCTGGAAAAACCCTGATTATGGTGGAACATGAAGAGAAAAATTTACAAATTGCGGATCGGATCTATCGGGTGATCAATCAAAAACTGATCGAAGAGGTAATTTCGGGATAAGAAGAAGGGGTTGGAAGCATGGCGTATTACGAAGCAAATAAGATCTCTTATGAAATTCGCGGACGGACCATTTTTAAAGAGATTAGTTTTCAATTGGAGCAAAAGGAATTTGTTTCTTTGGTGGGAGCCAATGGGATTGGGAAAACGACGCTAAGCAAACTCATGATTGGGATTCAAAAACCAAGCGGAGGAGAAATTCGATTGGACGGGGTTCCGGTTTCGGAGTATGCCCTTTTTGAAGTGGGGCGGAAAGTTGGATATCTGTTTCAAAACCCCAGCTGTCAAATCTTTTGCCCGACAATAATGGAAGAATTGCTTTTCTCCCTTCGGTTTCAAGGTGGGGAGACGCCTGAAGGACGGGATCGAGCAGTAGAAATGATGCGACGATTTTCCCTCTTAGATGCGCAAAACAGTCCGACCCATTGTTTGAGTCAAGGGGAGAAGCAGCGATTGGCGTTGGCAACGATTTTAATGAATCAACCGGAATATTTGATGCTGGACGAGCCAACCACGGGACTTGATCAAGTTCGAAAGACCGAATTGGGACACTATCTGCAAGAAATTCACCAATCCGGGGTGGGGATCTTGATGATTAGCCATGATCAGGATTTTGTGAAGCAGATGAGCCAGCGAATCTTGCGACTGGATGATGGAGGTCTGTATGAAGAAGATTGAATTTGATCCTCGGACCAAGATCTTTGTGGTGTTCTTTCTTTCGACCTTGGCGGTCATGTTTTCTGATTGGATGAGCCTTTTCCGCTTATCGCTGATTGGGATTGGATTTGGATTGGTTTTTCGTGTCCCATTTCATTTGTTATTGCGGCGCTTTTCAAAGATTCTCCTTGTCTTTCTTGGATTGATCATTGTTCAAAGTATCTTTATTCATGAAGGCGAGGCGCTCATTGAGGTTTTTGGAATCCAGATTCTTACGGTCGTCGGATTGCAGCGAGGACTGGGATATGTTTTTCGAGTGGGAATTGTTCTATTGTCCGGGGCGATTTTATCAACTTCCAGCATGCGGGACTTATTGCAAGCGCTTCAGCAACTGAAAGTGCCCTATGTGATTGGATTGATGGTGGCCATTGGGGTGAAATTTTTGCCGATCTTTGTGCAAGAAGTGCAGGATGCCTTCGTGGCCATGCAGTTGAGGGGAATTGATGTGAAGCATCTTCGGATGAAACGTCGCATTCAGGTGATTGCCTACTTGTTTATTCCCTTGATTCTATCGACATTGGACAAGGCGGAGCGATTGGCGGCAACCATTGAGAGCCGTGGTTTCCGGATTGGGGCAAAGCGCTCGCAGTATCGGAAACTTCAGCTGAAACGACAAGATGTGATCTGTATGATGATTGTACCGATGATCATGCTTTTAACACAGAACTAAGAATTTTAAACTAGGTCTAAATATAGCATACGAGGAGGAAACAGATGAAGGTATTATCCGTTATCGGGTATTCAAAATCAGGCAAAACAACCACGATTGAAACGATTATTCGGGAGTTGCGAAAGCGAAACTATCGTGTGGGCAGCATTAAGGATATTCATTATGAAGGATTTCAAATGGATACAGATGGAACCAATACGGATCGCCATCGGAAGGCAGGCGCGGAATTAGTGACGGCACGGGGCTTGCATGAAACCGACGTGCTGTTTTCAGAGCGATTGGACTTGTATGCCATGGCTCGATTTTATGATGTGGATTACTTAGTCGTTGAAGGAATTCGGGAAGCGAACACACCGATTATTCTTACCGCCGACAACGTGGAAGATTTGGACGAACGTTGGAGCGATCATGTATTTATGGTTTCCGGGAAGATTGCAGACACGATTGACGCGTATCGGGGTGTGCCGGCCATCAGTGTCTTGGAAGATCCGATGGCGCTGGTTGATTGCGTTGAAGAAACAACCTTTGAATTGTTGCCGGATTTTCCGGCAAGCTGTTGTACCGCGTGCGGGGGGACTTGTCGGGAACTTTGCGCAGCCATTTTAAAGGGGGAGCGAAAGCGGGAAGATTGCGTGCTCGATCAAACACAAGTACGATTGACTGTGAATGATCAGCCGATTTCCATAGTTCCCTTTGTTCAAAATATTCTTCGAAACGCGATGCTTGGCGTTGTGAAGGAATTGGATGGATTTCAAGAGGATGCGAAGATCAAAGTGGAGCTGGGTCCATCATGGCAGCAGAAATGAGAGTGTTGGAGCAATGCGTTCCCATGAATTCAAAGCGGAACGATGTGCGGCTTTGTCAGTGGGATGGAGAAGCGGTGGTGGTGAAAGACTTTGCTTCTTTCGAGGACTATTGGCGGGAAAAAGAGATCTACCAGCATCTGCTGAAGATTGCGCCGCAATTGTGTCCGCGTGTGATTGTGTTTGACGATCAGAAGAAAGAATTGATTATGGCATATCTTTCGGGTGTCACGGTTTTAGAGGCGTTGGAACGAGCGGAGAAAGAAAATGATCAAGCGAAGGGGACTGAAATACTCACTCGATTGCTCGCTTGGATGCAAGGCTTTTATGAAAGTCTAAAGGCGGAAGAGCATCAGGAAATTATGGGAGATATCAATTTGCGGAATTTTTTGTGGGCTGAGCAGCGCGTCGTCGGAATTGATTTTGAGGGATGCTGTGCAGGCAATCCTGCCGATGAGGTTCTGCAAGTGATTGCTTTTTATCTCCTCTATGAGCCCGAAAGAACAGCGTTCAAGTTGTCGGTGGTTCGATCCATAATTGATCCGCTTCTTCGGATGACGAACTGCTCCGTGCTGTTATTTTGGGAAACTCTGGATGAGGAAATGGTAAAAATTCGAGCAAGAAGAAATCAAAACTAATTCGGAAAAGAAATTGCAAGAAGCGAATGCTCCTCTTTTTTTGAACAAGCGTAAAGGTATAAAAAGATAAATCAATTGCAACACAAGTCGCGCATTTCATGATATGGTTATGTCATAAATTTCAGTTTTGGAGGGAAACAATGATTAGATTTGTGGCGCTGGATGTGGATGGAACGCTATTAAATAGTAACCGGGAAGTTAGCGAATCAACGATTGAAGCAGTGAAAGAAGCCAAGGCGAAGGGAATCCTTGTCACGATTTGTACCGGAAGGCCGGTTCAAGGGGCTATTCCGTTTGTGGAGTTATTTGGATTGAAATCCCCGATTATCGCCTATAATGGGGGAATGATTGTCGATTCCAAATCCATGGAAATCTTGTATGAACAAGGGGTTAGCCCGGAAGATGCAAGACGGATCATTGCTTTGGGAGAAGAGCGAAAAACAACGATTATCATCTGGTCAAACAATCAATTGTATGTAAATGAATTGAATGAGCAGGTCCATGCGTACAAACAGTTGTCCAATGTGCAGCCGATAAAAATCAATGATTACGAAGAGATTATTCAGCAGGGGATTACAAAACTGCTGTGGATTGATGAGGTGGAATCCATTCAGGCATACAAGGTTGAGCTTCAAGCGGAATTGCAGGAGACTGTCAATGTGTGCACCTCGAAAGCGCATTATCTGGAGTTTGTCGATCGAGAAGTATCAAAAGGGGAAGCCTTGAAACATATTGGCGAAATCTACGGAATCAAACAAGACGAGATGATGGCAATTGGGGATGGCGACAATGATTTGCCGATGCTCGAGTATGCCGGATTGGGCATTGCCATGGGAAACGCGCCGGATTTGGTGAAGGAGAAGGTACAGTTTGTAACAGCATCCAATGATGAAGAGGGGATTGCGATTGCAATCAGGAAATTTATTGTGGATGCAGAAGTATAGCAGATGAATGGGGAGGTCCGCGAGGATGGCTAGAATTGATTCATTTGAACCCATAGTTGGAGAGAATCCAAAGATCTTGATTTTGGGTACCATGCCCAGTGTCATGTCTTTGGAGGTTCAGGAATATTACGGTCATGGACGCAATCAATTTTGGAGAATCATGGGGGATCTGCTTGGGTTTCACCGGGACGATCCCTATGAAATACGAAAGGCCCACGTGATGGAGAATGGGATTGCCGTATGGGATGTGATGCAATCCTGCGAACGCAAAGGCAGTCTCGATAAGGATATCAAAAATGCGGAGTATAATGATATTGTCGGATTGATTCGCTCATATCCCAGCATCCGATTTGTGATCGCAAACGGCAGCAAGGCGCGGGATGTTTACAACAGGCAGTTTCGTGAAGCGTTGCCGCAGATCGAAATGATTCCTTATTATTCTACAAGTCCTGCCAATGCCATTGCCTACGAAAAAAAGATGCAACAGTGGCGAGGAATCATCCAATTTCTTGAATAGACAAGTAAAGTCATCGCGATCAGATGACTTTTTTTTATTGATAAAATTTCCAATTCTCCATAATGAATATTCATCGGAATACGATGGTTTTTGCTGAAAAATCCGTTGGTCCAATGATTCGAAGCAAACATTCATGGAATGTTAAAAATTTTGTGAAACGCTGCGATGTTCGCGCATCAAGCACAATTGCGCTTCATAAGGAAACGTGATATCATTCGATTTATTACACGTTTTGGAGGAATTATGGAGTTATTATTAAGAATCGATTCATTGGTATGGGGACCGCCGCTATTGATCTTGCTTGTTGGAACAGGCTTTTACTTAACCTTGCGATTGGGTTTGCTGCAGATCTTCAAGTTGCCGTTGGCAATCAAGTATCTGTTTTCGAAGGATGAACAGGCTGCAAAAGGGGACGTTTCCAGTTTTGCAGCATTGTGTACCGCGTTGGCGGCAACGATCGGCACCGGGAATATTGTGGGGGTAGCAACGGCCATTAAAGTGGGCGGCCCCGGCGCTTTGTTCTGGATGTGGATTGCGGCTTTCTTTGGCATGGCAACGAAATACGCGGAAGGCTTGTTGGCGGTTAAATATCGAGAGGTCGACGACAATGGGAATATGTCTGGTGGACCCATGTATTATTTGCAGAACGGATTGAACAGCAAGTTCTTGGCGAAGATGTTCGCGCTCTTTGGAATCTTTGTTGCTTGTTTTGGAATTGGAACCTTTCCGCAGGTCAATGCAATTACCGCGGTAGTGAAGACGACCTTTGATATTCCAGTGATTGTGACAGCTGTTGTGCTTACGGGTTTGGCGGCCATGGTGATTGTCGGAGGGATCAAGAAAATCTCCAAGGTATCCGAAACGATCGTACCCTTTATGGCGGTGTTTTATTTTGTTGGCGCTATGATCATCCTGGTGCTGCATGCCGATGCGATTCCTTCTTCCATTGCTCTTGTCATAAGAAGCGCCTTTACGCCGACAGCGGCATCGGGTGGTTTTTTGGGAGCGACCATTATGATGGCTGTGCAAAGCGGGATTGCAAGAGGGGTCTTTTCCAATGAATCTGGATTGGGAAGCGCACCGATTGCAGCGGCGGCAGCGAAGACCAATTCTTGTGTGAGGCAGGGGCTGATCTCAATGACGGGAACCTTTGTCGATACGATTCTTATTTGTACCATGACAGGGTTGGTTTTGATTATCACTGGCGAATGGTCAGGTGAATTAAGCGGTGCCGCCATGACAACGGCTGCTTTTTCTGGAGGATTGAGTTTTGTCGGTCAGTTTATCGTGACCATTGGATTGATCTTCTTTGCCTTTACAACGATTCTGGGATGGAGTTATTATGGGGAACGTTGCACCGAGTATCTGTTTGGTGTAAAGGGGATCAAGATTTTCAAGGCATTCTATATTTCTATGATCGGTCTTGGCGTGTTTTTGAAATTGGAAGCCATTTGGGTGATTGCCGATATCGTCAATGGATTAATGGCAGTGCCGAATCTAATTGGATTGGTGGGTTTGAGCAATGTAGTTGTCTATGAGACGAGAAGTTATTTTAAGAAGTTGAAATCAACGGATGGGATCTCGGAGAAGCCGATCGATGAAAGCAAATCGTTAGAAGTAGAAGACGAAAGAATGATTGGATAGCCATGGCAGCAAAGAAGAGAGGGGCGGAAGCCCCTCTTTTTGATTGGAATGAATAACAGTTTGGATGAAACTTTTTTATGACGAATGAGTCTAGTAGTGTAGAACAAGACAATTAAGGAGGATTTCACATGAAAAAGAAAATGTTAATTGGAGTCGTATTGATCATTGCGTTATTGGCGGCAGGGTGCACAAGCGCGGTTGAAGAAAAGTCGGATTTTGAAAGAACAGAACTGATAGCCAGTAATCGTGGAGATTCAAATTTGGTAGAGATTGAAAAGGCGGATCCGATGAATCTATCGGAAGAGGCGCAAAAAGAATTGGGAGAACGAAGAAATAAAGAGGGATCTTATGTCTTTACGGATAACGGCAAAAACTATTTGGCCGTGTTTGCGGGAGAACGGAACACGGGTGGCTATGGCCTTGAGATTATTGAGGTTGTTTTGGTTGATTCAGAGTTGATGGGGAGTGTTGAAATGATGGAACCGGGATCTGATATGGTGACGACACAAGCATTGACTTACCCCATGGATCTTGTCGAATTGATAAATATTGAGAATATTGGAGACTTGAATGTGTCTATCGAATTGGAAAATATCAGGTGAGTGTTGAAAGGGACGGTCGTACAGATGAGCGCTATAATGTTTCTCTGACAAGGGACTATATTGAATAAGAGATGGAATAAGAAACAGACCTGAGAGAAGATGCCTCTCAGGTCTGTTTTTACATAAAAATTGATGATCAATGGATTAACGTACTGCCGATTCCAGAATGGAAAAGGATTGCGATTCGCAATTGATTTCTGCCATCGCGCCGTAAGGCAAGCAGATTTTGGGCTCGGTATGGCCGAAGTTCAAATTGGTTAGCACCGGCAGGTTTTCATGACCGAATTCAGCAAGTACCTTCTTAATGACTTTTTTGTAGTCTTCATAGTGGGTTTCATCCATGGGTTTTCCCCAGATCATGCCGTTGATGCGATCGAGGATGCCCATTATCCCATAGGTGCGCAGCGCGCATTCCATGAACCACGCGGGCGGCTTGTCCTCCGAGGTTTCAAGGAATAGGATGGCGCCATCAAATTCCTCTAATTCCGGAAAAAGCGGTGTGCCGCGCAGGGCATCGAATACCTCGAGACAGCCTCCTAGCAAGGGTCCTTGAACCGTTCCTTCGCCTTGCAAGAGTTCATACCCGCGATTGGACGAATAAGATCTGGAGGTGTTTTTGTTTTCGATGATCCATGGCAGATGCTCACTTGTCCATTCCGGTGCCGGGTTAATTTCACCAACTGGAAGATTTGTAAAAAGGGTTCTTTTCAGATGCTCAACGGTATAGTCGTGCATTTCTACATTCTCAGCAAAGTCGACGAGCAGGGTGGGACCATAGATGCTTGAAATGCCGGCCTTCATGCAAATCATATGGGTGGTTGTGGAGTCTGAATAGCCCACAAAGATTTTTGGGTTTTGTCGAATCACTTCGAAATCGATATAGGGAAGCATGCGAATGCTTTCAATGCCGCCGATACAGGCAATAATTCCTTTGATCGAAGGATCTTTGAATGCATTCATCAGATCTTCGGCGCGTTTTTCCGGATGCGCATAAATAAAATCGGTTCCCTTTAATGTATGTTCCATTTCCACAACTTCAAGGCCAAATACGGTTTCGAGACGCACTTTTCCCTGCTGATATCTCCAGAGAATTTCTTTATCTCCGGCACCGCCCCAGGATAGACTGATGGTTGCGACCTTATCGCCCTTTTTTAGTTGATTTGGTTTCAATAGATTCATGCAAACACCTCCAAGTAAAACTTGAGTATTATCATACCACGAAACAGGAAACCTGTGAATATACGACTAGGAAACGGAAATAATTCTTTCTGTGTTGTGAATCACACTCGGATTCTTTCAGGGAGGGGGCTCTGAAACGTGATAAACGGGTATACATTTTCTGAGAGGGCAGAAAGGAGCAAGTGATGAAAAAGCAATGGTCTGATGGCATGTGGATGGCAATTGGAATCACTACGGGTGTTGTTTTGGGTGGGATCCTATGGATCATCTTTGACAAACCTTCTGTTTTGGTGGTCCTTGGATATCCCCTTGGGCTAGTGTTGGGAATCTTTTTAAAGAATAGATTTGGGCAGTCGAAAAAATTTGGAGCTGATTTGTCTCCGGAACAACGAAAAACACAATTGGTGATGATTGTTGTGATTTCCATTTTGGTTGTGGTTGGGATGGTGATTGTTTCGTACCTGATAAAATAAGACATTCCCGAGTAATGGACAGAGCGTTTCATTCAACCATGGACACAGGATATAATCAAATAATGCATGTGAGATGACTGCGTTGAATAGGGAACGGCTGTGAACGGAACGGGTTTTGCAGGGGATGTCCGTTCATGATCTTGCCGTTCACCTTTATTACTGCCGGAATCATACGGAGTGGGATTATAAGCATGTAAAGGCGGCATTGGTGAAAGGCTATGCGCGGATTTTGCCATCGCCTGAAGTGACGGAAGAAAGGTGTAAAGATTATACTTTCAAATCGAGGTATGATATAGTGAAAATCATATAAATGATCAGAGTGCGATGAAAGGATGAAGCTATGTTTGTTCAAGTGAAAACCAAAAAAGTGTATCAGCATGTGATTGAGCAAATACAGAATATGGTGATGACGGGAGTCTTGAAAAAGGGAGATAAGCTACCATCAGAACGGGATTTGGTTGAGCAATTGGGTGTCAGCCGCGCCTCAATTCGGGAAGCCATTCGCGCATTGGAGATGATCGGATTAATTGAAAGTCGTCAAGGGGAAGGCAATTTTATCGGAGGCGATATCAACAGTAGTTTCTTTGAGCCCTTGTCTGTCATGTTTATGTTGAATGGCGGCCAACCGGAGGATGTATTGGAATTGCGCCGTGTCATTGAGGTGGAAGCTGTCGCGTTGGCGGCCGATAAGATTACTGCGGAGCAAAGTGTTGAATTGCAGGAATTGATGGAAGAGTTTCGAACCGCTGCGGATGAAATGGAGCGGGTGCATATCGATAAGGCGGTCCATGACAAAATTGCGGAAATTGGCGGCAATTATCTGATCCTTATCCTGTTGAACACGATTTCTTCGCTATTGGAATCCTTTATTCGGGATGCACGAGGCATGATTTTGAGGGAAGAGTCGAATCGGGATTTACTGCTGGTACAGCATCAGGAAATCTGCGATGGGATTATCGCAAAGGATTCAAAACGCGCGATTAAGGCAATGAAGATTCATTTGGAAACGATCAATACGACCATGAAGAAATTGCATGAATCACAAGCTGCCGAGAGGTAGCTTTTTTTATGCCGGAACAAGAGTTTTGGATAGGAAAGCTTATATTGTTCGATAGGACTTATTTTATTGTTAATAAAAAAACAATTGTTGCATTGGGAAACGTTTCGCCATAAGATAGAAACAGATTAACTGGTCAGACCAGTAGACCGAGAGAACATGATATGGGAGGTTTCGTAATGAAGATTGCAGTGTGCATTAAGCAAGTGCCGGGCACGTCGGAAGTGGAAGTGGATGAAAAGACGGGTGTATTGAAGCGGGATGGAATTGATTCGAAGATGAATCCTTATGATTTGTACGCCATTGAAACGGCGGTAAAGTTGAAAGAGGAACATGGTGCACATATTACGGCTATTAGCATGGGCCCACCACAGGCTGCGGCGGTGATCAAAGAAGCCTTTATGATGGGCGTCGATGAAGGGGCATTGTTAACGGATCGAAAATTTGCCGGTGCCGATGTATTGGCGACATCTTACACCTTGGCGCAGGGAGTGAAAAAAACGGGGAATCCGGACTTGGTGATTTGCGGCAAGATGACCACCGATGGCGATACGGCGCAAGTTGGTCCGGAGATGGCAGAGTTTTTGGGGATACCCCACATTGCCAATGTTTTGCGAATTTTAGAAGTCAGGGAGAAATCGATAGTTGTGGAGATGGATATGCCGAGTACGGTAGAGGTGGCGGAAATCGCCTTTCCATGTTTGATTACTGTTGAAAAGGGAATTTTTCAGCCAAGATTGCCGTCTTTCAAATTGAAAATGGCAACGAAAGGCAAGGCGATTCCTTTTTATAGCTTGCAGGATTTTGAGGATACCGATGAAAAAAATTATGGACTGAATGGTTCGCCAACGCAAGTGAAACGGATTTTTCCTCCGGCAAGCAATACAGATCATGAAATCTGGAACGGATCCAACGGAGAGCTGTCGGAGCAATTGTTTAGCAAGTTGAAAGAGTTGAAATTCGTTTAATCAGGAGGAGAAATCAGTATGGCAAAAATCATCATTCATCAAGAGCAAGTGGTCGATTTGGAAGCGGCAAAGGCTTTATGTCCCTTTGGAGCCATTGAAGAGATCGGTGGAAAATTGGAAATCAATGCTGCCTGCAAGATGTGTAAAATCTGTGTAAAGCAAGGTCCGAAAGGCGCCTTTGAATTTGTAGAAAATCAGGCAATTGAGATCAATAAGGACGAGTGGAAGGGAGTCGTCGTCTATGTCGATCACGTAGAAGGGGAGATTCATCCCGTTACCTATGAGTTGATCGGAAAGGCGAGAGAGATGGCGGACAAGATCAATCATCCTGTATATGCGCTGTTTATGGGATCTGGGATTGCGGATCAGGCCAATGAATTGCTGCATTATGGCGTCGATGAAGTCTTTGTCTATGACGAAGAAGCCCTGAAAGATTTTCGGATCGAACCCTATGCGGCGGTCTTCGAGGATTTTATCAAGTTGAAGAAACCGTCGATCGCCTTGGTGGGCGGAACAACTATTGGACGTTCCATCGCTCCACGGGTGGCGGCGCGTTTCAGGACGGGTTTGACTGCGGACTGCACGATTCTGGATGTTCAGGACAATACGGATTTGGATCAAATTCGGCCCGCTTTTGGCGGAAATATTATGGCGCATATCTATACGCCGCATCATCGGCCGCAATTTGCAACCGTCCGCTATAAGATTTTCACGGCGCTGGAACGGAAGGCTACAGCGGAGGGCGTTGTGACGAGGTGTGAGATTGCACAAGAAAGACTTGCATCCAAGATTCGTGTTCTTGAGGTGAAGCAAAAAGAAAAAGTGCAGAGCATTGAAGACGCGGAAGTGATTGTTGTGGCGGGTCGCGCCATTCAAAAGCAGGAAGATTTGCAGATGATTGAAGAGCTTGCAGATCTTTTGGGCGGGCAGGTTGCCTGTACAAGACCGCTGATTGAGGCGGGATGGATCGACGCGCGAAAACAGATTGGCTTGAGCGGCCGTACCGTGAAGCCAAAACTGATCATCACCTGCGGGGTATCCGGTGCAATTCAATTTGTTGCTGGCATGAACAACTCGGATTGCATCATTGCGATCAATCAAGATGAGAAGGCAACAATCTTTCAGGCTGCGCATTATGGCATTATTGGTGACGTGTATGAAATCATTCCGGGATTGATCGGAAAATTGAAATCCGGAGAGCTGTCTGTTGAGGCGTTAAAATCGGCTGTGAACGAATAGGGGGAGCGGAATGGAATACAAGAGAATTAATCAAAATGATGTGGATGTTCTCGTCTCGCTATGCGGGAAAGAGTACGTATATGTAGGAGAATCGGAGATCAATGAAGATTTCAGTCATGACGAATTGGGCGGCATTCATCAGTATCCCGAGGTGATGATTGAAGTAAGGAGTACGGAAGAAGTTTCATCCATTATGAAATATGCATACGAGCAAAACATTCCGGTTACACCCCGCGGTCAGGGAACGGGTCTGGTGGGCGCTTCTGTCGCCATGTACGGCGGGATCATGCTGAACTTTTGCAAGATGAATCAGATCCTGGAATTGGATGAAGAAAATTTGACCCTAACGGTGGAGCCGGGGGTCTTGCTAATGGAAATCTCCAAGTATGTGGAAGAGCAGGATCTTTTTTATCCGCCGGATCCGGGCGAAAAGAGCGCGACGATTGCCGGCAATATCAACACCAATGCCGGCGGGATGCGAGCGGTGAAATATGGAGTGACGCGAGATTATGTGCGTGGTCTTGAGGTGGTGCTGCCCAATGGCGAGGTTATGGAAATCGGCGGCAAAGTCGTCAAGAACAGTTCGGGATATAGTCTGAAGGATTTGATTGTCGGCTCTGAAGGAACCCTGGCGCTTGTGACAAAAGCTACCTTGCGATTATTGCCTTTGCCGAAAAAAGCGATCAGTTTGTTGGTTCCGTTTCCGAGTTTGGAGATGGCAATTGAAACGGTTCCGAAGATTATCAAATCGAAGGTCATTCCTACGGCAATCGAATATATGGTGCGGGACGTCATCTTGGCCGCGGAAGAGTTTTTGGGCATGACTTTCCCGGATAGCTCGGCGGACGCCTACCTCTTATTGACCTTTGATGGAAACAGCACGGAGGAAATCGAACAAGCCTATGATCGTGTCGCTCATATTTGTTTGGAAGCCGGAGCATTGGATGTCTTGATCTCCAATACCCAGGAACGACAAGAGTCGATCTGGAAAGCACGGGGCGCGTTTTTGGAAGCCATTAAAGCGACGACAACCGAGATGGATGAATGCGACGTGGTGGTGCCAAGAAACCGCATCGCTGAGTTTGTGAAGTTTGCAGATGAGTTGCAGGAGCGATGCAACGTGCGGATTAAGGGCTTCGGACATGCGGGGGACGGCAATCTCCATATCTATGTTTTGCGGGATGAGTTGGATGCGGAAACCTGGGAACGGAAATTGCGGGAAGTGTTTGAAATCATGTACGCGAAATCGCGAGAATTGGGCGGCAAGGTTTCCGGCGAGCATGGCATCGGCTATGCAAAGAAACCGTATTTGCAGGAGTCGAAAGGCGGCGCCGGTATGGAATTGCTGAAGAATATTAAACTCGCTTTTGATCCGAAGAATTTATTGAATCCGGGAAAAGTGTGTTAAATACAAAAGACTGGCTGAGTTTTCTCTGCCAGTCTTTTTGTTGGTTTACATAGCGGCGAATCATTCTTTTGGTATACTGAAGATAGAAGGACTGTTCAAGAAGGAGGAGTTAGCGATGAAATTGGTAACGGCGGAAGAGATGAAAGCGTTGGAAGAAGCGGCGATCCAAGAAATTGGAATCCCAAGCATCATTTTGATGGAACATGCCGGGAAGAGCTTGGCGATGAAATGCATGGATCTAATGAAACAAAATAAGTGTCGTCAGCGGGTATGGATTTTTGTTGGAAAAGGAAACAATGGCGGAGACGGATTAGTCGCCGCGCGTCATCTTGTGAACGAAAGAGTTGAAACGCATGTGATTTTACTCTGCGAGCCGAGAGACTTGAAGGGCGATGCGAAAACCAATTTCGAGATTGCGCGAAACTTATTTTTGGAAAATCTTGTGTATTTGGATGATCTGGATTTTGACGCAATGGGAAAAGAAATCAGGGCAGAAGACCTTGTGATTGATGCGATCTATGGAACGGGTTTCAAAGGGGTTGCCATGGGAATCGACGGTGCGGTGATTCGTATTCTGTCGCAACATGAAGGGATTGTGATTAGTGCAGATCTGCCTTCGGGTATGGAAGCGAACACAGGGAAAGTGAACGGTCCATGTGTCAGGGCGGATTATACCCTAACCTTTGGACTGCCGAAACTTGGCATGTTTCGCGATCCCGATGCAGTGTTCTGCGGGGAGATTGAGGTTGTCGACATTTCGTTGCCAAGGGCGCTGATTGACTCCTTTGAGGTTAAATGCAGTTTAATTACGGAAGAATGGGCAAAAAAACATTTGCCTAAGCGAAGAAGGGACAGCCACAAGGGAGACTATGGCCATGTTTTTGTTGTTGGCGGGTCGACGGGAATGACGGGTGCAGTTGCTCTGGCCTGCCGCGCTGCCCTTGTTTCGGGTGCTGGATTGGTGACGGCGGGGGTGCCTGCTTCCCTGCACGATATATTGGAGATCAAATTGACGGAGGTTATGACCAAGCCGCTTCCCGAGATTCAGGCAGGCGATTTCAGCCAATCTGCAGGAGAAGTTATTTTAAGATTTTTGGGTAAGGCGTCCGCCTTCGTGCTGGGACCGGGAATGGGTGTCCATCGTTCAAGCAAGGAACTGATCAATGAAATGCTCCCCCAAGTGAGTGTTCCAACGGTGATTGATGCCGACGGCCTGAATCTGATTGCTGAAATCGCAAGGGATCGGAAAGATTTCTTGAATCGGTTGAAAATGCCTTTGGTTCTGACGCCTCATCCGGGTGAAATGGCGCGGTTAACGGGACTTTCCATTGGGGAGATCGAAGCGGATCGGGTGAACATCGCGGCGAAATATTCAAAGCAATGGGGCTGTGTTGTGGTTTTGAAAGGCGCATACACGATTGTTGCGAATGCAGAGGGCGAAATCCTGATCAATACGACGGGCAATGCGGGCATGGCAACAGGCGGTTCTGGGGATGTGTTGGCTGGAATCATCGGAGCGTTGATCGGGCAGGGAATGCAGCCCTTTGAGGCTGCCGGGTTGGCTGTAACCCTTCATGGGAGAGCGGGAGACTTTGCCGCAAAAACGAAAGGGATGATGAGTATGACGGCTGAGGACCTTATCCGGCATTTATCGGATTCGCTGACGGAATAGAATGATTCGCGCTGATTTTATTGAATTCAAGAATTTCTGAACTTGATAAATGCAGAAGGATCTTGATCGGCGACAGAAAAGGATTCCTTTTTATGAGAGGTGAAAGATGACAAAACTGAGTATTGGCAAGATGGCAAATTTGAATCAAGTAACCGTGCAAACCCTGCGGTATTACGAGAAGATTGGTTTGCTGGTTCCGGACCTTGTGGATCGGGAATCGGGTTATCGATATTATCATATCAATCAATGCGCCCGTCTGGATATGATTCAGTATATGAAATGTTTGGGTATGTCCTTGGAAAGCATCAAGCATTATTTTGATCAGCGGGACATTCAGGATTTTTCAGCGATGCTTGAAGAGCATGAGGCTTGGATTCACAAGAAGATCGAGGAACTGACGGCCATGCAGGCCGCGGCGCGGCAATATCAAAAGAATATTGGGCGATATATGAAAGCGCCGGCTGCTGGCGTGATTCAGCTGGAAAAGATGGAAGAACGCCGGATATTCTCCTACGATGCGGGGGTTAATTTTTATGAGAAAGGAATGGACACCTGGGAGTATATGATTCGCGGATTGAAAACGCAGATTGCGGTTGCCCATTTGCCTATGGTAAAATTTTGCAATGTGGGATCCATCCTACGCAAAGACTGGGTTCAAGAACGCTCTTTCTATTCGACGGAGATTTTCATTTTTGTCGATGAACCGGAGGAAACAACGGAAATTTTGCCGGCCGGGATGTATCTGACCGTTTATTTTGACGACTTTTATCGGGAGATGGAATATGGGAATCTCTTGCTTGATTACGCGCAAGCGCAAGGCTACGAAGTGGCGGGTGATTATATCTGCGAAGTGGTTGTGGAGTTGCCGATTTTCGAGGAAAAACGAAATATGTTTATCAAGGTGCAAATTCCTGTGAAAATGCCTTGACTCTATGCTTAGAATAGAGTTTATACTGGAGATAGAATTGGAGAACGACTCCGAGTTCTATTGGCCAGAGATGGGGAATAGAATCGTTAGGGTTAAATCAGTAATGGGTTAGCCTGCCGTTTGCAAAGGAGTTCAGTCTACTGTGATTTATTATAGTGGATTGGACTCCTTTTTCGTACAAAAGGAGGGATGGGACTGTTTATCAGGTTGGGTGCTGAGTAACGGCAATCATGTGGGATTGTCAATTTGTGGTGGCGGATAAGGAGGAAATGTATGAAGCCAGGAAGAATCAAGATTCAAGTGAATGCAAACGTGTGTCAAGGTTGTCGTGTGTGTGAAAGCGTCTGTAGTCTGAGTCATATTGGAGCGGTGAATCCGAATCAAACGGGGATCAAGATCACGGAAACCAAGATCCTCGGCAGATTTAAGCAAACCGTCTGTCAGCAATGCATCGATATGCCTTGTGCGAGCGCGTGTCCGGAAAAAGTCATCACGCGGGATCGATATTCTGGTGCGGTTGTGATCGGTGATGGATGTATTGGTTGCGGTGCTTGCCAAGAGGCTTGTCCCATCGATGCGATTCAAATGTGGAATAACACGGCGGTCAAATGCGATCTTTGCGGAGGAGCGCCAAAATGTGTGGAAGCTTGTCCGAGACAAGCATTGAGCTGGTAAGGAGGGGACGATGAAAGGGTATCGAGACTGTGAATTGCGAATCAATCTAAAAGAAAAGTCGATTGAAAAGAAGACCTTGAATCAGGAATACGTTGAAAAATATATGGGCGGAGAAGGGTATGGGATTGCCCTGCTGTGGGATGACATGCCTCATGAAATTGATCCCTTTGATGATCAGAATTTATTGAGTTTCAACACGGGGCCGTTGACTGGAACGCCCGCGCCAAGCGCGTCGCGCACCAGCATTGTGTTTATTTCGCCTTTGACGGGAACAATTGGGGCGTCGAATATGGGCAGTCATTGGGGGGCGGAGTTGAAATTCGCCGGATACGATTCGATTGTTCTGGAAGATGCAGCGAAAGAACCGGTTTACATACTTATCGAAGAGGATCAGGTTTCCATCCATGACGCCAAAGCACTATGGGGATTGGATACGAGGGAAACTACGGAAGAATTGAAAAAGATCCATGGCGAGAATCACAAAGTGGTTTGCATCGGCCCTTCGGGGGAAAAGCAGAATAAGCTGGCCGCCATTTTTAGCGATGACTGTTTTGCTGGCCGAGGCGGTGCCGGTGCGGTGATGGGACAGAAAAAGTTAAAAGCCATTGTTGTTCGCGGAAACGGCAGTGTGGAAGTTGCGGATCCAGAAGGTTTTATGGTGATGCAGAAGAAAGCGATTCAAGAGCTGAGAACGGAAGAATATACCTGGGGTCCGGTTCATGGATATGGAACACCGGCATGGTTGGATGGGTCCAACGAGTGTGGATTGTTGCCTGTCGATAATTTTCAGAAGAATCAAACCGATCAGCTGGATCCGATTCTGCCGATCAATCTTTGGAATGATCGCGAGAAGTTTGATGTTAAACGAAGAACCTGCTATGCCTGCCAATTGGGTTGTCACAAATTCGTGATGATGGGGGATGTTGAAGTCGGTGAATTGGAGTACGAAACCATTGCCGCCTTTGGTCCGCGATGCGGAGTCTATAACTATAAGGATATCTCCATGGCGAATTATTATGCATCGATTTATGGCATTGATACGATTTCCGCTGGAGCTACAGTCTCGGCGGCTATGGAATGGTATGAAAAAGGAATTTTGACGCAAGATGATTTGGATGGGCTTGATTTGAAATTCGGCAATGGGGAAGCCATGGTGGAATTGATTCGAAAGATGTGCCTGCGGGAAGGCTGTGGAGAACTTTTTGCAGACGGGTCCTATTGGGCGGGAGAAAGAATTGGAGAAAAAGCGAAACCTTATGTGATGACAGTGAAAAAGATGGAGATTTCTGCTTGTGATCCAAGGGGAGCTGCATCCATGGCCATCGCTTTTGGAACCAGTGAGCGCGGCGCCTGTCATATGCGGCCATATGCGGCGACGATTGATTCCTTTGGGTATCTTTTCCCGGATTTGGGCATTGAGGAAGCCAAGGATCCTTTCAGTGAAACGGAGTCGAAAGAATGGTTGAAGGCGCTCAAGGAATATTTTGTCGTCACAAACCTGATCGGACTCTGTGATTTCAATGTAATCAATATGGAGATTCAACCGTCGACGATGGCGGAACTCTATGTGAAAACAACGGGCATCCCGTGCGACAAGGTCGAATTGCTTCGGAAAGCGGAACGAACCATCGCCTTGGAACGGGCATTGAATTATGAGCGGGGATTTAGACGGAAAGACGATCACCTGCCAAAACGCTTTATGAGAGAACCGGCTTTTGGCGGTCCTGCGAAAGGCAGAACCATCGATATGGATGTGGCTTTGGATCGATTCTATGAAGCTTGTCATTTTGACAAGGAAACAGCCATACCGACAAAAGAAAAGTATGAAGAATTGGGTATGGAGAAAGTTGCGGAGGCGTTATATCGGTAGAGCTGCAAAAAACAGGCACAGGCATGAATGGTTTTTTTGATGAAAAATGGGTTTGTTCTCGATTTTTTATTGGTAAAATTAAAACGATTGTTGTATCGTCGGGAAGTTAGCGATAAAATAAGAGTAAGATTTTGCTAAGAGACGAGGGTGCGGAATGTTCGAATATGAAATCAACAGTGGAATTCCAGAAGCAGAGATCCTTTCATATTTTTCGGATGCAGCCTTGAGGTGTAAAAAAATTGAACGAATATTTTTTGGAGATGGATGGGAGGTCCGGCTGCTTGCGCTGCCGTACGCCATCCATCGTTCTATTATTATCCCTAGAACCTTGATTCAATTTCGAGGCGAAAAGGCGAAATGTGAATCGTTGATTCATTCCTTCCGCAAGGCGTTTATGCGGGGTGGGGCTTAAATGGAGTGAGCAATCGTATAAGAAAACGGATGGAGGGAATGCCATGTTGCCTATGAAAACAATTGAAAATCAAATTGACACAGAGAAAGCCTATGTAAAGAATGCCAATAAACGCTGTTTGGGATATGATCTTGATCGGGATTTGGTTGTGAGCAAAAAAGTGATAACCGACACGGAGTTGAATCTTAAATTGATTGAAAATCACGAACTGATGACGACGGCAAAACCGTTTATTGAAAATCTTTGTGACTTTGTTCGCGGATCCAATTTTTTTGTGATACTGACAGATCATGAGGGCTGTATCTTAAGTGTGACGGGGGATCCTGAAATTGCGGAAAAGGCGAGGAAAAATCAAATGATCCCAGGAGCCTATATGTCGGAGGAATGCATTGGAACCAACGCGATGGGAACTGCAATCGTTGAAAATCAGCCCGTGCAAATTTCGGGTGAGGAGCATTTTATCAACGCGTATCATACATGGACTTGTTCAGGCGCTCCAATCCATGATGAAAACGGGAATATTATTGGGTCTCTGGACTTGACGGGTAATAGCGATGCGGTTCATTCCCATACCTTGGGGATGGTTGTGGCTGCAGTAAGCGCGATTGAATCGATCTTGAGATTGAATCAAAAGCATCATCAATTGGAGAAGAGCAAGGTTCTCATAGAATCACTTTTTGATTCCATTAAAGAAGGTATCGTCTACGCGGATTTGGAAGGCAAGATATTAAGCTCCAATGAACAGGCATGCCGGATGTTCGGGTATAAGAAAACAACCTTTGAAAACTTGGACTTGCGTGATTTGATCGAGAATTGGCGCAGCATTCTAGCAAGTTGCTTGACTATGGAAGACTACTTTAACGATGAGGTCATGATCCGCGCGCGCACCAACAAAGCACATTTTCATTTAAATGCCTATAAGGTGCATCAACATGGAGAAATTCATGGAATTATTTTAATGTTTAGCGATGTGAAAAAGGCTCGTCGATTGGCGAACAAGATTATGGGACGAAGAGCGGTCTATACCTTCGAGAAAATTATTGGAGAATCGCCGCAGATGATCGAATTGATTGAATTTGCCAAGAAAATAGCAGACAGCAAATCAACGATCCTAATCACTGGTGAAAGCGGCTGCGGAAAAGAGGTGTTCGCTCAAGCCATTCAGAATTATAGTCCCAGGAAGAAAGAGCCATTTGTGGCTATTAATTGCGGCGCGATTCCGCGAAATTTGATCGAGTCTGAGTTCTTTGGCTACGATGAAGGCGCCTTTACGGGAGCAAAACAAGGGGGTCAAATCGGCAAATTCGAATTGGCGGATGGTGGAACTGTTTTTCTGGACGAGATCGGAGAGATGCCTCTGGAAATGCAAACCAAATTGCTGAGGACCATCGAAGAGGGAACCATTGTTCGAATCGGCGGCAGCCAGGAAATTACGGTTGATGTTCGCATCATTGCAGCAACAAACAAAAAACTGCGCGATGAGGTGAAGAAGGGGAAGTTTCGGCATGACTTGTATTATCGCCTCAATGTGATTCCGTTGGAAATTACGCCTTTGCGGGACCGGGAAGAGGATATTCCGTTATTGGCAAATTATTTCATGCGGAAAATTGCCCATCGGATCAATAAGCGTTCAATTGAAATTACCGACGAACAGATGACGAAGATGAAGCAGTATGCATGGCCGGGTAATGTGCGCGAATTGGAAAATTTTATCGAGTTGGCGATTAACAAAGAGAGACTGCCGATTGCCTTGTTGTCATTAAAAAAGCAAGAGCTCTCAAGCCCGAGGCTTGAATTGGAAGCGATCTCTTTGGAAGAGATGGAGAAGACGCATATTCAGCGGATCCTTCAGCAAGAACACTACAATATGAGCAATGCGGCAAAGGTGTTGGGGATTGGCCGCAACACCTTATATCGCAAGGTAGAAAAATATGGAATTCCTATGATTGAAGATTAAGTGTTCGAAAACGGAACACTGTTCAATAACGATACAGTATTTATGATTTTATTGTTCCATATTGATACAGTTTCACGGGCTGTGAAAACCTTATCATGAAAACCTTCCTGACCATCAGGCTTTGCGGGATTGGCACAATTCTTGCATTGATTGATAGTAATAAAACAAAGGAGGCTATTTATGTACGGATATCATGGCAAGATTTTACGAATTAATTTGAAGACGCAAGAAGTTAAGGTGGATGCCTTGGATCTTGAGATCGCTAAAAAGTTTATTGGCGGACGAGGACTCGGCACAAAATTTATGATGGATGAAGTGGATCCTAAGGTGGATGCCTTAAGCCCGGAAAATAAGTTGATGGTGGTTACAGGTCCATTGACTGGAACGGCGACGCCAACTGGCGGACGATATATGGTCGTTACAAAATCACCTTTGACTGGGACGATCGCAAGTTCCAATTCAGGCGGATTCTTTGGCGCAGAATTGAAGTTTTGTGGGTATGACATGATTATTTTGGAAGACAAGTCTGAAGAGCCTGTATATCTGAATATCGTGGATGATCAAGTTGAATTTAAATCTGCAACCCATCTTTGGGGCAAGTTGGTTGGGGAAGTTACCGATGAATTGCAAGCGGAGCATGGGAAAAAAGCAAAGGTTATGACCATCGGTCCAGCCGGGGAAAATCTTTCCTTGCTGGCGGCCATCATGAATGAAAAGGATCGCGCGGCTGGCCGTTCTGGCGTTGGTGCGGTTATGGGATCGAAAAATCTGAAAGCAATTGTCGTGAAGGGTTCCAAAAAAGTGGGTATTCATGACGCAGATGCATTGAAAGCAGTGTTCAAGGACAGCGTGAAGAAGATTCGCGAGAATGGGGTTACCGGTGAAGGGTTGCCTACATATGGAACTGCGGTACTGGTAAACATCATTAACGAAAATGGTGTGTATCCGGTGAAAAACTTTCAAGGGGCTTATGATCCCGATGCAGACAAGATCAGTGGCGAGAGCTTGAAAGAACAATTTTTGATTCGAAAGAATCCGTGCTATCGTTGTCCGATTGCCTGTGGGCGTTGGTGCGAGGTGGACGGCAAGGAAATGGCGGGTCCGGAATACGAAACTCTTTGGGCCTTCGGTTCCGATTGCGGCATTACCGATTTAAAAGAAGTAGTATTAGCGAACGACTGGTGTAATGAGCTTGGTCTTGATACAATATCAGCAGGTACAACTTTGGCGGCTGCCATGGAGCTTCGTGAATTGGATCTTGTGAAAGCAGAAGAAATCGATGGACAACCTTTGGAGTTTGGAAATGTGAACGCCATTGTAGAGTGGACGAAGAAGATGGCATACCGAGAAGGATTTGGTGATAAATTAGCCTTGGGATCCTATCGTTTAACTGAAATGTATGGACGCCCTGATCTTTCCATGAGTGTTAAGAAACAAGAGCTTCCAGCTTATGATCCACGCGGTATTCAAGGTCAAGGTTTGCAGTATGCGACATCAAACCGTGGCGGTTGCCATGTGCGCGGCTACCTGATTTCTCCAGAGATCTTAGGCTTGCCGGAGAAGATTGACAAGAATGCATTGGAAGGGAAAGCATTCTGGGCAAAAGCGTTCCAAGACTTGACTGCTTCCATCGATTCTGCAGGATTGTGTTTGTTTACTTCTTTCGCGCTTGGTGCTGACGATTATGCGGCATTGATCAATGCGGTCTGCGGCACGGACCACACTGGCGATACGATTTTTGAAGCAGGAGAAAGAATTTGGAATATCGAAAAAATGTTCAACTTGGAATCCGGCGTTGCTCCATCAGAAGATAAATTGCCGAGACGATTGTTGGAAGATGAAATTCCAGATGGACCATCGAAGGGTATGGTCAATCAATTGGACAAATTGCTTCCTGAGTACTATGAACTTCGCGGATGGACAAAAGGCGGAATCCCAACGGATGAGCGACTGGAGCAATTGGGACTTAAGTAATCAAGGAGTGTTTTTATGAAGATTGAAGTGCGGCTTTTTGCCACCTTTCGAAACGGAAGAGGGAAAAAGGTAGTTGTTGAAATGAATAATCCAACCGTTACAGAAGTGCTTCAATCGATAGAGATCACAGATGAGGATGTGGCGATCCTGCTCGTTAATGGGCAGGACGGCCGCTTTGATCAGGTTCTTGTGGAAGGTGATTATTTATCCATCTTTCCGCCGGTTGGAGGCGGATGATGGGGCGATATGATCGAAACAGGATTTTTACCGCATCGGAGATGGAGCGACTGCAAGCGTCTAAAGTTTGTGTGCTTGGGTGTGGCGGTCTCGGCGGATATATCGTTGAAATGTTGTCCCGAGTTGGAATCGGTGAATTAACCATTGTCGACGGGGATGTCTTTGATGACACCAATTTGAATCGCCAGCTTTTTGCAACCAGTGAAAATCTGGGTGAAGTGAAGGTTTTTGAAGCGAAAAAACGAATTGCAATTGTGAATCCTGAAACAACGATTGAAGCGGTGAACGCTTATATCGATTCGGAAAATGCGAAAACGATCATAGGTGATGCTGACTTGGTAGTCGATGCTTTAGATAGTGTTTCATCAAGACTCGTCGTGCAGGAGATTTGTGAAGAATTGGGCATTCCCTTTGTTCACGGAGCCATTGCCGGCTGGTTTGGCCAGGTGACCACTATTTTCCCTGGCGATCGAACCTTGGCTCGACTCTATCAAGATAAGGGGGATCACGGGATTGAAGAAGAACTTGGAAATCCCTCCTTTACACCGGCAGCCATTGCATCCATTGAAGTGGCGGAAGCCATTAAAGTGCTTTTGGGAAAGGAAGAAGTCTTGCGCAATCGGATTTTAATGATTGATTTATTGGATCACGAATATCATGTGATTCAGATGGAAAACTAAATAATTATTCCGAGTCAACCCCTCTACGGGTAACTACGAGGGCTTGACCTATGGGTAATGGAAGAAATGCCATTGCCTCCCGTGTTTGGAAAGGAAGAAAAAAACAAGTGATTAGGCGTTCTTTTCTACGGGAAGAACGCCTATTTCTTGTTTATTAAAGGAAAATCAGAAATTATCAATGATGAAAGATACGCGGGTTATCCGTGTTGAAATAAAAATTGTTAGTCGGATCGACAAATAGAGGATAAAGGAGTTGGGATCTGCAATGGAAATGTTCACGGTGATGAGAAGACAGAAAGTAGCGGAATTATTGGAAAGGGAATTTCAGGGATTCCAGGTAGATAGCGAGACGATTCCAATCGAAGAGGCCAGAGGCAGAGTGCTAAGCGAAGCGATTGTCGCGACGGAGAATATTCCGCCGTTTCGGCGTTCAACGGTTGATGGGTATGCGGTTTGCAGCCAAGATACCATTGGATGTTCAGAAACCCTGCCGGCGATTTTGACTATTGTCGGTGAAACTCGGATGGGAGAGGGAACTGATTTGTCCGTTGATGCGGGTGAAGCAGTCTATGTACCAACGGGGGGGATTGTTCCGGTCGGCGCTGATTCGATCTGCATGATTGAGTATACGGAAGATTTTCAAGACGAAGTTGGTATTCAACGTCCCATGAGTCAATTGGAGAATCTGGTGGATATCGGCGATGATGTCGCGCTTGGCGATTGTGTCTTGGAAAAAGGCACGCGGATCGGAACGCAACATATTGGCGCGCTGGCAGCCCTTGGCGTTCACCTGGTTCCCGTGTACCATCGAATCCGAGTTGCCATCATTTCTACGGGAGATGAATTGGTTGCACCGGGTCAACCGGTTGAGTTGGGTCAGATTCGCGATAGCAATACGGATTCCTTGCGTGCCATGGCAGAAGCCCTTGGCTGTGAAATCACCTTGGTAAGTCGAATTGAAGATGAATTTGACGCCATTCAACAAACCCTGGAGAAGGCTGTGTCCATCAGTGATGTGGTGATGATTTCTGGAGGAAGTTCGGTGGGGAATCATGATATGACCCCTGATATTATCAATAGCCTTGGAGAGCCGGGCGTCCTGGTGCATGGGATTGCGATTAAGCCTGGAAAACCGACCATGGTGGCAAAGGTGAGAAACAAGGCGGTATTTGGATTGCCGGGACATCCCGCATCCTGCTTTATCGCCTATAAAGCCATTGTTGAACCTTTTATCTTGCGGGATTTGCAAGGGGTGACAAAAAAAGAATTTCCCATTATGGCAGTCTCGGATTTTCAAATCCATGTCTCTTCCGGGCGTGATGTTTTCTATATGGTCGAGTTGCGGGAGACGAATAAGGGCTGGCTGGCAGCTCCGATTCATGGAAAGTCGGGAATGGTAACTTTATTGTCGAAAGCGGACGGCTATATTGAAATTCCAATGGAGAAAGAAGGACTGCAGAAGGGCGAGCCGGTTGCAGTGTACCGATTTTAGGGGGGACAGAAGATGAAACGGAATATTTACTTGGAAACCATTGATATGGATGCGGCAAAAGCGGTCGTACAGAAAGAATTTTTATCGGTGGAGCAGCAAAGGACGGAACGGATCGCTGTTTTTGATTCCTTGAATCGAGTCACGGCGGAGCCGATTTTTGCCAGAATCTCCAATCCGCATTATAATGCATCAGCGATGGATGGAATCGCGGTTGACGCGAGTTGCACCTATGGCGCTCATGAAAGAAATGCAATCATCCTTGAAGAAGGAAAAGATTATATTTATGTCGATACAGGGGACTATATTCAACCGAAATACAACGCGGTGATTATGATTGAAGATGTGTATCCGGAGGGGGAAGGAAAGATCTCGATTATTCGTTCGTCGCATCCGTGGGAGCATGTGCGTGTTGTCGGAGAAGACATTGCGGTGGGGGATATGATTTTGCCGTCGGGTCATCGGATCAGCCCGGTGGATATCGGGGCGATTCTCAGTGCAGGATTGACGGAAATCTCAGTATTGCAGCAAGTCCGGGTTGGAATCTTACCGACGGGAACCGAAATTGTGAATCCTGGAGAACCCTTAGAACCTGGAAAAATCATTGATTCCAATTCGAGGGTCTTTGAAAATATGGTGAAAGAAGTGGGCGGTATTCCTAAAAGATACGATCCTGTTGTGGATGATCAGGAATTATTGCAATCTGCGATTCTAAAACTCGTTGCTGAGAACGATGTGGTTGTAATTAACGCGGGTTCCTCTGCGGGATCCGAAGATTATACGGTTGGATTGATCCGTGAGTTGGGCGAAGTCTTTGTTCATGGGGTTGCAATCAAACCGGGCAAGCCGACTATTATTGGAAAGATTCAAGGTAAGCCGGTGATCGGAATTCCTGGATATCCGGTTTCCGCCTTTATTTCGTTCCGTGAATTCGTTGTTCCTTTGGTGGAACAAGGAGAAGTGAGAAATCGAGAAAATTATGTGGATGTTTTCTTGTCAAAGCGAATTGTGTCAGCATTGAAGCATCAGGAATATGTGCGCATGAAACTGGGACGCGTGGGTGAACGATTGATCGGCACGCCTTTGAGCCGTGGCGCCGGTGTCACCATGTCCCTTGTCAAGGCGGATGGATTATTGGCTATTCCAAAATCAGTGGAAGGAATTGAAGCGGGTACGGTTGTCTCGGTTGAACGGCTTCATTCCATGGAACAGATCGATCGTGCCTTGGTTTCCATCGGCAGCCATGATATCTTGATGGATCATCTCAATGATCTGATGGCCAAACAGTCAGAAGGGTTTTCGGTTTCATCGGCTCATGTCGGAAGTTTGGGTGGCATTATGGCGGTTCGAAGAGGAGAGACTCATGTGGCGCCGACCCATTTGCTGGATGAGGAGACGGGAACGTACAATCTATCCTTTGTAAAAAAATATGTGAAGGATGAGGTTGTTCTCCTAAAAGGGATCAAGCGATGGCAGGGACTCTACGTAGAGAAGGGGAATCCGCTGAAAATTCAGGGTGTTCGAGATTTGGCTGAGAAGGATTTGATCTTTGCCAATCGGCAAAAGGGATCGGGAACCCGTACACTGCTTGATTATTATTTGAAAAAGAAAAAACTGACAGGCGTGGAAATTCAGGGGTATCAGAATGAACTGACAACCCATACGAATGTTGCCTTGTCCGTACTCTCCGGTAACTCTCATGTGGGGATGGGGATTCAATCCGTCGGAGATTTGATGGGACTTGATTTTATTCCCTTGGCGTTGGAAGAGTATGATTTTCTGATACCGAAGAAATATCTCGAAGAACCTCGTGTCAAATATTTTATTCAGTGTTTGAAGAGCGAAGCTTTTAAAGCCAAACTCGAAGAGTTGGGCGGATATGTGGTAGAGGAATTCCGATTTGTTGATCCGATGAAGGCGGGTGAAACCCATGATTGATCAATTCAAGAGATCCATTCATTATTTGCGTTTATCCGTTACGGATCTTTGCAATCTAAAGTGTCAATATTGCATGCCGGAAGGCGGAGTGGACAAGAAGGCGCATCAGGATATTCTGCGCATTGAAGATTACCTGCGTCTGGTAGAAGAAATGACGAGCCTTGGAGTCGACAAGGTACGCTTAACAGGGGGAGAACCCTTGGTGAGAAAGGGGATTGTTGATCTTGTTGAAGGGATCGCCAAACTCGAAGGAATCAAGGATTTGGCCATTACAACGAACGGCGTGCTGCTGAAAAAATATGCGGAAGAATTAAAAAACGCGGGATTGACCCGAGTGAATGTCAGCATTGACACACTGGATCCGGACAAGTATCGAGAGATTACCCGGGGCGGGAATATCGAAGATGTTTTGGGCGGAATTGAAGAAGCGCGGAGAGTCGGTCTTTTGCCGATCAAATTGAATGTGGTGCTGATCAATGGATTCAACACCGACGAGGTGGAAGATTTTATTCGTTTGGCGGATGAAGATATGGATGTGCGATTTATCGAATTGATGCCGATTGGTCAGGTGGCGAATTGGAGCAAGGATAAGTTTATTTCTAATGAAAAGTTGCTGGAGAAACATCGCGATTGGTTTGTGATGGAAGACGGGGAACAATACGGACCGGCGAAGTATTATCAAAAGAAGGACGGCAAGGGGCGAGTTGGATTTATCAATCCGATTTCCAACCATTTTTGTTCGACCTGCAATCGAGTTCGCATGACGGCGGATGGAAAATTAAAGCTCTGTTTGCATACCAACGAAGAGTATGATTTAAAACCGCTGCTGGAAGAAGATTCGGATACGATTCGCAAGACGTTGCAGGAGTATATTGCCAAAAAGCCGGAAAGGCATCATATGAATGATCAGGAATTCCAGCCAATTGTGCGGGATATGAATCGGATTGGAGGCTAGCTATGGAGTTTACGCATTTTAATGAATACGGGAAAGCGAAAATGGTTTCTGTCGGCGACAAGGAAGACACCAAAAGAGTTGCAATTGCCAAGGGCACCATTACAATGAATCCAAAAACCTTTCAAATGATCGTTGATCAAACGCATAAAAAGGGAGATGTGCTTTCTGTCGCGCAGGTCGCCGGGATTATGGGAGCTAAGAAAACCAGTGATTTGATTCCCATGTGTCATCCGATCTTTATCAGCGGAGCAGACATTGAATTTTCCACCGATGAAGCAACTTCATCTATTCACATCACGGCTACTACAAAAACTGTGGGCAAGACGGGAATTGAGATGGAAGCGCTCACGGCCGTTTCAACGGCTGCATTGACGATCTATGACATGTGCAAGGCGGTCGACAAGAGCATGACCATTCAGAACATTCGATTGGTGGAAAAAATGGGCGGCAAGAGTGGCCATTTCCGTCGAGAGGAAGAGTAATGAAAAACGGAAAGGTGATCGCCATCAAGAGCAGCAAGAAAAAAGGGATGAAAAAAACCAGGATCGAGGAAGGCAATTTTATTGCTAATTTCGGACTGGAAGGCGATATTCACGCGGGTCATTCCCATCGCCAGGTCAGCCTGCTTGGAACGGAGAGCGCCAAGGAGATGCAGGAGTTTGGTGTGAAGGGTCTTTGCAGCGGCAAGTTTTCGGAAAATCTGACGACTGAGGGGATACTTTTGTGGGAATTACCAGTGGGCACTCAATTGGAGATTGGTGAAACGATTCAAGAAGTGACTCAGATTGGCAAGGAATGTCATCCCGGGTGTGCAATCCTAGCGCAAGGCGATCGATGTGTGATGCCGACTCAGGGGATCTTTACACGCATCATTAAAGGTGGAAGAATCGTTGTTGGCGATATGATTGCCGTAGTAAAGGAAGTTGAATCCATGGAAGATACCCGCCAAGCAAATAGAATGGCGAGCAATCAATAAAGGGCGAGGTGAAAGCATGACATATACAGTTGGTATTATAGTGGCGAGTGATAAGGGTTCGCGCGGCGAGCGCGTGGATCGAAGCGGGGAAGTGATTCGTGAGATGATGATCGCGTACGGTTATACCGTTGCTGAGAAAGTGATCATCCCTGATGAATTTGAAGAGCTAAAAGATATGATGATTCGGATGAGCGACGAAAAAAAGGTTCATCTGATTTTATCCACTGGCGGAACAGGATTTTCTCCGCGCGATGTGACGCCGGAAGCAACATTGGCTGTGATCGAGCGAGAGACGCCGGGGATTCCCGAGGCCATGCGCCAGGCTTCCCTTGCTATCACGCCAAAGGCAATGCTTTCCAGGGGGCGAGCGGGGATTCGAAAGCGAACCTTGATTATTAATCTTCCCGGAAGTCCGAAGGCTGTAAAAGAGAATCTGGAAGTCGTCTTGCAAGCCCTCGAGCACGGACTTGATATCTTAAACGAAAAGACAAGCGAATGTGCGACGCCGATGGATCAATAGAAAGATTGCAATATTAAAAAGACCAGTGGGACTATTTCATTCCCAGTGGTCTTTTGTGTTTGAATTAGAATGCTTTTTTGCACCAATACAGGTCTTGGCCTGTGATGTGATTCTCGATTAAGTTCACCTTGAATCCAGATTTTTTAAAATAGTTTTTTTGAGTGTGATTGACTTCAGCGGCGAGTTCATGCACATGTTCCAGTTCGCAGATTTCTTTCATCAAGTTTTTTGCGTATCCTTTGCCGCGATACTCTTTCAAAAAGGCAAGGTGCAAAATTACAAGGCGTTTGTTTGCGATTTTTCTCATGCCGATAATACCGATGATTTTTTCGTCTTCTTTTGCGATATAGAATCGGCCTTGTTGCTGGGCATAGATGCCTTGCGCAACATTTTGAACAGCACCGGTAGTCGATTTAAAAAGCGACATTCCAACAAGTTCGGCGATCTCGCGATTCGCTAGAATCTCGGACGGGGTTGTGATTTTTTCAATATTCATCTATTCCTCCTGAAGGAAATTATTTTTATTCGCAACTTATTGTAACACAAAATTCAATTGAGCGTGGCTGAATCCTTTTGGGTACATATAGAGAAGATTGGAAACACTGGAGGGAACGATGCAAAAGAGAATATTGATCGGTTTTTTAATTCTATTCTTGGCAGTCCTGGGGATGAACGGATGTGCGTCTGGAATACCGGATGAAACAAATCATGTGGAACCACTTGAAGAGTCGGTTGCTATTGAAGCGTTGGTTGCAGAGGAGGGCTTTTATACGAGTCCCGAGAAAGTCGCGGAATACATTCAGCTCTTTGGAAAACTGCCGGGCAACTATTTGACGAAAAAAGAAGCGCGGGATTTGGGATGGGTGAGCGAGGACGGAAATCTTTGGGAAGTAACGGATCAAATGAGTATAGGCGGAGATCGGTTTGGCAATCGGGAAGGTTTGTTGCCGAAGTCGGATGACCGGCAATGGTTTGAATGCGATGCGAATTATACCGGGGGATATCGGGGAGCCGAACGGTTGGTTTTCTCTAATGACGGTTTGGTTTTTTATACTGCGGATCATTATGAAAGCTTTGAAGAGATCAGGAGGATCGAGGATGAGAACGATTGAAATGGATGGCGGAGAAATGAAAACAAAATTAAGCGCACATTGCTATATCAAGAAAGCGATGGAATTTCCAGAGTATTATGGAGAAAATCTGGATGCCTTATGGGACTTGCTGTCAACGATTTCATTGCCGACCACGATTCGGCTTGATCATCGAGAGACGTTAATTGAAAACTTAGGTACTTATGGCGAACGTTTAATTGAGGTGTTTCGCGAGGCGGCTTTGGAGAATGATTCGCTTTGGATTGAAATTCAATAAAATGACAAGAAAGCAAGTCAAACGGCTTGCTTTCATTTTGCGAATCGAGAGGTATCGCTATAAATTGGTTAAGTTTGACAGAAATCAAGGAAACTGGCTACAATTAGTGTATAGTTCGGAAAGGGGATCATTATGGAGCGAAAACAAATTTTGATGCGATTAAAACGAGAGTGCAAAGCGCGTCGTCAAATCATTGGCGTAGCGGTAGGCGCGGGCATTACGGCCAAGTATGCAGTGCGGGGCGGCGCGGATTTGATTTTTGTTTTAAGTTCCGGAAAGTTTCGGCAAATGGGGGTGGGATCCCTGGGTGCTTATCTTCCCTTTGCCAATAGCAACGCCATGGTGATGGAAATCGGCCTGAGGGAAGTAAAGCCATTGGTTCGAGATATTCCTGTGATTTTTGGCCTCAATGCGACGGATCCGTTAATCGAGTTGGAGCGATATATCGAAAAAATAAAAGTTGCGGGATTTGATGGCATTAACAATTATCCGACGATCGGATTGGTCGATGGCCAGTATCGCGAATATATGGAAGAACACGAAATCACCTTTCAAAAGGAGGTGGAAGCCATGCGTATCGCACATCAAAAAGGGCTATTTACCGTTGCTTTTGTTTTTGACGAAGTGCAAACACGGGCAATGTTGGATGTGGAAGTCGATGTGCTTTGTGTTCATTTGGGATTGACGGCGGGCGGTGTTCTGGGCGCGAAAAAGGTGTTATCTTTGGAAAATGCCCAACGGCGAGCCAAGGAATTGTTCGAGGTTTGCGATCGGGAGAGAGCGAATGCTTTGAAGATGGTATACGGAGGTCCGATTCAAACCCCAATCGATGTGCAATATATGCATCAACATACGCAGATGGACGGGTATATCGGCGGATCCTCCTTTGAGCGAATTCCATCAGAAAAAGTCATCACAAATATCACCCATGCCTTTAAGCAGTCTGATCGGTTGGAGTCCGATGATTTGATGGCAAAAATGTTGGATGGGATTACGAAGCATTATGAATATGTTGATTTTGTAAAGCGGTATATTGCGGAACACTATCAGCAAGAGGTGTCCCTGCGGGAAATTGCAGAAATTGCCCATGTTTCTTCCGCTCATTTGAGCCGATTGTTTCGAAAAGAGGTTGGGAGCAATTTTAGAAACTATCTGTTGGAATATCGCATGCATCAGGCGGCAAAGCTCTTTCAGGAAAAACCATTGAAATGTATGGAAGTTGCCAAACTGGTCGGCTATCAAGACTATTTTCAATTCAGCAAAATGTTCAAAAAGGTCATTGGCGTCAGTCCAAGAGAGTATCAACAAAATTTGTGAAATCAGTAAACCCACAAGCTGTGGGTTTTCTTGCGCGAAACAAAGAGCGAAAATTCTGAATACAATCACAATAACACAAATTTGTATCTTATAAACACATGTCAAACAATATCGGTAAACGTTATCATTAAATTGCAGGAAAAATTGAGAAGGAGGGATTGAATGAAAACTATAGCAATAGCAGGTACCTTTGATTCGAAGGGAAAAGAATTTTTGTTTTTGAAGCATGCCTTAGAGGAATTTGGACTTCAGACATTAATGATTCATACAGGTGTGTTTGAACCTGCCTTTGAACCGGATGTGTCAAATCGGGAAGTCGCCGCTGCAGTCGGTGAAGATATTGATGCAATTGCAGAAAAGAAAGATCGCGCTTGGGCGACGGAAGTGCTTTCAAAGGGGATGGCGGAACTCTTGCCGAAACTCTACGAGCAGGGCATGTTTGACGGTGTGATTTCATTGGGTGGAAGCGGTGGAACCTCGTTGGTGACACCTGCCATGCAGAAGATTCCCATTGGCGTGCCGAAGATCATGGTTTCAACGGTAGCGGTGGGGAATACAGAGCAATATGTCGGGACCAGTGATATTTTGATGATGCCGTCAATTGTTGATGTTGCGGGTTTGAATTCCATATCGACTAAAATCTTTACAAATGCAGCAGCGGCGATGGCGGGGATGTTGACCTTTGAATCGGAACGAGAGGTTGAGAAGAAGCCTCTGATTGCAGCCACCATGTTTGGTGTGACGACACCTTGTGTGGAATTCGCGCGGGCTTATCTGGAAAAAGAAGGTTATGAAGTTTTGACATTCCATGCAACGGGGGTTGGTGGAAGGGCGATGGAAGCCCTAGTTGATGCAGGATACATTGAGGGAGTTTTAGATATTACAACGACTGAATGGTGCGATGAGGTTGTCGGCGGGGTTTTGGCCGCGGGACCAAATCGTCTAGAGGCTGCAGGGAAAAAAGGGATCCCACAGGTTGTTTCTGTTGGCGCCCTGGATATGGTGAATTATGGCGCGATCGACACGGTGCCAGAGGAGCATAAGAAGCGCAATCTATACAAGCATAATCCAATGGTAACCTTGATGCGAACCTCCGTTGAAGAAAATCAAAAGATCGGTAAGAAAATCGTGGAGAAGCTAAATATGGCAAACGGGCCTACAGCACTTATATTGCCGCTGAAAGGTGTTTCCATGATCGATGCGGAAGGCCAGCCATTCCATGGGGTACAGGAAGATGCCGTGTTATTTGATGTGCTTCGAAACGGAATCGATCGAGATGTTGTTGAGTTGATTGAAATGCCGAACCACATTAACGATCAAATTTTCGCTGAAGCGGCGGCGCAACGTCTATTGGATTTATTAAGGGAAAACAAATAAGTAATCGATTGAAAGGAAGCGTAAAGATGAATAAAATGACGAGACAAGAAATTATGGATCGATATCGTGGAATCGTTGCGAGTGGAGATATTTTAGTTGGTGTTGGCGCGGGTACTGGGATTACTGCCAAAAGTAGTGAAGCTGGCGGTGCGAATATGTTGATCATCTACAATTCAGGTCGCTACAGAATGGCAGGAAGAGGATCCTTGGCGGGATTGATGTCTTACGGTGATGCAAATAAAATTGTTGTGGAAATGGCAGCAGAGGTATTGCCGGTTGTCGTAGATACGCCAGTGCTGGCTGGGGTATGCGGAACGGATCCATTTCGTTTGATGGAAGTGTTCTTGAAAGAATTAAAAGACATGGGGTTCAGTGGCGTGCAGAATTTTCCAACCGTTGGATTGATCGATGGCGTTTTCCGTCAGAATCTTGAAGAAACGGGAATGGGTTATGGGTTAGAGGTTGAAATGATTCGAAAGGCGCATGAATTGGATCTATTGACGACTCCTTATGTATTTGATCCGGATCAAGCGCGGGCAATGGCGGAAGCCGGTGCGGACATCCTGGTTGCGCATATGGGTTTGACAACGAAGGGAACAATCGGGGCGAAAACGGCATTGACGCTAGATGATTGCATCGTTAAGATTAAAGCGATTATGGAAGCGGGCCGCGCAGTGAATCCTGATCTGATGGTCATTTGTCATGGCGGGCCAATTGCGGAACCGAAAGATGCAAAATATGTAATCGACCGCATTAAAGACATTGACGGCTTCTTTGGTGCATCCAGCATCGAACGATTTGCAGCTGAAAAGTCAATCAAGGCGCAAACGGAGAAATTCAAGAAAATTCAAAGATCGTAAAACGATAGATATTGAAAGGGTTCTGTATCATGCAGAACTCATTCTTTTTTGCTCGGAAACAGATTGAGCTTGCGATGAGAAGGTTAGTTTGACGAGAAAACAATGGAAAACAGGTTGATTTTGATTGGATAAAAATATATGGGAATTTTATTGGATTTCAGAGGTTGAAATTTCAAAATTATTGAAAATTTTATTCTACAGTGATATACTAAAAAAGTATCCGATAATGGCAAACTTGTTGAAAAACAAGGACGCAAAACTATAGGGCCTTACTCATTGAGTTGGTAGCCAGTTGCCGAAGAGTCAAAGCGATTTGAATTCTTCTACACTTGCTGTAGGAGAATTTTTTTGGCTTTCATTTCGGATCTCCAAAAATTTTTGAAGGAGGTTTATGATGAAAAGCAGAAAAGTGATGACATGTGTTTTACTGATTATGATGGTGGTGTCATGGTTTGGGGCATCCGGTTTCGCAGACGAAACGGTCCCTGCAACGGAGGATCCGGCGACAGCTGCGGAAGAGCCTGTAGGCGAACCGGTTGAAGAACCGGAAGCTGAACCAGTGGCAGAACCGGAAGTTGGGTATCTTCGTTTTGATCTGGAGGAAGATTTGGTCTTTAGCATTGAAGATGGAGTGATTGTTGGAGTCACATCCGAGTTGAATTTTCATGCGGAGGAGCCGACTGAACCAACGGAGCCGGTAGAAGATCCGGTGGAACCAGAGGATCCAGCGACAGAACCAGAGGATCCAGCAACAGAACCAGCAGATCCAGCAACAGAACCAGCGGATCCAGCAACGGAACCAGCGGATCCAGCAACAGAACCAACGGATCCAGCAACGGAACCAACGGATCCAGCAACGGAACCAGCGGATCCAGCAACGGAACCAGCGGATCCAGCGACGGAACCAGCGGATCCAGCGACAGAACCAGCGGATCCAGCGACAGAACCTGTAGATCCATATGCGGCATACCTTGGATTACCTGTTGCGGAGGGGATTGATCTGCTATTAGCGGGAACTGAGGTTGAAGGTCCTATTTCACTCGATATCTTTGCGGATGGTGTGACAGCTGAAGCGGTGAAGGCATTGTTGGAAGAAGGGTATGGCGATTTGTTGAAACTTAATGCTGTTGCCTTGGACAGTGAAAATCCAAATGCAGAGAGATTTGTCAACGCTGCGATTTATCGCATTACTCCCGGCAAAATGAATTTGCTTGAGAAATTGGGCGCTTATTTCGATGAGTCGGAAATTGACTACGCAGCATGGTCGGTGCTATCGGTAAAAGAAATCCAATCAATGACAAAAATGAAACCTGCTCAGGCTCCAACTGCTGCAAAAGAGAAAGTGAAAACCAATAACGGTAAGGCAAAAACAAAAAACAAATAATGATAATCTCTGGGGACTCGATTGGAATCGAGTCCTTTTTTTTTATGAATTGTATATAATAATTTGCAAAAATCGAATTTTCAAGTTTCTAATTTGAACTTATTCCAAGTAAGGGATAGACTCCTTGGAAGGAGACAGTATGGGAAAATTTATTGTGATGAAAATGAAAAGCGGGACAAAGTTTGATTTAAAAGTGTACGACAGAATGCACCGGTGAGTTCTATTGTAGAAGAATAGGGGATCGCCTGGCAAGCAGGCATTGTATGTGTTAGTCGAGTAGGACTGTTTCGAGCCTAGAGATTGTTCTTTCCGCCGAGTAGAATTTCAATAACTTTGTAGCATCTGCGGACGCTGGTTTCGCTTTTTTTTGCATCCAAAATATAGAGGACATAGCGTCTTTGGGCAGAAGGCGTTTCTGAGCGAAATAGGACTTCTGCATTTTTTTCTGCAAGGATGATTTGGAAGAAATCAGGGGTTTTAAGCGGGTGTTTTTTTAGCCGTTGATCCTCGGCAATCATCTCATCAAGTTTTTCAAGCAAGGCGAGTTCAAAGTATTGCAGGCCAAAATCTGTCATTTCATTGTTTTCGATAAGCTCTTTCATGCGGATGATATTGCTGAGAGACCAATTGCTCTGTTTCTGACGCGGGGCAAAGTATTGGCGAAATTTTTTCTCGTCATGGCTATGGGTTACGGCGTCAATCCACCCGTAGCAAAGAGCCGTGCGTACGGCATCCTCATAGGTAAGACCAAGATGGGCAAACCCTTTCTTGTAAAGATAGATATCGATGCCTTGATGCGTCGCGTGATTTGTTTCCAACCATTCGCAGAATTCCATTTTTCCGCGAAATTCCATTACCTTCGGCTTCATCTGCACCCCTCTTTTCATGATTCTTTTTTATGGTTCTTATCTTGATTATACAGGAATTTTACGAATTTATTGTATGGACATGGAATGTTAAAGTTCATCGAGTGAAGCGCACTGTCAAAGGGGGAATGGAAGAATCAATAGGAAAGAGTATCGGCGGGTATGATATAGGTGAATGGAAAGGAGGAAACGATGAATTCATTACCGAGGATGAATATGGAGGATAACGAAACGGGCTGTTGTCCACGATTCCACCCAGAGGCGTGGGATGAGAAAATAATCGAATTTGGCGATTTGCTGTTTGCCAAATCACAATCGAAAAGCTTTTTGCATATTCCATTGAATTTCGGCAGTGTCATCAAGCATGCGATGGAGGCGATTGACGCGTCCGATGCTGTGGTGAAGGATCGATATTTGATCCTGTCGCGGGATCTTTCATCTTGGAAAGCGGAACATTTGTTTTTGGTATCCAAAGAGGTGAAGGGCATGGAAATGACACGCCTGTCCGGTCGATTTGCATCAAAGGTCTTTGAGGGGGAATTCAAGGAGCAGCCGAAGTGGATGAAAGAGATGGAAATCTATGTGAAGCAATTGGGAGAGATGGGTGAAGCGTTTTATGCCTTTTATACAACTTGTCCGAAATGCGCAGAACACTATGGAAAAAATTATGTGGTCATGATGATGAAGCTTGCATAGAAAGTTCGCAGCGCCTTGAAGAAGGCGTTGTGTTTTTTTGTTTGCATAAAAAAAGAGTTTGTGTGTTATTGAGCACAATTGTTTGATATTTTTTTGTTAATCAGTAAGTAATTTCCTTCTTTCCCGGGTAGAAGAAAGACAAGGAGTGTGATGTGAATGCGTATTTTGATTAATGAATTAGCTGAAATTCAAAAGGAATTCGGCTACATACCGGAAAATGAGATTGAACGACTGGCAATAGAAATGAATATGCAGAAGACTCAATTGTATGGGGTAATCTCCTTTTACTCCAGACTATATACAGAAAAAAAGGGAAGAAACATCATCCGGGTTTGTAAATCGGTTACCTGCGGGATGAATGGAAGCAAAGCGATTCGGGAGGCGATTATCATCCATTTGGGGGTTGGCGATTCCATGACCACAGAGGATGAACGCTTTACACTGGAATTTGTTGAATGCTTGGGACTCTGCAATGTGTCGCCCGTTATGACGATCAATGATGCCGTATATGAAAATTTAACCGTTGAAAAGGCAATTGAAATCATTGATTCATTTGAGTAAGGAGATTTGATCATGAAAGAAATTATTTATATGAAGGAACTAATCGAGCAAGATTCAAGAGAATGGGCGTATCGCCTTCTTTTTCAGGGAATGGAAATGGGAAGAGAAGGATGCTTTCGGGAACTTGAAAAATCTGAATTGGTCGGTCGCGGCGGGGCTGCTTTTCCCACTGCGAGGAAATGGGGAAGTGTATGGGATAGCGAGCATGTGGTTTTGATTTGCAATGCCGATGAGGGGGAACCGGGTACCTTCAAGGATCGATATATTATGGAAAACAATCCGGCGTATTTGTTGGAGAGCATGATGTTGTCTGCATTTATCGTCAATGCGCAGGAACTCTATATCTATATCCGAGGGGAATATACACAAGCCATTGAATTGATGAAGAATGAAATCAATCAAGCGGAGGCTATGATTGACGCGTATCAGGAAAAAACCGGGGTGAGGCTTCGCATTGAGGTTGTTGTTGGACAAGGAGCCTATGTATGTGGAGATGAAACTTCTCTGATTAATTCCATTGAGGGTGTGCGGCCAAATTCGAGAATCAAGCCTCCTTATCCGACTCAAAAAGGGTTGTTTGGCCATCCGACAATCGTGAATAATGTAGAAACCCTATGCAATTTGCCATTAATCATTCGAGATGGCGGAGAATTCTACTCATCTATGGGCGTGGCTGGGAGTCGGGGAACCAAGCTGATCTCGCTTAGTGGGAAAATCAATGACCCCGGAGTGTATGAAATTGAAATGGGCAAGGTTTCGTTGCGAGAGATTATTGACGATTTGGGCGGTGGAGTCAGAGAAAATCGAGAATTGAAATTTGTGATTCCAGGTGGGATTTCGACACAATTGTTCGTGGAAGATGAAATCGATGTAAAGATGGATTATTGCAGCCTTAAAAAAGCGGGCAGTGCCCTTGGATCGGGAGCCGTCATTGTTGCGGACGATACAGTCAATGCAGTTGAAATGGCAATGGATGCGGCTGATTTCTTTGCAAGGGAAACCTGTGGCATCTGTTTTCCTTGCAAAGAGGGAAATCGACAAATCCATATGATGCTGAGCAAAATTTATGCATTTGAAGGAAAATTGAAATATTTGGAGTTGGTTCGTGAAATCTCGGAAACCACAAGCCGCGCTGCACGGTGCGGGCTGGGGCAGGCGGCCGGGAATTTGCTTGTCAGCGCGATAGAAAAAATTCCGGAAGATTTTGAATATTATTTGCCCGAGAATGATTCGGGAGGAGACGAGGTGAAGAGATGATTCGGTTACATATAAACGGGGAGCCGGCAGAGGTGGAAGCCGGGACGACGATTCTGGAAGCGGCGAAGAAACTCCATTATAAAATTCCAACCCTGTGCTATAAGGAAGGACTTAGCATTTATGGCGGGTGTCGGCTCTGCATTGTGGAAGTGAAGGGGCGGACAAATCTTCCGATCGCTTGCGCGGAAGAAGTGCAGGAGGGGATGGAGGTTTTTACCCATTCGGATATCGTCTTGGAAACAAGACGGAATATCTTTCAATTGATCATTGCAAATCATCCCTTCGATTGTGAGTTGAACTGCTTGACCTGCTTGAAAAGCAGTTCCTGTGAATTGAGAAAACTGGCGGAAGAGATCGGTGTATCGGAATTGAAATATGAGGCGATCCATAAACCATGGACCATGGATACAAGTTCGCTGAGTGTGGTGATTGAGACTTCGAAATGTATTTCTTGCGGGCGGTGTGTGAGAACCTGCAAGGAAATACAACATGGCGGAATCTTGACCATGACGGAGAGAGGTGTTTCGACCAATGTGAATACCTTTATGGGCAGGGGACTTGGGAATGTGGATTGTACCAATTGCGGGCAGTGTATTTTGGCCTGTCCAACGGGAGCGATCCATGAAGTTTATCATGTGAATCAAGTGATTCAAGCAATCAATGATCCCGAAGCCCATGTCGTGGTGCAAACTGCGCCAGCTGTGCGTGTGGCGATCGGAGAGGAGTTCGGTGCGCCTTTGGGGATGAATCTGGAGAAAAAGATCGTGACGGCTTTGCGCAAGATGGGTGCGGACAAGGTGTTTGATACGAATTTTACCGCTGATTTAACGATTATTGAAGAGGGAACGGAGTTTATTCATCGTCTGAAGAATCAAGGGGTTTTGCCTTTGATTACCTCGTGTTCACCGGGATGGATCAAGTTTGCAGAGCATAACTATCCGGAATTGCTGCCGAACATATCAACCTGTAAATCGCCGCAGCAAATGTTTGGCACTCTTGCGAAGACTTACTATGCTGAACAGGAAAAAATTTCGCCCGATAAAATTGTGTCCGTCTCCATTATGCCATGTACGGCGAAAAAATATGAACTGGCGCGAGAGGAAATGAAAGAGGATGTGGATTATGTTTTAACGACGCGGGAATTGGGGAAGCTGATCCGTGCCTATGGGTTGGATTTCATGAATCTTCCGGATGGAGAGTATGATCAGCCTTTTGGAATTTCTACCGGAGCGGCGGCTATTTTTGGCGTTTCCGGCGGAGTTATGGAAGCCGCTTTGCGGACTGGATATGAATTGATTTCAGGAAAGGAACTGAAAGAAATCGAGTTTGCCGAAATTAGAGGGCTTAAAGGAATCAAGGAAGCGGTTATCGATATAGACGGAGAAGAAATCCGTGTCGCGGTAGCGAACGGGCTGGAAAATGCGGTGCAATTGCTAAAGCATAAAGATGAGTATCACTTTATTGAAATTATGGCTTGTCCAGGAGGTTGTATCGGAGGCGGCGGACAGCCAATTTCCAGCAATGAAAATATCTTGGAAGCGAGGATGGCTGGTATTTACGCCACCGATCAGAATCGTGAGATTCGAAAATCACATAAAAATCCTGCTATCATGAAATTGTATGAAGAGTTTCTGGGAGAGCCGAACGGGGAAAAAGCCCATCATCTCTTGCATACTCATTATACGAACCGGCAGGTGTGAATCATAGAAAGTTTGAAAGCCGAAGCGATTGAATCTTGCTTCGGCTTTTTGATGAATTTGTGGAAGCGAGTATGGTATGATAGGGAGAGATTAAAAGGATGGATGGTTACAATGGAGTATAAAAAAATATTTTTAAAGGCGTATGAAGCAATGAGTGCTACGATTATCAATGGAAATTGCGGTGAGCTTTGTAATGGACATTGCTGTCGAAGGACAATGGAGAATGGTGAAGCATTGGGGATCTATTTTCTTCCCTTTGAGTATCAAGTCATGCAGGCGGGGGAAAAGTTGATTGAGGCAAGCACGTTGGAAATCCACAAAAGCGATGGATTTGAATTGCCAGAGGGAATTGATCAGTTGATTTATGGGTTTTGCCGCGATATTACTCAGTGCGATCGTGAATTGCGTCCAATTCAGTGCAGGACCTATCCCTTTGAACCGCATCTTGAGGATGGAAAACTTCAATTGGTGATAGAAAAAGAGCAGGTGCACGAATGCCCGCTCCTTTCGCAGCGGGACCGCTGGAATCCGGAATTCGAAAAAGGGATTCTGGCAGGATGGGAAATTTTATTGCAGATTCCAGAAATTCGAATTGTCGTGGAAGCTGAATCGGAAGAAAGACGGAATCGATATGGGAAATAAGCGTGAGCAAACGGCAGGCGGATCTTGCATGTATTTGGGACAGCGGTATCCGCTTATGATTCAAATCGATCGCGAGCAGAAAAAGCCGCAGATCACCTTTGACGGTACTCAATTCCTCTGCGTCACTTCGATTGTAGATGAATCAGGAGTTTCCTCCGCGCTTCAATCGTTCTATAAAAGGACGAGTCGAAAAATCATCGAAGAGCGGCTGCGGCTTTATCAGCCTCAAATACGCATCAAGTATCGATCCGTTACGATTAAAGAAAGAGTGACACAATGGGGGAGCTGCAGCTCGAATCGTCATTTAACCTTTCACTGGCGGTTGATTCTTTTCCCCATCGAAGCGGTGGATTATGTTGTTGTTCATGAATTGTGCCATCTAAAGCATATGAACCATGATCGGTCATTTTGGCGGTTGGTGGGGAGTATCTATCCAAAATATAAGGATGCGATGGCAATGTTGCAAGGATCAGCGAATTCGTGAAGATATTGCGGAATCAGCAGAGATCGAGAATAATCAGAATAACTGATTCGTTTGTGCGTGAAGCGGATGGTTTTGACAATGGGAGTGAGCGGTTTGGACAAGAAGAAAAGAAGCATGATCGCGGATTTATCGTTGCTGGTCGTGGCAATCGTATGGGGGACAGGATTTCCTGTAACGGATATCGCAATGGAAACAATTGGACCGAATCAGCTATTAAGCATCCGGTTTGGCGTGGCGGCTTTAATTTTGGGTTTGGTTTTCAACAAGAAGCTAAAAGGAACAACGGCGGTTGAATTAAAGGCAGCTGCTGTGTGTAGTTTTTTATTTTGGGCGGGATTCACGACGCAGACAATCGGGATTCAGTATACAACTGCATCGAAAGCATCATTTTTGACGGGTGTTTATGTGGTATTGGTGCCATTCTTGTATTGGGCGTTTTCCAAACGGAGACCAGATAAATTCAATATGATTGCAGCGTTTATGACCCTTGGCGGGATCTATTTATTTACAACGTCAAAGGGCGCTGATATTTTAAGCTTCAACGATGGAGACGCCTTGGTCTTGGTATGTGCGCTTTTCTTTGCCTCGCAGATCATTGCGGTGGGCTATTATGTGAAGGAAAAAGGAATTGATCCAATCGTTCTGACGGTCTATCAGTTTGCGTTCTCCTTTGTGCTTTCTCTATCGATGGTCTTTGCATTTGGAGAATTTGGAATCAAGCAGCCTTTCGATTTTACTGCGATCGTTTCGATCGTATTTTTGGTGATCTTCAGTACGATCATTGCCTTTTTAACTCAGAATATAGCACAAATGCATACAACGGAAACCCATGCGGCAATCTTGATGAGCTTGGAGGCGGTTTTTGGAGTGATTATGTCGGTGATCTTGTTGAGTGATCCCTTTACGCCTCAGATGGTCGTTGGCTGTGTGATCATTTTTGCCGGGATTATTACGGCGGAAACCAAATGGTCATTTCTTCGAAAACCCACTAAACCTATTCAGGTTGTTGAATAAAGAACAAGGGGCATGGGTTGGTGGATTGATTGCTATTTTGGGCGTTGTTGTGGTGGTGATCAGCATGCGGCATTCGTCCCATGGATTTTGGACGATCCCCGGTGAAGAACAATTTTATTATCAATGGCAGGCATCCAATTTGTTTTTGCTGCCAACAACTTTGACTTGTTTCTTTTTAGATATCGTACGCACGCCTTGGATCATGCTTGGTTCAGCTTTTATACCATTCATTTTGATGGGGATTGCCTTGCGATGGAAACGGAATCGGATGGAAACGTTCAATCAACTGGAAAAATCTTGCGATTTGTTCTAAATCGTCGTATAATAAGAAACGAACATGGGAGCTGTTGAACCGGCTGAGAGTGAAGAGAGATCTTCAGACCATTGAACCTGATCTGGATAATGCCAGCGGAGGGAACATAGAGTGAATTCTTATGGAATTCTTTTTGTGAAAATGGACACTTCTCATCTCATGAGGGGTGTTTTTTTGTTGCCGTGTTCATAAATTCTATTGGTGAGAAGCAGAAGGGAGAAATGATGGTAGCAAATGTTTTAGCGGGTTTATTGGCACTTGTTGTTTTTAGCGTAACGGGATGGAAGTTGAGGGGAATGAAGTTTGATACAAAGCGCGTGGCGAGGATCGGCATTATCACTGCCATGACACTTGTCCTGTATATGATCAAGATTGTACCTTTTCCTCAGGGTGGCGGATGCACCTTGCTTTCGATCCTGCCGATTATGGTATTGTCTGTCATGTATGGAATGGAAGAAGCGTTGATTTGTGCGATTGTGGTGGGATTAACGAAAATTGTGATTGCACCACCGTATTTCCCGCTGCAAATTCCATTGGATTATCTGGGAGGCATGATTGCCATTGCATTCACGCCGATCTTTGGGATTATGAGCAAGGGGAAATTAGTGGCGGGAGCAATTTTTGCGACGCTTTTATCCGCATTTTTCAGCATCTTGTCCGGCGTAATTTTCTTTGGCCAATTTGCTCCAGAAGGAATGAATGTATGGGTTTACTCAGCTATCTATAATCTATCAGGATTTGGTGTGGAAGCAGCCCTGAGCATTGTGGCGCTGATCTTCATTACAACGCGCAACTTGCGGCTTCATGAGGTGACAGAATGAGTTTCTCCAAGCGAATTGTCGAAGATCCCAGGGTGCAGGCGTATTTTGATGCCTATATGGCACATCCGTTTATCCGTGGATTGTCCGATGGCAGTTTGTCGGACGATCGATTTCGAAAATATTTAATTCAAGACACTCATTATTTGAAGGATTATTCCAAGGTGTATGCGTATGCTTATCTTTTGGGAGACGGGGTGCGGGAATTGCAATTTCTTCATGCCTGTATTGGTGTAGTGATGGCGGAAGAAACCAATATGCATATTCAGTATTTGAGTGACTTTGATTTGGATGTGTTTGGGATTGAATGCATGCCCATGGAACGAGCGAATCGTGATTACCTGGATTATATGCTGAGTTTTGCTCCGGAACAAGATATGAAGACAATTTTTACGGCTGCTTTCCCTTGCACCTTGGCCTATGGATATATCGGCAAGGAGTTGAAGAAGGAAAGAGCGAATGCGACGGAACGGCATTATTACGATCCCTGGATTGAAACCTATGCGGGAACTGGATTTGAAAAATTCAGTGTGGATTCATGCTGGCTGATCGATCGATACTGTGAAGGGATATCAAAAGAGGAAGAAGAGGAGTTGATTCAAATCTTTTTAACGGCGTGCGAATACGAGATGAAATTTTGGGATATGAGTTATTCTTTGATTCCGGATGAAATTTAGGAGGCGGAAATGAGAGAACTGTTTGAACAGGTAAAAGTGCAATCCCCGTTGGTGCATAATATTACGAATTATGTAACTGTAAATGATTGCGCCAACGTGATTTTAGCTGCCGGAGGTTCTCCGCTTATGGCGGACGACGAGGAAGAGGTTGCGGACATTGTTTCCATTAGCAAGGCGTTGTATATCAATGTGGGAACCCTGAATCGCAGAACCATTGAGTCTATGAAGATCGCGGGCAAGCGTGCGAATGAATTGGGGATTCCTGTGATCTTGGATCCCGTTGGAATGGGCGCGTCACGCCTGAGGAATGAATCGGTCAATGCGCTTCTGGAAACCATCCGGTTTTCTGTGATCAAAGGAAACATGACGGAGATTCGAGCGATTGATCAAAATTGCCGTACCCTTAGCGGTGTGGATGCAGAGCGTTCAGATCAAATTACAAGTGATACCCTTGATGATTCCATTGTCCTTGCCAAGGGCGTGGCAAAGCGATTTTCATCAGTTGTTGTCATTACCGGGGCAACGGATATCGTGACAGATGGAGAACGGGTGCGGACTATCACCAATGGCGATCCAATGATGTCCAAAATCACGGGAACGGGATGCATGACGGGTAGCTTGATTGGAACCTTTGTGGCAGTGGATGCGAATCGTCCCTTTGATGCGGCGACGATTGCCGTTTCCATGATGGGGTTGGCGGGTGAAAAAGCGGCAGAGTTGGTGGTTGAACGGCAAGAAGGCACATCGAGCATGAAGCGATATTTGATCGATCAAATCCTACGAATCGATGAACAAGTTTGGAAGGCGGGTGCAAAAATTGAAAATCAAGCCTAGAGATTTATCTCTTTACTTAGTGACGGATCGCAGTTGGAGTCAAGGCGATAATTTCGTTGGTCAAGTGGAAGCGGCATTGCAGAATGGGGTTAGCATTCTACAATTGAGAGAAAAACTGGTGGAGCAGGAATTGTTTGTAGCCAGGGCGCAAGAGTTGAAGGGATTATCGATACAATACCAGGTGCCGTATATCATCAATGATGATGTGGAAGTTGCGGTTCAAGTGGATGCGGATGGGGTTCATATCGGTCAATCCGATCGATCTGTCTCGGTAACCCGTCAAATGATTGGAGAAGATAAGATTCTTGGCGTATCAACGCAAACCGTTGAAGAAGCGATTCTCGCCGAGAAGGAGGGCGCCGATTATTTGGGGGTTGGGGCCGTATTTCCAACGGCGACAAAATCCGATGCAAGCGAAGTAAGCTATGAAACCCTGCAAGCGATCTGTCAGGCTGTTTCGATTCCGGTTGTGGCGATTGGCGGAATTTCCAGAGACAATGTGATGGAATTGAAGGGCTCGGGGGTTCAGGGCATTGCTGTGATTTCTGCGATCTTGGCGCAACCCAAGATTGATCGGGCAACCAGGGAGTTAAAGGAGTTGAGTCGGAAAATGGCAAGTAAGGAAATGCCGAAAGTCTTGACCATTGCGGGATCGGACTGCAGTGGCGGTGCCGGGATTCAAGCGGATCTAAAAACCATGGCTGCCCATGGTTGTTATGGCATGAGTGCGATTACAGCATTGACTGCGCAGAATACAATGGGCGTATATGGAGTTGTCAACTGTGAACCGGATTTTGTAGAGAATCAAATCGACTGCATCTTTCAAGATATTCGTCCGGATGCTGTCAAGATTGGCATGGTTTCTTCGGCGGAGATTATTCGGAGTGTTGCGAGGAAACTAAAAGCCTATCAGCCAGCTTTTATTGTTGTTGATCCAGTGATGGTGGCGACGAGCGGGAGCAAGTTGCTGGCGGAAGAAGCGATGGATGCGCTGAAGCGGGAATTGATTCCCTTAGCAACAGTGATTACTCCGAATCTTTATGAAGCGGAATTGTTGGCGGGGATGAAGATTTCTTCATCGGAAGACATGATTTTGGCCGCTGAAATAATCGAATCTTTTTATTCGGGGAACATTTTGATCAAGGGCGGACATCTCGATGATTGCGCCAATGACTTGCTGTTTGTAAATGGAGAGGCGATCTGGTTTGAAGGGAAGCGCGTGGAAAATTCGAATACCCATGGAACCGGCTGCACCTTGTCTTCCGCCATTGCCAGCAATTTAGCGAAAGGATTTACCGTTACAGAGAGCATACGAAATAGCAAAGCCTATATCACGGGTGCCTTGGAGGATATGCTGGATCTTGGACAAGGCAGCGGACCTTTGAATCATCAATATCAAACAATGAAATAAGGAGTTAGGAAGAAGCGGTCAATTTGGCCGCTTTTTTGTTTGCGAAGCATGTTGTCGAGCCGATGGTCTGAAGGAAGACCTACCGCTAGCTAGTGGGAAGGCAAGCTGTAAGCAAAGGGGTTCCAGCGACGGAAGAGTCTCTCCCAAGGGGATATTGCGCGATGGAGGAAGCTGAAGGGGAATGAGGAGAAAAGGATTGAAAAGATTTAAAGAGCGTATTTGACGAATCATAAGAGGAAGCGCAGGACGATCAATCGAAGCGGTGGTTAAGGAATTAAACCCTGTCGAATTATTATTAATTCGGACTAATTATCCGAATTTCTAGCTACTCGATGTGTTAGAATTGCGATATGAGAAATAATAGGAGGGGGTAAAATGAGGAAAAAGCGACTGGGAAAAGCGAATATTGAGGTATCGGTTATTGGCTTGGGTGGAATTCCGTTGCAACGATTAACGGAAGAGCAGGCTAGGGAAGTGGTAAAGGAGGCCGTTGATTCTGGGATTAATTTTATTGATACTGCGCGAGGTTATACGGTGAGCGAGGAATATATTGGCGCCGCCTTGGAAAAGTATCAATTGCGAGACCGTGTTTATCTGGCGACTAAAACCATGGTGCGAGATTACGAGGGAATGAAAAAAGAAATTGAAATCAGCCTTCAGAATCTGCGTACAGACTATATTGATCTTTACCAAGCACATTTGATTAAAACGGAAGAGCAATATGCGCAGTTTGTGGGAGAAGACGGGGGTTACCGCGCCTTGGTGGAAGCCAAAAAAGCTGGGAAAATTGGAGCGATCGGCATTACGGCACACACGGCAAGCCTGTTGGAAAAGTTCATGGATCCAGAGAAATTTGATACCATACAATTCCCATATAATCCAATTGAAAATCAAGGCAAGGGGCTATTTGAACGCGCACATGCGCATGACATGGGTGTAATCGTGATGAAACCCATTGCCGGGGGCGCCTTTGGACGAGGGGATTTGAGCTTAAAATACATCATGCAGAATGAAACGATTACGGTAGCAATTCCTGGGATGGATTCCGTTGAGCAAGTGCGGCAAAATGCTGCGATTGGATCAGATGAAACGGCTTTGTCGATCGAAGAAAAAACGGAAATTCAAGGGATTGTAGATCGCTTGGGATCTGAGTTCTGCCGCCGATGCGGATACTGCTTGCCATGTCCGCAGGGAATCGACATACCAACGCAATTTCTTTTTGAAGGATATTTAACGCGATACGATATGAAAGACTGGGCGGTTGGCCGCTATGAAGCGCAAGTGAAGAATGCCTCTGATTGTGTAGAGTGTGGGATTTGCGAGACGCGCTGTCCGTATAATTTGCCGATTCGTAAGATGTTGAAGCGAGTTGTTCAAGCCTTTTAACAAAGTAAGAACCGTCCATTGGACGGTTCCTTTTTTTGAATTGCATGAGGAGTGAAACAGTGTATTAGTTGCCCAGAAAAGCATATAAGGTTGTGAAAAAATTTTCGTGAGCCTCGCCTTCCAGATAATCGGCCGGAACGCCGAGTAGGGGAAGTTTGATTTTCGCGTTAGACAATGCGGATTCGAATTCTTCCATCAGGACACCGCGTTCTTCCAAAAGTGAACAGGTGGGGCTTTCGTTGATTCCTAAAATTCCAAGGATTTCATATCCGTTTCGTTGATATTCTTGTATTTGCATCATAGTGTTTTGCAGCAATGTCTTGCAAAGCCGTCTGAATTCCGGGGTATCGTATTCTTTCTTTGTCATGGGAGGACGATTTTCTCCCAGATGCAATAATTCAGGACATGGCAGTTGAATGATGCCGATTTCTTCTTGCAAAATCTTTTCAATAATAGCGGTATAGGCGCCTTTGGCTCGAGCCAAGGGATGAACGACGCTATTCTGGTTTAATATACAATGGGATAAGATGATAATTTTCTTTTTGCGATGCATGAGATTCCTCCTTATGATGTTGTCTGTATTATATCGGATTCCTTCTTTTGCTAAAATTCGTTAATAATTTCTTCCGTGATCTCTTTGATGATTTCCACGGCAAGTTGTACGGTATCTTCAAAATCCCGGTAGGAAGCGTAACAATAATGCGAGTGGACATAACGGGTTGCAATGCCCAGAACCAAGGTTGGAACCCCTTCGTTGGATAAATGAATTTTGCCGGCGTTGGTGCTGCCGGAGAGTCGTACTGCATCTTGGTAAATAATCTTATTTTTCTTTGCGATAGATTTTGCGAATCGAATGAAGCCCTGATGAGAGACATAAGAATTGTCTCGGTGGCGAATTTGCGGTCCGCCGTGGAGGGCTGCTTGTGTCGCGTATTGATCTCGGTACACATCATCGGCTGGGGAACCCTCAAACACAATGGCAAGATCAGGCTTAATTCGATTGGCGGTTACTTGCGCCCCTCGAGTCCCCACCTCTTCCTGTGCGGCTAAAGCGCCTACCGCATGAATGGCTGTATCCTCATTCTGGAGGCGTTTGAGGACTTCGATGACGGCGGCACAGCCGAGTCGATTATCAAATGCTTTTCCCATCATGATTTGATTTCGCTCATTGTAGCGAAACTCCACAAAAGGAACAACGGGAGCAGCGACGGAGATTCTGAATTCATTGATGACCTCTTCTCTGGAGGTTGCGCCAACATCGATTTGCAGATCATGGAAAGTGATTTTTTTTATCCGTTCTTCTTCTGTCATAAAGTGCGGCGGTTTTGATGTGACGACACCTTGGATATACTCTCCATCGTCATTCCTAACCATGACGAGATGGGCGGGGATATTGTGGTCAACCCATCCACCGAGCTTTATAAAATGAAGCAACCCCTTTTCATCGATGGATTGCACCATAAACCCAACTTCATCGAGATGGCCGTCGAGCATGATCGTCATTTTTTTACCGTCTTTGTTTTCAAGATTAAGATATCCGTTCATCATGGAGTCTCGTTGATAAGAAAGACCTCCTTTAAACGACTGTACAGTTTCTAATACATCCTCTTCAAAACCAGGTGCACCATAGCTATTAGATAGATCCTCGATCATTTTTAATGTATTCATTTGCTTTCCCTTCTGATTCAAAATGTATTTATAATATCAATATACTAGAAAATATTCTGAAAGTGAAGTGTTTGCTTTAAAATAGATAACTAATATGGACGGAAAGCAGTTAATATTGTAAAATATACAGTAGCGAACAAGCTGTTAGAAAGGACGAGAAGATTGAATATACTGGAACAAATTGAAAATAAAAAAGGTGAATTGAGCAAGAAGCAACAGAGGATCGCGCATTATCTGATAGACAACAAAAATAAAATCAGCTTTATGAGCCTGAAGGAAATCAGTCAAGCGATTCAAGTATCGGAAGTTACAGTGTTGAGTTTTTGTAAACGTATTGGGGTTGATTCCTTTGTTCAATTAAAAAAAGAGTTTCAAAAAGTGGTCCAAGAACGACTCTTTATTCCCAATGAGATTCGATCTTCTTTGGATGAATTGAAAAGTTATGAAGAAACGTTTGAGAACAGCATTAATATGCATCGAGATAACACTAGGCAAATATTGGAATCGAATGATTTGTCCAACTTGGTTCAAGCGGCGGAATTCATACGTTCATCGCGGCGAATTGTGATCTGTGGACAAGGAATTTCAAAAATCTTATCGGAGTATTTACAGGTGCGGTTGCGATTGTTGAATTTGGACGCTCGTGTGCTGGAAATGGGAGATTTGATTTCGACGAGCGTTGAACTGGGCTCCGTTTCAAAAGAAGATTGCTTTGTCTTGATTTCATTCCCTGTTTATTCACAGAGTTTGATTGGAATTTCAAATTTTCTTTCAGGACGAGAGATTCCGTATATCGCACTGACGGATACGCGAGAATCTCCTTTAGCGGAACGGGCGAAATGTGTTTTGGCTTGCAACAGCAAAACTCTCGTCTTTCAGAATTCGATTTCGGCTCCGTTTTTTTTACTGGAAGTCTTATTGGACACTTTGAGTTTTCATATGAAGGAATCGTTGATGGACTATTTTATTAAGCTGGATGAGGTGAGAGATGAGTTGTCGCATGAATGGCTGCAACAACTATAATTGTGGTGTCTGAGTATCAGCTTGCATGAGCAAAGGGTGGTAGAGATGAATAGCGTTATTGTTTTTGGGAAGGGTTTAAATACGAATATCAGTATTTGCAGGCAATTTGAAGAAGTGATAGAAGGTAGGATGCCCGTATATGGATTTTGTCAGGAAGATGAGCTGCCAATTCAATTGCTAGAAGACAGTCTGGTTGTCTTTACGAGTGAAGAGATCAAGGACTATTTTCAAAAAAAATACCCGATGAAAGTAGAAAGTCTTGTCGCGAGACGGGTGATTAATTATGCGAAGATGAATGAATTGATTGCGCTACCCGTTGGAAGCGAAGTGTTGCTTGTAAACAACACGAAAAGGTCTTGCGATGAAGCTATAGAGCAATTGAAGAGACTTGGAATTGATCATGTGAAATATCATCCGTTTTATCCTGAAATTAATAAACATAAGCCCGTTAAACTTGCGATTACGCCGGGTGAATCGGATCTGTGTCCGTCTTGCGTAGCGAATTTAATTGATATCGGCATTCGTCAGATTGATATTACGACGATTGTAGAGGTATTAATCAAAGTGAATTTATTAGACGATGAAAAAAGTCGGTTTATTTCTTCGGAGTATGTGAGCGAAATTGTCAAGTTGTCGAAACAATACAATCGCTTGGCAAATAAGTATTTGAAGACGAAGGATCAATTTGAGGTCATTGTAGATAATACAAGTGAAGGGATTTTGTATTTGAATAATTCTGGTCGGATTTCTATTGTCAATGAGGTCTTTGTTTCATTGAGCGGAGTGGAAAAAAGTAAAATCATAGATGAAAAATTGGAAGATGCTGTGCCGGGATTGATGGATTTGAGCATTCGTCAATCCAATGTGATTATCCGGATGAACGAGAAAAGTTTGAGTGCGACAAAAGTGCCGATTGTTCGAAGTGAAAGGATTGTCGGATATATGATCACCATACGGGATGTGACAGAAATACAGGAATTGGAGTATACGCTTCGTCGTAAATTGCAAGAAAAAGAATATATAACGAAGTACTGCTTCGATGATGTTATTACAAAAAACGCGAAGGTCGTTGAAGCAATTCGTGTTTCCAAAAAAATTGCAGCAAGCAATTCGGCAATTTTGATTCAAGGAGAAAGCGGAACGGGGAAAGAAATATTTGCGCAAGCGATACATAATCACTCCCTGAGGAAAAATCGTCCTTTTGTTCCCGTAAATTTCGCTGCTCTATCAGATAGTTTGTTGGAAAGCCAAATTTTCGGTTATGTAGAAGGAGCATTTACAGGCGCGAAAAAAGGTGGACAACTGGGTTTTTTTGAACAAGCGCATGGAGGAACCATTTTTTTGGATGAGATTGGAGATGTTCCACTTAAATTTCAAGCGACGTTATTGCGTGTTTTACAAGAAAAGCAGGTTCGGAGAGTGGGGGGGGCAAAGCTAATCCCTATTGACGTGAAGGTCATTGCGGCAACAAATCGAGATTTGTGGAAAATGGTGGAGAGTGGACAATTTCGGCAAGATTTGTATTTTCGACTGAATGTGTTACCCCTCTATCTGCAACCTCTCAGGAAACGAAAAGAAGATATTATTTTGTTGTTGAATGAGTATTTTCAGCGTTACTCGGGAATTGAAGCGTGCACAAGCTGGGATTTCTTAACAGAAGAAGCGATTGATTTGTTGATCTCTTACAATTGGCACGGCAACGTTCGAGAACTGGTCAATATTGTCGAATATGTCATTAGTATCAAGGAAATCGATCAGATATTGGGAGTTCATGATTTGCCGCAATATATTTTAGTGGATATAGGTGGTGAATCACATAAGAATTTTCATTTTCCCGAGCAAGACAATGTACTTTGGATTCTACGGAAAATCGAATTGTTTGGCGGGATCGGCAGAAGAAAGTTGTCAATTTTATCAAAGCAAGAAGGTTTGAATTTGACAGAGGCAAAGATCAATTCATTGATGGCGTATATGGTGAAAGAAAATCTAGTCTTGAAAAATCGCGGGGTCAAGGGTACGACGATTACGGATCAAGGGATCGAGGTATTGCTGAGAAACCGAATCATTTGAAACGGTATAAATGAATGGAACGGTACGAAGGAATGGTGTATATATAATACCATTCCTTCGTTTTTTTGTTGGAAAACCATCGCTTAAGCGTTGGCATGATTCTTGCATTACTGTGCAGTGAGTAAAATTATTGGAGGGGATTAAAATTATGAGGAAAACGAGTAAAAACAAAGTTCTGTTGCTTATGCTAAGCATGATTCTATTGTTAGCGGGTTGTGCGCCAGCTGCGCAAGAATCAAGCAATACAGGCGAAGCAAGTAGTGTTGAAACAGAATATGCGAAACGTATTACCATCGGTCGTCTGGGGGATGCTGCATATTTGGATCCAAATCAGGCAGTAGGGGTTGCGGAAATTACAATCACGCAACAAATTTACGAAGGACTTGTTAAAGCAAGTGAAGATTGCAAAAACATCGTTCCTTCATTGGCAACCGATTGGATCATCAGTGATGATGCATTGGTGTATACATTCAATCTTCGACCAGACATTAAGTTCTCTGACGGAACGTCGGTTACTGGGGCGGATTGGGAATGGTCTTTGATCCGTGCACGTGATGCTGAAACTTCTGGTTATCGTTTTGCGGCAGAGCCGATTGAAAGCGTTGAGTCAGATGGTGAAACAGTTGTGGTTACATTGAAAGAGCCTTCAGCATCATTTTTGGGCAACTTGTGTATGTTCAACCTGACGTTGGGATCGAAAGCGCATTGGGATGCAGTTGGAGAACAAACATATGCACAACAGCCTTTGGGCACTGGACCTTACATGTTGGAAGAGTGGAACAAAGAAGAGAATATCCTTCTTGTGAAAAATCCATACTACTGGCGAGAAGGCGTTCCATTTACAGAAGAATTGAACTATAAAGTGGTTGGCGATGACAATACACGATCTCTTCAATTGCAATCAGGTGATATTGACATCATGATGGATGTTCCGTTCTCAACGGTCAGCCAATTGGAAATTAGTCAAAACGTGAAGATCCATACATTTCCGTCAACTCAAATTCGTTATTTTATTTTGAATACAACACAAGCTCCTTTGGATAACCAAAAAGTTCGTCAAGCAATTGGAATGGCAATTGACAAGCAAGAATTAGCGGATATCGTTACTTTGGGATTTGGCAAGCCAGCACAATCTTTATTGTCAGACACACAGATACAATGGTTCTTCGATGGTCTGGAATACAATGATTATGATGTAGAAGCTGCCAAAGCATTGTTGGCTGAAGCAGGCTATCCAGATGGAGTCGAATTCACAATTTCAGTTCGCTCGGGATCTCAAGTATATGAGCAAATTGCCGTTATGTTGAAATCTCAATTGGCGAAGGCTGGGATCAACGTTGAACTTGAAATGCTTGAACGAGCATCACTTTCTGAAAAATATCAAACTTTATCGCATGAAGCTACCATTTTGCAATGGGTTGATGATTTCCCAGATCCTTCAGGAATTATGGGATGGACGATTGATTATGATCAATGTCATGCATGGTATACGGGATTGAATGATGTGGACTTGGATCAATTTAATGCCGCTGCAAATGTCGAATTGGATCTTGAAAAGCGTATGGAAATGTATGACGAGATTCAACAACGCATTTATGACAACGCAAATGTAATTCCGCTATTCAGCAATTCCTTTGTATGGGCAGCGTCAGACAAGGTTGAGAATTTGAAAGTAACTCCTTTCTATGTTCAGATTACAGATAACCTTAAAATGAAAAAATAGGTTGAACTGTATGGATAGGAGTCTAGCGTTCTTTGTCTAGGCTCCTATTTCTTTGCCTATATTTTGAAAGAGAAAGGAAATGACATGAACGGACTTAATTATATCTTAAAAAGGATCTTGCAAATAATTCCTGTGGTTTTCATTATCTCTATTTTGATTTTTCTTATGTTGCGCGCAATTCCTGGTGACCCTGCGAGACTTGTATTGGGGGAGAAAGCGACAATTGAATCGATAGATGCCATGCGAGAAAAGCTGGGTCTTAATGAATCATATATTGTTCAGTATGGTAAATTTGTCAAGGGGATTGTGTCTTTAGATTTAGGGACATCGCTTACGTATCAGAGACCTGTCATCGAGTTGTTGCGTTCAAGGGTGAAAATCACCTTAATGCTCACCTTGATTTCAACATTCTTCTCACTTTTGATCAGTTTTCCCTTGGGGTATTACGCAGGAAAGTACAAGGATAGTATGTTTGATCAAATCGTTAAATCGGGTGCTTTGGCCGCTGTATCGATGCCATCATTTTGGATTGGCTTGTTATTAATGATTTTGTTTGGTGTGAAGTTGAGATGGCTACCAGTCGGCGGTTGGGGAAATACCTTTATCGAACAAATTCGTTCCTTAATCCTTCCTGGGCTTACCATGTCGTTGTTGACAAGCGCTTTGCTGATCCGCAATATTCGAAATTCAGTTGTTGATATCAGCAATATGGATTACGTGGATTTTGCACGAAGCAAAGGAATTTCGGAACGAGCTGTCAAGAATAGACATATTTTACGAAATGCTTTGATTTCTACCGTTACACTCTTGCTGATGCGAATGGCATACATGCTGGGCGGCAGTGTGATTATTGAGACGGTCTTTTCATTGCCTGGTATAGGGAAATTGATGGTTGATTCGATTTTTGGACGAGATTATGCCGTTGTACAGGCTTTGGTGATGTTGTTTGCGATGATCATCTTAATGATCAATCTGTTAACGGATATCATCTATTCATTCCTTGATCCAAGGGTGAAGTTCTAATGAGTGTGATGGAGGGGAATGCTATGATGAGACATGCAAAAAAAAGAGAAATCCCTATTTGGGCAACAAAGCCTGCATTTATTGTGGGAATCATAATTGTAGTAACAGCAATTTTGATATCTTTCTTTCCTCAATTTATCGCACCTTACGATCCAATTGAAGTGAATTCAAAAGCGATTTTAGTTGCGCCAAGCGCAGAACATTTTTTTGGAACGGACAATTTTGGCCGAGATGTGTTTTCACGTGTAATTTGGGCGGCGAGAATCGACTTGCAAATTGGTGTTTTTGCAACCATTGTTCCATTGATTTTCGGAAGTTTGATGGGTTTGATTGCTGGATACTATGGTGGCGTAGTCGACAACATCTTGATGCGAATCATTGATATTTTAATGACCTTTCCGTTCACCATCCTCGTTATTGTGATTATGACAATTTTGGGCCAGGGGATGAGAAATATTTATATCGCGATTTGGCTTGTTGGTTGGATGGCCTATGCGAAATTGGTGCGAGGGGAAGTATTGGTATTGAAAAATGCGGAATTTATTGAGGCGGCTCGCGTCACGGGATTTTCCGATAAGCGTATCTTGTTGCGGCATATGCTGCCGAATGTTGTAAGCTCAGCAGTTGTTTTTGCAGCTTCCGATGTGGTTTTGTGTATGTTGACTGGAGCCAGCATGAGTTTCTTGGGATTGGGCGTTCAACCGCCGACACCTGAGTGGGGTGCGATCTTGAATGAAGGTAGAGCCTATATCATGAATGCATGGTGGATTACATTTTTCCCTGGATTATTTATGGCAATCACAGGAATTGGATTCAGTCTTCTGGGTGATGGCTTGACTGATTTTCTAAGAACGAAGGGGAAATAGGGGGTTGCGCATATGAATAAATTACTGGAAGTGAAAGACTTGCAGACACATTTTATTATGAAAAATGAAGTGGTTAAAGCGGTCGATGGAGTTAGCTTTACCATTTACGAAAAAGAAACTTTTGGCTTGGTTGGGGAATCTGGATCAGGCAAGAGTCAAACCTGCCGGTCTATTTTAGGCTTGGTAAAGAAACCAGGGAAAGTAGTGGGCGGCGAGATTCTGTATAAAAAGCAAGATGTCGTGAAGATGTCAAAAGATCAATTGAGAAAAATTCGAGGCCATGAAATCAGCATTATATTTCAAGAGCCAATGACTTCTTTGAACCCAGTGTTAAAAATAAGAAAGCAAATCTTCGAGGCGTTTGATCGAACAGATATGACGAAAGAAGAGAAACGAAAGAAATCAATCGAGCTATTGAAACTTGTGGGGATTCCTTCGCCAGAAACAAGAATGGAAGAATACACGCATCAATTCAGTGGTGGTATGAGACAGCGGGCGATGATTGCAATTGCACTGGCTTCGGAGCCGAGTTTGCTGATTGCCGATGAACCGACAACGGCACTTGACGTTACGATTCAGGATCAGATCATGCAATTATTAAATCAATTGAAAGAAGAATTGGGAATGAGCATTCTCTTGATCACGCATGATTTGGCTGTTGTCGCGCAAATGTGCGATCGAGTCGCTGTGATGTATGCAGGTATGATTGTGGAAATGACGGATACCTTTACCTTGTTTTCAACACCGCGACACCCGTACACCAATGCGTTGATTCGATCTCTACCAAACCAAAAGGGAGCAAATGAACGTCTAGAGCCCATTCATGGCGCTCCGCCAAATCTAGCGGATTTACCGATGGGATGCCCTTTTCATCCCCGTTGTAAGTTTGCCGAAGAGATTTGTAGGACGAGTCGACCGGAACTGACGGATCTGACAAATACGCATCAAGTGCGTTGTCATTTTTTGAACAAAACAGTAGGATTTCAAGGGACATTCACACCTGATAAGAAGCAAGGAGGTTGTGATGGAGAAAATAGTTGAGGTAAAGAACTTAGTGAAATGGTTTCCATTGAAATATGGAATTGCGGATAAGATTATGCAAAAGAAAAGAAAATATGTAAAAGCAGTCAATGGTGTTTCTCTAGCGGTCTTTAAGGGGGAAAACCTAGGCGTTGTTGGAGAGTCTGGGTGCGGGAAAAGTACGTTGGCAAGAAATATTATCCGGTTATATGAACCGACCGACGGTCAAGTATTCATCAATGGGGTTGATATCACAAAGATGAAAGGGCGTAAATTACGAAATATTCGTCCGATGATGCAGATGATTTTTCAGGATCCGTATTCGTCTCTAAACCCTCGAATGACTGTTTACGAAGTGCTATCTGAAATCTTGACCGTTCATCAAATGGTTGAAAAACAAGAGATCCCGAATCGAGTAAAAGAGTTGCTTGAAATGAGTGGGTTGTCAATGGAGATTGCAGATCGTTTCCCGGGTGAGTTTTCGGGAGGACAGAGACAACGAATTGGTATTGCTCGAGCACTTGCGTTGGAACCAGAGCTGATTATCGCAGATGAACCTGTATCCGCATTGGATGTTTCGATTCAAGCGCAGATCATTAACTTGCTTGATGACTTGCAAAAGAAGTTGGGGTTAACGGTTATTTTTATTTCGCATGACTTGGGAGTTGTTCGCTATGTGACGGATCGAGTAGCAGTCATGTATTTGGGCTCTGTCGTGGAATTGGGAGAGACGGAAAAGATTTTTAACAAACCCTATCATCCGTATTCCTATGCCTTAACCAAAGCGGCACCATCTTTGGATCCGACTGACCGAAAGCGTGAGCAAATTATCGAAGGTGAAATTCCAAGTCCGATTGATTTGCCTTCAGGCTGCAAATTTCATAAGCGCTGTAAATGGTGTCAAGAGATCTGTAAAACAGAGGATCCTGTATATTGGGAAATTGAACCTGGACGCTTCGTTGCTTGCCATTTTCCATTGGGACAAGAGGAAAGAAAAGGAGAATAAGTCATGAGATTAAGTGATATTACATCAAAGAAGTTTGAGGATGAAAGAAAAAATATGGATATCGTTGTCATTCCAGTTGGCTCTTTGGAGGCGCATGGACAGCACCTTCCATTAGGGACTGATATCTTTGCGCCGGGTTTGATTTGTGACCGCATCGAGAAACGGATGGGGGATCGTGTTTGGATTGCACCTGGAATTTCTTATGGACAAAGTGATTCGTTGTCGGTTTATCCAGGGACAATAACAATTCCATCAGAAGTAATGGCAGAATATGTATTTTATGTGGGCAAGAGTTTTTACGATCAAGGCGTTAAGAAAATTATTCTGATGAACGGGCACGGAGGAAATGTTGTGGCCTTGCGGTTAGCGGCAGAAAAGCTTTCTCGCATTGGAGCAGTGGCAGTCGTTGTGAATTGGTGGATGGATTATCTGGATGATATTTTGACGATTACAAAAACAAGAGGGCATGCTGGAGAAGACGAGTCGTCAGCCATGATGTACTATAATGAAGATTTAGTTGATATGAGTACGCTATTTACAAACTTACACAAGTCGAAATATCGTGTCTACTTTAAAGACGCGGGATTTGTTGACTTGAAGCATGCAATTACAGGAGATCCGACTGAAGCAAGCAGAGAAAAGGGCGAGAAAATTTTCGATATGCTTGAGGGGAAAATGTGTGAACTGATCTCTTTTATGGAAAATGAGGAGTATCTCATAAATAATGACTAATCGCTATTTAATAAGTGCTTTATGACAAGTTGAGAGTTGGAATCAATTCATAAAGGGGAAAAACATGATGAAACTCATTAAGAATGTTCATTTATTTACACCTGAGGATGAAGGCGAAAAAGATATTTTAATTTGTTTTAATAAGATAATGAAAATCGATAAAAATATCTCGCTCGAGTTTGATGATCTTGAAATCATTGAGGGTGACAACTTGATCGCCATACCAGGCTATATTGATCAACATGTTCATATCACAGGAGGCGGCGGCGAAGCCGGCTTCAAAACAAGGGTACCAGAAGTGCAATTGTCACAATTGATTCAAAATGGAATTACGACGACTGTTGGATTGTTGGGAACAGATGCTGTTACCCGCAATATTGAATCATTGCTGGGGAAAGCAAAGGCGTTGAAGGAAGAAGGGATTTCGACCTATATTCTAACGGGTGCCTATGAGTATCCGTCACCGACTTTGACAGGTAGCATAAAAAAAGACATTGCGCTGATTGATGAGATCATCGGTGTGAAAATCGCAATATCGGATCATCGAGATTCTTGCATAAATCCAAAGGAGTTGGCGTCCATCGCCTCTGCCGCGCGGGTTGGAGGAATGTTGGGAAATAAGGCTGGAATTGTTACGTTGCATATGGGAGATGGGGATCAAGGTTTTAAGCTGATTGCTACAGTGCTTGAGCAGACGGAAATTCCAATCAAACATTTTATGCCAACCCATGTGAATCGAAATCCTAAACTGCTTGAACGGGGATTGGACTATATCAAAAAAGGCGGTTTTATTGATCTCAGTACATGTGATGAAAAGCCATTGATGCCGGCAAATGTTGTTGCAACGATGGTTGAAGATGATGAGTTGTTTTCTAATATTACCTTCAGTTCTGATGGAAATGGAAGTGTATCGAAGTATGATGCGGAAGGAAATTTGATTGCCATCGGAGCGATCTCCTTGGAAGCGTTACATAATCAAACAAAAAAGTTGATTCAAGATCATGGTTTTGAAGTGAGCAAGGCGATTCAATTCACAACTTGCAACGTGGCAAAACGGTTAAATCTATTCCCAAAAAAAGGGAGCATTCGAGAGGGTTCAGATGCAGATGTTTTATTGTTGAATGCAGAATGTGAAATCATCACGGTGATTGCACAAGGAAAGACGATGATGCAGAATGGAGAATTGCTCGTAAAAGGAATCTACGAACAATAAATCTGAGGGGGATGACGTTGACTGAATGGAATAACAAACAGTGGAAAAGCGAACAAGATTCGACGGAAGTATTGGATTGCTTTACGGTAATTGTTGGACGAGATGCGTCTGTTGATGGTTCGGTACTCTTGGGACACAACGAGCAAAATCGGGGCAAACGAATCATTAATTTTCGGAAGATCCCGCAAATGGAATATGAGAGTGGATCGATGATTGCCTTGAAAAACGGAGGAAAAATTCCACAGGTTGAGAAAACGGGGTCATTTCTTTGGACGGAGAGTCCTGGTTTGGAGTTTAGTGATAGTTATTTGAATGAATGGGGTGTTGCGATCGTTTCCGATAGCTGTCCGACCAAGGAGGATGAATTCGGAAAATTGGTTGAGCGGGGAGATGTTGTCGACGGCGGAGTTGGATATATGCTGATTCGGATCGCGGCAGCAAGAGCACGATCGGCTCGCGAAGCCATGGAAATCATTTGCGGTTTAATTGAACGATTTGGTTATTCGGCGTCAGGTCGAAGCATCAGCATCGCGGATCAGAATGAGGCGTGGGTATTGTCAATCGTCGCAGGGAAGCATTGGATTGCCGAGCGAGTTCCTGATGATGGAATTGTTCTTGTACCGAATGTGCATATCATTGGTCCGGAAGCTATATTGACTGATCACAACAACGTGCTTCATTCAAAGGGATTGGTAGAATATGCAACAAGCCGAGGTTGGTATAATCCGGATTCGGGAAAACTCTTCAGTTTTCGGGAAGCCTTCAACGGAAATTCGCGCGAAGCTGAGTTTATGGCGAAGTATCATTGTGACTCAAGACAATGGTATTCTCAATGTTTGGTCACAGAACAGCAAATTCAATTGCCGGTAAAAGAACAATTGCCATTTTCGGTTCAAGCGCAGCGGAGGTATAACATAGCCGATGTAACCAGAATCCTGCGCAGTCATTTGGAGGGAACGGAGTTCGATTTTACCAAGGCGTATACTTTAGGGTCACCCCATGCAATTGCAAATGAAGCGAGAAATATTTGCTCATCCACAACCCAGGAAAGCGTCGTGTATCAATTGAGGAATTGGCTTTCTTCGGAAGTAGGATGTGTGGCGTGGCGAGCTACCTTTTCTCCATGCTCCAGTGTATATACGCCGTGGTATCTGGGGATCCTTGAAACACCTGCCAAGTATTATAAGCAAAGCTCAGTTCAGGAGTGTCTGAAATTAAAATCGCATTTTTCACCACCTGATCACATATTTACGTATGATTCGAAATTTGCTTTTTGGGTGTTTTATACCCTTGAGAATTTAGTGAGCAATCATTATATCGACCACATTGAGATTGTTCAAAAGGCATGGGATGAGGTTGAAAACCGTCAATATCATGAGCAGGAAAATATTGAGCGTATCGCGATGGAGCTGATGACTACTGATAAAGAACTTGCAATGAAGTTTTTAACCATGTATTCGGCACATCAATCGGGTGAAGCGATTGCTCTTGCAGAGGAATTGTCAGATTTACTAGTTGATCGGATATACAAGAAGAATAATTAATACATTCTTCTTGTATAAATTTATCATTGGGGAGAGGGTCGTCTAGGCTTGATGAGTGGGGATTATACAGCATATCGAAAAGACTGTTTCTATAAAGAGGCGGTCTTTTCAATTTATAGCATTGCATTCATGAATAAATATCGATAGAATCAGACTAGGGGGGGAATGGGAATGAAATATGAAGTTGTGTTTCTAGACGCGGACGGAACTGTATGGGATTTCAAGCGTTCTGAGGAAAAGGCGTTTGTTTCCACGATGAAGGATTATGGCGTTGTAGAGGATTTGGAAGGCGTTTATCAGCGTTATAGCCGGATCAATGAGCTGCTGTGGGAGCGCTTGGAACAAGGATTGATTCAGAAAGTCGAACTCCGCAGAAAACGATTTGTGGATTTGTTTGCCGAATTTCATTTCGATCTTCCAGTCAATGAATTTAGTCAAAAATATTTGGCTGCCATTGCGCAAGGGAAGGATTTAATTGAAGGCGCCGAAGAAATCTGTCGATACTTATCAGAAAAATATCGCGTTGTGATTGTAACCAATGGTATGAAAGAAACCCAGCATAGTCGAATGGCTGGTTCTGTGTTGGAGCCATTTATTGAAAAGATGATTATTTCGGATGAAATATCGATTGCAAAACCCGAACCTGGGATCTTCGAATATGCAATGAATGCGATTGGATATAAAGATAAAGAGCGTGTGATTATGATTGGAGATTCCTTGAGTGCAGATATTGCGGGTGGTGTGAATTTTGGCATTGATACCTGCTGGGTGAATCGATCTGGGAATAGGGGAAATGGTCAGATTGTACCACGGTATGAAATTTGTGATATTCGAGAATTGAAGAACTTGCTGTAAAAAAGAGTGGCTCATTGAGTCGCTCTTTTTGTGATTAATTGTGATGGAAATCACTGTTTGAATATCTTAAACCCTGTAGGATGGAGATATAATTAAAGGAAGAAGAGATGAATGCGACGCGAAGAATCCGGATGAGGTTTATGCTGAAATCGAGAGTGCTTTGGAACATGAAAAAGGTGGCCGACAATTGGCTGAAGGGTTGAAACCTTTATAGAAACGAATGGGGTATAAAGACAGTGGCGTTAAAAGCTGCTGTCTTTTTCGTTGATGGAAAATTGAGTAAAGGAGAATAAAGATGAGGAAAATACAGAAACACTATGCGGGGAGGCTGTCGAGGGAAGGAGCTGGGGTGAAGCTGATACGGGTTTTTGGTTTCTATGATGTTGAGCGGTTGGATCCGTTTTTGCTGATGGATTTTTTCGACTCGGAAAATCCAGATGATTATCGCCGTGGTTTTCCTTGGCATCCCCATCGGGGAATCGAGACCATTACATATTTGATCCATGGTCGAATCAATCATGGAGACAGCCTGGGGAATAAGGGTATGATCGAGCCACTGGGATGTCAATGGATGACGGCGGGAAGAGGGATCTTGCATCAAGAGATGCCGCAAGAAACGCCGCGTATTTTGGGCTGTCAATTGTGGTTGAATTTACCTCAAGCAAATAAGATGTCCGATCCTGCTTATCGGGACATCACAGAAAAAGACTTGGCAATTTATGAAGATGAGTATGTACATGTTAAAGTGATCTGCGGCGAGTACCGGGGTGCGACGGGACCGGTACAAGGAACCTATGTAAAACCGACGTACTTTGACGTTACGGTATTTCCCGGTAAAGTCTTTATGTGGCAAATCGAAAAATCGAAGCAGTGCTTTGTTTTGCGAATTGAAGGCGACTTGTCAATTGCGGGAGAGTTTATTGAGGGGAGAGGGGCGTTGTTGACCAAGGGTGAAGATGTGCGTGTCGAATCGCAACATGGCGGGCGATTCCTGATTATCACCGGAGAACCTTTGGAAGAGTCAGTGGCATGGCGAGGCCCGATCGTGATGAATACCCAAAAGGAGTTGGAAGCGGCGTATCAGGAGTTGGAAGAGGGGACTTTTGTTCGATAACGAAGCCGAATAGCAAAGCGGAAATAATTTGTCAGAAAATTCAAAACCTTCTTTTGACCAGGTTGGTCGGCGAGGATACAATGAAATTGACCGGACTGGTCGGTGGAGGTGATGCATCATGGAGGATCGATTGAAAGCAATGGATCCGCAAAAAAAAGAACGCTTACTGCAAAGTGCCTATCAGGAGTTTGGAGAAAACCGTTTTGATAAGGCTTCAACCAATGTAATTGTTCGAAACGCGCAGATTTCGAAAGGGCTTTTATATCACTATTCTGGATCCAAGAAAGAGTTGTATCTCTATCTCTGCGAGTCTGCATTTAAAATGATGGCGAAGGAAATTGAAGAACGCGTTGATTGGGATAAATCGGATTTGTTTGAACGAATTAAAGCCATTGCCATCGTAAAATTTCAAATGGGAGAAAAATATCCCTATATTCTCCCTTTTTTTACATCAATTTATGCTGATCAAAAAATTATGGAAACAAACGGAATCATACAACAATATTCTGGAGATTTGTATAAACGGGTATATGCGCAGAATATCGATTATCAACTATTTAAGCCAGGCACTGATGTGGAAAAAGCAATTTCAATTGTTCGATGGACGATTGAAAAGTACGGAGAGGAGACACAGGCAAAGGAAATGATGACCGAATCCCCTATCGATTATGGCGAAATGATTCTGGGGATTGATGTGTACTTGAAAATGCTTCGCAGTGCATTCTACAAAGAGGAAAGGGGCGAAATTTTTGATTAAAGTGAGCAATTTATATCACTCGTACAGCAAGGATGAACATTATGCGGTGAAGGATGTTAGCTTTGAAGTGAAGGAAGGGGAGATCTTTGGCTTCTTGGGACCATCCGGCGCGGGGAAATCAACGACACAAAACATTATGACCGGGTTGCTTCAATTGCAGAAGGGAACTGTTACAGTTGCCGGTTATGATGTAAAGACAATCTCTAACAAAATGTTTAATCAGATCGGCATGTCCTTTGAGGAATCGAATGTCTACAGTAAATTGTCTGCCAAAGAAAATCTCGAATTCTATCGGAAACTCTTCGATGTCGAAACCCGTGAGCCCATGGAATTGCTGCGGATGGTGGGGCTTCATGACAAGGCAGATATTCGTGCCGGGGAGTTCTCAAAGGGGATGAAGCATCGGTTGACCTTTGCTCGATCCATGATTAACAATCCGACTCTTTGGTTTTTGGACGAACCGACAACCGGGCTGGATCCTGCAATTGCTTCGGAGATCAAGGGAATCATTCGCGAGCAAAACAAAAAGGGTGTTACGATCTTTCTGACAACGCATAATATGTATATCGCCGATGAGCTTTGCGATCGAGTGGCGTTTATTGTAGACGGAGAAATTTTATTGATCGATTCACCGCGAAACCTGAAATTACAATATGGCGATAAGCTGGTTGAGGTTGAATACATCAAAGACGGGGAAATCGTTAAGGAAAGCTTTTCAACGATTCAGAAGGATGACTTGGCCAAACTTCAAGAAGTGATCGGGACCTATGAAATTCAGACCATGCATACAAAGGAGGCAACCTTAGAAGAGATCTTCATTAAAGTCACAGGAAGGGAGCTGGTCTGATGAAATTATGGCATAGCTTTCTAAAGGAAATGAAGTTGTCGGCAAGCGGGTTTTATTTCTATGTTGAAATCTTGGTTGCTGTGATCCTCTTGGTGATTGTTTTATTTGTTGTTCCGGAGAACTTCCGAAGTGTTGAGGATGAATATTTGTTCTATGAGTGGCCGGAAGGTTTTTTTGAAGAGTTTGTATTGCCGACTTTAATGGAAGATGATTTAGATGGGAAGATCGAATCGGTAGAATTGGAGGGCGATGATGTTCTTTATCCGGCTCAGCTGATCGAATCAGAGAATACGCGGTTTTATATTTTTGAAAGTGAAGAGGCAGTGCTTCGGTTGACGGATCTGGATCGTCCAAAGGTAGGCGCGATCATTCGCATGGATGATCAATATCAGCCTTATTACGAGTACTACTTGCAGGGGTATGAAACCCAAAGGCTTCGAAATGTATATAGCATTTTTCATATACTTGATTTTGACTTGATGGAAGCAGAATTCGACAAGCAGGAAGTACGTTCTTTGACCAATGGATACATCGAGCTAAGCGATCGAGAGAATGTCGTCCCTGCGTTATTGACCTTTAATGGGAGCTTGATGGGGGTATTTATTATCGCGGCTTATATCTTCTTGGACAAGCAATCCGGGATTATCAAGGCTTATGCGATCACCGCGTCATCCGTATGGCAGTACTTGATGAGCAAGGTCGGTGTTGTTTTAGTTTCAACTGTTTTATCGACGGCGATCGTTGTGGTTCCGATCATGCGCTTGCAGCCGAATTACGGAATTCTCTTTGTCCTTCTATTGGCATCAGGATTCTTTTCTTCCACCTTGGGATTGGTTGTAGCGAGTTTTTATCGGAATATGATGCAGGCGTTTGGCGTCTTGTATTTCTTGATGATCGGCTTGATGCTGCCAGCGATCGCGTACTTTACGCCAAGCTGGAATCCGATTTGGATTCAGTGGATCCCAACCTATCCATTGATTCAGGCCTTTAAAGAAACGATTCTTGTCAATGGCGATCTCGGTTATGTCGCTTGGGTATCCTTGGGATTTTTTATAGCAAGCGTGATTCTTTTCGTATTCGCGAACGTTCGCTATAAGAAAACCCTCGTTTCATAAGGAGGGGAGAAAATGTTGAAAAAAAGTTGGATTATTTTTATGCGGGATTTCAAAGTTAATCTGCGCGATTTTCTCGCTCTCTATCTTTTATTGATTCCTTTGATTTTTGCCTTGGGCATCAATTTGCTGGCGCCCAGCATCAATGATACTACAATCAATCTTGGGATGATTGCAGGAGAGAATTCCGATCAGGCAGCCTATTTTTCCCAGTATGCCAAGGTTGAGGTTTTTTCGAATCAGGAGGATCTCGATGCACGAATTATGAGACGGGATGATTTCTTCGGCATCGTTGCCGAGGGTGGCGAGTATTATGTCTTGAAACAAGGCAATGAAAATGAAGGTGTTGTCGATTATGCGAAGGTTCTGCTAACCTTTTACGAGCAAGATGTTCAATTGGAAGAGACCAATGCAGAGATCTTTGATCTGGGACGAACCGTGCCACCGATGAAGAAATTATTGGTGAACGGAGGGATCCTCTTTATTTCTGTTCTGGGCGGGATGATGATCACCTTTAACATCGTAGAAGAAAAAGTGGATCGAACCATCCGTGCCATTCTTTTGACGCCGATTTCCCGTCGAGGCTTTATCGTAGGGAAAAGCATGATGGGTGTGTTCTTGACCCTCTATGGAACCATAGCGATGATTCTCATTACAGGTTTTGGGAATGTCAACTTGTTGCAGTTGTTGACTGTGGTGCTATTGGCATCCATTATTAGTATTCTGGTTGGCTTTATACAAGGCGTGCGCAACGATGATGTAATCAATGCGGCGGCAAATCTGAAGCTCTTGTTCTTGCCTCTCGTTGGGGCGATTGCCGGAGCAGAGTTGCTGAGTGATAAATGGCAAATTCTCTTATATTGGATTCCGTTCTATTGGGCATATAAGGGGAATGATGCTGTGTTAACGCAAACGGCAACCTGGCCGCAGATTGGACTGTATGCGGGCATTATTCTGGCGATCTCAGTCGCTGTGTATTTTCTGTTGGCTCCAGAAATCAAAGAAGGACTTGAATAAACGGCAAAGGTCTCGGAGAAATTCCGAGACCTGTTTTATGGTATAATTTGGGTAACGGAAAGAAGGCGAAAGAGGATGGCGAAGAAGAATAAGAGGATGGCGATTTTGCACTTGTTTATCGGAATTGGCGCAGTATTTGGCGGGCTGGCGGCAATTCTGCAACCGCATAGCCCCATGGGAATATCGACGGATGTTCTGAAAGGATCGCCATTTGAGAATTTCTTGATTCCAGGATTGATCCTTTTTGGTTTTATTGGATTGGGAAATAGTTTGGCGGGTATCCTTGTTTGGCGAGGTTCAAAAATGACAGGGTATATTTCCGGATTCTTTGGATGTGGATTGATAATTTGGATCATTGTACAGTGTTGGATTATGGGCGAAGTTGTCTTCCTGCATATTCTTTATTTGGTTTTGGGAATGATTCAAGCCATTTTGGGATTGCGAATGCTGTTTTATAATCGTCAATTCCCATTCTCTGTTTTTTATAAGTAAGGACTGCATCATTGGCTAAGAAACGATATGAAAAAAAGAGAACACAATCAAGAGGAGGTTGGAAATGAATCTATCATTGGCAAGCGAGTGGAAAAAGAGAGATTTAGATGGTTTGTTGATTCCCATGTATGAAGAGGAGTTGTCATTTGAAGGATTGGACATTCCGATGGAACAATTGCTAGAGACAAAGCGATTTGAGGGAAAAGTTGGATCGCAATACACCGTAACCAGAATCGAAGACGGAAACTTTGTGAATATGGTTTTACTTGGTTTGGGAAAACGCGGCGATATCGGATATCGAAAATTATTGAATGTATTGGCGGATGGATTCAGAACCTTGAAAAAACAAAAAGTTAAAAAAGGCGCCATCTTGTTTGTCGGCGGAAGTGTTGTAGCTAATGACACCTATGTGAAGGCTGCGGTGGAAGCAACCATTATGGGAGACTATCTTTTCGATGAGTTCAAATCAAAGGAAGAGGAAGAGGCGGAAGAATTGAGTTTTGCGATTGTTGTTGAGCAACCGGATCGATATGCGTCAGTTTTTGAAGAGGCTGAGATCTTGGCAACAGCAAATTTGGTTGCCCGTGACCTGGTGAATCAACCGGCAAATGTCATCAATTCTGTTACACTCGCGCAGCGTGTTGAAGAATTGGGGGAAGAGAACGGCTTCGAGGTGGACATCAAGGGACTGGAAGAAATTCAAGCCCTGCAGATGGAAGCGTTTTTATCTGTAGCGCGGGCATCGGATATCGAACCGCGATTGATTGTGATGCGTTATAAGGGGGATCCTGACAATGAAGAAATTCTTGGATATGTCGGGAAGGGATTGACCTATGATGCGGGTGGATTGTCCATCAAATCCACCACAAACATGGTGACCATGAAGGACGACATGGGCGGTTCGGCAGCCGTGATCGGTGCCATGTGCGCAATTGCGGAAGCGAAATTGAAGCGCAATGTCGTTGCGGTCGTGGCGGCCTGCGAGAACATGATCTCGGGCAGCAGCTATCGCCCTGGGGACATTATCGACTCGATGGGCGGTAAGTCCATCTACATCGGCAATACGGATGCGGAGGGCCGTTTGACTCTGATCGATGCAATGCATTATATCGTAACAGAAGAGAATGTAACCAAGGTACTGGACATTGCAACGCTGACAGGAGCGGCTTTGCATTGCACGGGGAATGCAGCGTCTGTTGCCATCGGTACGGACGATCAATTCTATGATGATGTGAATGAAGCCTTTTACCTGAGTGGCGAACAGATCTGGCGAATGCCGATTTTTGATGAGTACAAGGAATTGATCAAACATGAAGAGGCGGATTTGACCAATACGGCCGGGAAGCCCGGGACCATTACGGCGGGGCTGTTTATTGGAGAATTCAATGGCGGCTTGCCATGGGTGCATATTGATATTGCAGGGACCATTTGGTCGACAAAAGAAGAGGGGGTTTTGTCAAAGGGCGGCACAGGCGTTGCGGTGAGACCGCTTTACTATTTGGCAAAAGCATAGTATGGTGTATAGAGAGATCGGAAAGAGTAATCTTTGCGGTCTCTTTTTATGAAGAATCTAATGAGAGTGGGAATAAAAATGGATGGAACCAAGAGAACCAATATCAAGATTGGAAGTCAAGTCAAGGTTGTGCAAAAGCCGCATCAACGAACGGGAGAATTGACGGAGGGAGTCGTTGCTCGGCTTTTGACGAAATCGAAGACGCATCCCCATGGGATCAAAGTGATGCTGGATGATGGAATTGTTGGACGAGTCAAGGAAGTAATCGAGTAGTCGAGTTGACAGAATTTTTAAAGATTATATAATAGAGAAAAATATCAAGAATTCTTGGAGGGTTTATGGATAAGAAGAATCAGCGTTTGGACGATATTTTACTCTATAATCAATCGTTTGTTGAAAAGAAAGAATATGAGCAATATGAGACAACGAAACACCCGGAAAAGAAGATGGTAGTCTTGTCGTGCATGGATACGCGATTGACAGAGCTGTTGCCGCAAGCTATGAATATTAAAAATGGCGATGCAAAGATTGTGAAAAATGCCGGGGCGACGATTATGCATCCCTTTGGGAGTATTGTCAGAAGTATCTTGGTTGCTGTTTATGAATTTGAAGCGGAGGATCTTTTCGTAGTGGGGCATTATGGCTGCGGAATGAGCAATCTGAATGGCCGTCTTTTATTGAATAAGATGAGGGAACGAGGGATCAAGGAATCGACCATCGACACGCTGCAGTATTCGGGCATCGATGTGGAGGCCTGGCTGCATGGGTTTGAATCGGAAGAAGCGGCTGTTCGAGAGAGTGTGGAAGCCCTTGTGAATCATCCTCTGATGCCAACGGGCGTCCGTGTGCATGGACTATTGATGGATCCGACGACGGGTAAACTTGACATTGTAATTGATGGAAGAAAATAAGTGTTTTAGGAAAAGCATGGTGGTGATCGCTATGCTTTTTGTCTATTTTTGGGATTCCCTGATATAATAGGGTAATGAATAATGGATTTTATTGAAGGGGGAATTTGAATGGCACTATTTATTGGTCTCGGTGTTGTAGTTGTAATTGTTGGTTTCGTTATTTCTCTGTATAACCGACTGGTGAAATTGAATGTGAATGTGGAAGAAGCCTTTTCGTCCATGGATGTCTATTTGAAAAAGCGATATGATTTAATCCCTAATTTGGTGGAAACGGTAAAGGGATACGCATCCCATGAAAAGGAAACCCTGGAAAGAGTGATCCGAGCTCGAAACAGTGCGATGAGCGCGACGGATCCCGGTGCGGTGATTGATGCAAACAATCAGTTGGCCATGGGCTTGAAATCGATCTTTGCCTTGGCGGAGAGTTATCCAGAGCTGAAGGCAAATGAAGGATTTGTAAATTTGCAGAATCAATTGGCAAAAATCGAAGAGGATATTTCCAATGCAAGACTGTATTACAATGGCAACGTGAAGATCTTCAACAAGACCATTGTGGTATTCCCGAATGTAATCATTGCGAATATGATGGGATTTGAGAAGAAGCCTTTCTTTGAAATTGAAGAAACAGAACGCGAAAATGTGAAAGTGCAATTTTGAGGAACGTGATTGACATGAAGAAGAATTTAGGATTTCTATTTCTGATTGTTATCTTTCTTTGCTTCCAAGGGGTTGGTTTTGCTGATGAATACTATTCCATCAAAAATTATGATGTGAAAGTGGATGTCGCGAAAGACAATACCTATGCGATACGAGAAACTATTGACGTCGAGTTTTCACAGGCTCGCCACGGGATTTTTCGAAATATTCCCGTGCGACAATACGGGTATTCCCATAAAATCTCCGATATTCGCGTTTATGATCCCAAGACAGGCGAATCCTATCAAGTGGATCGGAGTTATGGCGGTTCTGAGCTTGCTTTGAAAATTGGCGATCCGGATACCTATGTGGATGGACGGCAAAGTTATCGCATCGAGTATGTCTATGACGGCGGTAATGATCGAATTGAGGCGTATGATGAATTCTATTATAACTTGATTGGAACGGAATGGAATACGACGATCGAAACTGCGACTTTTACGGTGACAATGCCAAAGAATTTTGATCATGAAAAGGTGAATTTCACCTCTGGGACGATTGGTTCAACGGCAAGCGACAAGGTTCGATGGACGGTGGACGGCCTTGTGGTGCGGGGAGAAGCCTTTAACCTGACTCCACATGAAGGGGTTACTATGGCGCTTTCGCTTCCTCAGGGATACTATACGGGCATTTCTGAACCCTATACCCTAGTGTGGCTGATTGTGCTGGCTGGAATTTTACTGATTGTCTTAATTGAAGCCCTGCGGATTCGGAATGGAAACTTCCGGAGGAATCGAATTGTTCCAGTTCTCAGCTTTTATCCGCCGGATGACTTGAATCCAGCTGAAATGGCCTATATCTATGACGAGGAACAGCTTGGCGACGAGAAAATTGCTTCCTTGATTGTGTACTGGGCTTCCAAAGGATATTTGAGAATTGTGGAAGATGAAAAGCCGGGCCTATTCGGATCCAAGGAAGAGGTGTATTTCGAACGACTGGCTGAGGCGCATGCGGTGCCTGATGGATATGAACGCAGTTTGTTTATTGATCTCTTTGCTCATGGATTTGGCGATATTGTCCGGATTGAGGACTTGAAAAATGAGTTTTATGAAGATTTGAATGCGACACGAGGATTGATTCGTGACCGCTATCGGGATGAACGGGAAATCTTGGAGAATAAATTTCAGTATGGGATTATTGGCGTGAGTTTTCTGGTAATGGCTATTTCAACTTTTCTATTGGCGCCTTATACCCAGGTCTTGCTGGGCGTGCCGTTTATTGGAGCGTTGATTCCAACCGGGGTATTCTTATTGATCTTTTGGCTGATTCCTTTTGGATTGGCTACAAGACGCGCAAAAGGATCGTCCGTGAAAAAGGGCGCGAATGTGATCCGTAAATTTATCTTTGTCTTTGTGGTTGGTCAATTCTTTTTTGTCTCGAGATCGATCTTTTCGGGAGTCACATTCAGTGGATTCGCTTTCAGCAATCTGATGATCTATATGCTGATTGTGTTTGTCTTGTATATCGTGACCATGTTTGCCATTGGAAAGGTGAAACGATATACGCCGTTTGCGCAAGACGTTTTAAACCGGGTCCATGGATTCAAGAATTTTTTGGAGACGGCGAAGCTGGATAAATTGCATATGTTGTTTGAAGAGAATCCCGAGTATTTCTATGATATGCTTCCATATGTCATGATCTTTGGATTGACGGAAATTTGGGACGGATATATGCAGATGATTTCGGTTCGAGGACCGAATTGGTATGTTTCCAATCGGCCGTTCCACGCCTATTATATGATGAATACAGTGAATCATTCCTTTGCACAGATGAGTGCTGTTCCCCAAAGAAGCTCTTCCGGTGGTGGTTCTGTCGGCGGAGGCGGGGGTGGCGGAGGCGGTGGCTCCTGGTAAGAAAGAGTATGGAAGCGAGTCCGTTTTTGGACTCGCTTTTTTTATGGTTGAAAATGCGGGTATATACACTTTGAATATGAGGAGGTGTGAAATGATCGAGTTACCGGAAGCAATGGTTTTAGCGAAGCAATGCAATCAGGCCATAGCGGGTAAAAAAATCGAAGAAATTCTAGTCAATCAAAGTCCACACAAGCTGGCCTGGTTTGTCGGGGATCCGGAAGATTACGCGAAGAAATTGGCGGGAAAGACGATTGAAAAGGCTTCCGCAATTGCGGGATTTGTTGAATTGAAGATCGAGGATGTTCGCCTTGCCTTTAGCGATGGTGTTCAATTGCTCTATGCGCAGCAGGGAGAGCAATTCCCGAAAAAGCATCAATTATTGATTCGTTTTATGGATCACTCGTTCTTGGCTGCCAGTATTCGGATGTATGGCGGAATCTGGTGTTTTGATCCGGGTGAATGGGGGAACGAGTACTACAAAATCGCCAAAGTGAAACCGTCGCCCTTGGCAGAAGGGTTTTCCGAGGACTATTTTTTGAAGATGATGGCGAATGAAAAGATGTTGAAGTTAAGCGCGAAAGCCTTTTTGGCGACTGAACAGCGAATCCCCGGATTGGGAAACGGAATCTTGCAGGATATTCTTTTTGAGGCAGGGATTCATCCAAAGCGAAAACTTAACACCTTTTCAATGAAGGAAAAGAGAGCTTTGTATCATGGCAGTCTAGCTGTGATTAAAGCGATGGCTGAGCAAAACGGGCGTGACACTGAGAAGGACCTGTTTGGAAACCCTGGCGGATATGGCACCGCGATGAGTCGAAAGACTGTCGGACAGCCTTGTCCAAAATGTGGAGACCTTATACGAAAAGAAGCGTATATGGGAGGGAGCATATACTATTGCCCAAGTTGCCAAAAAGAGTAGAGGTTGAACATTTAAGTTTGACAACGTTTTCTCAAAGAAACCAAAATTTGATAAAAAGATCATAGAACCGCATGAATACTCATGTGATTCTGTGATCTTTTTATCATTTTGACCAAAATAGTGAGAAGTAAGAAAACAATTAATTGAGAATGACCAAAAGTAGAATCTTCTGAATGCAAACGTTATCATGAGTGTGAGGAATAGAGAGAGGAGTGGTGTAGTGGATTACAAGAAAAGAAGTTTGGAACTGCATGAGAAGTTTAAAGGCAAGTTAATGATTCGGTCTAAGGTGCCTGTTGCAACAAAAGATCAGCTAAGTGTTGTGTATACACCTGGCGTCGCAGAGCCTTGTTTAGAAATTGCAAAAAGAAAAGAAGAGGTGTATCGGTATACGGCGAAGGGTAATTTGGTTGCGGTCGTAACGGATGGAACTGCAGTGCTGGGCCTGGGCGATATCGGACCGGAAGCGGCAATGCCAGTTATGGAAGGAAAGGCAGTACTGTTTCAGGAATTTGCAGGTGTTGATGCATTCCCAATTTGTTTGGACACGAAGGATGTGGATGAAATTGTTGCCATTGTTAAAGCCATGGCTCCGACGTTTGGGGGAATAAACTTGGAAGATATCTCTGCACCCAGGTGTATCCTGATTGAAAAACGTCTGAAAGAAGAATTGGATATTCCTGTATTTCATGATGATCAACATGGAACCGCTATTGTTGTCGCTTCGGCATTGATGAATGCTTGCAAATTGACAAAAAGAAAAATTCAAGAGAGTAAGATCGTTGTGAATGGGGCGGGAGCGGCGGGAAGCGCGATTACGAAAATCTTGCTTTCCATGGGTGCGCAACATGTTTTGGTTTGCGATCGTCAAGGAATTCTTTATCGTGGGATGGAAGGATTGGATTTTCTGAAGGAAGAATTGGCAGAGCGTACGAATCCTAAAAATCAACAGGGTTTGCTTGCGGATGCCTTAGAAGGCGCCGATGTCTTGATCGGAGTTTCTGCTCCGGGCGTTGTAACGACGGAGATGGTTGCATCCATGAACCGAGAGGCCATTGTCTTCGCCATGGCCAATCCAACACCTGAGATTTTACCGGATTTGGCCTTGCAGGCAGGTGCGCGAATCGTTGGAACGGGTCGATCGGATTTTGCGAATCAAATCAATAATGTATTGGCATTTCCGGGTGTATTTCGAGGAGCGTTGGATGTGCGAGCCAGTGATATCAATGAAGAAATGAAAATTGCTGCTGCGACTGCGATCGCGTCAATCATTGAGGATGATGAATTGTCAGATACCTATATCATTCCTGATCCTTTTGATCCGCGAGTAGCAGAGCGAGTTTCAAAGGCTGTTGCTAAGGCTGCCTGTCTAAGCGGTGTAGCAAAAATTAGTAAGGAGGAGAAATAGTATGGCGACAATGAATGAGATGACAAGTTCGAGGAACCTGATTCAGGAGGAACAGGGGTATAAAATTATGGGTATGTCTATACCTGTTTTTATGACATTTTCTATGATTGTTGCCGTTGCGACGGTGATGGGTGTTTTACCAAAAGGTTTAGTGGGTGCCATTCCATTTATGATGGTGCTGGGAGCAATTTTAAATGAGTTAGGGAACAAGACGCCGATCATCAAAGACTTTTTTGGCGGCGGTCCTATTATAATCATCTTTGGAAGTGCGGCATTATTCACCTATCAAATCATACCAACAGCAGTGACGGAAACTGTTGTTTCCTTTACTAAGGCAGGCGGATTTTTAAATTTTTATATTGCGGCATTGATTACAGGAAGTATTTTAGGGATGGATCGAAAACTTCTAATGAAGGCGTCCCTTCGATATCTGCCAGCGATTCTTGGGGGCATTATCACTGCTTTGGGTCTTGTAGGTATTGTAGGTGGACTAATTGGATATGGATTTAAAGAAGCCATTCTATATATTGGCGTGCCAATTATGGGGGGTGGCATGGGTGCTGGAGCAGTTCCTTTATCGGAAATGTTTGGCGAATTCATGCAAGTTGATGTATCAAAAATGCTTTCCATTATGATTCCAGCGCTTGCAATGGGAAATGCCATGGCGATCGTTGCGGCAGGCATCTTAAACCGCATAGGGAAGAAAAACAAAAAACTTACTGGCGATGGGGAACTGATGCGCGTGAAGGATCAGGATTTCAAGGTTACTGAGGAGAAAAAGTCTGAGATTACGTTTGAAGGAATGGCACTTGGCATGTTGATGGCTACAAGCTTCTATGTGTTGGGCAAAATCCTTGGAAACTTTCTTCCTATCCATTCTTATGCACTGATGATCATTTCAGTTGCAGCGGTTAAGGTGCTTGGTATTTTACCAAGAAAATATGAAGAGGGCGCCTTTTACTTCTTCCGATTTGTAATGGTGGCATGGACACCGGCGTTGCTGGTCGGGATTGGTGCGGCTTACACGGATTTAGCGGCTGTGATTGGTGCATTTACATTTCAGTATATCGTTTTGGTAGCAGTCGTGATTTTCGGAGCGGTAGTGGGATCTGGCTTTGTTGGTTACTTTATGGGTTTCTATCCGATTGAATCAGCGATCACCGCTGGGCTTTGCATGGCGAATATGGGTGGAACTGGAGATGTGGCGGTTTTATCCGCAGCAAAGCGAATGGAGTTGATGCCGTTTGCGCAGATCTCTTCTCGATTGGGTGGAGCGTTTATCATTATTCTGGCCACGGCGTTGTTGAAACTGTTTATGTAGAAGGGATCAAACGTAACTTGTTGTTGAAGTAAATATTTTTGAGTGAATCAAAAGAGTTCTCGAATTGAGAACTCTTTTTAGTTGTTGAGACTTGACAAGGGGAGAGGAAAAGAGTATAAATATATTAAAGAGTTAGCACTCATCCGATAGGAGTGCTAACAAAGACTATCGAAAGGAATGAAACCCATGAGAAAAAAGCAATTTAAAGCAGAATCGAAACGACTGTTGGAGTTGGTGATTAATTCAATTTATACACATCGCGAGATCTTTTTAAGAGAATTGATTTCCAATGCCAGCGACGCAATTGACAAGATCTACTATACGGCGTTAACGGACGATTCCATTCAATTCAACAAAGAGGATTATTTTATTTCCTTGTCTGTGGACAAGGAAAAACGACAATTGATTATTTCGGATTCAGGAATCGGGATGACCAAGGAAGAGTTGGAAGAAAACTTGGGCATCATTGCCAAGAGCGGATCTTTGAAATTCAAGGAAGAAAACGAGGTCAAAGACGGTGTCGATATCATCGGGCAATTTGGGGTCGGATTCTACTCGGCGTTTCTTGTGGCGGATACGGTCATTGTTCGAAGCAAGGCCTTTGGCAGCGAGTATGCGTATGAATGGAAATCTCAGGGTATTGATGGATATACGGTGACGCCATGCGAGAAGGATTCAGTGGGAACCGATATCATCATGATTTTGAAAGAAAATGTTGAAGACGAGAACTTTGACGAGTATCTGGAAGAGTATCGCATTCGATCCATCGTGAAGAAATACTCTGATTTTATTCGCTACCCAATTAAAATGGAGATTACGCGAAGCGAATTGAAAGAGGGCACGGAATCGGAATATGAAGATGTGACGAAGGAAGAGACCATCAACAGCATGGTGCCGATCTGGAGAAAAAACAAAAACGAATTGACTGACGAAGATTATCAGAACTTCTATATCGAAAAGCGATTTGGATTTGATCAACCCGTTCGAACCATTCATTCCAGCATCGATGGAAATGTAAGTTACAATGCAGTTTTGTTTATTCCGGAGAAAACGCCTTATGACTTCTATACACGGGAATACGAGAAGGGTTTGGAATTGTATTCTCGCAGCGTGATGATCATGGAAAAATGCGGAGATCTTTTGCCTGACTATTTCAGTTTTGTGAAGGGCGTTGTGGATTCCGAGGATCTGTCCTTGAATATCTCCAGAGAAGTTTTGCAGCATGATCGACAATTGAAGTTAATCGCAAAAAACATCAAAACCAAGGTGAAAAGCGAACTGACAAAATTAATGAAATCCGATCGTGAGAAATATGAAACCTTCTATCAATCCTTTGGACGTCAATTAAAATACGGGGTTTATAGTGAATTTGGCACCAATAAGGAGTTCTTGCAGGATCTATTGTTATTCGCATCCTCTTACGAGAAAAAACTAGTCAGCCTGGAAGAGTATGTGGCGCGAATGAAAGAGGATCAGAAGTATATTTACTATGCGACTGGAGAGTCGATTGAACGTCTAGAGAAGATGCCGCAGACGGAAATGGTGTTGGATAAGGGCTATGAGATTCTTTACTTTACTGAAGAAGTTGACGAGTTTGCCATTCAAACCATGAGAGAGTTTAAAGAAAAAGAGTTCAAGTCTGTTTCTGCCAATGATTTGGGTCTTGAATCGGAGGAAGAAGAACAGACGCCGGAATCATCGGAAAATGAAGCGATCTTCGCGTCGATGATGGAGCACTTAACGGATAAAGTGAAAGCTGTTCGCGCTTCGAAACGATTGAAAACACATCCTGTTTGTTTGACAAGCGAAGGCGAAGTATCCATTGAGATGGAGAAAATCCTAAACGCGATGCCAAGTGATCAAGAGGTTAAGGCTGAAAAAGTGTTGGAGATCAATGTCAATCATGAGGTCTTCCAAACCGTGCAAGAGGCGTATAAAAACGATCCGGAAAAATTTGCCTTGTATACAGATGTGTTGTATCAGCAGGCGTTATTGATTGAGGGATTGCCAATCGATGATCCGGTTGCCTTTACGAATCAGATTTGTAAGATTATGAAGTAGAATAAAAGCGCACCCTCAGGAGAAAATTCCTGAGGGTGTTTTTGCTTGCGGGTTTTGGAGTTCCATGATTTCAAAGGCAATTTGAATATTCAAGCGGTCGCTGTAGTCATTGAGATGAAGTCCGAGAATTTCCTCGATTCGTCGCAACCGATACGTTAAGGTGTTTCCATGAATAAAGAGTTGTTCTTTTGTTTGCGTCCAACTATTATTGGTGCGAATGTAGATTCGCAAGGTATCGAGAAGGCGGGCCTGGGATTTTTGATCATAATCAATCAAAAGACCCAAGGTATCCACGGTGAACTGCTTCAATTCATCCGCTTCGTTGTTCAATAAAAACCGTTTTACTTTTAACTGGGAGTAGAAGACAAGGAAATCATCCTTGTGATAAACGGTACCGATTTCGATGGCGTAAAGGGCGTGTTGATACGCGTCTTTGAATGCCTTGAGGTCGGTAAAAAGGTTGCTTGCGCTTGCCTTGAGACGCCATTCGTTTTTAATGATCTGCCACAGGAGCTGGTCCTTTGCAAGCATCTTCCATAGAGAATCCGCTTGGATCTTTTCTGACAAATCACTGTCGGTTTCCAATAGAAAAATCAATTGCGTGCCTTTGATAAAAGGGATGACCTGCGTGGATATCGGATGAAGCGCTTTTCTGAATTGTTCCTGCAAGGCCTTCATATAACTGGTTGAATGGGAGAGCAAGGGATCGGTTTCAATGGTCTTGTTGATAGGTTCGAGATCGATCACAAGCAAGGCATGGAGTTGATTTTTCCGATATCCGTAGTTTGTGATGGTGCGATGAATAAAGTCAACATCTCGATAGGCCAAGAGGGTTTCCAGAAATTCTCCTTTCAATCGCAGTTCCGTGGAATGTATTTCCTGAATTTTTAATAGGATTAACGCCAAAACAGCCAGGCTTCGTTCGACGGCAATGGATACCTTTTCGACCTGTGTTTTCGGCGGATTCAGAATGCCGAGCCATCCGTAATTCTCTTGGTTGATCAGGATGGGAAGAAAGCGGATTACATAGGGGGAATGGGGATTGGTGAAATGGCTTGGGTGAAGGGGGGATAATCGTCTCGGCCAATCCAGCCGCGAAGCTTCGAGGTGTTTCAAGGATTGAGTGATCGGCAAATGATGACCAACAATGGCATAGAGAGGGCTGACTACGATGGTGTCGCATTCAATCAAATGAGACAATTCCTGCAAGATATCTTTAACATCGCATCCGTGCAGGATCATGTTGGTAAACTTTGTATGAAGGTCCAGGGTGAATTTGTAGGCATTTTTTTGTATTTCAATAATCCGATTGGTTTCTTCCAAATCGGCTGAGTTCTTGCTTTCTCGCTCCAGGCTCAAGGCGTTGTTGATCGCGACGGATGCTTGAATGGAGATGGATTCAAGAAATTGCAAATCTTCTTCCGTGAGCTTGGCGTCTTCCCTGAATCCATCGATGACAATCACTCCAAAGCAAGAGTCGCGAAAGATAAGAGGGCAGCTTACCGTGCTGTGGATCTTTGGGAAGGTTTCCTCAAATGTGCGTTTTAAGGTTTGTTGAGACCGGGAACTCATGGTGTTTGTAATGGCTGATATGTCTTCCGTACTGTTAAACCGCAAAGGCCTTTTTTGGGTGAAGGTCATGCCAGTAATGGATTCATCGGGTTGAAGTTGAAGCTTTTCTATTTCAGGATCAAAACCGATATAGGTTTTTGTTTCGAGGCAATTCAGTTTTTCGTTGAACAAAAAGATAATGCCTGCATCACCGTCTTTGATGTTGGCGATGGACTCCGTCAGCAACGCTTGGAGGATATCCGTCATATCTTGGGTGGAGTTTAAAAGTTTGACGGACTCTAAAAGGGTTTCGAGTTTATGCACTTTGTTTTGAAGCGCTTTTTCTTGATTCATGGAAGCCTCCTTGCTTTAATGGTTCTATTATATCAAAACCACAAATCAAAGGGGAATATTTGGTTGTGTACACCATGGAAAATTAGCGGCAGGTTCGATATAATCAAATCAAATATGTTTCAAAAAGTTCATAATTACATGGGGAAAATGGTATAATAGTACAGGAAAAGGAAGGGGCGAGATTATGTCAATTAAAGAAACTGCAAAAGAGTATAAAGACTACGTAATCGAACTGCGGCGCGAGTTCCATATGTACCCGGAAAAGAGCTTGGAAGAGGTGCGGACACAAAAACGCGTGATGGAAGAATTGGCAAAAATGGAGATCCCTTTTGAGAGCGTTGCTGATACGGGCGTTGTCGCTACAATCGTGGGAGGAAAAGCTGGCAAAACGATTGCTCTGCGTGCGGACATGGATGCGCTGGATTTGCAAGAGATTGCAGATGTGCCCTATCGATCCAAGAACGACGGGTTTATGCATGGATGCGGACATGATGGACATACCGCATCATTATTGGGTGCAGCCAAGGTTATAAAGCAAATCCAGTCAGATTTGCAAGGAACGGTGAAACTTTTCTTTCAACCGGCGGAAGAGGTTGCGCGCGGTGCTAAGAAGATGATTGCAGAAGGTGTTTTAGATGGTGTGGATGCCATCTTTGGCATCCATGTATGGAATGATTTGGAGTGTGGCAAGGTGAGTGTGGAAGCGGGGCCTCGCATGGCGTCCGCAGGAATTTTCACCATTGATGTTAAAGGGAAGGGCGGTCATGGCGCGATGCCGCATCAAACCATCGATGCTCTTGTTGTCGGCTCATCGATTGTTCTTGATTTGCAAGCCATTGTCAGCCGAGAGATTAATCCATCGGATCCTGCTGTGATCACGGTTGGAAAGTTCGAATCGGGAAGCAGGAATAATGTAATTGCGGAAGATGCGGAAATTATCGGAACGACTAGATGTTATAACCATGAAGTTAATAATCAATTTGAAGATCGGATCCGAAGGGTTTGTGAGCATACGGCATTTGCCCACGGCGCTACAGCGACCTTGAAGTATGAAACGCTGGTGATTCCGGTTATCAATGACAAGAAGATTTCGAAAATTGCAGCCGGGGCTGTAGAGAAAATTCGATCAAAAGAAGCCATTGAGAATTTTCCGGCATTAAATGTTGGCGAAGATTTTTCATACTTTATGGATCAAGTGCCGGGTGTTTTGGCATTGGTTGGATGTAAAAAAGAGTCGGAAGAGCATTATCCGCATCACCATCCAATGTTTGATATCGATGAAGACAGTTTAGAAGTGGCAACGGCGCTTTATGCCCAGGTCGCTTATGATTTCTTGGCAGAAGGAGGCGAGGCATAAAATGATGAAGGAAGCATTACTTCAAGAGGAATATGTAAGAGGACTTCGTCGAGAGTTTCATCGCCATCCTGAACCCAGCTGGGGGGAAGAATGGACGGCTTCTCGCGTAGAAGCAGAATTAACTGCCATGGGCATTGAACACAAAAGAATTGCAAAAACGGGTGTGGTTGGCATGATTCGCGGAGGGAAACCGGGTAAAACCGTTGCCTTGCGGGCTGATATGGATGCACTGGAGATTTTTGAATTAAATGAATTGGATTTTCGATCGGAAATTGATGGAATGATGCATGGCTGCGGTCATGACGGGCATACGGCCATGCTTTTGGGTGCCGCTAAAATTTTGATGAGCAAGCGAGATGAACTGCGCGGAACGGTCAAGCTATTGTTTCAACCTGCCGAGGAGTATGTGCAGGGCGCAAAAGTGATGATCAAGGATGGATGTTTAGATGGAGTTGATGGGATACTAGGAATCCATCTATGGGCGGATCTTCCGACAGGAGTTGTTTCTGTGGAAGCAGGTCCGCGGATGGCTTCGAGTGATAATTTTGTGATCAATGTGAAAGGAAAGGGCGGCCATGGCGCCAATCCGCATCAAACGATCGACGCAGTTGTTGTAGGCGCTGCGATTGTTCGAGATCTTCAAACGATTGCCAGCCGGAAAAGCTCGCCGCTTGATCCTGTTGTTGTTACCATTGGTCGTTTTGCCAGCGGGTCGCGGTTTAATGTCATTGCGCAGGAAGCAAAGTTGGAAGGGACAGCACGGTGTTTTACCCCACAGTTGAGGGATGATTTGGAAGAACATATCGGCCGGATTGCATCAGAGGTTGCCAAGGCGTATCGCGCGACCATTGAAATGGATTATTCCCGCGGTGTTGCGGCTCTGATCAATCATGAATCCTGTTCGGAAATCGCAGCGGGGTCTGTTGCGAAGATACTGTCGCCAGAGGCCGTGCAACCGATGATCAAGACGACGGGCAGCGAAGATATGGCTGAATATCTTTGCCGCGTACCCGGATTGATAGCTTTTGTTGGAACCGCTGATCCGAAGAAGGAAGAGGTTTTCCCGCATCATAATCCGAAGTTTGATATTGACGAAGATTCATTGGTGCATGGGACGGCGTTGTATGTGCAATTCGCTATTGATTTTTTGAATAATAAGGAATAAACAAAAAAGGAATGCGGGAGCATTCCTTTTTTGTTTCCGGTTTTTTATTTCCAGCGTGCCGCTTCACGGCCTCGCACGGTGCGAATTATCCAGACTACAATGCCGGAGACGATAAGGAGGAAAGCCATGGCGATAGCAGACCATTTGATTAGACTGCCGATCGGAAGCCATTTCTCCGCAAATGCCAAGCGGGTGGGATAAAAGAGCATCACCATGGAAGCCAAGGCGTTTTCCAGATAGTCGGCAATCAATCCGAGGATGGGAAGCCAACGAATGCTGTTTGTCAAAACTTCATTATTTGATTTGCGATAGATCAGGCTGAGACTTGAATATAAGAACCAGGCATAAATAAGCGGCCAGATGAAATCAAAGGTAATGCGTTGACGAACATAAAAAGTTCGGCCGTCTTCACCGATGGCTTCAGCTGTTTGATAGATCTCCTCGCCTGAATAAAAAAGACTGGTATCAGGAAGCGTGGCATCTCCAAACACAGTAGACGCTTTTTGAGAAGAACTCGGAAGAACTAAAACTAGAAAGAATAAAAAAAGAATAGTTGACATTAGGAAACGACGCAATATGAGGGCTTGTTCGGTGGATTTATTGTGGTTTGACATAAGCGGCTCCTTTCTTGGTAAAAAAATACCCGTTTTCTGAGGAGTGGAAACATGTGGGATTTGATTTGACGCCCAGCTAGTAAGAAGGCAAGCTGTAAGCAAGGGCGATTCCGGAAGACAAAACCATAAAACTTTATAAATAATCCGTCTGTAATGGGATATGTATTGGAGTTCATAGAGAGAACCAAGACTATTTGCACATTGGATGTATAGGCGTATTTGATAGGTGGAATGATAGGAGCAGTATGAAAGTCTGCTTCCTTATCCGAATGTCTGCTACTCGATACAGCCAGATGTTATCTCGTGTAAATCGAAGGGAAACGGGTATATTATATATGAAACTAGCACTCTGTTGAGTATAGTGCTAAAGAAAGGAGGAGGAGAAATGTTGGATTTAACCCCAATGAATCGAAGGCGTTTGAAAAGGCACAATATGGATGACTTTTGGGATATGACGCGGATGATGGAGCAATTTTTTGAAGACCCGTTTGAGCGGGTCTCGCAGCGATTGCAGAACACCTTCCGAATTGACATTCAAGATTTAGAGCATGCATACCGCGTGGAGGCAGAATTGCCAGGCATACAAAAAGAGGAAGTGAAATTGGATTATCGCGACGGGATTCTATCAATTTGTGTCACTCACACCCAAGATCAAGAAGAAAAGGAAGAACAATATATTCGTCGGGAGCGCCGAATATCGTCCATGAGTCGAACAATCCATTTGCCAGATGTACGGGTTGGAGAAATTGATGCGCATTTGAATAATGGGCTGTTGGTGATTGACTTGCCAAAGACGGATAAAGCGGAAAAACGTGTAGAAATTGAAGTGAAATAAGTGGATCCAAGCAAACCCCGGCAGAAATTCCGGGGTTTTGTGCTGCGAGAAGAGTACGCAGTTACAATAGTGAAAAAATCGCCAAAGATATTTACCTGAAGGAGTTATTCCATGCTGTATTTCCTATATGAAGCATATAAAAACATTATTTGTGCGTGAGGATTTTTTGAATCTAGTGAAAATGGATAAACTTGCTGGGATATTTGCCGGTTTTCTTCCTATCAAATCCGTATTGGGGGATGACGGAAAAGGTGAAATCGTCTTATATAAAAAGAGCCGGGGATCCAAGAAGGCGTTTAAGAGTTTAATAGAGGCAATGGAGTATTGCGGCAAAGAGCTGAAGCTGTGTTCACCTTTGCAAATATCAAGATTTTTGAAACGAATGGTCTCAGTATGGTTTATGCGGGAGAGGGGGCATCGTTATCGCATTTTAAAATGGAATAAAGGTGTCGAAATCATTGATGATTTCGACTTTTTTTGTTTGCTGGGAAAATAAAAAATTGTAAGTCGGAAAACAAATTGGGTTTTTCCTAAAACGTGAGTGAAATCACTTTTTTTCCTGCAATTATGTCATATAATAGCCATATCGCAAGATTCTTTGGTTTGAAAGGGGATAAACGATGAAAAAACAGGAAAATTTTAACACGGGAACGTGGCAAGAAGCCATAGATGTACGAGATTTTATTCAAAACAATTACATGCCTTATCTGGGAGACGAGGCGTTTTTGACAGGAAAGAGTCAAAAAACGGCAATTCTTTGGGAAAAAGCGGAAAATTTGATTTCAGAGGAAATTGAAAAAGGAATTATTGGCGTAGATACGGAAACATTTTCCGGGATCAATCATTTTAAGCCCGGCTATTTGGATAAAGAAAATGAGGTCGTTGTAGGTTACCAGACAGACTCGCCATTGAAACGTGTTATGAATCCTTATGGCGGATTTCGCATGGTGGAAGCATCTTTGAACGCCTATGGGTTTGAGATGGATGAAGAATTAAAGGCGGATTTTCAAGAATTTAGAAAAACGCATAATGACGGCGTTTTTGACGCCTATACGCCGGATATGAGAAAAGCGCGCTCGATTGGATTAATGACAGGGCTTCCTGATGCCTATGGACGCGGTCGAATTATCGGGGATTATCGACGAATCGCTTTATATGGAATTGACCGTTTGATCGAAGAACGCAAAAATGATTTTGCCAATCTGGCGAATCGGGCTGCAGTAGAAGAGATGATTCAGTTGCGAGAGGAAATCAATGAGCAATTGCGCGCCTTGGTTGCTATGAAAGAGATGGCTTTAAGCTATGGCATTGATATTTCTCAACCCGCAAAGACTGCTTCAGAGGCGGTGCAATTCTTGTATTTTGGTTATCTGGCGGCAATCAAGGAAAACAACGGGGCGGCTATGTCTCTTGGCAGAAATACAGCCTTCTTGGATGTATACATCGAACGAGATTTAGTGGCGGGTGTGATTACGGAAGAAGAAGCGCAAGAAATGATCGATCAATTTGTGATCAAGTTAAGAATGGCGCGTCATTTGCGCACACCAGACTACAACGCCTTGTTCGCCGGCGACCCGACTTGGGTGACAGAGGTGATCGGAGGCATGGGTACGGATGGACGTCCAATGGTGACGAAAACTTCTTACCGTTTCTTGCATACCTTAACGAACCTTGGATCAGCACCGGAACCGAATATGACGATTTTGTGGTCGGACAAATTGCCGAAGGCTTTCAAGCGCTATTGCGCGAAGATGTCTATAGAAACGGGTGCTATTCAATATGAAAACGATGATTTGATGCGTCCGATTTATGGGGATGACTATGGAATCGCATGCTGCGTATCTGCTATGCAGCTCGGTAAACAAATGCAGTTCTTTGGTGCGCGAGCCAACCTGGGCAAGGCCTTGTTGATGGCGATCAATGAAGGATATGAAGAAGTGAAAACGGACAAAGCAGGCAATCTAATTCAAATGATCGATGGAATCGAAAAAATTGAAGAGGGCGCTTTGGTCTATGACGAAGTGATGAAACGATTCAATCAAGTGATGGAGTATTTGGCTGAGTTGTATGTAAATACCATGAATACAATTCATTATATGCATGACAAATATGCCTATGAAGCGGGTCAAATGGCATTGCATGATGCCTTTGTTCATCGATTTATGGCATTTGGGGTTGCTGGGATCTCTTTGGTGGCCGACTCCTTAAGCGCCATCAAATATGCAAAGGTAACGCCGATTCGAAATGAAGCGGGGATTACGACGGATTTTGCAATTGAAGGCGAATTTCCGAAGTACGGAAATGATGATGACCGTGTGGATCAGTTGGCCGTTGATGTGCTTGAAAAGTTTGTTGCCGAGTTGAAAAAACATCCGACTTATCGAAAATCAGAGCATACGCTGTCTGTTTTAACCATTACATCGAATGTGGTTTACGGCAAGAAAACCGGAGCGACTCCGGATGGCCGTAAAAAAGGAGAGCCCTTTGCGCCGGGTGCCAATCCAATGCATGGACGCGATGAAAAAGGTGCGCTGGCTTCTTTGAACTCCGTTGCCAAGCTTCCGTATGAAGGGGTTTGCCAAGATGGAATTTCCAATACCTTCTCCATCGTGCCGGCGGCATTGGGCAAAGAGGATGAAGTACGATACGCAAACTTGACTTCGATCTTGGATGGATACTTTGAGCAAAAGGCATTCCATTTGAATGTGAACGTAATGGAGCGTGCATTGCTGATTGACGCGATGGAACATCCTGAAAAATATCCGACTTTGACGATTCGTGTTTCTGGTTATGCCGTTCACTTCAACCGCTTAACAAAAGAACAACAATTGGAAGTCATTCAACGAACATTCCACGAGGCTGTTTAGGAGGAAAGATGATGAAGGGAAGAGTACACTCAATCGAAACGATGGGATTGCTGGACGGACCAGGAATTCGAACTATATTCTTTTTGCAAGGGTGTCCTTTGCGCTGTAGCTACTGCCACAATCCCGATACTCAGCAACTGGCTGGAGGAACGGAAATGACACCGGACGAGATTGTTCAGACAGCTAAGCGCTATCTTCCTTATTTTCGACGTTCAGGCGGCGGCGTTACTTTTTCGGGAGGCGAGCCCTTGCTGCAAGGGGCTTTTCTTCTTGAAACGTTAAAGCTCTTAAAGGCGGAAGGCATTCATACGGCTTTGGATACCAGCGGATTTGGTCAAGAAAAATATTTTGATGAAATTCTGGAATTGGTGGACGTTGTGCTTTTGGACATCAAACATTTTGAGCGAGAAGAACATCGGAAACTGACCGGTGTGAAAATGAAGGGGAGAAATCCTTTTTTGAATCGGCTGACGGAGTTTGACGGAAAGGTCTGGATCCGACATGTTATGGTTCCCGGAATGACAGATTCGAAAAAATCGATGGATCATTTGTATCAATCGATTCAATTCTTGGTAAAGAGAATTGAAAAAATTGAAGTTCTCCCATATCATAAGATGGGTGTAGAGAAATATGAAGCATTGCAGATGGCTTATCCTTTGGAAAATGTGGAAGAAATGGATCACGATCAGGCTATGATTTATCAAGAGCTGCTTCGTGAGAAATTGCTTCGGGATCAGCGAAGAAAGGTTTTGACGCCTGCAGTGTAGAATTGGAGGGTGTAGCCATTGAAAACCAGTTTTTGCGGCAAGAAAGAATGTACAATGTGTGGATTTGAGGAATGCATTCGTTCCATCCCGCTTTTGTCTAATCTCAATATTGAGCAAGCGCTAGAGATTGCTGAAGGGGTTTCTTCGCAGCGGGTAAAAAAAGGCGATTATTTGTTTCGCCAGGGACAGAAAGCGGATCGCTTGTATATTATTTGCACGGGAAAGGTGAAACTGGTAAAACCTCAAGTTGATGGAAAAGAACAAATTCTGTATATTCTGGCGGCGGGGGATTTCTTTGGTGCCTTCAATTTGTTGAAGGAAGATCAATTGCAGTACAATGCCATTGTCCTGGAAGATACCCAAGTCACAACCCTGGCGAAATCAGAGTTTGACAAAATTATTCTCTTGGATCCGACGATTACCCTCAAGGTCTTTGAGAAAGCCTATGAACGGATCATCAAAGTGGAAAGCCTTGTCGAACGATTGTCGACCAATAGTTTGGACGCAAAGGTGGCAGGACTGTTGTTGAACCTTGTGGAAGGATTCGGAGCGAAGGTGCCGGAAGGAATTCTATTGAGCCTGACGATCAATCGGGAAGAGATGGGAAGTTATGCGGGGATCACTCGTGAAACCATTAGCCGGAAACTTAAGCTTTTTCAGGAGATGGGAATTATTTCGTTTATCGGCACAAAAAAAATCGTGATTCGAGATCTGCACGCATTGGAAGAAATGTTAATGAACGCCTAATCAATTTAGGCGTTTTTTTGAGACTATTTTGTTAGGAATCAGGATTATTTGTGGTATCTGATGAAGATGAATTGACATCGAATGGAACCAAAGGTAATATTAAGAAGAATTTCATAGAACAAAAGGTTCTTTCTAGGAAAGATGAAAAGGGAAAACGGTGCAAATCCGTTACAGCCCCCGTTACTGTAAGCAGTACGAAAACCTGGATGCCATTGGGGAAACCTGAGAAGGCTGGTGAGTAGGATGATCTGTAAGTCAGGAGATCTGCCTTTTGTTATGTATCTCTTAACTTCGGCGGGAAGGGTGGGTCTATTGGTGTGTGTTTTCACACCAATTCCTAACAAGGAAACTTGTAAGCCGTATCGAGAGATACGGCTTTTTTATTTGAAAATTCGGAAAACGGAGGGTGGCATGAAAGGATTTGTACTGGCGGGAACCCATAGCGGCGTAGGGAAAACGACACTATCCTTGGGCTTGATGCGAGCCTATCGGAATCGTGGTATGCGGGTGGCGCCTTTTAAGGTTGGACCCGATTATATTGATCCCATGTTTCATGGGATTGCCGCAGGGAATTTTTCCTATAACCTCGATCTGATTATGATGGGAAAGGACGGCGTGCAAGATTCTTTTGCCGATCGTGCCCGCAAAGGGGATATTGCAATCGTAGAAGGCGTGATGGGGCTGTATGATGGATTGAATTTTTCGAAAGACAATGGAAGCACGGCGCATTTGGCAAGGGTATTGGATCTGCCTGTGTTTTTGATCGTCGATGCTCAGGGAATGGCGGCCAGCGTTCTGGCCCATATTCAAGGCTATTGTTCCTATGACTCGGAGCTTCGCATTGCAGGAATCATTCTTAATCGTGTGGGGTCTGAAGGGCTTTACAATTATTTAAAAAAGCCCATCGAAGAAAATTTAGGAATTCCATGTGTCGGGTATTTGCCAAAGGATCAGCAGGTTCATCTTTCCAGCCGACACCTGGGATTGATTCCGGTGAACGAATTGGAGAATTTCGATAACCAATTGAATCGAATCGCCCAATTGGTCGAATCGCACTTTGACTGGGAACGGATTCAAGAAATCATTGAGATAAATCCAGGAGAGAGTATCAGGCTCGTTCAGGAGTCATGGGCCAAGGGGCTTCGGATCGGGATTGCCCGCGATGATGCTTTTAATTTCTACTATCAAGAAAATCTGGAGCTTGTTGAACAATGGGGAGGAGAATGGATTTCTTGTTCACCCATGACGGATTCCAAGCTGCCGGAGGGAATTGACGCCCTCTATCTTGGAGGCGGGTTTCCAGAGGTTTTTGCCAACGAGCTTTACGAGAATCAAGGCTTCATTCAAGATCTGAAAGAAAAAATCGCGAACGGACTTCCGGTATACGCGGAATGCGGCGGTTATATGTATTTGTCCTCATCCATTCAACAACTTGATGGATCGAACGCGCCCATGACAGGAATCTTGTCGGGGGAAGGGGAAATGACTGAGAGGCTGCAGCGGTTTGGATATGTGAATTGTCAATGGGAGGATCTTACGATCCGCACGCATGAGTTTCACCGCTCGCGTATTACTCATGCAGAGTCGGTTGAACAGCTATTCAGGCTCACTCAGCTTCGAAATCGAGAAAAGCAATGGAAATGCGGGGAGCGAGTTGGATCAGTTCTGGCAGGGTATCCGCATCTTCATTTTGCCGGCAACCCAGAGTTTCTGAAGAAGATGCTTGCGGTGGTTCAAAGAAGAAAAAAGGAGAATTCTGATGTATGTAAAAAATCCTGAAAGTATTGAAAGCAAAAGTTTCGCCATTATCGAAGAGGAAATGGGCGAGAAGGCATTGAAATTTTCAGTCGAGGAACTACCCATCGTAAAACGGGTTATCCATACAACGGCGGACTTTGAGTATGCGGATCAAATTCGCTTTCATCCCGATGCCATTCGAATCATTCGGGAAGCATTGATTGACGGGGTGGAGATTTACGCGGACACTTCCATGATTGCATCGGGGATCAATCGTAAAAAATTGAAGGCGGTATCCAGCAGCGTCCATAATTTCGTTCATGATTCTGATGTTGCCATTCGTGCCAAAGAGGCTGGAATCACGCGCTCCATGGCGGGGATTGAAAAAGCCATGAAACAAGAGGCAATTCAGCTTTATGCGATTGGCAACGCGCCAACGGCCATCTATCGCCTGCAGGAGTTGATTGAGACAACGGGCAAGAAACCCCTGGCGATTGTTGGGGCGCCCATTGGTTTTGTCGGCGCCGCGGAATCAAAAGAGGTCTTGATGCAAATGGACATTCCTTATATCACCATTGAGGGAAGAAAGGGCGGAAGCCCGGTTGTTGCGGCGATCTTCAATGCGATCCTTAAGGGGATTGAAACGCCATGATCAAGCGAACGGTTTATAAAGCCGGGAAACAATTGCGCTATGGATACACAACGGGTTCTTGCGCAACGGCGGCGGCTAAGGCGGCAACCATGATGTTGATTGAGCAACGAGTCGTTGAGGAGGTCCGAATTGATACGCCTAAGGGATGGGAATTGACCCTGAAGGCGAATAATCAAAAATGGAACGAGAAGATCGCCAGTTGTTCCATCATCAAAGATGGGGGTGATGATCCGGACATTACGAATGGAATACATATCTACGCGACCGTTGCAAGGAAAGACGAACCCGGCATTTCCATTGCCGGAGGATCAGGCGTGGGGACAGTAACCCGGGAGGGTTTGGGTCTTCCCGTGGGGGAGGCTGCCATCAATCGCGTTCCAAAAGAGATGATGAGGAAAGAGGTGGCAGGGGTGCTGCCTGCGGACGTTGGAATTGCCATCACCATTTCTGTCCCACAGGGAAGGGAGATTGCCAAACGAACCTTCAACCCGCAACTGGGAATAGAAGGCGGCATCTCGATTATCGGAACATCCGGCATTGTTGAACCCATGAGCGAGACCGCTTTTCAAGAAAGCCTTGGAATGGATCTGGAGCTGAATGGTCGTGATCAAGGTCTGATAGTCTTTGTGCCGGGCAATTACGGAGAAGATTTTTGCATACAACGGGGCATCGGAGAGTCGCGGATTTTTAAAACGAGCAATTTTGTCGGATATATGTTGGAACAAGCAATGAAACTGGAAATCCCACGGATCTTGTTGGTAGGCCATATTGGAAAGTTCACGAAATTGGCGGCAGGGAATTTCCACACCCACAATCGGGTGTCCGATGGAAGACGGGAAACCATGACGGCTTATGCCGCCATGGCGGGTGTTTCGGGAGAACGTCTCGAACAAATCTATCAATCGGTGACCACGGAAGCCATGGTATCGTTTTTGTCGAAATCGGAACGAAATGATATTTTCCCCAGGCTCGCGGAATCGATTCAAGAGCGGATTCGCCGATTTTCTTTCGAACAGTTGGAAGTTGAGGTTGTTGTTTTCTCGACGGAGCAAGGCTTATTGGGAGAAACGGCAAAAGCGCGGGAATGGATGGAGGCGATCAGTGATGAAACCAATTAGGGTATTGGGGATTGGACCGGGACACCCCGATTATCTCTTGCCCATCACAAAGCGAATAATTCGAGAGTGTGAAGTCCTGGTGGGCGGAGACCGTCAAATCATGGTGAGAGATGAAATGGATGATCAGGAAGTCATTCCGTTTTCCTTGCCCCTTGAGAATATGATGGAAAAAATACGCGCTGCGGCTCAAACCCGTCAAGTCGGTGTTTTGGTATCGGGTGATGCGGGCTACTATAGTCTGCTTGCCGCCCTTCGTCGATTTTTTTCTCCCGATGAGCTGGATGTATATCCTGGTATCAGTTCTATGCAGTATATGTTCGCGCGTTTGGGCTTGCCTTGGTGTGAGGCGGAACTGGGGAGTCTTCACGGACGCTCATGGAATTGGATGGAAATCGTTCGGGAACGAAAGTTGGTGGGGATGCTGACGGACAAGAAGCAATCTCCAACATGGATCGCGAAACGATTGATGGAAGAGGGAATCCAGGATTGCTGGATGGCTGTGGGAGAGAATCTCTCCTATGTCGATGAAAAGATTGAAAAACTTCGACCCGAAGAAGCGCGTCGACGCGAATTTGAGACCCTAAGCGTGGTGGTGATTGGATATGAATAGAAAAAAAAGGCCAGTGAGCGTTGGAATAGCGGATTGCGAGTTTGAACGAGGAAAAGTCCCCATGACCAAGGCGGAGGTGCGAGCCGTAACCTTGGCAAAACTGCAATTGATGAATACAGATCTTGTCGTTGATTTGGGGGCGGGATCCGGTTCCCTATCCGTTGAGGCGGCTCGCCTTTTGACGGAAGGCTCCGTCATTGCCGTAGAGCGCAAGGCGGAGGCCATTGAGGTATTGAAGCGAAACTGCAAGAAATTCGGATGCGAGAACATAAGGATTATGCAAACGGAAGCACCGACAGGACTGGAACAAATTCCTTATGCGGATAAGGTGATGATCGGCGGAAGCGGGGGACATCTTGCGGAATTGATTCATTGGGTCTACGGGATTCTGCCAGTAGGCGGGAGACTGGTTATGAATATGATCACCCTGGAGAATCTCCATATTGGATGGGAAACGATTCAGAATCTTGGCTTCGATGATCTCGAGTTGGTGCAGGTTGCCGTCAGCAAGGGAAAAGGGGTTGGCGCCTATACCATGATGATGGGCGAAAATCCAGTCTATGTGATTTCAGCCAGAAAGGAGGAAAACCATGGCTAATTTGTATGGCGTGGGTGTGGGTCCTGGCGATCCTGATTTGGTGACAATAAAGGCGATTCAGCTTCTGCAAAAGGCGGATTTGATTATCTGTCCAGAGAAGGCAAAAGGGGCAGGCAGCACCGCTTTGGGGATCGTAAAAAAGCATATTGGAAATCGCTTAGATCATGTGCGGCTGATGGTGTTTCCCATGACGGGAAAGAAAGAAACCTGGGAACCGGCTTGGAGGAATAACGCGGAAGCGATAGTTGAGGCGTGGAAAGCAGGGAAAGAGATCGCCTTCTTAACCCTGGGAGATCCCTCTATCTACAGTACCTGGTCATATTTGCAAGGTTATTTGCCGGAGGAACTGCAGCCGGAGTGGATTCCAGGAGTTTCCTCTTTTTGCGCCGTGGCAGCACGCCTGCAAACGGATCTGGTATTGGGGGATCAAAATCTTGCGATTGTCTCTTCGAGCGATGAGGAAGCGATGCGAAATGCCCTTGAATGGACCGATACCTTGGTGGTTATGAAGCCCAAGCGAGCAATTGCTTCCATTCATCAAATCCTAGTCGATGAAAACTTGACGGGATCCTGGGAGATGGTCAGCAATTGCGGGAAAGGAACAGAGAAAATTACGCGAGGTTCTGTCGATGAGTTTCCGGAAGAAATACCATACTTCGCGACTATGATTATAAAAAATGGAGGCAGCAATGAATGAAATTGTATTTGTAGGCGCGGGTCCTGGGGATCCGGAATTGATTACGGTAAAGGGACAAAAGAAGATTAACGAGGCAGATTTGATCGTTTATGCAGGTTCATTGGTGCCCGTTGCTGTAATTGATTCCCGCAAACCGAGTTGCGTGATAAAAAACAGCGCGAGACTAACCCTTGAAGAGGTGATCGAATCTATGAGCGAGGCCTGGAAAGAGGGGAAAAAGGTTGTTCGCGTACATACGGGCGATCCCAGCATCTATGGCGCGATCCGGGAGCAAATGGATGCCCTGGATGTTCTGGAGATTCCCTATCGCGTTATTCCCGGTGTCAGTTCCTTTTTGGCCTCGGCCGCAGCGTTGAAAAAAGAATATACGCTGCCTGGAGTTTCACAGACGGTGATCTGTACCCGCATGGAGGGAAGAACCCCGGTGCCGGAAAAAGAGGCCCTTTCACGGCTGGCTGCTCATCAAGCTTCTATGGCGATCTTCCTGTCGGTTCATATGATTGAGGATGTTGTGGAGCAATTACTGATCCATTATCCGGAGGAAACGCCTGTTGCGGTTGTGCAGCGTGCCAGCTGGCCGGATGAAATTCAAGTGATTGGAACCTTGTCGACCATCGCCAAGCGGGTTCAAGAAGCGGGGATCACGAAGACGGCACAGATTCTAGTAGGATATTTTTTGGATGGACCTTATGAGCTTTCAAAACTATATGATGCGAAATTTTCTCATGAATATCGCGAGGCGAAATAAATGATGGCGGTGATCAGCCTTACGCGAGGCGGCGCAAGACTGGCGAAACGGGTGAAAACAATCATTCCGGAAGCCGATTGTTATGTGAAGTTTGAGCTGCATGATAAGGATCTCTTGCCCTTTGAGAAGGGATTTTCGGAGCTGGCAGCGGATTGCTTTGAAACCTATAGTGTGATCTTGTTTATCATGGCGACCGGGATTGTTGTGCGAACCATTGCTCCGATGCTGAGGCATAAGAGTCGGGATCCAGCGGTTTTAGTGATGGATGAACGGGGACAATTTATTATTCCCTTGGTTTCAGGTCATCTGGGCGGCGCGAATGAAAAGGCGAAAGAATTGGCTGGGGTTTTACAGGCAATTCCTGTGATCACGACTGCTTCTGATGTCTGCGGTGTGACTGCAGTGGATGAATTTGCGAAAGCGAATGCCTTGTTCTTGTCTGATTTCGAGGGAGCAAAACAAGTGACAGCAGATCTGGTGAATGGAAAACCGGTCGGTGCATTTTCTTGGAATTCTCTTGATTATTCGCTTCCTTCGGAATATGAAGGCTTTGCAGGGGAAGCGGGATGGGTGGAACTGGAGGAAAAACTAAAGGAGGGAATCATCGTCAGTTTTCTGATAATCGGAGATGAGGAATTTCATTCCAACTATCCCCATGTGCAGCTTTATCCGCGCAACTATATTTTTGGAATCGGCTGCCGACGTGGAAGTGAAAAAGAAAATCTGGAAGGAGAAGCCCTTGGGATTCTCAAGAAAGCGGGAATTGCGAAAGAGGGTGTTGGAACCTTCGCGACGGCCTGGGTGAAGACGGATGAAACGGGCATTCTTGCCTTGGCGAATTCCTGGCAAGCGGAGCTTCGAATCTTTCAGAAAGAGGAGATTCTTGAAATTGCCCATCGTTTTGCCGGCTCTGATTTTGTTCAAGCAACAATCGGTGTTCCAAGTGTGAGCGAACCTTGCGGGTTTTTATCCGCGGACGGGGGAGCCTGCATTGTGCCTGTTCAAAAGAAAAATGGAATGACACTATCTTTGTGGCAGAGAAAAAAGGGGGAGAAGCATTGATTTATGTGGTTGGAATCGGACCAGGAAATATTGAAGATATGACAGCGCGCGCCAAAGAAAGATTGGAAAAATCTCAGGTGATTCTGGGATATAAAACCTATATTCGTTTAATTGAGCCTCTCTTGAATGGGAAAACCGTGATTCAAAATGGCATGCGAGGCGAGGTGGAGCGCTGTCGGGAAGCGGTTAATCAAGCGAAAGGGGGTGTCGATGTTGCCCTCGTCAGCGGGGGAGATCCCGGGGTATATGCAATGGCAGGACTACTTTTGGAAATTGTAGCGAAAGAAGCGCCAGAAATTCGGGTGGAAGTGATTCCGGGCGTCACCTCGGCCAATGCCGCAGCGGCAGCCTTGGGTGCGCCCCTGATGCATGATCATGCCTATATCAGTTTGAGTGATTGTCTGACGGATTGGTCCTTGATAGAAAAGAGATTGCGTTTGGCGGCAGAGGGCGATTTTGTTGTTTGCTTGTTTAATCCGAAAAGCCATGCGCGAAGTGAACATTTGGAACGTGCCTGCAAGATATTGATGGAGAGTAAATCGATGGAAACCCCTGTCGGCATTGTGACTCATGCAGCGAGGGAAGAGCAAGTTGTTGAATTGACAACTCTGATGGAGTTGCCGGGAAAAGAGGTTTCCATGAGTAGTATGGTCATTATAGGGAATCGGCACACTTTCCGATTTGATGATTTTCTCATCACGCCAAGGGGGTATCCGATTTGATCGCTGTTTTTGCGGGTACGCGGGAAGGCCGGGAGGTCTTGGAGCGCATGGAAGCGTTGAACCTGCCAATCTTTGGTTCAACAGCGACAAGCTACGGCAGCGAATTGATTGCAGAATACGAGCAATTGAAGCTTAATGCCGCTCCCATGAATCGAATCGAGATGGAAGTGTGGTTGAGGGAAAATCAAATTCGAGTGGCTGTCGATGCGACTCATCCCTATGCCCATGAGGTGACAAAGAATATTGCAAAGGCCTGCGAGAACTTAAATGTTCCCTTGGCTAGGCTTCAACGGCCTTGCACTTCCGTTGATTCCATCAAGCGGTTTGCAAATTATGAGGCCTGCATTCGTCACCTGCAATCCGGAACCGGAAGAATTTTATTGACCACGGGTAGCAATCATCTCGAGGAATTCGCGGTGGCCTTGCCAAAGGATCGATTGATTGTTCGCGTGCTGCCGCGAGCCAATGTGCTGAAAAAATGTGAAGAAATCGGATTGTTGGCCAATCAGATTATTGCGATTCAGGGTCCCTTTTCCTATGAAATGAATCAGGCAATGATGAAAGATTTTCAGATTCGCCAAATGGTCACCAAGGAAAGCGGAAAGGTTGGCGGTTTTCAAGAAAAGGTGCGGGCGGCTCAGGAAATGAATATTGAAGTTTTGAGTATCATGCCAAGGCTGGAGAAAACCAGCTTTGCAACGGAATCACAGGATGCATTGTTGGACTGGGTACAAACCCAAATACGAGAGAATGGAGAATGAAGATGAAAAAATTAGGTGGCTTGTTGATAGTAGGATTTATGTTGATGCTTGTGGGTTGCGGTCAAGCCGGCGCTGAGGCAGCGCCAGCGGCAGAACCACAAACGGAGGAGACGGTTGAAGCCGCACCGGTTCAGGAAGCGGAGGCAGCGGTAGCATCCAAGCTAATCGTTGAGGATGCCACTGGCCGTCAGGTGGAATTTGAAACCTTGCCGGTACGAACCCTTTCTCTTTACGCATCTTTTACGGATTTATGGTTGGAAGCAGGCGGTTCTTTGGTTGGAACCGTAGACAGCTCAAATTTGCCGGAGGCTGCCGCGGATATTCCAAGGCTGGGGAAGGGAACGCCGAATGTGGAAGACCTGTTGACCTATGAGCCGGATTTGGTTCTTTTGAGCGCCGGTCGATCCGCGCATCTGGAATTGGCGGATATATTGGATCAAAATGAGATTCAGTATCTCTTTATCGATTACAATAATTTTGATGAGTGCTTGGCGACTTTTCAAGATTTTTGTCGCCTGACAGAGCGAGAGGATTTGTTTGCAAGCAAAGGTACCGCGATGAAAGATGAAATTCAAATCCTCGTAGCTGAGCAAAATGAAGAGGAATTTACGTATCTGCTGTTGTTTGCGACATCAAAATCAGTCACCACGAAGGATAACAATATCGCTTCTGAAATCATCAATGAATGTGGCGGCATCAATATCGCCGAAGATGGTGCGGTGGCCAATGAAGAAAGCAAACAATTCAGCATGGAGCGAATCATTGAATTGGATCCCGACTATATTTTTGTTCAAACCATGGGAACGGTAGAGAAGGCACAGGCTCGACTAGAGGCGGACGTCCTGTCCAATCCAGCTTGGAAAGGCTTAACAGCCGTTCAGAATGAACGATACTTGTATTTGCCAAAGGAATTGTTCTTGTATAAACCAAATATGAAGTACCCAGAAGCCTATCAATACTTTGTTGATTTGATCCATGAGTAGCAGCAAGATGGATCGCCGCATTAAAATTTTGATGGGGATTTTCCTGGTTTTTGTGATTTCCTTGTTCTGGGGAATTGCGAAGGGATCTTTGGAATTGTCGGCAAAGGAAGTTTTTACGGCCATTTTTTCTGAAGAAAATCGAGTTCATCATAATATTATCTATAATGTGCGGCTGCCTAGAAATTTGATCGCCGCCTTGGTTGGGATGAACCTGGCTTTGTCCGGCGTGACCTTGCAGGGTGTTATGAACAATCCCTTGGCTGATCCCGGGATTATCGGGATCTCCTCGGGTGCGGGATTTGTTGCCTTTATCGTGATGATTCTATTTCCGGATCTATCCTATCTCGTGCCTGTGGGTGCATTTGTCGGGGCTTTGTTGACGACTGTTCTCATCTACTCTTTGGCCTGGAAAAATGGCGTCAACCCGCTTCGATTAATTTTGGCTGGGATGGCGGTATCCGCCTTATTGGGTGCTGCGATTAACTTTTTGATGACTTTTTATCCGGATCGAGTTGCGGGAACCATGTCCTTTATGGTCGGTGGATTGTCTGGTCGGACCTGGCCTGACTTTCGAATGATTTGGCCCTATAGTCTGATCATGGGCACGGGTTGTCTGTTGATGTCGTATCGCATGAACGCCCTCTTGTTGGGTGATGAAGTAGCGACGGGACTCGGGATTTCTGTGGAACGGACAAGACGGATTTTTATTGTTCTTGCCGCGTTTTTGGCGGCCAGCGCTGTGAGCGTTGCGGGATTGTTGGGGTTTGTCGGATTGATCGTGCCTCATATCGCGCGCATACTGATCGGTTCCGATTATCGCTATCTCTATCCGGCTACTATCGGATTGGGTGCAGGGATTATGGTATTGTGCGATGGCATTGCACGGTTGCTCTTTGATCCGGTTGAGCTTCCTGTCGGAATCATTATGGCGCTCTTGGGCGCACCGTTTTTTCTATATTTAATACGAGAAAGGAAATAATCGTCATGATTAAAACACAAAGCATGACCCTTGGCTATCATAACAAGAAGATTGTTCATAATGTGGATTTGCATATTGAGAAAGGGAAAATCACGACCATTGTCGGCCCCAATGGCTGTGGGAAAAGTACGGTGCTCAAAGGAATTTCCCGATTGCTGAATCCCATTGATGGAGAGGTATATTTGGACGATCAACGGATTGGCGAGCTGACCAGCAAGCGGATTGCAAAAAAAATTGCGATTCTCCCTCAGATTCGAAAAGCGCCGGAGGATATACGGGTGCGGGACTTGGTTGCCCTTGGCCGTTATCCGCATCTGAATTGGCGGGGAAAACTCAATCAAAAGGATCAAGAAATGATTGAATGGGCCTTGGAGAAAACCACCATGGTGGATTACGCCGATCGCCGAATGGATCAACTTTCGGGCGGGGAAGCGCAACGGGCATGGATTGCCATGGCATTGGCGCAGAAGACTGAGATGATTATCTTGGATGAGCCAACTACTTTTCTGGACTTGTCTCATCAATTGGAGGTCCTTGAGCTGCTGGCGGAATTGAATCAAAAAGAGGGATTGAGCATTCTGATGGTTTTGCATGATCTGAATCAGGCGATCCGTTTTTCCGATCAAATTTATGTTATGAATCAGGGAAGAGTGATCTGCGGCGGAAGCCCGGATGAGGTTGTGAATCAATCGATCCTGCGGGAGACCTTTTCGGTCAATGCGGATTTTTATCCGGATCAACGCCATGACTGTCAGCATTTTATCGCCTATAAATCACATCTGGAGTAAAGGCCCGTTTATAAAAATGGTTGGGGAATTTCATTGAGATTCCCCATTCTTTCGTCTATACTGAGAGGAGCAAAAGGAGGATATCAGATGGACACATGGCTTTTATTGATTCAATCGGTGATTTTGGGGATTGTTGAAGGGATTACAGAATTTCTTCCCATTTCTTCAACGGGTCACTTGATTATTGTACAAAACTTGATAGGTTTTACTTCCGTGCGCGGCGCGTACTTGGAAATGTATACATATGTCATTCAACTGGGCGCGATTCTCGCTGTTGTGGTCTTGTATTGGCAGAAAATCAAGGATACCTTGATTCATTTCTTTCCACAGAAAACAGGCTATGAAAATTCCGGGCTTCGATTCTGGCTGATGATTGTGATTGCCTGCATTCCAGGCGGAGTTTTCGGGATTTTATTGGATGATTTGGCAGAGAAATACTTGTTTTCACCCTATACGGTTGCTGCGGCCTTGTTTGTTGGCGCATTCTTAATGATTTACGCTGAAAAGCGATTTCGTGGACAAAATGGCGGCATTGAGGATTTGAAAATTTCACCGAAGCAGGCAATTTTGATTGGACTTTTTCAGTGTCTGGCCATTATTCCGGGAATGTCTCGTTCGGCTTCTACGATTATTGGGGGATGGATTGCAGGGCTTTCAACGGTTGCGGCCGCGGAATTTTCATTCTTCCTGGCGATTCCGGTCATGGTGGGAATGTCATTCTTGAAGATCGTAAAAATGGGCGGATTTGGTCTGATGAGCGGATCTGAATGGGGAGCGTTGATCGTAGGATTTGTTGTTTCCTTTCTTGTTGCTCTAGTCGTTATTGGACGATTTATCAACTACTTAAAGCATAAGCCAATGAAGATCTTTGCAAAATATCGCATGGTTTTTGCGGGATTTGTTGTTCTTGCGGGCTTTTTGGGTATGTTTTAGAGCTGTGATTGAAAATGAATCTCTTGTTTTACTAGGATTTTACTCCTTATAATAAAAGAAAAAGGAGAAACGATGGATATTCGAGAGTTGATTGAAAAAGCGATTGAGGCAATGGGTTTTGCCTATACGCCATATTCCAATTTCAAAGTGGGAGCAGCGCTCTTGACAAAGAGCGGAAAGGTCTTTACAGGCTGCAATATTGAAAATGCCGCTTTTTCTCCAACGGTTTGCGCTGAACGAACAGCAATTTTCAAGGCTGTTTCAGAGGGGGAAATGGAATTTGAAGCGATTGCCGTTGTGGGCGGTCTTAATGGGAAACTGAAAGAAACGGGGGATTTCACCGGACCTTGCGGTGTTTGTCGCCAGGTGTTGATGGAATTCGGATCCGAGATAAAAATCATCAGTGCCAATAGTGTTGATGAGTATTTTATCAATACGGTAGCAGATTTAATGCCCAAGGGTTTTGGTCCTGCGAATTTAGCCGAATAGGAGGAGAAGTCATGGAACCTCATGGCTTTTTTTGATGCATAAAAATTGGGCATCAGGGAATTGCAGCAAGTTGCAATGAAGAAGCGAGGAGGAAATATGAAAGCGCATATTTTTGTATACGCTGGATATGTGAATTTTGCCCTCTACTAAAAAACATCCCAATTTTTGGGATGTTTTTAGTAGAGGGCTACACCCATCCAGATGAAAACTAGGGAAAACAGTATCACGCTGAGATTGAGTTGCCTGAATTTCTTGCGATTGGATAAAGTATTGGATACAAATTGTCGAAATCGATCATAGGCAAATAGCAAGGCTGAAATTTTTACCAAGGTGATGGTAATTAATGCCGCGATGATCCAACTGTATGGAATTGATGTTGCAGCGACTTGATACCAAGTGAAGCCTACCAAAAGGGTGCCTAGAACGGCAATTCCATAGATCCAGCCGGGTCGTTTTGCCGCATAGGCTTGATTGATCTCCCAAGCTTTCCATTTGGAACCAAAGAGTCCCATCAAAAGTCTGGAACCGAGCCCGATGCCTGCCCAGAAAAAGCATAGAAATTCGAAATAATTGAGTGGTTTCATGGTTTCCTCCTTATTGTTCGAAAGATGATGACTAATAGTCATATGACTTACAGTCACATACTATCAAAAAATAATTGCGGTGTCAAGAAAGGATTGAAAACAAGGGTGGAGTGTGATACGATTTGCCTGCGACCAACAGTCATAAGGAGGGGATTACATGCCTAAAAATACATTTTTCCATTTGACGGCAGAAAAACAGGCGCGGATTATTCAAGGCGCTAAGAAGGCGTTTTCTGCTGTGCCTTATCGCCGCGTTACCATTGATCAGATTGTGCGGCTGGCTGATATTCCAAAGGGAAGTTTTTATCAATATTTTGAGAACAAAGATGACTTATTCACTTATATTTTTGGTGAATTGGGCGATGAGAAGAAAGAAGCCTTGGAATCGGTTGTCGATCAAATTTCGAATCATTGTTTTGAAGAATTTGTGCCGATTTTGCTTTCTCAGGCAAAGACATTTGAAAATCAAGATGAAGTTATGATCGGATTGAAGAATCGATTTTTGCGGGAGTGTCCGCAAGAGGTGAAGATGGAAATTATGCAAGCGGTGATCCCAAAGAGTTATCGATTGTTTGAATCCATCGTGCAAGCTTTTCGGGATAAGGGTGAATTTCGATCGGATCTGTCGGTGAAAAATGCGGCATATCTAATAACGAGTGCGATTACGCAATTGGAGTACTATGAATTTGAAGAAAATGAGGACTATGAAGAAGTAGTCAAGCGACTATTGCACATGGCAACTATTGGCTTCAGGGAGGAGAAACAGCATGATTCCAATTCGGAAAGTTGAAGAAAAACAACAACCGCAACAGCGGCTGTTTGCTCTTTTATATGTATTTCCAGTTTTGTTTCTCTTCTTTGGTTTGTTTGTAAAATCTAATGAGATGACTTGGCTGGCGGGTATGCTCGAAATTTTCACTTCGCCGGGTACGTTGCTCACCGATTTTTTTGAGGTTGGCGGGATTCGCGCCGCCTTTACCAATGCGGCTTTGATGGGTGGAGTGACCCTGTATTTGTTTAAGCGTTATGAAGTGCGGATCGGTGGATTGTCCCTTGCCGCATTTTTTACGGTACTTGGGTTTTCCTTCTTTGGAAAGAATCCATTGAATATTTTCCCGATTTTTATCGGTGGGGCAATCTACTGCAATTATCAAAAAATTGCTATTCGGGATGTGCTGTTGGTGCTTATGTTCAGCACCGGGTTATCTCCGATTGTCAGCCAAATCATGTTTGCAGGTATCTTTCGGCCGGGGATTGCTATCTTGCTGGGAATGGCGATTGGAATTTTGATTGGCTTTATCATTGTTCCGATTTCTTCTCATATGCTTCGATTTCATGATGGATTCAATCTCTACAACTTGGGATTTACAGCTGGAATCATTGGAACCATTTTCACCAGCATCATGAGGAGTTTTCAAATTGAAATAGAGCCTGTTTTTTTGGTATATCAAAAAAATCACGGCGTGATGATTCTCTTCTTGGTCTGTCTGTTTATTTACTTGATCGTGCTGGGATATCGAATTAATCCCAATGCGATTCGAAGCTATCGCGGGATTCTTCGTTTCCCGGGGCGTACTGTTACCGACTTTCCCATGCTTGTTGGATATGGAATTACTTTTGTGAATATGGGATTCATGGGTTTGCTAAGCGTATTGTATGTTGTCCTGATTGGCGGTGTCTTCAATGGTCCGGTTTTGGCGGCGATTTTCACCGTGGTTGGGTTTTCTGCCTTCGGGAAACATCCGAAGAACAGTTTTTCAGTGGTCTTGGGTGTTTGGATCGCAGCTGTTTTTTTCGGATATGAATTGCAATCGACAGGAATGATCCTTGCAGTTTTGTTTTCAACGACGATTGCGCCCATTGCAGGTACCTATGGACCGATTGCCGGTGTCATAGCGGGAATGTTGCATTTGGCACTTGTCACGAATATTGGCGGTATTCATGGAGGAATCAATCTTTACAACAATGGTTTTTCAGGGGGGCTTGTTGCCGGTTTTTTTGTGCCGATTATTGATGCTTTTAAAAAGGGAGGAAGGTAAGTATGCGACATGAGGTGAAAAAAATTTCCAGGATCGTTGACGAATTGACCACCATGCTGCTGAAGGACGATACCAATGAAGTGGATTTTAAAATCAAGATGGATCCCGCTCAAACAGTGATTACCATCGTGGATTATCATAGCCGATGCGACGAAAAAAAGATTGAACGATTGCGAGAAGCTTTGTCGATCGAGCGACAGCATGAGATGGAGGAATATTATTGGCAATTGGCTGGAGAGAGTGATTGCGACGATGAACTTACCTTGGTGGGAGCGATGATCGATGAAGCCAAGGTCGAGATGATCGATGGAAATTTAAACATAGAATTGATCCGTTATCGATAAAGGGCTGCCGAATTTTCGGCAGTTTTTTCATTCATGAAAGATGGGGTATAATGGAATAAGAGAGCAAAGTTGGAAAGGAGTAACGATGAAAAAACTGGGGTGTTGCCTCTTATGCTGCATTTTATTAGGCGGTTGTTTTGGCACATCGAATCAAAAAGATCCACAACGGGTGGCCCTTGAATCTCAAGTGATCGAGATGCAGGCGGAATTGAATCAATTGGAAGAAACCCTGGATGAATGCCAAGGGGAGATTGCCTCTATGCAAGTAGAAAACAAACAAGTTCAAGAACGCTTAGCGCAAAATGAATTGGCGATAGAGCTTTTTCCTGTATTGAGCAATCTATCACTGGATTTTGTTCGCGCCCATACAACGGGAGATATGAAGCGTTTATTGTCCTTGGTCGGGGAGCCGATTCAGATCCGAAAAGAGGGCGGTTTTCTTCTCGGAACCTGGGAGGAAGACGGACAAGAGATTGAATGGGAACTTTGGAGGGATGCTGATTCAAAGGTCTATCAAGATATGGTGATTCAAGGCTTTGGTATCCTTGAAAATGGGCGTTATGTGATTCATATTCGCGAGTTTTATACAGAATTTGGCGTAGAAACATCACCGCCAACTTTTTTAAATCTCCATTTTCAAGAAGTCGGAAATCAATGGAAAATTGTTTATTTTGAATTTGATGTTTAGAAAGGAGCCATGATGAATTCCTATAAATGTACAGTTTGCGGATATACCTATCGCCCGGAACGAGGAGATTGGATTCATGACATTTCTCCCAATACGGCTTTTTAGGATCTGCCAGACGACTGGAGATGCCCGACCTGCAATCAGCCCAAAATGGTATTTGTTGAGATTAAGAAATAGGAGAAGTTGAGAAATGCAAATGTCTATCAGATTTGTGAGAGCCATCAAACGATTGGATTTTTTTCAATCTTTCGGGAAGAAGCGATGACTTCATTCTATCTGAAAGCTGAGGCTTTGCTTAACGCGCAAGAGATCTTTCGATTGCCGATCGCAGGTTGCTGGGTTTGGAATCATGGATCGAAAAAAACCCTGGAGCGAGCAGGACTTGTCAGTCAAACGCGACATATGAAAATATCCTTTTAAGGGGGATTTATGGAAACAAGGAGTAGGAAACGCAACGACAATTTAAAGTTGATCGCCATGCTAACCATGCTGATCGATCATCTGGGACATATGCGGATGGTTAGTGAATCCTTCTACACGATCAGCCGAACCATTGGGCGGATCGCGTTTCCGATTTTTGCCTATCAAATCGCCATTGGGTTTGAGAAGACAAGCAATCGCAAACGCTATGCCCTTCGTTTGTTCGGGTTTGGATTGATTGCTCAAATTCCCTATATTTGGTTCAATCCTGAGCTGGAACGACATCTTCTGCATTTCAATATACTTTTTCTGTTATTGGCGGGGTTGGGCGTTTTGCAGCTTTTTGAATGGGGCGAGCAAGCGTGTAAACGATATCGGGAATCAAAAAAGAGCGTTACATTTTTCATTGCGGCAGGCTATTATTTGGCGACCCTTGCATTGATCGCTCTGCCTGAAGCGGTTACGATTCTTTGCCTTCAAAGAGGAATTGAGATTTCCTTTGAATACAGCAGCTATGGTCTGTTAATGATTTTGTTTTTTTATCGATTCCGAAGAACTCCTTGGAAGATGGCGACTGCATATCTGGCATTATCGTTGATTGGCGTGGGACTGACGTCGCTTTGGGTTGCGGTCAAATATGGACCTCAGATTACCGGTGGAGAGGTTGGCTATTTTCATGCCCTGCAGAATTGGGATTTGATCAAGGGAATCATGACTAGAAACCAGGTGCATACATCCCTAACCGGGGTCTGGTTTCAAGCCAGAAGCCTGGTCGCAATTCCGATTATTTTATTTTTTGAATCGTATCGAGGGAGGCTGCAAATTCATTTGCACCGAGCTGTGGGATATTGGTTCTATCCTGTTCATATTGGGATTCTCGTTGCAATTGCGATTTTTACGCGATAAATGAGTAGCGGAAGAAAGGGGTCGAAGCCCTTTTTTTTCTTTGAATTCCTATGGTATGATTGATTCATTGGAGGAAACACAGATGAAACAACGACAATTTGCGTTACTGCGGTGGATTTTACAGGAAGATTTCGTAGCCGAGAAAGAAATATTGGAAACATATCATATTTCGAAGCGAACGCTTCAATATGATATGAAAGCCATCAATGAATGGTTGATCGAACGGGATCTTCCTGGATTGAAACGAAAGACCGATGGATGTTTTCACTTGCTTCTGACGCAATTGGTGCAGGAACAAGTACAACAGGAAATAGAGATGCATAGCATTCTTTTCCATCAAATGGATGAAAGTGCGAGAAAAGAGTATTTGCTGTTTTTGTTGTTTTTTGAGAAGGGTTTTGTTACGACGCAATATATAAGTGAAAAACTGGAAATGAGTCGCAATAGTATTCGAAAGATCTTGGTTGAATTGGAGTTGGAGTTAAAATCAAATGGAGTTTTCCTGGAAAGCAAACCGAAGTCTGGTTGGGCTTTGATGGGAGACGAAGCCGATCTGCGCCGCTGTTTTGTCAAATGGTTTCATGAAGTGTTTATCAATCGCACCACCGGGATGCAAATTCATCGAACTGCGATGTTGAAGAGGGTAGAGACTGAGATTCCGCAATGGCCGACTTGGATGAAGGAGCGCTTTTCTGTGCTGTCGAAGGGGATTTCGGACCGTTCCAGCGGACGTGTCGTTGCAAGCATTGTCATCTCGATCTTGCGTCATCAAAATGCAAAAGACTTGGGTGTGCAGCCCGTAGAAATTCCGGTGCTTGTCGAGAGTGGCGCATTGCCTCGTTTAGATGCCTTGATTGCGGGGTTTGACTTCCCGTTGAATCATCAGGATCGTGTATTCTGTGCAAAGTATCTGTTGGGAAATCGTGCTATTGATATGGATCAAAAGATCGAAGTCGTCTTTGATAAGCTTCCAAAGATCGTGAAGACGATGGTGAAGGATATGTGTGAAATTTCCCATCATCCGATTCGCGAGCCTGAACGGTTGGTCAAGAGTTTGATCGTGCATTTGCAACCCACGATTTTCCGTATCCGGTTTGGTATTGAAGTGGAAAACTCTCTGCTCGAACAAATTCAAGAGCGATATCAGGGCTATTATCGTGCGGCTCGGATTGCATCCCGCCCCTTGGAACAGCATTTCTCGATTCATATGCCTGCTGAAGAGGTAGCGTTTATTGCCATGCATTTTGGCGCCTTTATCGAAAAAGAACAGCGGGAACAGACCCGAATTCTTTTAGTCTGTCATGAGGGGATGGCTACGGTTCGATTGATTCAAGCGCGTTTGCGGGAAGAATTTGATTCCTGTGAGATTGTAGGGATCATGAGCCGCAATGAATATATGGAAAGTCGGGAGATCCATGCGGATTTGGTTTTGACCACGGTGGAGCTTCAGGGCAAGGGAATTCCGATTGTACATGTGGAACCCATGCTTTCCAAAGGCAATCAAAATCAATTGGGAGAAATTTTAAAGAAACGAACAATCAGACGAAAGGAGTCCTTCGAGCGAATCTATCAGGAAGTGGAACGGTATTGTACGGTTCATCAGCCGCGGCTGTTGCGTTCCTCCATCCATGAAATTTTGGAAGGCAAACAGTCCGGCAAGACTTTGGCGGAGTTGTTGCCTTTGGAGCGAATTCAATTGGGTATTCATGTGGACACCTGGCAGGAAGCGGTTCAAGTTACAGCGGAACCTCTTTTGCAATGCGGAGCAATTACGGAGAGTTATCATCTGAAAATGATGGAAAACATCGAACGGTTTCGCGCCTATGTCGTTGTGAAGAAATCAGTGGCGATGCCTCATGCGCGGCCTGAAGATGGTGCTTTAGACACTCAAGCCAGCCTTGTGGTCCTTTCAAAAGGAGTGAAATTCGGCCATCCGAAGAATGATCCTGTGCGTGTTGTCTTTATCCTGACAGCAACAGACGGGCATCAGCATTTGGCGGCTCTGGACACTTTCCGGAGGATGATTGGGACAGACGATGCATTGGCCTACTTGAAGCAAGTGAAAGACAGGGAGGTGTGCAAGCGATGGATAGCGGAATTGGAACAATAAAAATTATTGTTGTCTGCGGAATGGGTGTGGGAAGCAGCTATTTTGTGATGCAAAACGTTATCCAAGCCGTGAAGGGCTTGGGTTGGAATGCAGAAGTTGAGAATACCGATATCTTCAATGCAGCCTCCATGGAAGCTGATTTGCTGGTCGGGGCAGACTATCTGGTCGATCTGGTTGAAGGGGATTGTCCGCGGATTGCTTTGGATGATTTGCTGGACGAAGAAGAGCTTGTTGAGAAGATGATGCAATTGAAGGAGCTGCTTCATGATTGATATCGGAACGCAAATTGCAAAAAATGGATACTTGATTATGGCCATCTATGTCCTTGTGGGCGGAATACTGATGCGTCAAAATTGGAAAAAAACTTTGCGATCCGTGATCAGAGCGGCAATCGGGGTCATCCTTCTTACACTAGGCGGCGAAATCATTATGCGTTCTCTGGTGAGTCTGACCTATGTTTTTCAACGCAGTTTTCGTGTGATTGGCATCCTCTCCAGCAATGAACGATTATTGGCCTATACGGATAGTCAATATGGGGGCATGCTTTATGGGATCATGCTGGTGGGAATGGCGATCAATCTGTTGATGGCGAGATTCACGCGGTTTAAGTATGTTTTTTTAGCAGGGCATCAGGTTCTTTTCATGAGTGGCGCATTGGCTGCCATGGCAACCTATTTAACGCTTTCGCCTGTCGTGGGGATTTTAGGCGCCGGGATCTTGCTGGGTATCATGATGACGATCTTTCCGCATCTGATTCAACCCTATACAGAGCGAATTACGGGAAAAAAAGAGATGGCTGTCGGTCATTTTTCCAGTCTGGGATTCCTGATAAGCGCATGGTTGGGCAAGGTGTTTCAAAAAGAAGCCGATGAACCTCTTCGAAAAAAGAGCGGGAATGGATTTATCGATGATCATATTGTGGCAACCGCCCTTTCCATGACCAGTATTTTTTTGATCAGTACGATCCTTGCGGAACGGTCTTATGTTGAGGATATTACCGGAGGGAACTTTTATTTGCTTTTTGCCTTGGAACAGGGATTAACCTTTACCGGGGGCGTTTATATCGTGATCAACGGCGTGAGATTGATTATTCAAGAAATCATGCCAATTTTTCAACAGGTAGCGAAGCGATTTGTTCCCAATGCGATCCCCGCCCTGGATGTATCGATGCTGTTTGTTTATCAGCGTGGAAGATTGATTCTGGGTTTTATTGGCTCTTTATTGGGCGGTGTTTTAGCCATGTTTGTTTTGGGATCTTGGAGCGTATGGGTGATCATTCCCTCATCGACGGTCTATTTCTTTAGCGGTTCCGCCTCGGGACTCTACGGGTATTCCACGGGAGGGAAGCGGGGAGCCATTCTATCATCCGTTCTATTCGGTTTTGCTTTGGGGGCATTGCCGATTTTAACCATGAGGTTACTATCGGAATTGGGATTTTACCGCGTCGTATTCACAGAGATCGACTTTCAGGTTTTAGCTGGAATCACCATGGGACTCAAACGGATTTTTCAATTGTTAGGATTTGCGGGATAGGCGCGCAAGAAAATGGACGATAACGAAATCGATTTCCCCTTATAATAGACTTGTAGTTAAGTTTATGAATGAGGGGGATTTTTTATGAAACGATTATTTTCTTTATTACTGGTTCTAATGATGGCATTAACGGTGTTTGCGGGATGTGCAAGCGATGAACCTGCAACGCCGGCGGCGGACGCTTTGCCGGGAGACGGCCTTGAACTTGTGGTCTACGCGGGCTTGATGGAAGATCACGCGATCTTGGCAATGCGCGAGTTTGAGAAAGAAACTGGTGTGAAAGTCGACATGGTTCGAATGAGTGGCGGCGAAATTTTTGCGAGAATCAAAGCAGAGAAAGAAAATCCATCAGCGAGCATTTGGTATGGCGGTGGCGCATTAACATTTATTCAAGCGAAAAATGAAGAATTGTTAGAAAACTACAAGTCACCAAATGCGGAAGCGATCCCTGCAAACTTAAAAGATGCAGATGGCGCGTGGACGGGCATCTATTCCGGATACCTAGGCATTGAAGGCAACAAAAAATGGTTGGAAGAGAATGGTTTGGAATTGCCAAAAACCTTCGACGATCTTTTGAAACCGGAATTCAAAGGCAATATTGTTATTGCGCATCCTGGTTCTTCATCTACTGCCTATAATTTCTTGGCGACAGTGATTCAAATGAAGGGCGAGGAAGAAGGCTTTAAGTATCTTCAGAAATTCAACAAGCAGGTTCGTCAATACACGAAATCAGGATCAGCTCCCGGCCGCATGGTTGGCATGGGAGAAGCCCCAATCGCCATTGGTTTCTTGCACGATGCGATTAAATATCAAAAAGAAGGCTATGAGGATTTGATTTTTACAGCGCCTGAAGAAGGAACTGGTTATGAGATTGGCGCCGTTGGCATCATCAAAAACGGACCGGATCAAGAAGCGGCAAAATTGTTTGTTGACTGGGCTTTGTCTAAAGAAGCGCAAGAATTGGGACAGACCGTTGGTTCGTATCAGTTCTTGACAAATCCTGATGCAAATCCACCGGAAGAAGCAATGCAGTTGAAAGGCACGATTTTGATTGATTACGATTTTGTATGGGCTGGAAATCAGCGGCAAGCATTTATTGAGAAGTTTATGGAGATGACACAAACTGAACTTCCAACAGAATAAGACTGGAAAAGGTGCCCCGTTCGGGGCACTTTTCTTTCAGGGAGGATTATGATGCAAGAGAACACAAGAAAAATCAAGATAAAAGCTGAAATAGCAACGATGAAAAATGTGATCAGGGATCCGATTTTGCTGACAACGATTATCATTGTATTGTCCATTGTGACATTATTTATTGTGATCCCGTTGTTTCGTATTATGGGAAGCAGTTTTCTTTTTGAAGGCGGCGTAACAATGAAATACTATGAAGCAATTTTTACAAAAGCATACAATCGACTGATTATCAAGAATACCATTAAACTCGGATTGACAGTCAGCCTGTTGGCGACTAGCATCGGCTTCCTTTTTGCCTATGCTTCGGCTTATTTAAAGATGAAGAGCAAGCGTCTATTTGACGCCATCGCAATTTTACCGATTATTTCACCACCTTTTCTGATTGCATTGTCGGCAATCCTGTTGTTCGGCCGAACGGGCTTGATTACAAGAGGGTTGTTGGGGATTAGGGATGCTGAGATCTATGGGTTCAAGGGTCTGGTTTTGGTTCAAACTTTAACATTCTTTCCGGTTGCCTATCTGGTCTTGTCTGGACTGTTAAAGCAGATTGATCCCTCGGTGGAAGAGGCGTCTAGGAGTCTTGGCGCATCGAGAGGTCAAGTGTTTCGGACAGTTACTGTGCCCTTGATGGCGCCGGGCATCGCCAATGCAGCCCTGTTGATCTTTATTCAATCGGTTGCCGACTTTGGCAATCCCATGGTCATCGGTGGAAACTATACCACCATGGCAGCGCAGATTTATCTGCAGGGAATCGGAAGTTTGGACATGAGCGGCGCAACGGCTCTGGCGATGATCCTAGTGGTGATCTCCGTGTTTGCGTTTATTATTCAGAAGTATTATGTGGGCAAGAAGTCATATATTACTGTAACGGGTAAAATTTCCCGCGCACGACAGTTGATCGATGAACCCCATATCGTGAAGCCGGTTCAGATACTTGTTATTTTGATCAGCTTGCTAGTCGGCATGATGTATATTCTTGTGCCAATTGGTTCCTTTGTGAAGCTTTGGGGCGTGAATTATTCCTTGACTCTGGATCATTTCCGCTATGTCATGGATTTGGGAATCAAACCGATTTTGGATACGACGCTTCTTGCGGTGATTGCGACTCCGATTACCGGGATTCTGGCGATGGTCATCGCCTTCCTAACCGTGCGACGAAGATTTCCTGGACGAGGCTATATGGAATTCACCACAATGTTGGCGATCGCCATTCCAGGAACGGTTATTGGTCTTGGCTACATTTTGACCTTTAATACAGGACCATTGGTTTTGACGGGGACAGCTGCCATCTTGGTTATTGCATTTATGATCAGAAGCATGCCGGTTGGGATTCGATCAGGAATTGCAGCACTTCAACAAATCGATCCATCCATTGAAGAAGCCGCCAGTATTTTGGGTGCTTCCAGTCAAAAAGTGTTTACCTCGGTCACATTGCCGATGATTCGACCTGCTTTTTTCAGCGGACTTGTGAATTCCTTTGCGCGAAGCATGACCCTGGTAAGTACTGTTATTTTCTTGGTTTCTGCACGATGGAATTTATTGACGGTTGCAATTATGGCACAAATTGATCAGGGCAAGATTGGCGTAGCCAGTGTGTATTCCACCATGTTGATTGTTATTGTGACAATTGTCATTTCACTGATTCGATTTGTTGTGTCCCGACTTGGCGTAAGCGCGGACGATATCACGTTATAGGAGGAAAGCATGAAAGAAGCAAAAGGAATATTTTTAAAGGATCTGACAAAGACCTTTGTGACTTCGAAAAATACACAGGTGCAAGCGGTTAAGCGAGTGAATTTGACCATTAAACCGGGGGAGTTTGTCACCCTGTTGGGACCTTCAGGGTGCGGAAAAACGACAATTTTAAGAATGATTGCTGGATTTGAAACCCTGACCGAAGGCGAGGTCGTGATCGGGAATGAGGATGTTGGTCCATTGACGCCAGACAAGCGGGATATCTCCATGGTATTTCAGAATTACGCCTTGTTTCCTCATATGAATGTCTATGACAATATCGCCTATGGGTTAAAGCTTCAAAAATTGCCGAAGGCAGAAATTGACGAGCGCGTGAACCGAATCTTAACCATGATGAAGATGGAGGACTTTGCCACCCGAGTTCCCTCGCAGATGTCCGGTGGACAGCAGCAACGGGTTTCTCTTGCGCGCGCCTTGGTGATGGAGCCTGCCGTATTGTTGTTCGATGAGCCATTGTCGAATCTGGATGCGAAGCTTCGCCTTCATATGCGCGATGAGATTCGGAAAATCCAGCAAGAAGTCGGGATTACGTCCATCTATGTGACCCATGATCAATCGGAAGCCATGGGGCTGTCAGACAAGGTCGTTATTATGAAAGACGGAAATATTCAGCAAGTTGGCTCTCCACGCGAGATTTACCAAATGCCGGCCAATGTCTTTGTCGCGGGATTTATCGGCAGAGCCAATATTGTTTCTGGCGTGATCGAATCCAAGGAGACGGAAGCAACGATTGTTCGGATTGACGGCGTTCAATATCGGGTGCCTCGCGCAACGAAGCATCAAGCCGGGGAAACAGTGGAAATAGTGCTGCGGCCAGAGAGTGTGATCCTTGGTGTGGAAGAGTTTGAGACTCGAGTGAGCAAAAGTGTGTTTATGGGGGAAACCCATGAATACGAGGTGCAATGGGGTGATCAAACCCTGCAAATTAGCGAGAGCAACCCCTTTGGAAAGCCGAGTTATCAGGTCGGGGACAAGTTGATGTTGGGCTTTGATGAAAAATCTTTGCATATTTTATAAAAACAAGTGTTGACAAGTCGCGAACAAGATGATAATCTTCTTGTAACATTTAAATGACGATGATGAAACGCCGAAGTCAGAAACTGTACAGAGAATTTGGGGAAGTGCTGGAACCCAAATCAGGGAATGATTTCGAACTCCTTTCTGAGTCTTGTCTGTGAAGCAGAGTAGCAGGCAACGGAGGCCCCGTTAAAGGCAAAGAAGAAATTCGGAGTGACACGTAAAGTGTAACGAAGGTGGTACCGCGGGTAATGACTCGTCCTTTTTATTGGACGGGTCTTTTTGTTTGCTTGAAATACAAGAAAGAGGAGGTGCAATGATCATGGAGCAACGTAAAACTGAGAAGCGCGAACATGCAGCAGTTTATGCCTATGCGCAACATAACGTGAACTATTTCGGTTTGGGAGCATGGAAAGACGAGTGGGAGGACTAAGAGAGAAGACAAGCAAGAGACGAAATAAGGAGGTGAAAAGATGATGGAGCAAGGCAAAACTGAGAATCATGAATATGCAGCAGTTTACGCGTATGCACAACAAAATGTGAATTATTTTGGATTAGGCGCATGTAAAGACGAATGGGAGGACTAAAGGATGAACGACGACCTGAGTGACATTATTGATATAGTGCAGAAAAATGAGAATTGGTGAGGACAACCTGGGTGTTGGACTTCGCGGGTTCTTATTTTTTTGTGATATACTTGCCAAAAGGAGGAGAATATGAAGCTTGAAAAACTAACAGAAGGAATTCTATTTTCTCATCCAGTGGAGGAATCGGATCGCCCTATTCTAGCCGGAATTCGCGGGGATGAATTCACCCTGATCATTGATGCGGGCAATTCCAAAGCCCATTATCAGGAATTTGAAACCGCACTTGCCAACCAGGCGTTTCCAAAACGAAATGCGGTAGTTTTAACCCACTGGCATTGGGATCATATTTTTGGCGCGGCCTCGGCGACTGGACCGGTGCTTGCGCATCGCCTGACCCGGGAAAAAATGATGGAATTAAAGGGATATGAATGGACAGACGAGGCATTGGAAGCGCGGGTGCAGGCCGGGACGGAAATTGAGTTTTGCCGGTCGTGCATCGTGAAGGAATTGCCGAGTCCGAGACAAGTTGCGATTCGAATTCCGGAGATCGAGGTGGAAGACTCTTTGATCGTGGATCTTGGACGTACGCGATGTGTGATCGAACATATCGGCAGCGAACATGCGAAGGATCATTTGATTATTTACTCGGAAGAGGATCGGGTTCTCTTTATAGGCGATATCCTGTTTGTCGAACTCTATGACGGGGAATGGTATTGGACACCGGGAAAGGTTGAGAGGCTGATCGATCGATTGTTGTCTTATCCCGCTGAGTGGGTTGTTGCTTCGCATGTCTATCCCGTTCAGTCGCGAGCAGCCTTTGAGGCGGAATGCGCATGGATTCGATGGATCGGCGAAGTGGTGGAAGCGACGGATTCTTTGGAAGCCGCAAAAAGAATGATCGGCGAGAAAGATCCCCAACGCGCAGAAGAAGGAATGGGAATGGCAGGCTGGTTCTTTGAAGGCCTGAAAAGAGAAATCGAAAAAATTGACAAATAGAAAGGGTGAAGCTTTATGCTTCACCCAATTTTTTTTGCAAAATTACAACATCTAAAATTTTATCGAATTTTTCAGCAGCTTCCAGCAATCTGCCGGTTTCAACAAAACCTTTTCGCAAATGCAAGCGAACGCTCACTTCATTTTCGGCTGTGATTTTGGCGATGATTTGCTGATAGCCCAAACGTTCTGCTTCTTGAATCAGCCAGTCCAAGCAGTTTGAACCGAATCCGTTGCCGTGGAAATTTGGCGCAACATAGATAGAATTTTCCACCATTCTTCGATAGCCGATTTTTGGCGAAAACGGTGAGAGGGAAGCCCATCCGGCGAACTTGCCGTCTGCTTCCATAATCCAAACCGGGTGTTCCGGTCCGTGGTGGTTCCACCATGCCTGAATTTGTTCGGAAGTATTTGGCTGAATATCCAGATTCGCCGTCGTATGGACAATCGCCCAATTCGTCAATGATTGAATATTTCCCAGGTCGGTTTCTGTTGCAAGCCGAAATTTTAGATTTATGCTGCCGTGACTCCGACTGTTCTTTTTGTCCATCGTTTCATTCCCCACATAGCTGTAAATAAGAGTACGAGAATTCCAACACTGCGAACCGGTTGATCCACAAGGGTCGTAATCTGTGTTCCGATTACCGTTAAAAACAACATTAAAAACACTTTGCCGCCCAGCAATGCGAAAAGGAAGTGCTTTCGCGACAAATCGAACCAGGCCGCGCTTGTGCTGAGCAGGATCGAGGGCATAAACGGCATTGCATATAAGATCAGCAGTCCCATCCAACCTTTTGACTCCATCCATTGATGAATCTTTTTCATTTTATCGGTGTCTTTTTTCTTTTTCCAGCGCTTAATGGCAGTGAACAGCAGGAAACTTCCCACGACATTGCCTGTCCATGAATAAAACGCGCCGGCGAGGAGTCCATATAAATGGACATTCAGCGCCACAATCGCGGTTAATGGAAAGACTGGAAAAAACGCTTCAATTATAGGAATTCCAATACCTGCGATGACACCATATGTTTTCATGGCGGCAACGACCCATTCAACTAGAGCCAGGTTTGAGAAGAACTCCAGAATCTGATTGATCATTATCTCACCCTTTTTTTAGAATTATCTATAATTTATAAAAAATCCTCGGGTTTGTCAATGGCAATAATTCCTATCTTGGACAAGCACGCAGAAAATAAATGGGTTGTCCCTTGGCGCGGAACTTTCTTTCATATTCAGTTTCGACGTTCGCTTCGACCAGTTCTGTTTGGTGCAGATCGCGCTCAATCCGTTGGAGATCCCAGTCCTCTTTGTGAAATTGTTTTAGGGAGTATTCAAAGAGAGCAAGATTGTCGGTTTTTATTTCCAGAACGCCGCCCGGCGTCAATAGCCGTTGATATTCCTGTAAAAAGCGGTGATGAGTCAACCGCCGTTTTGCGTGAGAATTCTTTGGCCATGGATCTGAAAAATTCAAATAGATTCCTTGGATTTGGTGATCGGGGAAATGAGGCAGGGTGTTTCCTGCATCCATATGAACGAATCGATAATTCTTCATTTCTAATTCTTCGGTTTTTTTGGCGGCTCGAATTAGGACTTTCGTGTCCCTTTCAAAGCCAACAAAAAAGCGATTGGGGTATTGTTCAGCCATGCCCAACAAAAAATCACCCATTCCAGTGCCCAATTCGAGATGAAGGGCTTGATGGGTTGGCAATGCCGACCAGACTTCTTCAGCCGACGCTTTTCGAATGGTAATGATCTGCTGACAAGCTTCTAAAATTTCATAACCGTTTTCTACATATTTTAATCGCATGACTTCGCCTCCAGTTTCTAATTTTACCTTGTTTTCTCTTAGGCTTCAAGCCTTCATTGTAAGCGAAAACCAAACATGGTAAAATGAATTGATTTTATTTAAGGAGGCATCTGATGGTTTTTGATATTCTCGGTCCGATTATGATCGGACCTTCAAGTTCTCATACTGCAGGCGCGGCAAGGCTCGGAAAGGTGGCCAGGGACCTGGTGGAAGGCAAGGTGCTTTCGGTTACCTTTGGGCTGCACGGTTCTTTTGCCGAAACTTATCGAGGCCATGGCACGGATCGTGCGCTGTTGGCGGGTGTTCTGGGGATGGGACCTGCCGATGAACGTCTTGGGCAGGCTGAACAAATCGCTCGCACTCATGGATTGATCTATTCCTATGTGCAGGTGGATCTTGGCAATGTCCATCCAAACACTGTGAAGTTTATCTTTGTCAACGATCAGCATGAGGTAATTCGCATCACGGGATCTTCCTTGGGCGGCGGTCAAATCGTGCTTACACAGATCGATGACTTTCAAGTAAGGATTACGGGGAATGAACCGACCCTGTTGATTCAACACACCGACAAGCCGGGCGTGATCAGCACTGTATCGAAGGTGATTGCTGACTCTGGCGTCAATATTGCCAATATGCGGGTTCGCCGAACGGAAAAGGGAAAATTGGCGTCCATGATTATCGAAACCGACGAATCGATTTCGACAGAAGCCATTCAGACATTACGTGAATTTACTTGGATCGAGTCGGTGAAACAGATTGATTCACAAGGGGAGGCGAAGGAATGAATTCGGCGCAAGAATGGATAGAAAAATCAAAGTCGATGCAATTGACTTTGTCTGAAATCTATATGGAGGAGCAATCGAAGAAATTGGGGCAAAGGAAAGAGGATTTGCTTTTGGAGATGGAAAAGCGATGGGCAATTATGTCGAGTTCTGCACAAAAGGGACTCCATGGCGCCCTTAATCCATTGGGAGGAATTATTGGCGGAGAAGCCTTTAAGATGAGAGAATATCGGAAACATAATAAGTCCTATTCCGGTTCTTCCCTTGTCAATGCCATGGCCTACGCTTTTTCGACCTCGGAATACAACGCGTCGATGGGGAAAATTTGCGCGGCTCCAACTGCGGGCTCCGCGGGGATTCTGCCGGCGGCAATCCTGTCGGCAAAGGAACAGCATGGATTTTCCGATGAAGTATGCCTGTATGCTTTGTTCACCGCTGGCGGGATTGGCGAATTGATCGCGAAAACAGCAACAGTTTCCGGTGCGGAAGGCGGTTGTCAAGCGGAATGCGGATCGGCTGCGGCCATGGCCGCAGGCGCCTTGGTGGAATTGTCCGGGGGAAGTTCGGAAATGGTCTTTCATGCAGCTTCCATCGCATTGAAAAACGTGATGGGTCTTGTTTGCGATCCCATTGCCGGACTTGTGGAAGCGCCTTGTTCAAAACGGAACGCCTCGGGGGTGGTCAATGCCATGATCTCTGCCGATATGGCTCTTGCCGGGGTTGAAAGCGTTATTCCTTTCGATGAAGTGGTCCTTGCCATGAAAGAGGTGGGCGATCGATTGGATCCCGATTTGCGGGAAACTGGGAAGGGCGGTGTTGCCGCGACCCCAACGGGTCAAAGAATTGCAGATCGCATATTTGGAAGAGACGAGTAGGTCTCTTCTTTTTTTTTATAAAAAAACTCAGCCCGAAGGCTGAGGAATGATTTTCACTGAGACTAAATGGCGTTCTTTGATTTGCGTTTTGGAGTAAGCTCTGCATTAAGTTCAGCACCAAGGAGCAAAATCAAACTGCTTAAGTACATCCAGATCAAAAGGGCGAATAGGCCCCATAGGCTGCCGTAGAAGGTCAGGTAATGGGCAAACCGGGATACATAGACACCAAAAATTTTCGAGCTGATCATCCAAGCGACGGCGGTCAGGGTTGTGCCCGGCAAAACATGGATCCACCGCGGCTGATGGCCCGGGGCAAAATGATAGATCAAGAGGATATTCAAAAAAGTAACGATAAATGAAAACAGGGTAACGAAAAAACTGAAGCCCGTTTCACTGATGTTGAATCGGAAAACCATGGTTAGGATCCAAGTCAGGGCATTGGAGGCAAAGAGCAAAAAGAACGCGTCCGCGATGAAAAGGACTAAGATCATCACCGTGAAAAAAAGCGAGGTGGGGATATGACGCGTAAATTTTCGTTTTGGCACTTCGTCATAGGCGCGATTAATACCCTTCATAATAGCTCTCGTCCCTCGGGAGGCAAGCCAGATCATAACGAGAAAGCCGGCGGTAAAACCGCCGGCACTTTGAGTCCCAGTGATTTCTTGTACGATGTTATAGATGATTTGAAATGATTCCTGGGGCAAAAAATCCGCCAGGGAACGTACGAAGGTTTCTTCCGTCAGTGAGGTGAAACGACTAAAGGAAGTCAATAAATAGAGAAATGGAAATAGCGCCAACAGAATATAATAGGTCAACTGCGCACTCAAACCCATAAGATCATGGCGCTGAAATCGGAGGATCATCCCTTTTAACGTGATCAAAGCAAAGGAGGGGGGGGAATTGTCAGCGAATATAAAACGCTTTTTCATCTTCAAGTAAAGGCAAGTCTCGAGAGGCGACCGAGTCTACCCGCGCATACGGATGCTCGTGCTGAATGGATTGAAGAAAAAGCATCAGCACTTCACTCGACCCCTGGACTTCCATCCAGACGCTGCCGTCCCATTGATTTTCGACCCAGCCGGTTAGGCGATAGCGCTCGGCGGTTTGCTTGACAAACCAACGAAAACCGACGCCTTGGACTCGGCCGATTGCTTTGATCATCACACGTTTCATAAGGGTACCTCCTAAAATTTCCTATTCATATCATACCCTTATTTATGATCGGATTCGAGAGGATCTTTCTTTTTTTTCCAAATCGGAATCAATCTTTTAAAAAAGCGAACCAGGACGAGGAGTAAGACTCCAAAAATGATCAGGGTTGGAAGCCAAAGAATTGTCCACAAAATAATTTCTTGCACACCGCTTATGACTTGTTGTCCGGCGCGAACCATTTGGTTTTTTACGCGCTCGAAGAATGTGGTCGGTTCAGGAAGCAAGATCTTGGTTTCTTGAATATCCAGATAAAGGGTGCTGAAGCGCACCTGTGATTCCAGGCGTCGAAGAACGCCTTGATTGTTTTCAATTTCGTATCGGATTCGATTCAGTTCTTGTTCAAGAGCCAAAACATCCCTTAGTTCTGTAGATTTCTCTACAAGGTCCAACAGCCTTGCTTCATGGGTTTGTGCGCTCTCAATGCGTGCTGTCAGGTCATAGTAGTGATCGGTTACATCTTGGGAATCCAATTGCAGACGACGGACTTGAACCCGGTTTTGCAAGACTTGAACAGCCTGTTGAAAGTTTTCCGCCGGGATCTTGATGGTGTAGGAGGCGTATCGTCGCGGCTGATCATAGCTGCCGTAATCCTCGATGCGAGACGAAGCGATCATTCCGTCAAACTCATGCAGCCATTGATCGAGGCCTGCGAGGGTTTCATCAAAGGTTTCCGTTTCGATCGATGCGGATCCAGAGTAGGTCATTTTTCGATTGATGTCTTGAGACAAAGGCATGGTATTCAAAAAAGGATCGGCTTCTTGATTGACGGAAAATTCTTCCGTTGCCGATTTTTCGATCATGTCATAGTCAGGAGAACCCATCGCGGGCTCTGCTGTCGGAGCCATATCCATGTCGCGCGCTTCAGAAGATTGCGTTTCGTTTTTTGCACGACAGCCCGTGGCGAGCAAAAGCATCACTAAAAATAGTATCAGTGCTATTTTTTTCTTTTTCATAATATCCTCCTTTTGTTTGTTTTGACGAGAAAACGTTTGGAAGGTTTCAAAACATAAAAACTTTATAAAATTAGTTCGAAGAATTTGAATCCCGAAGACGATTGAGATAATATAGATGTAAGATTTTGAAAGGAGCATTAAAATGGAACAAGTTTATTCATTGGGCGTTGATGTTGGTTCAACGACAATCAAATATGTATTGCTTGATCCTCAAGGGATTGAGGTGGAAAAAGAGTATCGCCGCCATCGATCGGATGTTAGGCGAACTTTTATGGAGATGTTGCGTGATTTGGCGAGTCGGTGGTCGGAACAAGATCTGCGGATCTATATGACGGGTTCTGCGGGGATTGGAATCTCCAGTTGGTTGGAAATTCCCTTTATGCAGGAAGTGATTGCCTCCACCCGCGCCATTGAACGCACAGCGCCAGATACCGATGTTGCCATTGAGTTGGGTGGAGAAGACGCCAAGATCACTTATCTGTCCCACGCGGTGGAGCAGCGGATGAATGGAACCTGTGCCGGCGGTACCGGCGCATTTATTGATCAAATGGCGTCTTTAATGGAAACCGACCCGAACGGTCTGAATGACTTGGCCAAAGATGCGAAGCAAATTTACCCCATCGCCTCACGCTGCGGCGTATTCGCGAAAAGCGATGTGCAGCCCCTATTGAATGAAGGGGTGAGGAAAGAGGATATTGCAGCTTCCATTTTGCAAGCGATCGTGACGCAAACCATCGGCGGACTTGCCCAGGGGCGACCCATCCGAGGGAAGGTTGCTTTTCTTGGGGGACCGCTTACCTTTTTGTCGGAATTGAGGGTGCGATTTATAGAAACCCTGCATCTTTCCGAGCAAGAGATCGTACATCCGGCCGATGCGCAATATTTTGTTGCCATGGGTGCTGCCTACGGTGCTGAAGAAGATTCGGATCAACCGATCTTTCAGCTTCAAAAATTGACAAAGAAGATGACGGAACATAGCAATCGTTTGGAGACGGCTACCCGGGCCTTGGATCCCTTGTTTCAATCGGAAGCGGATTTGCTTGCCTTCAGAAAACGCCATGCCATGAACCAAGTGGCAAGAGGAGATCTTGCGACCTATCAAGGCGATGCTTATCTTGGTATTGATTCTGGATCCACAACAACAAAGCTTGCCTTAATTGGTGAAAATCATGAGTTGCTATACTCCTTTTATGAAGTTAACCAGGGAAGTCCATTGAATACGGTGATTCGGGAAGTGGAGCAACTCTATGAAGTTCTTCCGGAAAAAGTGCGCATAACGGGCACAGGAGTGACTGGATATGGCGAAGCCTTAATGAAAAAGGCATTGCATATTGACGTAGGTGAAGTGGAAACCATTGCACATTATCGCGCTGCGAAGTATTTTCGCCCCGATGTTGATTTTATTATTGATATTGGCGGTCAGGATATGAAGAGTCTCCGAATCCGCGACGGCCTAATTGATTCGATTATGCTCAATGAAGCCTGCTCTTCAGGTTGTGGTTCCTTTATTCAAACCTTCGCCAGCGCCTTGGGTGTCTCGGTGGAGAACTTTGCAAAGCAAGCCTTGGAATCGAAGGCTCCAGTTGACTTGGGAACGAGATGTACGGTCTTTATGAATTCCCGCGTCAAGGAATCTCAACGTCAGGGCGCAACCATTGCGGATATCTCGGCGGGTATTGCTTATTCGGTTGTGAAAAACGCGTTGTACAAGGTTATTCGGATTCACTCGCCAAAAGATTTGGGAGAATCCATCGTTGTTCAGGGAGGAACCTTCTACAATGAGGCTGTACTTCGTGCCTTTGAACTGGAAACTGGCGTGGAAGTCATTCGACCGGATATCGCCGGATTGATGGGTGCTTTCGGGGCAGCCCTGTTGGCGCAGGATCGATGTGAATCTTCGCAATTGTTGACAAAAGAAGAACTCTCTCATTTTGATTATACCCATCGCACCACACGTTGCAAGGGGTGTTCGAACAATTGTTTGTTGACGATCAATCGATTTAACGACAAGAGTTCCTATATCAGCGGAAACCGTTGTGACAAAGGGTTGGGGATTGAAAAGAAGAAGGATCCGGAACGAAATCTTTCCCTATACAAGTATCAACGAGTTTTTGATTATCACAGAACGAAACCTGCCACCAGAAAAGAGCGAATCGGGATGCCGCGGGTTTTGAATTTATATGAAAACTATCCGTTTTGGTATACCTTGCTGGATTCTCTTGGATTCGAGGTTGTTTTATCTCACGAATCCAATCGAAAATTGTACGATTTGGGACTTGAAAGCATACCATCTGAATCCGTTTGCTATCCAGCCAAGATCGCGCATGGCCATATTGAAGATTTAGTGAATCAAGGGGTCAGTCATATTTTCTATCCGTCCGTTCCCTATAATCAACAGGAAGATTCGCTTGCGACAAATCGATTCAATTGTCCGATTGTCGCATCCTATCCAGATGTACTGAAAGGATCCATTGAAGCCTTTAAAGATCAGGTGAAATTTTTACATCCGTATCTTTCTTTCGATAATCCCAAGGTCTTGGTGACTCGTTTGGTCGATGAATTAGCCTGTTTTCATGTGACCAAATCGGAGATGAAAACTGCGGTCGAATTGGCTTATCAGGAACAAGAACGGTTTAGAAAGGATATCCAGAAAGCGGGCGAACATTTGCTGCAATTGCTCGCTGACGAGGGAGGCCGAGGGATCGTCCTGGCGGGACGTCCCTATCATGTGGATCCGGAAATCAATCATGGAATCCCGGATTTGATTGAAACAGAAGGTTTTGCGATCTTTACGGAAGATTCCATTTCTCATTTGGGGGAATTGAAGCGTCCTTTGACCGTTCATAATCAATGGACCTATCATGCGCGGCTCTATCGAGCTGCGGCTTTTGTCACAACGCACCCGCAACTGGAGATGATTCAGCTGACTTCCTTTGGGTGTGGGCTTGACGCCATCACAACGGATGAGGTTAAAGAGATTCTCGAGTATGATGGGAAAACCTACACGCTCTTGAAGATTGATGAGATTTCGAATTTGGGCGCCGCTCGAATCCGAGTCCGCTCTCTGAAGGCAGCCTTGGCAGAGCGAGAGAGTCAAGCGAACCGCAAGCATACGCCGAAGCCTTTGGTGAAACGAATGGTTTTTACGGAAGCGATGAAGGAAACCCATACAATTCTTGTGCCGCAAATGGCGCCTTATCATTTTGAATTTATCGGCACCATTCTAAAAAACCATGGATACAAAGTTGTTATCTTGCCGGAATTGGATTATGACGCAGTGACCGAAGGGGTGAAGGTTGTCCATAATGACGCCTGTTATCCGGCTGTCCTGACTACGGGACAATTTATTCGCGCCTTGAAATCGGGGGAATATGATCTTGATCGAACGGCTCTTTTGATGTCGCAGACCGGCGGTGGATGTCGGGCAACGAATTATATCGCCTTTATTAGAAAGGCTTTACGGGATTTGGACATGCAGCAAGTGCCTGTGATTTCATTCAACTTCAAAGGACTTGAAGATCAACCCGGATTTAAATTGCCGACAAAAGCTGTGTTGGAGATGTTGCGTGCTGTTATTTACGGTGATCTATTGATGAAGTGTGTGTGCAGAACCCGTCCGTATGAAAAAGAAGAAGGAAGCGTGGAAGCCTTATATGAAGCATGGAATAAAAAAATCCAAGCCGAATTGAAAGAAGGGCAAAGCAATCACCGGTTCCAAACCGTAGTGAAACAGATTATCGCAGATTTTGACCACATTCCTTTGCGGGATATAAAGAAGCCAAAGGTTGGAATCGTGGGAGAAATTCTGGTGAAATTTCATCCGACTGCGAATAATCAAGTTGTGAAGGAATTGGAAAGAGAAGGGGCGGAGGTGGTTGTTCCGGAGCTCTTCAACTTTTTGACCTATTATCTGTTCAGCAATATTGCGGATCATCGCTATCTTGGCGGTTCGAGAAAAAATCGAGCGATCAGCGAGGCTGTGATTCAAGGGTTAACCATATACACAAAATCCTTGCGCAAAGCCTTGGATGCAAGCAGTCGATTTGCGTCTTCTCCATCGATTTACCACAAGGCGGATCTGGTGAAGGATTTGGTGTCGACAGGCAATAAAATGGGAGAAGGCTGGCTTTTGACAGCTGAAATGATTGAGCTGCTGCAAGAAGGCGTGCCGAATATTGTTTGTGTGCAACCTTTTGCGTGCTTGCCGAACCATATCTCTGGCAAGGGATTGTTAAAGGCGATTCGAGATGCGTATCCCATGGCCAATATCGTTCCGATTGATTATGATCCAGGTACGAGTGAAGTCAATCAAATTAATAGAATCAAACTGATGATGTCAATTGCCTTGCGGCAAGGCGAATCAAGTTTTGAAATAATTTCGTGAACCCCCTTAGGGGGTTCTTTTTATTGGGTAAAAACAGTGTAGGAGGTGACAGCTTTGTCTTTTCATTGGAATAACGAACAAATCTTTCTTTTTCATGAGGGGCGATATTTTCAATCGTATGAGGCGTTTGGCGCTCATGTAGCTCCGGGAGGCATTCGGTTTTGTATTTGGGTGCCTGACGCAAAATCTGTTTCGGTATCCGGCGATTTTTCGGGATGGAACGAAGCGGGCATCTCCTTGGAATTGATCGCACCCGAATCGGAGATTTGGCAAATGGTTGTGCCGCATGCGAAAATTGGTGATCGATACAAGTATTTGATTGAAGCTGAGTCCGGGGAACGAATGTGGAAAATGGATCCCTATGGCAGAGAGGTCGAAATTCCCCCAGGAACGGCGTCCATTGTTTCGGCATTTTCATTGTCGTCCGTCTCAATCGCGTCGCGTCAGGTGAAGCGAAACCGTGCTGGCAATCGGGTTCAACCCATGAATATCTATGAGGTGCATATCGGTTCATGGCGTGAGCATTTCGGTTCATATCAGTCCATAAGCAAGGCGCTCCCCATGTATTTAGTGGAACACGGCTACACGCATGTTGAATTTATGCCGGTCATGCATCATCCTTTCGGGGGATCGTGGGGGTATCAGATTACCGGATTTTATGCGCCAGCCGCACAATGGGGAAATCCTCAGGATTTGAGGGAGCTTGTAGAAGCCTGTCATCAGGCGGGTCTTGGTGTGATCTTTGACTGGGTGCCGGGCCATTTTTGTCAGAATGAAGAAGGCTTGACCGAATTGAATGGGAGCGAGGTATACGAAGCGGAAGAGCATCCCTTGTGGGGAACAAAACGCTTCCAATTGTCTCGGCCGGAGGTGCAAAGTTTTCTGTTCTCCAACGCAGCTTATTGGTTTGCTTTTTACGACATTGATGGAATTCGGGTCGATGGGGTTGCCAGCATGCTGCAGCCTGACGAGGACTATGATCCGGTCGCCATTGAATTTTTTCGAAGTCTGAATCGCATGCTATTCAGACGTTTTCCGTATGCAATTGTAGCTGCTGAGGATTCAACCTCGTTTCCGAAGGTAACGGCTCCGGTGTATCATGGCGGTTTGGGATTCAATTATAAATGGAATATGGGGTGGATGAATGACACTTTGCGATACTTTTCTTTAAGTGATTGCGAGAAAACAAAGAAGCATCATCAATTGACCTTTTCCATGGTTTATGCTTTTGAAGAATCGTTTGTTCTTCCCTTTTCTCACGACGAGGTCGTCCATGGAAAGAAGACGCTTCTGGACAAAATGCCGGGCACATATGACGAGAAATTTGATAAACTACGGATCTTGTACTTGTATATGATGACGCATCCAGGGAAGAAATTAAGCTTTATGGGGAATGAGTTGGCGCCATTTTTGGAATGGCGATATTACGAAGGCTTGGAATGGAAGATGTTGGAGCACGACGCGCATCGCGCTTTCTATCGATATTTGAACGACTTGAATCACTTTTATCTTAAAGAGAAGTCGCTGTGGGAACAGGATAAGTCCTGGGATGGATTTCGATGGATTGACGCAAATAATCAGGAGCAGTCGATTTTTGTCTACCAGCGCATCTCACGGGAGCCAATGACCTATTCATTGGTTGTGATCAACGCGAAAAAAGAAAATTATATGGAATTTCGAATGGGGGTCCCAGAGCATGTGAAATATCGCTTGGTCTTTTCAAGCAACATGCATGCCCGGGGATTGAATCAACCCGTAAAAAAAATCATGCAAGCCAGTCCTGTACCGTGGCAAAATCAACCATATTCTATCGTTCTTCGTTTGCCGGCGTACACGGGATTAATTATTAAGCCAATACGAAAAAGGAGGCGGAAAGATGATCAAAACGGCTGAAGAATTTCAGGGTGCACTAAAGAAAAAAATTCGGAAAGTAACGGGAGAGAAAATCGAGAGAGCTTCGCGCCATGAGCAGTATCTCGGTCTTGTGGAAGTTTTGATGGATGAATTGTCTGAGTTGTGGGTCGAGTCAAACGATCGTCACTATCGTGAAGATGCGAAGTTGGTCTACTATTTTTCCATGGAATTTCTGATTGGAAAATTATTGGATCAAGTATTATACGCCGTGGGAATCCGTGATTTGGTCGAGAGTGGTCTTCAAGGTTTTTCCATCTCACTGAATGATATGCTGGATGAGGAAAAGGAAGCAGGCTTGGGAAACGGTGGTTTGGGTCGTTTGGCGGCGTGTTATCTGGACTCTATGGCCGCCCTCGGAATATCGGGACATGGAATGGGATTGCGGTATACCCATGGCATGTTTGAGCAACAGATTGTGAAGGGAAATCAAGTGGAAGTGCCGGATGATTGGTTAAGCGATGCATTCTCGTGGGAGGTTGAAAAGCCGACGCGGTCCGTTGTGGTTCGCTTTGGAGGTCATGTCAGAGGGGAAGAAGTCGAGGGACGATGGGTGTACTTTCATGAGGGATATGACGCAATTCGCGCAGTCCCCTATGATGTTCCGATTGTTGGTATGGAGAACGGACAAGTCAATACCCTTCGTTTGTGGCGAGCGGTCGCGATGCGAGACATGGATATCGATGCTTTTCATCGCGGAGAATTTATTGAAGCGGTGCGTCATCAATCAGAAGCGGAAGCCATTTCTCAGATTTTATATCCCAATGATCAGAGTCAAGAGGGTCGGATTTTGCGATTGAAACAACAATACTTTTTGGTTGCAGCAGGATTGGAAACAATCATAGGACGGTTTGTGGGTCGCGGAGGCGAGTTGAGTCGATTGTCCGAGTCGGTTGCAATCCAGATCAACGATACCCATCCAGCCCTTTGCATTGCGGAGTTAATGCGAATCCTGATCGATGAAAAGGGAATGGATTGGGAGAGCGCTTGGGAACAAACGAAAAACACCATGCACTACACCAATCACACGATTATGCCGGAGGCGTTGGAGGAGTGGTCCTATGAAACCATGAAGAATTTGCTGCCGCGAATTACGATGATTCTGGACGAGATTCACCGACGAGATCGAATCGAAAATCCGGAGCTGGATTCGATGATGGAATGGGGGAAAATTAAGATGGCAACCCTTTCAATTATCGGATCAAGACGGGTGAACGGGGTGGCAAAACTTCATACCGAGATCTTGAAAGAGGAATTGTTTGCAGCGCGGTATCAAAAGAACCCCGACCAATTTGATTCGATTACCAATGGGGTTTCTCATCGCCGCTTTTTGATCGGAGCAAACCCCAATTTGTCGCGGTTGATCAGTGAAAAGGTTGGGGAAGACTGGAAGAAGAAACCGGAACTGCTTCAGTGCTTGACGGATTATTCAGAAGAAAATGGTTTTCTTGATCAATTGCATCGAGTGAAGCAGGGGAACAAAGAAGAATTGGCGGCGATTATCCAGCGGCAATTGAATATCCTTGTCGACCCGAATTCAATCTTCGATGTGCAGGTAAAACGAATCCATGCCTATAAGCGTCAATTGCTGAATATTCTGCACATTATGCATCTCTATAATCGTATTGTCGATGATCATGCTCAGGAAATGGTGCCGAGAACCTTCATTTTTGCCGGAAAGGCGGCACCTGGATACTATTATGCAAAACGCTTGATTGAACTGATTCATGCGGTTTCTGAAAAAATCGAAGCAAATCCCAAATCGAGAGATCTGATTCGAGTTGTGTTTATGCCGAATTTCAATGTGACCTTGGCAGAACGGCTCTATCCCGCTGCGGATTTGAGCGAGCAGATCTCGACGGCATCTCGAGAGGCTTCGGGCACTGGGAATATGAAGTTTATGATGAATGGAGCCGTTACCATCGGAACCTTGGACGGTGCCAATGTGGAGATTTATCGAGAGGCGGGTTGGGACAATATGTTTATCTTTGGAATGAAGGCGGATGAAGTGTTGCGATACTATCGGGATGAATCCTATCACGCCTTGGAGGAATACCAAAAAGATCCGCGGCTGAAGCGGGTCGTCGATCAATTGATCAATGGATTCTTTGAACGTCGCGTGGGTGCGTTTCAACCCATCTTTGATTCTCTTTTATTGGAGAATGATCAATTTTTTGTTTTGCGTGACTTTGCGGAATATATGGAAACACAGCAGGTTGTGAGTCGTTATTATCGAGACTCGTATCGGTGGAATCGGATGCAACTAGCGAATATTGCACATTCTGGTTTTTTTTCCAGCGATCGCTCGATTCAAGAATATGCCGCTAGGATTTGGAGATTAGGAGGGAAATCATGAAGAAGAAATGTGTCGCAATGCTATTGGCAGGAGGCCAAGGCAGTCGACTGGGGGTGTTGACCAAGTCAATCGCCAAACCGGCCGTGCTCTTTGGTGGAAAGTATCGGTTGATCGATTTTTCCTTAAGCAATTGTTATCACTCCAATATCGGTATCGTTGGGGTACTTACCCAGTATCAACCCCTGGAACTCAACTCCTATATTTCTACTGGGAGCGCATGGTCCCTTGACAATGTGGGGGGCGGAGTCACGATCTTGCCGCCGTATCAAAATCGATACGGGGCAAGCTGGTATCGCGGAACTGCGGATGCCATCTATCAGAACCTGTACTTCCTGCAATCCTATGATCCTGAGCACGTCTTGATTATCTCCGGTGACCATATCTATAAAATGGATTATTCCGAGATGCTCAACAACCATATCAAGAATCACGCGGACCTGACAATCGGGGGACTTCTTGTTGAACCCGAGGAGGCATCGCGGTTTGGGATTATGAATACGGACGGGGAAAATCGCATCCTTGAATTTGAAGAGAAACCGGAATATCCGAAGGGGAATCTGGCCTCCATGGGCATCTATATTTTCAGGTGGTCGGTGTTGAAACGATTGCTGAAAGAGGATGGGGCCAAGGAAGAGAGCCAGCACGACTTTGGAAAGAATGTCATTCCGGAGTCCCTGGCGCAGGGATTGGACGTCTTTGCCTATCCGTTTATGGGATATTGGCGAGATGTGGGAACCATTCAAAGCTATTATGACGCGCAGATGGAATTGTTGCTGCAAACTCCTCCCCTCAACCTTTTTGACAAGGATTTTCGCATTTATTCCAATCATGAAAGCTTGCCGCCTCATTTTATTTCGAATGACGCAACGGTAACGGACAGTTTGATCTCCGATGGTTGCCTCATTTGCGGAGAGGTGAAGCATTCGATTCTATCCAGCAGTGTGATCGTTGAAAAAGGGGCAATCGTGGAAAATTCGATTTTGTTGAAGAATGTAAAGGTCGGAAAAAACGCGAGGGTGAGACACTCGATTCTGGATGAAGGCGTTGTGATTTTAACGGATGAAGAAGTTGGTTCGGCGGATCAAAGCGTTCAATTGATTGGAAAGGAGGAGCAAGATGCGTAAAGTGATGGGTATTATTTTTCAACGCTGGGATCATGGACTGCAGACGTTCACTATGAACCGGGGCATATCGACCATTCCTTTTGGCGGCAGGTATCGATTGATTGACTTTCCGCTTTCCAATTTGGTAAATGCGAATATTCATTCCATTGGCGTATTGGGCGGAGCGAAGTACGGATCCTTGATTGATCACTTGGGAACCGGTCAGGAATGGTCTCTTCATCGAAAGACCCAGGATCTTGCCATTCTTCCGGCACTAGAAAATTATTCGGTCGAACCCGGTTTGTATTTTGATTTGCGTGAATTGTTGCCCAGCAAATTATTCATTGAAAATCAGTCCACCATTGAAATGATTATTTTTCAGCCAAGCAATCAAATCGATAATCTTGACTTTAAACCCCTGATGGATGAACATTTCAATGGCATGAACGATGTAACCATTGTGACCGGGAACGGCAGGATCGATGAAGCCATAGGAACTCCGGATGAAAATCGCAGAAAGTGGCAGGGACGAGAAATCTTAGCGGTTATGGTTCAACGGACTTTGATTATGCAAGCCCTTCAACGCATGAACCAAGGCGGGTCCTACGATCTTCTGAATCTCATTCGAAGAAATCAAGAGCATCTTCGAATTAAGACTTTGACACATAAAGGATATTATCGAGAAATTTCAGATATTTCGGGATACTACCAAGCCAATTTGGATCTTTTGGAAGCCTCGGTTCGAAAAGAATTGTTCAGGGGACCACGCACCATTTACACCAAGAGCAAGGACAATCATCCAACCCAATATTTCGACGGTTCTTTTGTCAACAATGCATGGATTGCGAGCGGTTGTCAAATTGCGGGAATTATTCAGAATAGCATCGTTTCCAGAGAATCGATGATCGGTGAAGGGACTGTGATCAAGAATTCGATTCTGATGCAGCGCGCTCGGATTGGCAAGGATGTTCACTTGGAACATGTCATTCTTGACAAGGCAGTCACCATTCGCGACCGAACCGTCTTGAAAGGATCGAAAGACGAGCCCGTTGTGATCTCTAAAGGGAGTGTGATCTGATGTCAAAGCGAGTTTTGTTTGTTGCGTCTGAGGCGACGCCCTATGCGAAGAGCGGCGGACTTGGCGATGTGATCGGGGCATTGCCTCACGCGCTTCACAACGGCTGGGAAGCTGAAATTATCATACCGAAGTATGCCCACATTAAAAAGGAAAATCTCGAGTTCGTTGTGGATTTTGAAGTGACACTGGGATGGCGCCGTCAATATGTCGGCGTTTATCGTGCGGAGGATCGCGGTGTTACCTATTGGTTTATCGATAACGAGTATTACTTCCGCCGGGAACAATTATATGGGTATTTTGATGAAGCGGAGCGGTATTTGTTTTTTTCTGCAGCCGTGGTGGAATGGATCCAACGGAATCCGGAGATGTATCAAATGATTCACTGCCATGATTGGCAATCCGCATGGGCAGTGCAATTGATCAAGGAGAAACAAATTCATCTCCCGGTTGTCTTTACGATTCACAATCTCCGATATCAGGGAAGATATGGGGTTGATGTGGCGGAGGATTTAATGGGTTATGAGGGAATTCCAAATGAACTGGAATATGATGGGGATTTAAACTTGATGAAAGGCGCATTGATTGCAGCGGATTATGTGACCACGGTAAGTCCAAGCTATGCGAAAGAGGTGCTGGGGAAATCCTTCGGGGAAGGATTGGAGCCCATTCTCCAATCGATTCAGAACAAATTCAGCGGCGTGTTGAACGGATTGGATTTGGAGAAATTTGATCCCATGACAGACTCGGCGCTTCCATACCGCTATCGTTATTCCCGACAGAATAAAGGGAAAAACAAGCATGCTTTACAGATGGAATTGGGACTTGCTCAAGAAGATCTTCCATTGGTCGGATTTGTGAGCCGTCTGGTCGAACAAAAAGGATTGGACTTGATCGTTTCTGTCATTCATGAATTGATTAATTTGGACTTGCAATTTGTTGTTTTGGGAACGGGCGAACAGCGTTATGAAGAGTTATTGATGAAAACAAGTCGGGAATATCCCAAACGCTTTCGTGCAATTATTGATTTTGACGAGGGCTTGGCTCAAAGGATTTATGCTGGGTCGGACATGCTGCTGATGCCCTCCCGTTTCGAGCCTTGCGGATTAACGCAAATGATTGCGATGCGATATGCATCCATTCCCATTGTTCGTGCAACGGGCGGGCTTCGGGATACGGTTTGTGATTATGATCGAACGGATGAAAAACCAAATGGATTTGTTTTTGAACGATACAATGGATTTGCGATGATTGAAGCAGTCAAGCGGGCAGTTCGTGTGTATCAAAAGCCGGAGACTTGGCAGTCTCTGGTTCGGCGTTCTGTCAAGTCCGTTCGAAGCTGGGAAGATTCAGCCAAGGAATATGAGAAGATTTATGATCGGGAGAGTGAGAAGTATGTCAGTGAAGGCGAAGTTTGATTCCCAGGATCCGGAATATCGGAATCCCACCGGAGCAGTAACAATCGGCACGTCTGTCAATTTTAAAGTTGTTCTCGAGAAAACGAAATCAGTGCAATGCTTGATGCGATATCGAATTGCTGAAGAAGCAGAACAGATTTGCACCATGGAAAGAATGAGTGAATCGAAGGAGGCGTGCAGTTTCACTTGCACCCTGAAGATGCCTTCGACGCCCTCCTTGGTTTGGTATGAATTTGTAATTCGAGACGGTGAAGAGTATGGGTATCTTTGCAATGCCGCTGATCGATTGGGTGGTGAGTCGATTTTGGTTTCTGAACCGACCGATCCCTTTCAAATCACCGTGTATCGCAAAATGGAGGAATCGCCGAACTGGTTTGCGGGTGGCGTGATGTATCAAATCTTTGTTGATCGATTCGCCCGCGGAACGAAACTGGGGGAATATCCGCGTCCCGCTTTGATCCATTCTGATTGGATGGATTCTCCTTACTATTTGCGGGATGAAGAGGGACGGATTTTGCGTTATGACTTTTTTGGCGGAAATTTGGATGGAGTACGGGAGAAATTGCCCTATCTCAAGGAGTTGGGGATTACCATTCTTTATCTGAATCCAATTTTCGAGTCCCCAAGCAATCATAAATACGATACGGCGGATTATCGAAAGATTGATCCGAACTTTGGAGACGAAGCGGATTTTACCCGCCTTTGCGAAGAAGCGGAACAGCAGGGCATTTCCATTGTATTGGATGGGGTGTTCAGCCATGTGGGAAGCGATAGCCGATACTTTAATCGGGAAGGCTTCTATAAAGATTTGGGCGCCTATCAATCGAAAGAATCCCCTTATTATGGATGGTTTCGATTTAGACGGCATCCTGATGACTATGAATCCTGGTGGGGAATTGACACCATGCCCAATATTGAGGAAGAAAATATGGACTATCAGGATTTCATTCTGGGAGAAGAAACCGGAGTGATCGCTCATTGGATGAACAAGGGTGTAAAGGGATGGCGACTCGATGTGGCTGATGAATTGCCGGATAAATTTATTCAAGGGATTCACCGCCGCGTTCAAGAAGAAAAAGCGGATGGAATCGTGATTGGAGAGGTCTGGGAAGACGCCTCCAATAAAATCAGTTATGGAAAACAGCGGGAATATCTGTTTGGAGGGGAATTGGATTCCGTGATGAATTATCCCTATCGGGAAGGGATTTTGCGTTTTGTTCGACGGGAGGAGAATGCCCTCAGTTTGTCCAGGACCATTTGCTCCATTCACGAAAACTACCCGAAGGAAGTTTTTCAACAGCTTATGAATTTTCTCGGCACCCATGATACGATTCGCGTGTTAAATGCGATGATTTATGGCGAAGAACCGAATCGACTCAAAAGTGAATTGATGCAATTGGTCTTGCGGGACGAGGAGTTGAGCTTGGCGTTAAAACGCTTGGCATTGGCCGTACAATTGCTCTTTACGCTTCCTGGCGTTCCTTGTGTGTATTACGGCGATGAGGCTGGACTGGAGGGGTGGAAAGATCCTTTCAATCGAAGAACCTATCCTTGGGGCGCTGAGAATCAGTCCGTTTATGAACTATATCGCAAATGGATTCGACGGTATCGGGAACACCCGGCCCTCTCTTACGGGGTTTTTAAAGCCGGCGTTGTACAGGGACAATGCTTTACTCACTTGAGGGAAACGGAAGAAGAAAGTTTCTTTTGCATTGTCAATAGCGGGGATGAGCGGGCAGAGGGAGCATTTCCGAGCGCTGGAATTTGGAAAGATCTGGACAGTAATGAGATGCTTGAGAATTCTTGGAGTATTGAGGGTGAGATTGGCCGAATTTTCGCAAAAGTTTCGGAATGACTTGTTCCTTTTTCGCATTTAGTTTATAATGGGTTCAACAAAACTAGGAGGGAAATATGTTTGATTCGCATATCCACTCCTCGATTTCTTCGGATTCTACCCTAGAGGCTGCCGATGCAATTCGAGCGATGAAAGAGAAAAAAATTGGCGGAGTTTTTACGGAGCATTATGACTTTGGATATCCGGAGGCAGGGGCGTTTTTATTCGATCCCGACACGTATTTTTCGAAGTATGACAGCTTGAGAAGTAGTCGCTGTTTTTTGGGCGTTGAACTTGGTTTGGTGCCGGGTTATGGCGAAGAATCTGCGGATCTGGTTCGGAGCCATCCCTTTGATTATGTCATTGGATCCATCCATGTGGTGGAAAATATCGATATTTATTATCCGGAATTCTATGCGGGACGTTCAAAACTGGAAACCTACGGCGCTTATTTTGAAGCCATGGAAGCCTGCATCCTTGAATTCTCGGACTTTGATGCATTGGGGCATATCGACTATATCGCGAGATATGCGCCATATTCAGATCCGGAAGTTTGGTCGGAACCAGAGCTGCATCCTAATGTCGATCGAGTCTTGCGGGCTTTGATCGAAACGGGACGCGTATTGGAATTGAATACGAGACGCATCAAGTCGAGTGCCGATTTTGATGCCATTCGACCCATTTATGCGCGATATGTCGAGTTGGGAGGCCATGCGGTTACCATTGGATCGGATGCGCATAGCTGCGAGCGTATTGGCTGGAAACTGCAGGAAGCCTATGCTTTTATCTCATCTTTGGGGCTGAAGGCGGCAGTGTTTCAAAAGCGGCAGCTGATTCGACTATAAATAAAGAACACAAACAGGATCGGTTTGGAAAGAGTTGATGGTTGATTGGGCGGGAAAAGCAGAAGGAGGGCAAAATGAAGATACAGGAACGGTATCAAAGATGGATCGATAGTTCCTATTTATCCGAAGAGGATCGCGTTTCTCTTTTGAAAATTACGGATGGCTCGGAAATTGAAGAGTGTTTTGCCAGCGAGCTTGCCTTCGGCACCGGAGGAATGCGCGGAGAATTGGGTTTGGGGCCCAATCGAATGAATCGATATATGGTCGGCAAGGCGGTGCAGGCTGCCATGACGCATCTTCGAGGGTTGAAAGAAGAGCCTTTGGTGATTATTGCCTTCGATACAAGGCGCATGTCTCAAACCTTTGCGGAGGAAGCTGCACGGGTTGCCTTGGCCAATGGCGCGCGGGTATTTGTTTTTGACGGGGAACGGCCGGTGCCGGAATTGTCCTTTGCGGTTCGAAAGCGCAAAGCCGATTTGGGGATCATGATCACCGCCAGCCATAATCCGCCGGAATACAACGGTGTGAAACTATATGGCGCTGACGGGGCGCAATTGGTGCCGCAAAAAGCACAACCCATTATTGACGCCTTTTCCACCATTACCGAATTGTCCATGATTCAGCGTGATCATTCCAATCTTTTATCGGATCATCCAAAATTCTCCTATCTTGGAGAGGAGATGGACGAATCCTATGTATTGTATTGTCTCTCTCAAAAGAAGCGAAAAGAGATTGACTGTTCGATCAAGGTTGTTTATACGCCGCTGCATGGGGCGGGAAATCGATTGGTTCGCCGTGTGTTGGCAAGACGGGGCTATCAGAATGTATGGACGGTTACTTCTCAAGAACGTCCCGACCCTGATTTCTCTACTGTGACAACGCCGAATCCAGAGGAGTCGGAGGCTATGAGGCTTGCCGTGGAGCTGGCAAAGAAAAGGGGAGCGGATCTTGTCATTGCTACGGATCCGGACTGCGACCGTGTCGGAGTGGTTGTTATGGATCAAGGGGAGCCGATTCCATTGAATGGGAATCAGATTGGCGTCTTGCTGTTGAACTATTTGATCAATCAAACCCAGGAAATTCCAAAGGGCGCAACGGTTATCAAAACCATTGTTACGAGCGACTTGGGACGACGAATCGCTGAGCGCAATGGGTTGCGCTGCGAGGAAACCCTGACTGGATTCAAGTATATCGGGGAGAAAATCGAGGCGTTTCAAACCATGAGCGATCGCGAATTTTTCTTTGGATACGAGGAGAGCTATGGATATTTGACTGGAGACGAGGTGCGAGACAAAGACGGCGTGATCGCTGCGATGCTGATTGTCGAGATGGCATCCTTCTATTGCTGTCACGGGGTTTCTTTGCGCAGTCATCTTCAGGAAATTTACCATGATTTCGGATTTTATAAAGAGTCCTTGGATTCTTTTGAAAGCAAAGGGCTTGCAGGACAAGAGAAGATTCAAGGGATTATGGACCGATTTCGAACAGAATCGCCTTTTGCAGATTCTCAAGTGAAAATTGTTGATTATCTTTCTTCTGATACAGAATTGCCGTCTGAAAATGTCGTAAAGGTATATTTTGAGCAGGGTTGGGTGGCGATTCGGCCATCGGGAACGGAGCCGAAGTTGAAATGCTATTATTCGACTTGGTCGGATACGCAGGCAGCGGCGGATAAAACCATGGCGGCACTTCAAAAACAAATGCGCGCCTTTATCCATTCGGAATTTGACAAATAGCGGTGAAAGATTTATAATGGCGTCAATCAGAAAAGCAATGAAGGGACGAGTAAAGATGGGATGCCTCAAGAGAGGGTGGGATGCTGGAAATCACCTAGGCTTATCGTTTTGAAAACTACCCCGGAGCTGGATCAAAGACCTCTGCGACAGGTAAAGACCTGCGTGACAGGTAATGATTCCCGTTTGGACACGTTACGTCTTTTGAGGAAACAGCGGGTTTTTGGTTGTTTCGAATTAGGGTGGTACCACGTGATGCATACCTCTCGTCCCTATTAGACGAGGGGTTTTTTTATGTCGTTTTTTATTATGTAAAGGAGGGTTTTGGATGAATCAAAATGTACAAGTAACGTTGCCGGATGGATCGATCAAAGAGGTGAAAAATGGCACGACAATTCTAGATGTTGCAAGAGGGATTTCCGAGGGTTTGGCACGAGTGATTGTGGGTGCTAACTGGAATGGTGAATTGACGGATCTGAATGAAACGATTGAATCAGACGGGAAATTGGCATTGCTGAAAGTAGATGAGGAAGAGGGGAAACACTTTTTCTGGCATACCAGCGCCCATCTTATGGCTTATGCGATTCAGAATCTGTTTCCGGGAACCAAATTCGCAATCGGACCGGCCATTAAAGAAGGTTTCTACTATGATGTCGAGACGGAGCATCGTTTCACACCGGAAGATTTAGAGAAACTGGAAGTGGAAATGAAGAAATTGGCGAAACAAAATTTCGCCATGGAAAAAGAAATTCTTACTCGCGAAGAAGCCTTGGAACTATTCCGAGAAAAAGAGGAAGTTTACAAGGTTGAATTGATTCAAGATCTGCCTGAGGATGCGGAAATTTCGATTTATCGACTGGGTGATTTTGTCGATCTGTGCAAGGGACCGCATTTGTTGGGAACCAAACGGATCAAAGCGATAAAATTGATGAGCATTGCGGGTGCCTATTGGCGTGGAGATGAGAATCGTACGATGCTTCAGCGCATTTACGGCATTACTTTTGAAAAGAAAAAAGAGTTGGATGCCTATTTAGAACGAATCGAAGAAGCAAAAAAACGGGATCATCGCCGTTTGGGAAAAGAATTGGAGCTCTTCGTAATGCATAAAGAAGGACCGGGATTCCCGTTCTTCCTGCCAAAGGGAATGGTCATTCGAAATTTATTGGAAGATCTATGGAGACGCGAGCATATCTTGCGGGGTTACGGCGAGATTATGACGCCCATTATCTTGAATGAGGATTTATGGCATACATCCGGTCATTGGGATCACTATCAAGAAAATATGTATTTCACAAAAATTGATGACGAGGATTATGCCATCAAACCGATGAACTGTCCGGGAGCGATGCTGGCGTACAAGAGCGGCCGTTATTCGTATCGCGATCTGCCATTGCGATTAGGCGAATTGGGACTTGTTCATCGTCATGAATTTGCGGGAGCGCTTCATGGTTTGTTCCGCGTTCGTTCGTTCACTCAAGATGACGCGCATATTTTTATGACGCCAGAGCAGATCAAGGATGAGATCAAAGGCGTTATGAAATTTGTCGATGACATCTATTCGATTTTTGGTTTCAAATATACTATAGAGGTTTCGACTCGACCGGAAGACTCCATGGGAACCGATGAAGAGTGGGAATACGCGACGGCTTCATTGATTTCCGCTTTGGAAGAATTGGGACAGTCATTTACCATCAATGAGGGCGATGGCGCATTCTACGGTCCGAAAATCGATATCCATGTAGAGGATGCGATTGGCCGAACTTGGCAATGCGGCACCATTCAACTGGATTTTCAAATGCCGCAGCGTTTTGAATTGTCCTATGTCGGCGCCGACAATCAAAAGCATGCGCCTGTGATTATTCATCGCGTCATCTTCGGAAGCATCGAGCGATTTATTGGGATTTTGATCGAACATTACGCGGGAAAATTCCCGGTATGGCTGTCGCCTGTTCAGGTTTCCGTGCTGCCGATTTCAGATAAGTACAATGAGTATGCGAAAGAAGTGATGACATCCTTGCAGCGCGCAGGCGTTCGTGTGGATATGGATCAAAGAACCGAGAAAATCGGATATAAGATTCGGGAAGCGCAATTGAAAAAAACACCGTATATGATTATTGTGGGTGAAAAAGAAGTGGAAGCGAAGCAAGTGGCTGTTCGAAATCGCGAGACCGGCGATCTTGGTGCCATGGAACTGAACGACTTTATTTCACGGATCCACGGAGAAGTGGAAAATTATCAATAATGAATCTGATATTATTGCGTGAGAAGGATTTTCTTCCGTCCGGACTGGCAAAGGTCAGTCCGCGACAGGAACGCCATATTCGCAAGGTGCATCGAGCGGTTGGCGGACAAACTTTACGGGTTGGACTGGAAAATGGCAAGATGGGTTTGGGCACGATCCGATCTATGGAAGAAGACTCGATTCTGCTGGAAGTTGAATGGACGGAGGATCCGCCTGCGCCGTCAAAGATCAGACTGGTTTTGGCGATGCCTCGTCCAAAGGCCTTGAAACGCATCATTCAGGATATCACGACCTTAGGGATCAAGGAGCTGCACATCATTAAAACCTGGCGAGTGGAAAAAAGCTATTGGGCGTCGCCGGCGCTTACAACGGAAAGTTTGGAAGCTGCGATTCGCTTGGGTTTGGAACAGGGACGGGATACGATCTTTCCCACCATTATGGTGCATCCCTACTTTAAGCCCTTTGTCGAGGATATCTTGCCGGTAATCAGCGAGGGGAGCTTAAAGCTCGTTGCGCATCCTAAAACGGAAGAGCGAGCGCCTCGTGAGGTAGCAGGATCCGTTACCCTTATTATCGGTCCGGAAGGCGGATTCATCGAATATGAAATTCAAAAATTTGAAGACCTTGGTTTTCAAATCGTTTCTCTCGGAGATCGCATCATGCGGGTTGAAACAGCAATACCAATATTAATCGGACGACTCACTTAGAGTCGTCCGATTTTTTTAATAGGTTGTGGCGGGCGACAAAAGCCCGGGAGAATTGCTTGATTCCATGTTTGGGGAAATCGATCCATATAAATTTATAATCCAATTGTTGAACCGATCCTTGCCCCAGAGACTGATGGATCACCGAGCTGCCGATGCCCCATTCATCGGCGGGAAGCGCGGATGCAAAGGGCTGAAGTTCTGCAAGATAGGGAGATGGGGCACTTGGAGCCTGATCCAATCTCGTATAGCTGTAGAAGGAGCAGGACTTTTTGGCTCGAGTCATCCCGACATAGAACAATCTTCGTTCTTCTTCCATCTGGGCAGGATCTCCGAAGGAGTCTTGTTTTTTCGCCATGGCAGATGGGAGAATGCCATCAATGAGATCGATCATCAAAACATGATCGAACTCAAGACCTTTCGCACCATGCAGGGTGGAGAGAGTAATGTCAGACTGCGGTTTTTCAAAACGAGACAGTCGTGCCTGCAGGCTTTCACAGCGAGAAAGAAAATCGATAATGGAAACGGATTGTGTGGCTAGGGTTTGTAGAATGGAAAGATGTTGAGAATCGACTTCTCCGCGATAATTTGCGCTTTCCTGTCTTTGATTCAGATAGTCACGATAATTCAGATCCCTGAGGATTGTCTCGATGGCAAAGCTGGGACGCTGTTTTTGAATTTGGTGAAAGCAGTCTTCCACCCGTTGAAGATTCCGTCGTTGATAGGTTGGCAAATCCGCTGTTCGTATCAATCTGCGCAATAGGTTTTCTCCGGAGTCAAGGGCGCGCAGCTGCTGATAATCGCGCTTTTTGATATAGCCATTGAACTTATACCAGATTTGATCCAAGGCATCGCCGTCGGAGGAATCTAGTGAAAAGAGAAAAAAGGCACGGAAATCCCGATAAAGGGCGGAACGGAAAAAGTTTGTTTGGAGATCGCGGACATTGACATCGATTTGATGGCTCTCCATCAAATTCAAGATGGGGAGAGCGGATATTCGGTTGCGAAATAAAATGCCGATTGAACCTTGATCTTTTTTTTCCTGCACCTTCGATTCAATTTGCTTTAATTGATCTTCGGGATTGTTGCAGATATGCAGGTGCAAGCTTGTCGAAGCGTCATCCCGTTTTTGCATCTGCTTGTCAAAGCGGGATGTGTTTTTCTTAATAATTGCATTTGCAGCCTCAATCAGGGGAGCGCCCGAACGATAATTTGTTTCCATGCGGTAGATGGAAAAGTTTGCCTCCTTATGGGTGAAAGCAAAAAGTTCTTCCGGCATGGCACCGCGGAATCCATAGATTGATTGATCATCGTCGGCGACCATGAAAATGTTTTTTCGGGGGGAAAGGAGGCATGAAAGCAATTGAAATTGTATTGGAGAAAGATCCTGAGTCTCGTCCACCTGGATATAGGGATATTGCCTTTGCAATTGATGCTGAAGACTGATATCGCTACGTAGGCGATTTAGGGTATGACGCAAGAGGTCATCGTAATCGAACCAGCGGTTTTTCTCCTTTTCAGATTCGTAGAGGGCGGCAATTTCAGGCAAAGCCTTGACCATGGACGAGGTGCCTATGGTGGCATCCCGATTTTTTGCGACACTGATTTGTCGAAGAATTTCTTCACTCACTTCCTCGTTTGGCCATTCGTGATGTAGGGAAAAATGGATCTGTGCGATGAGTTTTTTCTTGGATATGGGCGCGCCTTTTCCTTCGATAAGCGTCCATGCCGGCAGTTCTCGATCAAAAGCCTTTAAAAAGCGATAACAAAAGCTATGAAATGTCGAGAAGGAAATATTCGCGTGGACATGAGATTGAAAGAGTTCGTTAAAACGCTTTTTCATATCCATAGCGGCAGCGCGGCTGAAGGTCAGGGAGAGAATCGAATGGGGTGCGACATGTTGTTCGAATATCAGAAAGCCGGTTCGACATATTAAGGTTGTTGTTTTTCCTGCGCCAGGTACGGCAAGGATTAAGGCGGGTCCCTGTGTATGTTGAATGGCTTCAATCTGTTGTTGATTAAAGTGAAGATCATGAGCTTGCTCGAGTTCTTGTATAAATGTCATGGTGTTCCTCCTTGCTCTATTGTAGAAAAGAAATGAGTAGGATGCAAGTGGCGTGGTATAATATCCTGGGGAGGGAATTATGAAAATTTTGGAAGTTAGAAATCTTGACGTCTATCGAGGCGATAAAAAAATATTAGAGGACGTTTCCTTTTCCTTGAAACGAGGGGAAGTTTTAGGAGTTCTTGGTCCCAATGGCGGAGGCAAAAGCACCTTGGTGCAAACCATCGCTCGATTAATTCCCTTTGCCAAGGGGGTTGTTTGGATTCGGAAAGGCGAGCGATTGGGGTATGTGCCGCAATTCGCGACCTTTGATTCCGAGTTCCCGATTACGGTTGAGGAAGTGGTGCTAAGTGGAAGCGCCTATTATTCGAAGCGGAAGCGCGTCGCTACGGGAGACGATCGAAAAGCGAAAGATCTGATCAAACAATTTCAATTGTCCGAGGTAGCGGATCATTCGATTGCGGCTTTATCCGGCGGACAAAGCCAAAGGGTTTTAATCTGTCGCGCATTGATGGGCGATCCAACGATTCTTTTGATGGATGAACCAACGGCCAGCATTGATTTTCAGACGAAAGATCAGATAATCCGACAACTGCGAGATAAGAAGCCGGAGATGGCTATCATTTTGGTCAGTCATGATTTGAATGTGGTGAATCAGACGGTCGATTCCATTCTCTGTGTCAATTTTTATGCCGATTTTCATCCGGGCAATCAATTGGAATCGGAGAATCTGAAAAAGGTCTACGGTTGTCCCATTGAAGTGATCTTGCATGGCGAAATTCCTCATCGGGTTTTGGAAACACATCACAAGAAAGGGGAGGACGAGTCTTGATTTTTTCCTATCAATTTGTACAGAGAGCACTCATAGCGACCTTTTTTGCAGGAATTATTTCCGGTGTATTGGGCACCTTGATTACAGAAAAGAAAAAAATTATGATGACCAGCGGGGTTGCCCATGCCTCTTTCGGTGGAATAGGATTGGGGTATTTATTGGGAATTGATCCGATTGTGCCTGCCTTGGGTGTGGCCGGATTGGTGGTTATGATTATAAAACGAATGGAAGAAAAGCTGTCGAGTCATTCAGATACGGTAATGGGAATGCTTTGGGCTTTGGGGATGGCGCTTGGCATGATCTTTGTTGGCATGCGCCCTGGGTATCCGCCGGATATGACGAGTTATCTGTTTGGCGATATCTTAACAATTTCCGGACGCGATTTGTTTTTTATGATCTTTGTCAGTTTGAGTTTTCTTTTGATCTACAGCCTTCGATTTGAGCAGTGGAAATTGATCCTTTTTGATGAAGAGCACGCAAAGCTTCAGGGGTTGTCGGTGGATCGATACAAGTCGGTCTTTTATTTATCCATCGCGGTGGCGGTTATTGCAATGATAAAAGTTGTTGGCATTATTCTCACCCTCGCGATTTTGACAACACCGCCCATGACGGCAAAGCTCTTTACGAAGCGGTTGCTGCCTCGTATGCTTGTGGCAACGATCTTCGCTTGGCTCACCATATTTTCGGGATTCTTTTTGTCGTTTTTGATCGATGTGCCTTCGGGAGCCATGATTATATGTGTTTCTGTTCTGGTGTACTTTGCCATGGCGAGCGGGAAAAAGATGAAAAAAGCTCTTGCATTCCGTCAATGATTTATGTATACTCTTCCTAACAACTAAATCACTTATCGGACAACGGCGTCCAACAGGCAGGGATAAAACTCGGCTTAGTTGTGGCGCTTTTTATGTTTTTATGGAGGATGAAGAATGAATCGTAATTTTAACAAGGAAGATGTTTTACGTATTGCCACTGAACAAGAAGTTGCTTTTATTCATCTGCAATTCACGGATGTTGCAGGAGTTATGAAGAACCTCTCGATTCCATTGAATCAACTTGAGGCGGCTTTGGACAATGAGCTGATGTTTGATGGTTCTTCCATCGATGGATTTGTTCGGATTGAAGAATCGGACATGTATTTGTTCCCGGATCCAACGACATTTGTCATCTTCCCTTGGTCGACACCAGGCGGTCTGGAAGCTCGTTTGATCTGTGACGTTTACAAAGCGGACGGTACGCCGTTCGACGGATGTCCCCGCCAGACTTTGAAACGCGCATTGAAAAAAGCGGAAGACATGGGATACACTTTGAATGTAGGCCCAGAATGTGAATTCTTCCTGTTTAGCACGGATGAATCAGGAGAACCGACTTTGGAAACTCATGACAAAGCGGGATATTTTGACTTGGCTCCCGTTGACATGGGCGGCAATGCCCGAAAAGATATGGTGAAAGCATTGCAAGACATGCATTTCTTGGTCGAGGCTTCTCATCATGAGGTAGCAGAAGGCCAGCACGAAATTGACTTTAAATTTGATCATGCACTGCGAGCTGCAGACAGCATTATGACATTCAAAATGGTTGTTCGAATTATGGCTCAGCGCCATGGGCTGCACGCAACCTTTATGCCGAAGCCAGTTGCCGGCATCAACGGTTCTGGCATGCATATCAATATGTCTCTTTCCACATTGGAAGGCAAGAACGCCTTTTATGACGCGGATGGCGATCAACAATTGTCAGAGGCAGCTTATGAGTACATTGCAGGCTTGGTCAAGCATGCCAAAGGATTCGCCGCTTTAACCAATCCGACTGTCAATTCATACAAACGTTTGATTCCGGGTTATGAGGCACCGACTCTGATTGCTTGGTCAGCAAGCAACCGTAGTCCGTTGATCCGAATTCCAGCGAAGCGTGGGGCGGGCACTCGAGTTGAGTTGAGAAACCCGGATCCGGCAGCGAACCCATACTTGGCTTTGGCAGCGGTTTTATTTGCGGGTCTTGATGGAATCGACAATAAGTTGACACCGCCTGCGGCGAGCAATATGAATCTATATCATACCACTCAAGCCGAATTGGATGAAATGGGAATTGAAGCATTGCCGTCCAACCTGAAGGAAGCCATTGCGGAATTGGATAAGAATGAAGTAATAAAAGGTTCTTTGGGAGAACATGTTTATGAGGCGTTGAAAGCCACTGCTTTGGCGGAATGGGCGCAATACTCGCAAATTGTTTGCGATTGGGAATTGGAGACGTATTTGAAAAAATTCTAGAAATCGGGTAAGCGGCTCTTGTAGTCGCTTCCTTTTTTTTATAAAGTAATAGAATAGGAGGCGGGCTATGAACAATCGGATATTAATTGTTGACGCGGATGAAAAAAGCCGCATTCGCACGGCGACTATTTTACATCAATACGGCTATGATGTTCATCAAGCGCGGGAAGCGACAAAGGCGTTGCGTGACGCTCGTCGCCTGCGCCCTGTTTTGATGCTGATTGATATGGAATTGAACCGTGGGATGAGCGCCTATGAATTGGCGAAAATTGTTGAGAATGATCGAATCTCCTCTTGTCTTTTTATGAGTACGCGATATAATGCAGCCTTGGTGGCGCAAATGGAAACCTTGCGTTTATATGCGTATGTGCAAAAACCGATCCAACCCCTGGCGCTGATACAAGTCATTGAATTCAGCCTGTCCATGAGCCAAAAATTGATGGCGCTGGAAGAAAAAGTCGAAGACCTGGAATCCTCTTTGGAAGGGCGAAGAAAAATGGATCGCTTAAAGGGGATTTTGATGGAGAAAAAAGGGATGACTGAACCTGAGGCGTACCGATTGATACGGAAAAGAAGCATGGATCACGGAGAAAAAATTGAAATGACGGTTGAACGGATGCTTGATTCAATCTTGAAGACACTGGACTGATAGGATACGAGTACTCGGTAATGGGGGTGAGTGATTTGATAAAACGGTTTGTTCAATACTATAGGCCGCACTGGAGGTTGTTTTCTTTGGATCTTTTGTGTGCCTTTTTAATGTCCTTGATTGATTTGTTGTTTCCCGTATTAACGCGGCATGCGACGAACACCCTGATTCCCCAAGGTCAGATTCAGCGTCTTATGATTTTTGGCGCAGGGATGTTGGTCTTATATTTGATTCGCGCGGGATTTGAGTATTTTGTGGAATGCTATGGACATGTATTGGGTGTTCGCATGGAATATGATATGCGAAAGGATCTCTTTGCTCATATGCAGTCCCTCTCCTTCCGATTTTATGATAAGAATCGAACGGGGCATTTGATGTCTCGCATCGTCAATGATTTGCGTGATATTACAGAATTGGCTCATCATGGACCGGAGGACTTATTTATCTCCTTTGTGATGATTATTGGATCCTTTCTTGTCTTGGTGCAAATTGAATGGCGATTGGCCGTGATTACCTATGGGTTTTTACCCTTTATTATTCTCTATGCCATTAAGATGCGATCCAAATTGGCTCGGAATTTTCGAGAGGTCAAGAGGAAAATTGCAGATGTCAACGCGCAGGTGGAAAATTCGATCTCTGGCATTCGCGTGGTTCATTCCTTTACCAATGAAGCCTATGAAATCGAGAAATTTGAAAGCGGCAATAATTTGTTTCGCGTGTCCAGAGAGAATGCCTACAAGACCATGGCGCAATTAATGACCGGAATCCGGACCATGCTCAATGTGTTGAACGTAACGGTCCTGCTCTTTGGCGGATGGCTGGTCCATACCGGAGACATCTCCGTTGGTGACTTGCTGGCCTTTCTCTTGTATATTGGACTGTTTTTACAACCCGTGCGCCGGCTGATGTCGTTCACACAGCAATTTGAGCAGGGGATGGCTGGATTTGGCCGGTTTTGCGAAATTATGGATGTGCGGCCAGAGATTGTGAATCGAATTGACGCAAAGTCTGTCGAGGAGATTCAAGGCGAGATTCGATTTACAGAGGTAGACTTTGCGTATCAAGCGGAAGAGACGATTCTGAGTAAAATCAGTTTTATCATACCGGCAGGAAAAACGACTGCCTTGGTGGGACCTTCAGGCGGTGGGAAAACAACAATCTGCCAGTTGATTCCACGATTCTATGAAGTGACCGGCGGGAGTGTTTCCCTCGACGGCGTCGATATCCGAGATATTCGTTTGGAGAGTTTGCGCAAGCATATTGGAATCGTTCAGCAGGATGTCTTCTTATTTGCCGGAACGGTGGCTGAAAACATTTGCTACGGACGAGCGGATGCGAGTTCGGATGAGATGAAGGATGCGGCTAAACAGGCGGAAATTCATGATTTTATTATGAGTCTTCCAGAGGGATATGAAACAGAGATCGGTGAACGGGGCATTCGGCTTTCCGGCGGACAAAAACAGCGTTTGTCCATCGCGAGAGTTTTTTTGAAGAATCCGCCGATCTTGATTTTGGATGAAGCGACATCGGCTTTGGACAATGAAACGGAAGTGAAGATTCAGGCTTCCTTGGAGAAGTTGTCCAAGGGAAGGACGACCCTTGTCATCGCGCATCGTTTATCGACCATTCGATCGGCTGATCAAATTTTGGTAGTTACGGATGATGGGATTGAAGAATCTGGAACCCATCAAAACCTAATGGAGAAAGCGGGCGTTTACGCTCATCTCTATGAAATGCAATTCTTGGGATTGGAAAAGCAAGGCGATCATTATAAAATGGACCCCGTGTCAAGGACACGATAAAAAGAGACTATGCAGCAAGAAGCTGATTTCTGTACATTACAGGAGTCAGCTTCTTTAAGTTCCACTGAGCTCTAGAATGATTATAATAATCCATGTAGCGGTCGACTTT
>DAOUQF010000041.1 GCA_030625815.1 Eubacteriales bacterium
AACGCCAACATCAAAGCCCCCACGCTGCCAGTATCGTCCCCCAATCCAGGAGATACGATATGATGCTTCACCTGCTCCTCCGTGAAGGGCAGATACCCGTTGATCAATCGGTAGAATTCCCTATGAATCCGTGGGAACAAATGGCATTGGTGCATCACCCCGCCACCCAAAATAATACGCTCTGGCGACAGCACCATTTGATAGTTCACCAAGGCTTGTGCGATTGTTTCCGCCACCGCATCCCAAAGAGGATCTTCCTCACTGATCAGCTCCGCCTTTTTGCCAGCCCGCGCTTCAATGGCCGGACCCGACACCAAGCCTTCCAGACAGTTACCGTGGAAAGGACAAATCCCCTCGAATCCATCTTGCCCAGCCGGCAAGAGAATATGACCCATCTCGGGATGGAGCCGTCCATGCAGCAGTTCGCCATTATAGAATCCGCCGCCGACACCGGTGCCGATGGTTAGGTACAAACAGCTCTTCGCATCCCATGCATTTCCCTTCTTCGCCTCCGCCAGAGCCGCGGCATTCACGTCCGTGTCAATAGCTGCGGGACAACCCAATGCTTCCTGTAGAATATGTAGAATCGGCGTATCCGCCCACGCCAGTTTTGGCGTCTTGAGAATCGAACCATACTGCGGGTGATCCGGATCCACTGCGACCGGACCGAAGCTTGCAATCCCCAAGCCTTCAATCTGCTTGTCTTTGTAAAATTCAATCACTGCGTTCAAGGTTTCCTCCGGATCTATTGTCGGAATCACCTTCCGTTCCAAAATCTCGCCCTTCTCCGTTCCCACCACGCAGACAAACTTTGTACCGCCCGCTTCAATACCGCCAAGAATCATGTCATCCCCTCCATTCGATTGTACTTTCTCCTTTTATTGTACCCCAAACCAGGATTTTCCACACGAAAAAGGAAGGCCTGCACCTCCCATATAAAATCCCACACTCCCTATCCCCGACGCTTCAACGATGGCTTTTGATACTATGCCTGCCCTCGCATATATGCATTCATTGCTAAAAATTCAAAAAACCAATAAAGAAAGATAACAGAATAAATCCGCACTATTATTCATTTTCAAAACCTTCTCCTTCTAGAAAATATAAATCGTTAACTATATACTCGTGCTCCAAATTTTCGGCCACTTCAATCACCAAGGTTTCCCCATTGTCATATTCAACCAGAATCTGTTGGCTAAGAGACGAAGAGTCGCTACCTCTTTGGCGGACTTCCATAAACTTCTTGCTCCAGTATACATCCGGGCGGTCCACTGAAACACCCTTCAGGATATCAGCATCATGCTTGCTCGCAGCAAAAGATACCCGACGATAGAGGTCCCACATAAAATCCTCGTTTTTCGCTTCCTCGTACATCTGATACAAAAAAACGTTGAGAACAATCGATGTGTATAACAAAAACCACAATACTTTCTTTCCTACGTGTATCGTCTTCATCCTATCTCCTTCACCATTCTCATTGTATTATCTAGCCTTCCTTTTTGGATTGTTTCATACAACAAGCTTCAATTATTCACTTTCGATACAAACTGGACTCCATCCCAAACATACCTTTCCAAATAGTATCCTCCCCCCTCTTTTTTAGGAAGATTAATGAGCAACTCACCATCCACTCCTCTCTGGATATCTTCAGAGTGGTGTAGATTGGCTCTCATAAGAATCTTACTATCATCAAAGGTAAATACATAAAGTGAATCATCCTTGACTGTGAAGAATATTACTGCCGAACCGCGTTTGTCAATGATGCCAATATTGAAATCAAGATTCCCGTCATCGTTGTAATCGTCCCCAACAATCGGAAACGGACAAACGAACCCAATCTTTTCATAGCCAAAGCATTCATTGAAATCCAGCGAATCAACAACCTCCCCATCCTTTACCAGCCACAACTCAAATGCACCATAAAAACCGCTATTATACATATCGAAATCTTCATCATCGGGTGTTAGCGGAGTCAGAACTACCGTCTGTACCAGCTTGACCTCATAAGGATTGTCCCCCGTGTTGTTAAACTCCGCAATAATTTTCGATCCGTCAATCCAACCAAGTCCTTCCAGCTCCCTTGGTTTGGCTGGCAATGATAAAATCTTTTGGTTCCCCTCCATAAACGACAGTCGATAACCGTCAACCTCCATTGACACATGAAGGGTAAGAGACAGTTGCTCATCGGAGAAGTCAATCAGTTCCGAAGGGGTATTGAACACAATGATAAAGTGCTTCCCAGGTTCCTCGCTGTCCTTGATTTCTCTTACGTCTCCATGTAGTGCCAATGGGATGCTCCATCTCTCAGGCTTTCCATCCACATACAATGCATGATCCAAAATTTCGACTTCATCCCCTTCCGGAATCGTGATTGAAGCGCTTATGCATGAGATCTGATCCAGCGTCTTTGGTCCATTGATATCGATATCATAGGCAATCCAGGAGAAAGAATTCCCCTCCTTTTCCTGATCGTTAACAACATTGCTGTCCTGTTCTTCCACTTCAGAAATTGTGGTTTCCCCATCCGGCTCCAAACCATTCTCCAGCTTTACACTATTCGCGCAACCCGACAAGACAAGCAAGATGCAAATCATAATCAACATTAGCTTCTTCATATACACTTCCTATCCTCCAGCAAGTCCCCTTGAAATGGTTCATGACAAGGTGTCTCATACTACCACCTAGGAATAAAGTACCACTTGCACCTTCATATTCAAGCTTTGTGTGACATTCCGTAGATTTAGCGTACTATTTAACATCCTAAATACTTCATTACAATAATTGTATCACTTTCGCTTACCAAAACAATTAAATCATTAGATATTATTGTTTTTTTGCAATAAAATAAACACAGGAGAAAAGTTCTCTCCTGCGTTCGTTTTATTGATCGCCTATTTGATAAAGCGCTTACTTCATGAACTCATATACAACGTGCTTAACATGCGCTTTCGTAAGTCCATATTCTTCTTTCAAAAAGTCGAAGCTACCCACCTGGCCGAAACGATCCATCACACCCATTCGCTTTAAGGGAATTCCACTGCCGGCATCCGCCATAACTTCAGCAACCGCACTTCCTAAGCCGTTTATGATGTTATGATTTTCAAACGTTACAACGAGTTTTTTCCCACGCATTTCACGGAGAATCAATTCCTTGTCCAATGGCTTGATCGTAAACATATCAATCACTTCGACAGAAATGCCCTCTTTTTCCAATTCCTCAGCAGCGTCCAATGCTTCTCTTACAAGAACGCCCATTGTAAGCAACAACACGTCGGTTCCCTGTCGAATGACATTCCCTTTTCCAATTTCAAATGTAGAGCCTTCTTGATAGATCCTTGAAACGGCTTTCCGATTTGCTCTGATATAATGCACGCCCTTGCGGTTTGTAACTTCTTTGATCAGCCACTCCAACTGTACATTGTCAGCAGGAGCAAACACCTGAACCTCAGGAATGGCCCGGTACAATGCAATATCTTCAAAGGTTGTGTGGGTCCCCCCATTTGCCGCAGCACAGATACCAGGATCAGAACCAAAAATATTCAATGTATTCTGGGCATATGCGCCCGTCAAATAGACCTGATCAGCAACTCTACGAGATGCAAAAGGGGAAAAAGTGTGGATAAATGGAACAAATCCACGCATCGATGTAGTCGCAGCTACACCAACCATGTTGGCTTCTGAGATCCCCATTTGAACAAAATTATCAGGATAAGTTGCCTTGATCTTAGCGAAATGTGACGCCCCGCCCAGATCGGCTTCAAAAGCCAGAACCTTCTTATTTTCACCCATTAGACATTCCAGGGTTTCACGAAATGTTACCCTCATTTCTTTTTCTGCCAAACCAGTATCCTTACTCAATTCCCACATCTTTATGCACCTGCCTTTTGTATAAAATCTTGCAATTTCTGAATCGCGTGATCAACAGCCTGATAATCTTGCTCGCAGAATTTGACAGAATGATTGTCCACCATTTCTTCAAAATATGGAATCCCTTGCCCTTTGACCGTATCCAACACAATACAAACGGCTTGATCTTCGATTTTCTTGGCTTCATCAATTGCATTTGAAATTTCCAGCTCACTGCCGCCATCCACTTTCATTGTATGGAATCCAAAAGCGATCATTTTTTCTTGTATGTCAAACGGATTCAGTATATCAACGGTAAATCCGTCCAGTTGACGTTTGTTTTCGTCAATCAACACAATGACATGATTTAACTTGTTGTGCGCAATAAACTGAAACGCCTCCCAGCATTGCCCTTCATTGAGCTCTCCATCTCCAACAATCAAATAAACATACTGGCTTGCCTTCTCGAGCCTCAAAGCATACCCCAAACCGGCTGCAACGGAAGTCCCTTGCCCCAACGATCCTGTTGTTGCATCAATTCCCGGTGTCAATATTCTGTCAGGATGTGAAGGAAGACTTGTCCCCCCTTCATTCAGCGAACCTAAGATCTCTTTTTCAAAATATCCATTGACGGCAAGCGCTGCATATAGTCCAGGTCCTGAATGGCCTTTGGAAAGCACGAGGTAATCACGATCGTCCCAATTGGGATTTAACGGATCATGCTTCAAATGTTTGCCATATAAGGTTGAAAGCACCTCAATAATGGACATGGAGCCACCCAAATGTCCATACGTTCTCCGTTTCAGCATCTTTAATAGTTCCACTCTCATTTTTGCCGATAACACTTTCAGTTCATTGACTTCTTCTGTATCCATCTTCAACACTCCTATCTCGACTAAATTGATGAATTTGCATGCAGCTCGTTTCTCTTCTCCTTGCTATTCGTATTCGCATCGCTTCATTTTTGCTTTAAAATGATTTCATTTGAATTATTTGTGGCCATTATATCACCACGATCATTTTAGCGCAAATAAAATCATTTCGTTTCTGTGTTTTTGTCCTTTTTCGACAATTTCTTTTCGCTTGCGTCTCATTTCTGCCTTTCGTAGACCGTTTCTTGATTGATATTGATTTATATTGCGTTTTTTTGCGCCAATCATCTTGACTTACGCTTCTCTGTATATTAGTATTGCAATGAAAGATGAAAACAAATACGATTGAATCTAGGAGGATCCAATGAACAACGAAACCATGATGACTTATGTCGATCACACTCAACTAAAAGCATTTGCAACCTGGTCAGATATTCAAGCTTTGTGCGATGAAGCGATTACATACAAGACCGCTTCCGTATGCATCCCAGCTTCCTACATCAAAAGAATCCAAGAGACCTACGGGGACTCCATTAACATATGTACCGTGATCGGTTTTCCGCTTGGCTACAGCCCGACAAATATTAAAATCAGCGAAGCGAAGACTGCCATTGCCGATGGCGCTTCTGAAATTGATATGGTTGTCAATATCGGAGATATCAAGAATGGTGATTTTGACAAGGTCTTAAGTGAAATCTCGGAGATCCAAAAAGCGACAGAAGGGCATGTCTTGAAAGTGATCATTGAAACCTGCTACTTGACAGAAGAAGAGAAAATAAAAATGTGCGAGATCATTACAGAAGCGAAAGCGGATTACATCAAGACCTCTACAGGGTTTGGAACCAATGGCGCAACCATGGAAGATATCCTGCTGTTCAAAAAGCACATTGGCCCCGATGTAAAAATCAAGGCAGCCGGCGGCGTTAAAAGCGTTGAAGACCTGGCTAATTTCATTGAAGCCGGTTGCAGCAGAATCGGAACCAGCTCAGCAGTGAAATTGTTATCCGGGATCGCGACTGATTCCTATTAATCCACACGACAAAGAGAAAGAGGCGAGAAGTTATGTTGGCGATCGAAAGGGAAAAACTGATACTGGATTATCTGGAGAAGAACGAGCTGGCGACCACGCAGCATTTATGTGAGTTGATTGGCGTTTCCATCGCTACGATCCGACGTGATCTCAACTCCATGCACACTCGAAAAATGCTCGTAAAGACACATGGCGGTGCAAAAAAAATTGCGGTAGCCGATCCTTTAGATAGCAGCCCGCGACTTGCGCCAAATGCGTCACCTGTGATTTCATCGTTTGTAGATGATCCTTATTTGCAGGAAAAACGATCGATTGCCCATAGCGCTTCAGCACTCATCTCATCCGGCGATGTCATCTTTCTAGGCTCCGGTGTCACATGCACATTGTTGGCAAACGAACTCAAGCACATCAACAATCTCATGGTGGTTACGACGAGTGTGGATGTTGTCAATGTCCTCACTGCTTCTTCCGTTTCCTTGATCTTGCTCGGCGGCGATGTCCACGTAGGGAAGAATTATGTGGAAACATTAAGCGAATATACGATCGACATCCTGAATCAAATGTACTTCGACAAGGCCTTTTTCACAGTAGACGGCGTCGATTTGGATTTTGGCTATTCGATCACAAATCGAAAGCAACTCCCGTTGTATAAACATTTGCTTTCCCATAGCAACACTTGTTATCTGATGATTGATCACAGCAAATTTGAGCACCAGTCATTTACCCGGCTGTTTGAATTCGATCAGATCACGAACCTGATTATTGATAGCAAAGCACCACAGCACTATTTGAACAAGTATAAAGAGAACAACACCCATGTATATGTCAGCAAGGATTGACACTTTCCTCAATTTGCGACAGAACCCGCCAAGAAAAAACAGATAACATGATTTTCGTCAGTAAACCTGTCTTTTGTATGCCAATAGGACTTACGATAAACCGTAAGTCCTGTTGGCATTCTTTTTATTTGGAGAAAAACTGCCTTCGACAAATCCTAAAAACTTTTTCAACAAAAAACACGGAAGAGTCTCGCTAGACTTTCCCGTGTTTTCTTCGTTCCTTATGCTCTTTCCTTCAAAATCTCCCTGAAGATATCCAAAAATTGATCGATCTCTTGATCTCCAATATTAAGTACCGGAATTAACCGAAGCACGGTGCCGCTGGTGGTGTTCACCAAGCGCGGCGCCACCTCTCGACTCCACACAAGGCCTCATTTATTTCCTTCTGTACCTGGCCGAGGATGATCTTTTCCCTTGCTAAAGAATTGATCCAACTCTTCCGATATATCTTTTGGTAAATAGTAAATGTACCCCTCCATTAACAGAACATCATCGTGGATATAATATACAAAAGCTAATTTCGCCTTCTCATCAACATACAGGATAATGACATATTCCGCCCCAGGTCCTATATCAAGAAAGCCTCTCCCCGACAATTTCATGCCCTTTTCAAGAGTAATTCTTTTTGTATAAGAAAGATTCTCTATAAATGTTATTAATTTATTGATTTCATCCTTGTCTGCTTGTTTCAAATACCATCCCTCAGGTTCTTTTACATAGAAAACCGAATCTACTTCTTTCAAGACGTTCATGTCGAACGGAATTTTCCCTTCAATAGTATTCCTATTTCTGTTATAGATTACTAGCAGACTCCCTATAACAAGAAACAAGACAAAGACACCAACCGCATATTTCCTATATGCCTTCATAACGAATTACTCCCTAGTTATTATTTATATAAACGAACCCCCATGGATAATACTGACCGCTAGCTGTGACATGTATATTATTTGAGCCAAATCCATCATTGACAATAATATATGGAATTCCATCATATCCTTGCAAATACCCATGTGCGATTATCCAATGTGTTCTGTAAACAGGGTGAGTTGATGATGTACCAACCAATAATGCTCGGTCGTTATCAATTTTGTCCGTAAGAAAATCCCATGAGTACGAATGCTTAAAAGCAGAGTAGCCTCCGCTTGGATAACCATGCTCTTTGATATAACCAATCAGTCCTATACAATTTCCTGCCCCATCAATCAGATCATCAGCATCTGCTCCACTATCTTGTATGTATTCCTCATAGATCAAGTAATCTTGCAAAATTTCATCATACTCTTTTGTTGTAGGAACAAAACAGTCAGAATAATTATCGTCAAAATACATCGCTAAATTGCAGAACCATCTACACCGCAAAAATGACTGCTTGCAAAGGTTCTCAGTGTATTATTCAACGATCCAGTTTCATAAAAAGTTGATTGCAAAGATATTGTCAATGTTTCGGTTTCTGTTATTTTCTTCTTTTTATCTATTTTCTCCCTTTTGTATTTAAAAGCGATCGCCTTTCCATTTACAGTTGCTTTTGTCTTCAAGTTTTTAATTTTTCCATTTTCTTTTATATAATATGCTAATGGACCATTATATATGATCCTCTCCTTTTCATCAGAAAATGGATTGGCAACTTCAAGTGCATATTCCGGTACCTCAAGATCATTCACATTAATAATTATATAACCAGAATTGTTGACAGTAAAGCAGACCGCTTCAACCTCTTCATCAAAATTATAAAGTTTCACCGGATTGCTAATGCTATTTTCTCCATAACCCTGGACTTGCAAGAATAGTTTTGCATATGCTACTTCGTCCTTGAACTCCGAAATGTTCTCTGCAAATACCACACCATTTGCACTCAAAAACATCATAGCCCAAACCAGTATAGTTGAAATCAGTCTCTTTCTCATTATCTTTCCTCCCTCAAATAATCTAGTATTATTCTTGTTAAAGACCAAAACCATCTGATAACAACAGAAATCATTCGCCACTCCGCATACGCATCGCCTCCTAACAAAAAAATAGCACAACCGCATTAACTTTCAATACACATGTGCTATTCCGCACGTTTCGCGTGCTAAACGACATTATTTCCGTTAAATTTTCTGTTGACAAACCATTCTTTCTGTATTATTTCTATTTGAATTCGGTCAAAAAAACACAGGGACGCGCATCATGCATCCCTGTGCTTCCTGTTTACTTATTCTCTTTCCTTTAAAATCTCCTTAAAGGTATCCAAAAATTGCTGAATCTCTTCATCACCGATATTCAGTGCCGGAATTAATCGAAGCACGGTGCCGCTGGTGGTATTCACCAGGCAATGGCGTTTTAGAAACGCTTCCTGTAATTGCGGCGCCGCCTCTCCGACATCTACACCAATCATCATGCCAAACCCGCGAATCTCCCGGATCACTCCAAGGAATTCCACATTCAGTTCCTCAAGCCCTGACACGATGCGGCGAGATTTCCTGTTCACTTCCTCCAAAAAGTCGTCTTCCACAAGCTTGGTCACTAAAGCGATACCCGCAGCTGCCGCCAAAGGTGGTTCCATGGTTTACCCATGAAAAGCACACTTGGCTGAAAGCATGGTCGTCTTTCCGTTTTCCTTGCCCCATTTTCTCACAATTTTAATGGCCGCTTCAATAACTTCCGCACCGAAATTGGTGTAGAAAACCTTGTCGGCAAAACTGTTTGCACCAGTAGTTCCGCCAACTGAACGGCCGGTTCTGAAGCAAAGTAGTTGAAAAGATGCATATCTCGGTCCACCTGATCATGAATGGCTTTTTTACCGCCGGCACATCCTCCGTCACCACAGCTCTCACACCTATGGAGAAATACCACTTACATCTTATAACTCAAATCTCTTGAGATATTCCCAAACTTCACATGCGGTTCGACATGTTTACAGCAGTATCTGGATTTCAAAAACGCCGTTCTCCGCATCAATCTCCATCAGCCCTTCATACCTATCGACAATGCGCTGTACATTTCTTAAGCCTATGCCATGGCTTTTGCTGTTCGCTTTGCTTGTTGCTATGATTCCTTCACGATAAACCAAATTCCGCTCATTGGGATTTCTCATTTGAATCACAACTCTTCCGTAGCCTTCCTTGATCAACAAGTCAATCCACCTCTCGTCCCTTCTGCAAATTTGGCAGGCTTCAATGGCATTGTCCAGCAAGTTCCCCAAAACAATCGTGAAATCCAGATCGTCTATTGCATGATCATTCGACAAAGTTATTTCATGCAAGAATACAATCCTCGCCTTCTCCATAAGCTTCATCTTGTAATTGACCAGCGCCGCCACCAATTTGTTATCAATATCCTCCACCCAGTTTCTTCCTGGATTGATTAACAGCTTCTCAGTATATGCAATAACATCTTCGTTGTTGGCTTTCGCTGCCAAGCGGTTGATGCTGATCATATGATTGTTAAAATCATGATTCATGGTGCGCATTTCCTTCACCAAATCCTCATATTCCGCCAGATATCCCGTCAACTTTTTGTACTCCTTTTGAACCACTTCCCGCTGTGCTTCCTGTTCTCTTAGATCCATCACTCGCCGAAACAGAACCAGCATCAAAATGTTGATCACCGCAATGATCAACGTAATCACCAAAATGCCCATTATACTTCCATTTTCGACATTCGATTCACTATAAACATTAGCCGCCAAATAAAACGCTGAAATGCTTGCAATCATCATAACCATTGCCAAGACACCGTAGGCATCAAACGTAACGCTTCTCTTTTTCATATGCGGAACCGCAAAGAATACGATAAAGAAAACCAAGGTTTTTGAAATGACGATCCCCGCCGCCCGATAGGCATTGGACGCGAACAGCAGACTCACATCCAGATTCAAAACAGCTACCATCAAAAATGTCGTGCCAATTTCAACAACAGCAAAAAAAGCAATATATAAAACCACTGTTGTTGCCGACTGCAGAAACGATGTTCGAAAAAATATCCTTCCCCCAAGGATAAACAAGACCAAAGCAACCGCAAATGCCCAGCCCGAACTTGGTCCAATCAAAAGATTCGTCATGCGGATGATCGCGCATTGACCGACAAAATACAGAAAGAATGTACCTTTCCCCTCATTTAGCGCATGCAAAATATGCAGGATGTAATAAAATCCCGCCACTTCCAATACAATGCCATAAACTTCCACCAGCTGAAAAATCATTGCCATCCTCTTTTCTGCAGCAATTGCATTACCCGCTGCATGGTTGCCTTATGAAAGGTTCTTCCAACTGGAATTTTTTTCTTCAAGCCAATCATTTCTATCTCACTGGCTTTTACGGATCGAATCTTTTGCATATTCACCACAAAGCCCTGATGGCACTGCAAAAACACAGCCGGATCCAATTCCTTAACCAGCTCTTTGATCGTCTTCTGCATGGTAATCACTTGCGCCGCCGTATGCAATACCATATGATTTCTGCACTTCTCGAAATACAGAATGTCCCTATAATCAACCCTGTGCAGTTCTCCGTTCTCTTTGTAGGAATATGGGATTCCCATACGGGATGGCCGCTCCACCATCTCCACTAATCGATCCATCACTTTCTCAAATTTTCCTGCTTCAATGGGCTTTGTAAGATAGTTGAATGCAAACAGGTCAAAGGCCTTATCCCGAAACTGTCCATGACTTGTAACAAAAATCAGCGGAATCTTTTTATCAAACGTTCGGATTCTCTCTACCACTTCAATGCCATTCATATCTTTCAAACCAATATCCAAAAAGGCCGCATCAAAAACTTCGCTTCCAGCTGACTCCAGTGCCTCAAGTCCGGTACACGCCCTGCTGATTTGGAGTTCAATTCCAGTCTTTGCTTGGTAATTCCTTAGTTCATTCTCAAGAATATCCAGATGAATCTTTTCATCATCGCAAATCAGCACTTTCATGATTAACTCCTTTCAGAACAGATCAACAACAATCTTATAGCTTAATTATATCAAACCTTATAATACTTTTCGAATAATCCAAAAAAAATATTTTCACCCCTATTTTGTTTATAACAAAAAGGTGTGTCAAAAATTTTTCGACACACCTTTTTATAACATTTATTTTTCCCGCCTAATCCTTGGAAGAAAATAACCGAGGAATAGAGCATATAGAAAAATTGAATTCACATACTTGATGAGCCCATAAAGCCACCAATTAATTCAAAGAAAACAAATTTGAAAACCAGAAGCAGATTCACAATCATACATGCAAAAATATATCAGTGGAATCTTGTTCTATCGGATTTCCCAACTGATACTCAATATATGCACTAACCAAATAATCCCCCTTTTCCATTGTCTTCTTTATTACATCTAACGTATATGGATCGGTGAATACAAGCTGTTCTTCATAGACTAACGTACTCTCCTTCAATACACCTAGTACAGTTCTGTCCAGAACTGTACTTCCTCCGTATCCGTAATATAAATGTTGCATAATGACTTCCCATGCCAAATGGAAAGGGGCGTTTTACTGCTGATATTCGTGACCGTTACTGTAAAGCCGAAAGAATCATCTTGACTCAAATTATCCAACATGAAAACTTGCTTTTCATTTGTGAATACAATCTCTAGATTATCTTGCCTGACTGTGCTTGTAATAGCACTAGAACTTGCATTCTCGTTCTGCTTCTCAAAGCTACATCCAGTAAAGAGCAACGCTAGGAACAAACCTCTAACAAAATCCAAATACACTTTTTCATAAGCATCCCCTTAAACTTCGTTTCTACCAGAATTGCTGAGAACAACTAGAAACTATCAGTCTCATTCTCACCAAAATTCAGCGCCGATAGCTTCTCTTCATTGTGGATTATTCTACAGAATTATGGGCACTAGTGTAAAGCTAAAAATCAACAACATCAATCCTCATATCATACTCAAACAAACCATCATTTATGATGATTCGCGCTATTTCCCCTTCTTCAAATGCGATAACAGCTGTCTTTTTCGTGAATACCTTTGGCTGATCGATATAAGTATCCTCGTCCCATTCATCCACCTCAGGATTCAGGTAATTGCGGTCAAAAGTTTCGTATTCAATCCGATACGCCTCATCAAAGCCGGAAAGCGTAGTTTCTTCAAATGACAGCACCTTGTTTCGACCTGATAAGAACTCAAATTTTAAAAAATTGTCGCATACATTGTACTCGGGTGTTCGTTCATGAAGATATCCCGCGTCTTTCAAGGATTGATAGATCTTGTCATCATCGGAGGTTGTGCCATCCTTGTTCCTTCGAAGCGCGATCATATCTATATCTTCCAGATAACTTTTCCCGTAAACGCCAATATCCCATACCTTTCCCGTATAGTCATGCTCCATTACATGGCGATAGTAGTACCCGGATATTTCATAACAAACTCCGTTTGCCCCTTCAATTATGATTGTGTTTCTATTGTTCTCATCTGGTATTGTGCTTTTTTTATTCTCATCTACGGCTGTGTTTTTATTGTTATTATCGGCAGCAGGTGGCCCTTCGAAATATAAAGTCGTATAGCTTTCCGTTATCAATTGATCCGTTGATCGATTCAAGTGATCCTGAATTCCGGACGTTCTTTTTTTCAGATCCATTTGCTGAGATTCATTTGCTTGTACAGATTTTACGTCTGCTTTGACATATGCAGATTTATTATAGGTAAAATCATTGATTTCGGACAGAATTTTGGTTTGTAGTAGAATATCAGGCGTTTTGTTTTTTCCGTTTGTGTGGATTGTCAATCCAGTTTGCGCATCCCAATCATGACACCAGCCAAATTCATTCACAATCCACTCCCATGTTAATGGGAAGTACACTTCGTGATCATAATATTGCAGCAGCGGGTATGTCTCGCTCGCATTGTCGATTTCCCGACCATTGACCATTACTTTGTTCGAAATCATTCCATCCGTTTCTCTACGATCACGATTAGGAATAACACCCTCCCCCCAAGCACCATGCCATGTAACAAAGCTGTTTTCCTTGCCTGAGTGATCAATGATGATTTCATCATTTTCCCCCAAGCTTATATCAATGCCAAGCCAGTTGCAGTAAACCCAGTCCAACGGAATATAAACAATGTCGTTGTAACAGATAATTGGATGGAAAGGCCTTTTGTCGCTGATAACAACCCCGTTGATGGATACATCAAAACCAGGGTGATATACTGTAATCATTTTATCCAGTCTCTTAATCCTCTTGAGATAATGCGTTGCTTTTTCATCCTGGGAACCACTCGCAAATGCTTCAGTATTGGGAACCAAAAACAACAAAAAAAGTATGCTTAAAATAACGATAATCCATCGGTTCTTTTTCATCTATAGCGCTCCTTCGTGGATGTTGGAGGAGAACCTCCAACTTCCCTTCCATCCCTAAACTCAACTATCCTCACAGATTATCTAGTTAAATGAAATATCAACACTATCTGATGTCCATGGTGTGTAAGTTGCTTGTACTTTTTCATAAGCAGAAACCGTTGGTCCTTGCCTATAAGCATCTGAACAGTACGAAGAAGTAAACTGATATTGCGTGTTTGGCGTGTACAGGTATGTTTGTGAGTATCTTCTGTTAAGACTACGCTTGTTATCACAGTTGTGGAAAATATCAATAACCTTTCACTTAATTCAACACGATAGGTAACATGGCACAAGTCTCTGGTTCCAATGCATGCGGTTCTGTACTCATTACCTCTCCTCAGGTGTACAAGTCTACATTCTCTGTCACACCTAATAAGAACCTACCGACAACCACTTTCATAATCTGTTCTGGAAATGAAATGCTAATCAAGAAAGCTTTATTCTTAATACAATGCGCTGGCTTACAGTGTTGTGAATATCATGAAGCGAACCGTTTTGCCAAAGGAGCTCTAGCACAATCGCATGCTTTCTTTGTGATCAACCTTGATTAAGATTGCCTGCATAACCGTAACTTCAGCCAGAAGAACTGTCTTTAAACTTTGCAGTCGTAGTCCATACCAGGACCTCTTTTGTCAGATCATGCGAAGGATAGAAAATCTCTATTTTGCATAATTCTGCGGCTGAAATTCTACGCTTTTTGCACGACCAAGGGGATTGTCTGCTCTTTTGAGGTCATGTTTTCCATTCCAGCAAGAAAAATCGGAATGAAATTATGGATAAAAGGTGACACAAATCTTCTACGTCATCAAAAAGGAAGAATTGGTTATAGCGTTACTATATTTTTCGACTCATGAGGTGCATTTTACTGCCTCCTGAATAATTCAGGCTTGATTATTAAGTTTGAAAAAATTTGTGTATTTTAGTGATTTTTACCACCCACCAATATTCTCATCAATTCTATACTCACCCTCTACGGATTTTAATTTAAAAACAATTCGATTCACATTGTTATGAATTGGGGAATATACATATAATTCAAGTGCAGCATCTTTGGTTATTGGGTTAATGTTGATATTACTAATATGTGCTGTAGTGAAATCATTAACCCTTACATTTCCTACAATATGCATACATAATCTATTATCTGTTTCAAAAAATAGTTGATCAAATTTTTTTCTGCATATTCTCTTGTAAAATAATTCTCCATCATATTTAATAACTCATCTTTTGTATCTATTCTAGTGTCAGTTATCTCAAAATAATCTGTATTTACATCTTTATGATAAGGATTGTCACCGCCCTCAATTATTAGTATTCGAATTTTCGCTGCTTCCACAATAAATTTCTCAGATTCTTTGAATAACCTATTCTCAATAGCTTCATTATCACTATTGATTTTGTAACCTATTGCCAAACATAATGAAATTATTACAGCGAGCAAAATGATAATTTTTTTCTTCATAACCGATACGGCTCCTTTCTATAATAAATGCACTCAATATATGTAACTGTCATTGCTTCCTAGTTTTGTCCGCACCTCCATATGATAGTTTTGGAGTAATAAGATCACTCTTATCATCCAATGCAGTCATCAATCACCCCTTTGTTACCTTTAATTCAAATCATGATTTTATTCCTTGTCACTTTTCGATCCCATTATTCAGCCAATTTATCATCTGCAAGCACATCCGGGCATTCAGGCTGATAGAAATACAGAATGCTGCATGTATTTGCTGATGCGGAAGCAACTTCTTTTGCCAAGTTTGCAATCGTGTCTTTTTCCTTTGCTTTAAACATTCCTTTCCCTCCTTTCATTGAGTTTTCCAATTAGAACTTTCCAGTCAATAACTATTACCGATTCAAGAAAAAAGCCGATTAACACCAGTTGCAAGCCATCGCTCCTGACCTGAGAAAACTGCGTAAGCTGCAACAACTACGACATAAAGCTCCAACGCCCATCTCCTGTTTGCTCGCTTTTGCCAAACACTCAATCGTTTATTCTTGTGGTCCTTCGGTGCAAACACCGACAATAGAACAATCGGAATCACTGTCATATATCCTTTCATCGCATTGGCTTCATAGATATAAATTCCTGTCGCAAAGATCGCCAGCGAAGAAAGGAAACATTTCATTCTAGAATTGGCATGATAGCCGCCAGCGAATATACGCAACGATGCAAAGCCAAAGATAATAAGATTCAACTCAAATACCCGGTTGAAAATCAATCCGATTGCAAGAAATCCCGCAGTTTGCAAAACCATGGTTACCATCACTTCCAAACCGTATTGCACAATCAATCGTTCATTTTTATTGTTTTTTGTATCCTTCACCAATGTGTCTGTTATCTGTATCACCAAATTTTCAACCATAACGCCTCCTGACAAAAAAATATCACAACCACATTGCAATGCAATACGATTGTGATATTCCGCAGGTTTAACGTGCTAAACGACAATCTTTCCATGAAAATTACTATTGACAAGTTGGGTTATGATCAGATGTATTTCAGTGTTGTTTATGAAATCCTATTGTTCTTTTTCAAAGAAATAAACAAACCTTACGGGCTGATCTTCAATTCTCTCATATGCTTTAACAGAAAACCCGTTCACCTCCTTCTTGAGCCATGATACAGAATTGATTTCCTTGGTTGCCACATACACCGGATAAAGAATTTGTTCCTTCAAGTCCAAATACATAATCGCATTGGCCTTTTTTCCTACCGTAGATAAAGACACAGATGAAAAATCAAATACTATGCCGCATTCAGTAAAAATTGCACTTCTAAGACTTTCTATGGATGATAGAGAGAATACTCTACAAATCATATTGTCTTCGAACGAATACAGAAAGATATCACCGCCTCGCCAGTCTGTCGACCAGAGAATATAATCCTCATTGGTAGCCATTACAATGATCTTCTCCGAATCAACCCGCAATTGAAAATCATGATCGGTTTCTATATCCCTTCGATGAATCACTAGCGCATCATCGCTTTGTGTGACATACAACATATACCGATCAGATCGTGGAACAGACGCATAAGGCGTTTCCAATCGCAATTTTGTCGTTTCAACCTTATCGGTTTCACCTGATTCGTAATCATAGGTCTCAATTAACGCCTCTGACTGATTTTGATCAGAAACCAGCCTGTACCAAACGACTTGATCACCTATGCTTGAAAGATTCAATACCTTCTCGTTTTCCTCATAACTCTTTTCCTTTATGACTCTAACTTGTTTTGTTTGTGCTTCAAGCCCCAATATACGCCAATTTTTCACATTTTCCGTCCAGAACAGATGAGTACCCGCACTTACAAGCACAGGAATCCCTCCAGAACCACCCTCATATGCAACATGATAAACCGTCTCTCTGGAACCATCTTCCAGATCATATTTAATTATACTCGAACCGATACACTGAGTACTTTGTTTGATCTCTTCATTTACAATATAATACACATCATCTCCGATCCGTGTGTAATTGGCAGGTCTGCAAATTATATTTTGTGAATCAAACAACTCTATTTTTAATTCCACTTTTTGTAAATTCCAAATTTCGCAGTCGTCATTTACTGTGTATTTTAAATCATTGCCAATCATAGGATCTGCACTGGTTTCACACCCCAAGCATACCGCAAATACAAAAAATATAAGAAGTGCAAAGCTTATTTTTTTCATTGTTTTTTTCATTGTTCTTTTCATCAACCTTTTCACCTATCTTAATAAGAAATTAAATACCTATTATAATGATCATGAATCGTTGCATATGCTTCAGAAAGATCCGCATAATGATATCCTCCAAACTGAGAATCATAATTACAATCTGCAATCTTCACTTTGTCTGTATTTTGATTGATGTAATAAATTGATAAATAATGGTTCTGACTAGTTCCATTATAATAACTTAAATCTTCAGTAATTGCGTGTAGAAGCACGGGCCGCTCCATCATTAAACTCAATGCCACTTTATCAGCAAAGTCATCCTCCGACATTGCTGAACTGGATCCAAGATAATACGCATAGTCATCTGATGACAAATACCCATTCAAATAAGCTACAACCTCCCATACGATTACCGATGTACCATAATGCCCTATATCAGTCTCAATAGTCCGCTGTTTCTGCTCATCTGTTGATCCTTGAATCAGATGCTCCTTTTCAAGTCCATACATCGTTTGCAAAATTGTTGCATAACCACAAGTATACGTATCTGCTTGAATGCTTAGTTGGACATCAAAATCATAAGCTTCCGTCATCGTTCCGCCACGTAACTGAGCTGAATTACTGTCTGCCAATCGTCTCTCAGTAATGTTTCTTATCATTTCAAGCGCAGCCTTTTTGTTGCTTTCTAAATGACTATTAAACTCATCATATTTTAAATACTCATTTAACGTCTGTTCATAGGTATCTTTATAATCCTCACTAGTATCCGTCACTCCAAATGCTAAATTACCGAATATCAACATTACAATCAATATAATAATTTGAACCTTTTCATTTTATCTTCCTCAATAATGTTCTTCTTCCTTGTATAAAACACAAGCGAAAACTTTGCAGTCCATAGAAATGATTTACCAATCTGTTCCGCATACGCATCGCCTCCTAACAAAAAAATATCACAACCGCATTGAAATACAATACGATTGTGATATTCCGCAGGTTTAACGTGCTAAACGACATGGTTACTATGAAAATCCCTGTTGACAAGCCATGCCTTTTGTAGTTGTGGCATGGAAATTGCTTAAAAAAACACAGGGACGC
>DAOUQF010000028.1 GCA_030625815.1 Eubacteriales bacterium
GCCTCTTCCACCATGCGAATAATCTGTGCAAGCGCCGTCTCTTTTCCAATGCGCGTTGCACGTATCTCAACGGCACCAGTGGCATTCACCGTTGCGCCAAAGACCATATCGTCCACAGTCTTGTCAACCGGCAGGCTTTCGCCCGTCAGCATGGACTCATCGATGGCGGTTTGCCCCGATACAACAATCCCATCAACCGGAATTTTCTCGCCGGGTTTCACTAGGATCTGATCGCCTGTTTCCACCTCTTCCAAAGGCAGTTCGATCCAAACGCCTTCGCGCCTTACCCGCGCTATTTTTGCCTGCAATTTCATTAGTTTCTTAATCGCTTCGCCCGTTCTGCCCTTGGCTCGCTCCTCCAACATTTTCCCCATCAAAATCAATGTCAACAAAACCGCCGAGGTCTCAAAGTACAAATGCTGCTGGCCGACCAGGACCAAATAGATGCTGTAAAAGTACGCCGCGCTGGTCCCCATGGCTACCAACACATCCATATTGGCGCCACCGCCACGCAGACTATGATAAGCGCCGCGATAAAAGATCAATCCAACAGAAAATTGTACAATGGATGCCAACGTCCACTGCAAATACCCATTGGAAAGAATCGTGCGCATGCCAGCCATTTCAAAGAACATGGCCGAAAGGAGCGGCAAAGAAAGAATAGCCGAAATTATAAAATAGCGGCGCAATTTTTCTTCCCGGGTCCTCTTGTCAGAAGATTCCTCGACCTTTTCTTCGGTCAAGTCAATCGGTTCATACCCCGTTTTTTCAACCACCTTCATCATTTCCGACGCACTCGTCCCCTCCGCATCAAAAAGAATGGTTGCCTTGTTTGCAAGCAGATTCACATTTGCCGTATAGACGCCGTCCTGCTTGTTCAACGCTCGCTCCACCCTTGCGGAACAGGCGGCACAGGTCATCCCCTCCACCCCAATGGTCACCTGAGTCACGCTTGGCGTATAGCCCGATTTTTCAATCGCAGAGAGCATCACACTCACACCGATCTCATCTGGATCATATTGTACCGTAGCAATCTCGGACAACCCGTTGACAACGGCGCTGTTCACGCCTTCCAATCGTATCAATGCCTTTTCAACCCTTTGGGCGCAGGCTGCACAGGTCATCTCTTTTACCCGGATTCGTATCGTTCGTTCCATATTCTCGCCTCCTACCCCTCCCCCTATGGGGGGTGTGTATTCAGACTATCATCTCGCCCGTTTCTTGTCAACACAAAACCCGACAAATTACATCGGGTTTCATTATTGTTTCAGTTAAGTTCTCAGATCTGATCAATTCCATTTATGAAACCAATACTCTATTGAATGGTTTTTTGATGCCTCGCAAACACAAAAACCCGGCCTAAGCCGGGTTCCATTAACAGCTGCCGCCACCCTCAAAGTTCGCAGGTTCAACAACAAATCCTTTTCGAAGCCAATTATCGGAAAAATCGACGCGAAACTCGCCAAATTGATCCAACAACTCCTTCGCAACAATAAACTTCACATTAGCAGTCTCATCGACTTGATCCTCATCCGTTTGCTCATCCAGAGCAATGCCAAAACGCGGCCCCGATCAGCCAAAGCCTGACACATATAAACGCAAGGTTTGATCCAATGCTTCCTTTTGCTCCATAATCCGTTTTAACTCTTCCAGAGCTGATTCGGTTGCATGTACTTTCATCTTCTCACCTCCATATACCCCTTACGGGTATGATTATCTTATCAATCCAAGTATCCTTTGTCAACCACTCTTCTCAATTTTTACCCATTCGCCGCAAATTTCAACAAAAAGAAAAGCCTCCCGAACGGGAGACTCAATTCTTTATACTGCGCAGCTGCCTCCACAAGAAGAACATCCGCTTTCCGGTTGAATGGAAGAAGTCAGGATAAACCCTTTTCTCGCTTCCTCATCTACATACTCGACGGTGAAATCACCATATTGCTCATGCAATTCAGTTTGCATAATAAAATCAATTTCACTTGCGTTCGCCTCAAGATCATCATCTTTTTTATCGTCAAACGCTAGGCCAAAGCTAGGTCCGCTACATCCAAATCCCGCTACATACAAGCGAACTGGCTTATCAGAGTCCTTTGCTTCTAAAATCTTTTTCAGCGCATCAGCCGCTGATTGCGTTAAATTCACATTCATTTTGGAACCTCCATTCCTAGTAATTTAGTCGGGATTAATCTTATCATGATGTTTTACCCCTGTCAAACTTTTTTCAATTGTCTTTTAATGGATTTCCACATCAATCTCTTTAAGAATTTCAAAGACCCGATCAAGGGTCGTTACATTTTCTTCGTAATCCATCGCGCCGGGAATCGCCCCGATAAACTCGCGATTCGGTCCCACATAGACCTTCGTCGGCGTGCCCGTCACATTAAAAACCCATGCGGAGTTATTTGTATCCAATACCAGATCATGCTCATAGACAATTCCGTCGTCGGCATTGTCGTCAATATACTTCTGCAAGCTCTTTGCCGTATCGCCAATGCTCACCGAGATAATCACAGCATCCTCATAGGCCGCATCAAGCCGTGCAAGATCCGGCATCTCTTTGACGCAATAGCCGCAACTGGTTGCCCAATAATCGAGAATGACAACCTTCCCGGCATAATCGCTCATCCGAATTTCCTTCCCCTCGGCATCTTCAAACACAAAATCATCCAAATACTCAATTTCAGGTTCTTCTGGATTCTCCGCCTCTTGAGCCGGATCGGCTTCCGGTTGTACCTCGGGCGTTTCCTCCGCTCCTTGAGCAGGCTCTGTCACCTCCGGTGCAATCGGAATCGCTTCTCCATTCGCTTTCGGGCTGCATCCAACAACCACGAGGGCGAGAATCAACAACACTCCAAAGAGGAGTTTCTTTTTCTTCATGGTTTCCCTCCTAATTCATCCATTCCACCAGCCACCGGCTGATGACAACCAATTTTCCTGTCATAATCAAGATCCCAAAGAGCACAAGAACCGCTCCCCCAATCTTGCGTAGAATCAGCACAAAATGCTCAGACCGCGCAATCCAACGATCCGCGACACCTATAAACCAGGCCGTCAAGAAAAATGGTACCGCCATGCCCAAGGAATACATAAACAGCATTAACGCTCCCCGGGAGGCTGTCGCCTCTCCCCCGGCGCTTACTAAAATAGCGCCCAGAATCGGTCCAAAACAAGGGGTCCAGCCTGCTGCAAATGCCATGCCCATCAAGACTGCCGAAAACCAACTTCTGATTTCCCGCGGCGCCCTTGCCTTTTTCTCCCGATTTAAAATAGCAGGACTGATCCAGCCCAGCATATACAATCCAAACAGGACGATCAGCCCGCCGCTCATCAGATTAAACGCCTGCTGATAACGATTCATCAACCGACCAATCAGCGATGCCGACAAGCCCAAAGCCATAAAGATCACCGTAAAACCAATCACGAAACCGAGTGTCCGAATCATAATCTTCTTACGAGACCGATTCTCCAAATCTGTTGTTTCCGAAATATACATCAAGTACGCAGGAACCAATGGCAAAAGACAGGGCGTTAAAAAAGAAGCCGCTCCTGCTGCAAATGCCACCCACAGCGTAATATCCAATGTTGGTCCTAAAATTATCATCGCCCCCCTTCGGTCTCTTTATCATATTATACCCCCCGGGGGTAAATCAAGTGTTTTTCCAATTTTTTTACAGATCCTTCATATTTCCCGACGGTGTTCCGGTTCCACATGAACCGTGATCCCCAAAACATCTTCATAAGTTTCCTTGACAAGGTCTTCAACTTGATCCGCAATAGCATGTCCTTCATCAACACTGATCTCCCCGTCAACTTGAATGGTCAGATCCAAATAACAGCCCGCGGAAATGCGCCGCGATCGGATTTGCGTCAACTCCGCCTCAACCCGAGAGGTATGAATAGCTGAACGCAGGATTTCCAATTCCTCTTCCGGAAGAGAGGCATCCATCAATTCATCGATTCCATGAAACAAAATTCCGATTCCGGTCTTCACAACAACAATGGCAACCACAACACCCGCTGCCGAATCCATCCACAACAAACCGAATCGGCTCCCCAAAACCCCAATCAAAGCGCCAAGCGATGAAAGGGCATCGCTTCGATGATGCCAGGCGTCTGCCTGCAGCGCAGAGGACCTGAGGCGCTTTCCCGCCTTTATGGTAAAGCGATACTGCCATTCCTTCACAACAATTGATAAAACCGTTACCCAGACAGCCAGAACCCCTGGCGTTTCCAACTGACCGACCCACAGACGCTGGATCGAGCCATACCCGATGTTGATGCCAACGACAACCACCAAAAGCGCCAAAACAAAGGCTGCAATGGATTCTGCACGCTCATGGCCGTAGCGATGCTTCTCATCGGCCGGTTTTTTTGCGATAAAAAAGCCCACCAGCAAACCAACACTAGAGGCAATATCTGAAAAGGTATGAATTCCATCGGCCAAAACAGCCCTCGAATGCGCAAATGTCCCCACAAGCACCTTCGCAACACCCAGTATGAAATTAATCAAAATGGCAATCCACAAAACCCGTTTTCCTTCATTATACCGTGTTTTACTCATTTGCCTTTCCCCCCTTATGGTCGAATATACCCTGTTTTTCCCTGCTCAACAAGGCTTTTTGCAAGATCACAACGAATGCAAGGCGTAACTAACTCTCAATTGCAGGTTATTCTCAATATGGTACAATAACGAAAGGAGGAAGAAAATGAAACGAAAAAAAGTCAACCGCATAATTTTAGTCATTCTGCTCGCCGTTTTTGTTTTTTTCGGCCTTGCAGAGCGAAAACCAATAGATGGCGTTCCCGTTCTGCTCTATCATCAATTGATGTCCAATCGCGAATATGAAACCATTGAAAAAAACGATGCCATTATGTCCATCGGAGAATTTAAAAAACAAATGGAGATGATTGCCGAAGCCGGCTATCAAACCATTACCCTCGATCAGCTCCAACAGCATCTAAGCGGAGAGGTGACCGCTCCTGAAAATTCCATCGTAATCACCTTCGATGACGGATACATGAGCGACTATCGGCTTGCCTATCCCATGCTGAAAGAATACGGCTTTCACGCGGAATCCTTTCTGGTTACCAGCTTTCTGCAGGAAGCTTCCGGGGATGAAGAGCGATTGTTCACAGCGAATACGGAAGAGATGAAAGACGTTTTCACCTTCCATTCCCATAGTCACGCCCTTCATACCTTTGCCTACGAACATGGAGACTTGAGCGAATTGTTGACGGAAAACCTGACCTGGGACACGGATCTTTCCCTGCAAACCCTTGAAATCAAAGGGATCAAAGAGAAAGAGGACCTGGATGCCTTCTCCTACCCCTACGGAAAATACGACGATCGTTTTCAAGAAATCTTGACTTTCCTCGATGTATCTCTCGGCTTTACGACCCAAAAGGGTTATGTGAAAGAGGGTTGCGATCCCCTGGCTCTTCCCCGATTCGGCATTTACCCGGAACGTTTCGGACAATTGTATCGAATTTTACATTAAAAAATCAGCGCTCGCATAAAAAAAGATCCCGAAATAATTTCGGGATCTTTTTGACATTCTATAATCCGAGCAATTGATCGATTCGTGCCTTGTCGAATCCAACAACCTCTTCATCGCCAATCACCAATACCGGTACGCCCATATGACCTTTCGCCATCAATTCCTTGCGCGCTTCCATATCCGTTTGCACGTTTTTCTCTTCATATTCTACATTGTTCAATTTCAAATAATCCTTTGCCGCCACACAATGTGGGCATGTGTTCGTTGAATACACAATTACTTTTGCCATGGTAACTCCTCCTTTTTCTTGTACAAACAATATACCCCGATCGGGTATCTTTGTCAATAAACATTTTGTTCTTTGATCCAGCGGAGGAAATCCTCCGGCATTTCTTTTCCTACCCAGGTTTGATCAAAACAATCAGAAAGCTCTAAGAATCTCCCATTTTTAACCTTTATTTCATGGTCTTTCCACTTCACGGTGAAAAGCGGAGTCATTCCTCGATTCCACTCCCAGGTCCTGTATTTCTCCTCTGCCAGCGTCTCCGCCTTCTCCATGAGTTCATGGCCTGGCTGCCACAGCTCGCCATTTGCCGCTCCCCTAATCCCTTGGATCCACTTCTCCATAAAACCGTCCGTAGAGAGCTCAGACAGGTATTCTGAAAGGTTTACAATTGGCGCTGGAACAGAAGGAGCCGCATGGGTTTCAAATTCCAATTCACCCTGTCGATCCAACAATCGATGGATCCGATCCAAATCCGAATCAAAGAGCAGGGTTCCATGGAAGAGTGTCGTATCGCGGCGCATATATTGCGCAGATCCAGAAATCTTCTTTCCATCGATGCGAAAATCATTCCGCTCCGAGGTTTGAATATCCAGTCCCATCTCGCGCAACCCCTGCAAAACAGGGGCGTACAGCGCAGGAAAGTCCACCGTTTTACTGGGCACATCCTTCAAGATCAAGCTGTAATTCACATTGCCCTCGTCATGAACCACGCAACCGCCACCGGAAATTCGCCGGAATACGGGAACCGCCTCCGCTTCGGCCTGAGCCAAATTCACCTCGATCCAAGGATTCTGATGCTTGCCCACAATAACGGACGGAGAATTCCGATAAAGAAACAACAGGGAATCAAATTCCCCTTCAAAAAACAAAACCTCTTCCACTGCCAGATGGAAGGCGGGATCCCTTCCTTCCGATACAACGATCTTCATCATGCCAAAACCTCTCCAATGGCGTCAGCCAGTCGGCCAAACTCCTCGAGAGACAGGCTCTCTCCCCTTCGCATGGGGTCAATCTCCGCCTTTGCCAAGGCTTCCCTCAAAAGGTCCTTGGCAACCCCCATAGTCGAAGAAAGGGTGTTCGGCAGGGTCTTCCTGCGCTGAGCAAAGGCCGCCTTGACGACGCGGAAAAACAGATCCTCATCCTTCACATCTACCGCAGGTTTCTCGCGACGTATCAGGGCGATCACCGCAGAATCCACATTGGGAGGCGGGAAAAAGGAACCCGCCGACACCGTTGTTACGATTTTGGCTTCCGCATAGTATTGCACCGCAATGGAGAGGGTGCCGTAGGCCTTGGTGGACGGGACCGCTTGCATCCGGTCCGCCACTTCCTTTTGCACCATGACCACAATCCGCTCCACCGGCAATTTTTTCTCAAAAAAGTTCATAATGATTGGCGTCGTGATATAGTAAGGCAGATTCGCCACCACCTTGACCTGCTTGCCAGCAAACTTCTCTTCAAACAATTGCGGCAAATCCAATCTCAAGATATCACCCAACACCACTTCCACATTGGAATATTCTGAGAGGGTTTCATCCAAAACAGGCAAGAGTCCCCGATCGATCTCCACGGCAACAACCCGGCCCGCTCGCTCGCACAGAACCTGAGTCAGCACCCCAATTCCAGGACCAACCTCCAGGACCACGTCCTCTTCCGACAATTCCGCACCCTCGGCGATTCGATCCAGCACGGATCCGTCTATCAAAAAATTCTGCCCCAGGCTCTTGGAAAAATGAAAACCATGCCGGCCCAATACCTCTCGCATCACCGACGGTTTATATAGTCTCTCTTTCATGAGTCGCCTCCTTTATCGCGGCTTGCAATTCTTCTTGGGAAATATCAAAGTGATTCAATCGGCGCATAAACTGCAACGTGTTTCCATATCCAAGCCCCAGGATTCGACCGATCCGGATCCGAAGATCTTTGGATCCCTTGCCGCCGCACAATCCATAGTGAACCATATCCGACTGGGTATAGCGATCCACTCCGTTCCGCTCGGTTCGACAGGTCTTCAGCGCTTCGCGAATCGCCTCGGCCGATGCGTTCTCGACGCCGATATTTCCTTTCCGCGTCGCCAATTCTCGTGGAATAAATGCATGTTTGCATCCCGGCACTTCTTTTGCTATCTCATTTCGAATCCGTTCTCCCGCATAATCCGGATCCGTCAAAATAATCACGCCGCAGCGCTTCTGGGCTTCCCGAATTCGATCGAACAAATCCTCCGGATACCCAAATCCACTGGTCACGATGATTTGGCAATCCACCGCATGCTTAACGGCGGAAACATCATCCTTGCCCTCCACCACAATTACCTCTTGAATCATCTACTCTTCCTCAATTCCATAAATTCGTCTTGCATTTTCATCGGTGATTCGCCCGATTTCAACGGGATCCATCCCTCGAAGCCGTGCGATTTCCTGAATAATAAACCGCACCTTCGACGGATCGTTTCGCTTCCCTCGAAAGGGTTCCGGCGTTTGATACGGAGCGTCGGTTTCCACCAATAATCGATCCAGCGGAACCTTCACTGCCACCTCTTTGAGTTTTTTCGCATTCTTAAAGGTCACCGTACCGGGCAGTGAAATATAAAAGCCCAGCTTCAGATATTCTTGCATAACCTCCACGCTGCCGGAAAAGCTGTGCAGTACGCCCGTGAGCCTTCCGTCCTGCTCCGCCTTCAAGGTCGTCACCATGTCTCCATGGGCGTCTCGGCAATGGATATTCACAGGCATTCCCAATCGTTTGGCCAACCGAAGCTGATCGACAAACCATTTTTGTTGCACCTCTTTTGGCGATTCGTCCCAATAATAATCGAGTCCTATCTCTCCAATGGCAACCGCCTTCGAATGACTCGCCAGTTTTTCCAATTCCTTGATATCCCCCGCCTTCGCAAGATGAGTCTCATGCGGATAAATCCCAACGGCCGCGTACAAATAAGCTGTCTTTTCGCACAACGCCAATACTTGTTTGGCATTCTCCACATTCACAGAAGCATTCATCACCCCGGTCACCCCGAGGGTGGGCAGGTCAATCAGCAACTGCTCACGGTCTTCATCAAAGCGTTTTGAATCCAAATGTGCATGACTGTCAAAGATTCGCATAATGCCTCCTACTTTTTTTTCTTCTTCTTTTTGGACTTCAGAAATCCATGTTTTTTCAATTCGGTTTCAATCCTGGCGCGATCGCCCACTACACTCAAATAAATATCGCGTTTTCGACCGCGTTTTGACTCCGCGACAATGTGCAAACGGGAATGGCCCGGCTTCCGGCCTGGCTCCATATGCATTTCAAAGACCTTCTCGTAGTCGAAATACGTCGTTGCCGCTTGAATCCCTCGCTCTCTGATCTTTGGCGTCTGCGTGATATAAACGGAAAAATAGACCCACCACAGTGCCCAGAAAGGCAATATGTTGGACAATCCCGTTTCCCAGGTTGTACCCATTCGCGTTATCTCATAGTAGAAATAGAAGATAGTCAAGGCAACAAACAAGGCTCCCAGCACCATCCGCTGTCTTTTGTCCGCCTGAAAAGCATAGAGCACGGCGCCGCCTCTTTTTTTAAATTGTAACAATCGAAAAAACAGGCTGCCCACCATTCCCAATGCCATAAATGTCAGTAAAAAATAAAAATCAACCGTCATATTACCCTCCCAGAATCAAGAAGGGGCCTGAAATCAGGCCCCTCGCTTACCAAATTTTTGTGCCTGAAGCGATGGAATCCGCTACTGTCGCCAAAGTAAAAGTCTCTTCGTCATCCGCTGCTAAAATCATTCCATGACTGATTTCTCCACGCAGTTTTCTTGGTTTTAAATTGGTTACCACCATCACCTGTTTGCCAACCAAGGCATCCGGCTGATAGTATTTTGCGATCCCCGAAACGATTTGACGCGTTTCTTCTCCCAATTGAACCTGAAGAATCAACAGCTTATCCGCATTCGGATGCTTTTTCGCTTCCACAATCGTCGCAACTCGCAAATCCACTTTTGTAAAATCATCATACTCGATGATCTGAATGTCTTCCTTCTCTTCCGCTTCTTCCACAGGCGCTGCTTCCGGTTTCGCAATCGGCTGTCCCGTTTTCGCCGCGGAGAACTTCGCGTTTTCTTCCTCAATTCGAATCAATTCCTTTTCGATATCAAGGCGAGGGAAAAGATTCGCACCCTTGATTACGGTGCGTCCAACCGGCAACGTGCCCCAAACGCCAACAACGTCCCAGGTTGTTTCATGACCTTCTTCGATTCCCAACTGAGTCCAAATTCGGTTCGATGTTTTCTCCATAAACGGACGAATCAAAATCGAAATAATCCGAATGGATTCCGACAGATTGTATAAAACCGTATCCAATCTCGGTTTTCTCTCTTCTTCCTTGGCCAGGATCCAAGGGGTAGTTTCATCAATATATTTATTGGTTCTGCTCACCAATTTCCAGATCAACTCCAAGGCGCCGGAGAAATTCATTTTATCCATGGCTGCTTCCACGTTTATCGAGGTATCTCCCGCCAGTTTTTTCAGCTCTCCGTCAATCGATTCCGTAACCGTTGGCGTCGGCATAATCGCGCCGTTGTACTTCTCGATCATGGCAATGGTTCGGCTCACCAGGTTCCCCAAATCATTCGCCAAATCCGAATTGATTCGAGACAAGAATTTCTCACGCGTAAAGGATCCGTCGGAACCAAAAGAGAACTCCCGCAGCAAGAAATATTTCAAGGCGTCAATCCCATATAGATCAATCAACGGCTCCGCATACATCACATTCCCTTTGGATTTTGACATCTTGTCATTATCGAAAAGAATCCAGCCATGTCCAAAAACTTGTTTCGGCAACGGCAGGTCCAAAGCCATCAGCATTGCCGGCCAAATCAGGGTATGGAATCGAACAATCTCTTTCCCGACCAGATGCACATCCGCAGGCCAAAACTTCTCAAATTCCCCTTCATCGTCAGACAGATAGCCCAAAGCGGAAATATAGTTGATCACCGCATCGAACCACACATAAACTACATGCTTGTCGTCAAAAGGCACCTTGACTCCCCAATCGAAACTGGTTCGAGATACGCAGAGATCGTCCAATCCCGGTTTCAAGAAGTTGTTCACCATCTCGTTCTTCCGCGAAACAGACAACAGGAAGGTTGGATTCTCAGCAAACAAGGTCTCCAATTTCTCTTGATATTTTGATAACTTAAAGAAGTACGCCTCTTCTTTGGCGATATGTACCTCTCGACCGCAATCCGGGCACTTTCCGTCATTCAGTTGAGACTCCGTCCAAAAAGACTCGCAAGGGGTGCAATAATACCCTTCGTATTCGCCCTTATAGATATCGCCCTTGTCGTAAAGCTTTTGGAAGGCGGCTTGTACGGTTGCCTCGTGGCGAGGTTCCGTTGTACGGATAAAGTCATCATAGCTGATCTCCAGATCGCTCCACAGTTTCTTGATATCCTTCATAATGCCGTCCAAATACTGGATCGGCGCCACGCCTTTTGCCTCAGCCACTTGCTGAATCTTTTGGCCGTGCTCGTCGGTTCCCGTCAAAAACTTCACTTCAAATCCGGCCAACCGTTTGAATCGCGCCAAAGCATCCGCTGCCACTGTCGTATAAGTGTGTCCCAAGTGAAGATTTCCGCTCGGATAATAAATCGGTGTCGTTACATAAAATTGCTTTTTCTCACTCATTGTATCCTCCTTGTTTGCTTTGCGCCGGGCACGAATTTTAGAGTCAAAAAGAACCCGCCCCCGTTTGTAGAGACGAGATTTCCCGCGGTACCACTCTACTTACAGATCGAGTCTGTCACTTTCGTCATAACGGGGACGTTCCCGCACCGCCCTAACGCCAAGCGCTTAAGCATGTTGCTCCAGAACCATCTTCAATCGCTCGTCATATCGGGTTCCACCGCCCCCGACTCTCTAGAATTTCGAAACGATTTACTCATTCCTTCACCGCAAAATCTCGATAGATAATAGCTACTCGTATTTTATCCAAACTCGCGTTCTTTGTCAAACAAGATGCATTTAACAAATTTATCAACTTTCCGTGGTTTGAATCTTGTCAACATTTTGGAAAAACTTCATTAATTTGGTTAAGTTTTGAAAATCATGGGTAAGATAAAGATAAGTAGTAAATAAATAAGAAAGGATCGATACGATGAAATCAACTGGCATTGTTCGTAGAGTCGATGAGCTCGGCCGCGTGGTCATTCCGATTGAACTTCGCCGAACGCTGGACATCGCAGAAAAAGACGCTCTAGAAATATTCGTGGATGGCGAAAAGATCATCTTGAAGAAATACAATCCAGCAGACGTGTTCACAGGCTCATTGGAAGACTTGATCGAGTACAAAGGCAAGAAAATTTCCAAAACCACTATTATTGAATTGGCCCGCATTGCAGGCATGACCTTCACAGAAGATTAAAAAAAGCCAAGGAGGATTTATTCCCCCTTGGTTTTTTCTTTGATTTCCATCGCCCATTGATAGGCTTCATTTTTTTTCACAGAAAAAACAGCAACCGCTTCCTTTACCAAATCCTTTGTGCTCTTTCCTTCCAGCGCCCATTCCTCCATGGTACTCACAATCAATTCCTTCGAAACCACTTCCTCCACATGCTCGGCGCCTTCCAAAACCAACACGAATTCTCCCCGCGGCGATTCAAAGGCCAAAATCGCCTCGGAAATCGATCCGCGATAGACCTCTTCAAATTTCTTGGTCAATTCTCGGCAAACCGCAATCTTTCGATTGCCAAATCCCGTTTCCATATCGGCTAGGACTCCCTTCAATCGGTGAGGAGAGGCATAAAAGATCAAGGTTTCTTCAATTTTAGCCAACTCAGCGATCCGTACCCGGCGGCCTTTCTTCTCATGAGGCAAAAAACCCTCAAAGAAAAATCGACGGGTAGACAATCCGCTGGCTACCAAAGCAATGGAAAAGGCAGTCGGTCCCGGCAGCACCTCAAAGGGAATTCCCGCTTCGATGGCCAATTGCACCAGATGTTCCCCCGGATCCGAAATCCCAGGCATTCCCGCATCAGAAATCAATGCAATCCGTGCTCCGCCCTGCATTCTTCGAATCAGCTCCGGTCCGCGGCTGCGCAGATTATGCTCATGATAACTGATCAACGGCTTTTGAATTTCAAAATGCGTCAAAAGCTTCAGGCTGTGCCGGGTATCTTCACAGGCGATCAAATCCGCTGCCTTAAGCGTATCCAAGGTGCGCAGGGTAATATCCTGCAAATTGCCTATGGGCGTCGGACAAAGCCATAATTTCGTTTCCATTGGTGCCTCCTCTTATTTCCAAATATCTTCATACACCCGATGCACTTCCGGCGTATATTCTCCATTCTCATCATATACAAAGAATGGCGGGTCCATTACCAAATCCGGTTTGCCCCCCAAGATCCCCTTGATCAAAACTATATTGGGCCTCTTTCCCGCTTTGGGATAGATCAAGCGGATCCGCTTGGGCTCGATCCCGTGTTTTTTCATCATCGTAACAATCTCCACCAGGCGCTGCGGTCGATGAACCATATAAAACCGCCCTTGGCTGTTGAGCAGGTAGGCTGCGCTTTCAATCAGGGTTTCCAACCCCGCCGTAACTTCATGCCGCGCAATGGCCTTGTGATCCGTCGGATTGACGATCCCGCCGCCGATCGGCTTATAGGGCGGATTCATGGTCACCACATCGTAGCTGTGCGCCTTCTCCTCCGGCTTGACCCGGGAAGCATCCCCGATTCGAATGGAAATCACCTCGTCCAGCTTATTCATCCGAACGGACCGCTGTGCCATTTCGGCAATTTCCGGCTGAATCTCCAGTCCATGAATGCGCGCACCCTTGTTCTTTCCATATAGAAGCAAGGGCACGATCCCATTTCCCGTACAGAGATCCATGATCTTGGCGCGCTTATTGGCTTCCGCGAAGTCCGCCAAAAGAACTGCATCGATCCCGAAACAAAACCAATCTGGATTTTGAATAATCTGTAGTCCTTTAAGTTGCAGGTCATCGACCCGTTCATGTGATTTAACCATATTTCCCCTCTATAATGAAAAAAACCCGCAAACCTGCGGATTCTTTCGATTTGCTCTTATTCTGGTTGTGGAGCGTCTACAGGACAAACGTCCGCGCAAGCACCGCAATCGATGCACGCATCGCTGATTACGTAAATATCTCCCGCAGTGATCGCGCCTACTGGGCACTCTGCCTCACATGCACCGCAAGCGATACAATCGTTAGAAATTTTATACATTCGATTCACCTCCTTGGCTTTCCGATAATACTATATCATTTCTTCTCTTCCTTGAAAACAAGAATTTTAGCTATTCTTCATTCTTCTTTTCCGGCGCTGCCGGTTTATTCGGATTCGGTCGGCGTCTCCCACTGCGTCTCCGTTTGCTTCCCCTTGACTGGGTCCGATCCTTCCCGTCTATGCCCGTTAATTTCTTGTTGATGCTAGGGGTTTGAATTTGATCCCGTTTCGCCTGAGGCAACTTCATTTTTTTCGGTGCTTCTTCCACTGGCTTTTTGGTAGAATCCCCCTCCTCCGTTTTTGCTTTTGGCTCCTCGTAGAGGTCGTCCAAAAAGTCATTTACGGCTCCCAAATCAATCTTTGATTCGAATTTTCCCTTTGGTTTCGGCTCCGGCTTTTTATACATCGCGACTTCTTTCGCATCATAGGTCACGATTTGATCGGGACCACGCTCATTTCGAAAACGAACCTTGACCTTTCCTCGCAAAATATCCAGATCAAAGACCTTGCCTACGCCGTCAGGCGTATCCACCATCTTATTGACCTTCGGCAATTCTTTCAGCAATTCCACGTAATGCCCATGTTCATAATTCAAGCAACACATCAAACGGCCGCATACGCCGGATACCTTGGTCGGATTCAAAGAGAGGTTCTGATTCTTGGCCATCTTAATGGAGACCGGTGCAAACTCGCCCAGAAAACTGTTGCAGCACAATTGACGCCCGCAAGATCCCATGCCGCCAACAATCTTGGCCTCGTCTCGAACACCGATTTGACGAAGCTCAATCCTGGTTCGAAATACCCCCGCCAAATCCTTGACCAATTCCCGGAAGTCCACGCGGCCATCGGCGGTAAAATAGAAAATGATCTTGTTGTTGTCGAAGGTATACTCCACATCCACCAATTTCATTTCCAGCCCATGCTTGTCGATCCGTTCTTGGCAAAGCCGAAAGGCGTTCGGCACTTTTTCTTTATTCTGTTGATGGACCTTTCGATCCTCGTCCGTTACAATCCGAATAACCGCTTTAAGGGGGTGACTCATTTCCTGCTCCGAAATTTCTTTCGGTCCGCTCACCACATCTCCAAATTCCAATCCGCGTGCGGTTTCAACAATAACTTGATTTCCCGCTGCTATATTCAGATCGCCCGGCGTGAAATAATAAATTTTACCCGCTTGTTTAAAACGAATGCCTACGATCGTTTCCACTGATTTCCTCCTGAATAATCCGGAACATTTGCTGAAGCCCAACCGTTGGATTGAGATTCCTCCGCAATTGTTCCTTTGTCTGAATAATCTGTTCTATTATACCATAAATCGCGCTTTCTGACACCCTTCGAGCGGTCTCCTTGACTTGGATGCAGCGCGCAGGATTCAAAATCCTACCTTCTTCCCGCGTGGTTTGCATCACCAGCACATCCCGAAAGAAATTCAAAAAATCATTCAAGATGGCATCCGCCTCGCCCTTCCGCTTTTCGAACAGCGCGAGAAAGGGAACGATCTTAAGGGATTGCGGCGACAACAGGTAGGTTAGGGCCTGTTCCGAGGCCTCCTGTAAGGCTTGAAACTCTTTCGACTCCAAAAGCGAAAGGGCATGCCCCGGCCTACCTTCAGAAAGGCGGGCGAGCTTTGTTGCCGTATCCGCATCAACACCGCGGTTTTTCAACCCGGCCACCAATTCCTTTTCATCCACCGGATAAAAGCGAATCGACTGCACCCGGCTTCGAATGGTGGGCAACAGTCCCTGCGGGTTTGCCGTCACCAAAATAATCACCGTTTGCGGCGGCGGCTCCTCGAGGCTCTTCAGCAAGGCGTTTTGCGCCGAGGCAGTCATTTTATCCGCATCGTCAAAGAGGAAGATCTTGTATCCCCCTTCATAGGAACGAATCTGCAATTCATGAATCGCTCGTTCCGCCTGTTCCCGCTTCAGCGACCTGCCCTCCGGCAGATACACATGAAAATCGGGATGAGTCCCCGCGGCAAACATCTGACAGCTATGGCAGACTCCGCAACGTCCCTCTCCCTGCCGACACAACAACTCCATGGCAAAGTTGAAGGCCATCTTCTTTTTCCCGACGGCCTCCGGTCCTTCAAAACAATATCCATGGGCGACCCGATTGGATCGAATCGCCTCTTTCATTTGCTCCTGCTGCGCTTGATGTCCTATCATCCTGTACTCCTCGCTAAAACTGCTCAAATTTATCCACATCAAGCACAAATACAACCGCGCCGCCAACCTTGACGTCCACCAGATACGGCAGATACACCCCGGAACCCCAGGATGCGCTGGTCGTTGTGTTTCTTGTGACAATTCTCGTCTCGCAATTCTCTTTGATCAACGCCAACACTTCATCCACGCGGTCTCTCTTAACACCCGTCAAGAGGGTCGTGTTTCCATCCTTTAGAAATCCGCCTGTCGATGCAAGTCTCGTTACGCCAAATCCATTCTCAACCAATACCGTCTGTAATGCATGGGCATCTTGATCCTGAACAATCGCAATTATAAGCTTCATTCCATCGCCTCCTCAATAATCTGTTCCATTCGTAAGTGAACTATGATTTCTTGATGAATCTCTTCTATGGTTTTCAGCCGACCATGTTCAACACATCGAATTCGTATCCACCGATACCGCTGCGCCACTTCGCAGGCCGTTTGATACGAAGCCTCCATATAGGCCTCATCCCGTTCATGAATATCCTTTTCTTCGCTTCCATCCGCCTTGTTTTTTCGGTTTTCCCGCAACCTTGCAGAAACCTCCGGCGGCATATCCAAAAAGAAAATCACGCGCGGCTTCGGCAACCCCATAATCCCATATTCAAAGTCCTCCACCCAGCCTAAAAAGGATTCCCGTTCAACGGGATCTTCAATCTTCGCTGCCTGATGGATCATATTCGACGGGATATAGCGGTCCGCCAGAATAATGGTTCCCGCCTCGTACGCTTCCTTCCAACGTGTTCGAAAACTCGCAAACCGATCGACCGAAAAAAGCACGGATGCCGCATAGGCGCTCACATCAGCTGGCTTTTTGCCAAAGGCGCCAGCAAGGTACATCCGCACGGGTGCGGAATACTCCTCCTGATAATTGGGAAAACTAACCGATACAAATGCAGTCCCCGCGGATTGAAAAAACGCCTGCAACAGACCCGTCTGCGTTTCTTTCCCCGCACCATCACTTCCCTCGATGACGATTAAATTCCCCATTGTCTTCACTCCTATTCAACCCTAGATGACATCGTCTGAATCCAGCACCTCTTCAAAAAACGCTAGAAAGGACAGGATCTCCCGGGTAAATTCTTCAATTGAAAACTGATTGCTTTCCTCTCCATGATACCAGATTGGCGGTAATAAAAAAATCTCTTTAAAAGGTTTCTTCCACTCATTTAATACCCCCAATCGCTCCGCGTAAGGCAGTCCGTAGTAAAAAAGATCCGGCGCATGCTGAATCAGCGCCAGCAACTCCTCCTTCTCCGCATCTCTTAGAAATTTTCGGTATCCCTGATATTGTCGAATTCGCTCAATTCCATAGACCGTCTTTTCCTCTGATCGCTTGATCAAATAAATAATCAATCCCGCCGAGCCAAAGGCCATCAAAAACCCGAAGATCCTGCCCAAATAAAAGGAAAGAAAAGCCAGCAGCCCCAAACATAAAAACCCAAGGATCCGTTTGCTGCCTCGATCCCCAATCTCAACCCATCGAATGGCAATCAGTTGAACCACCATCAGGAACAGGGAGAGAATCACCCCAATCCAACCGTGAACATTCTCCAGCGTCACTCGAATCCAGAAGAAAAAGATCGGCAGACTCGCAAAGAATGTAAGTCCAATCGCATCTTTGGTCTGATGATTTTTATAGAAGGCATGGGTTCCCATGCCATATTCCGCCCGCAAATGGGTTTTTACTTCATCAAAATGACGCGCAAAGCGTCCCCGCAAATCCTCAAGCCGAATGCGATGCCCATTCCCATATTCGTCAAACAAGAGATTGAAAAATCGCAATTCATAGGCTGCCGTTTCCTGAGACGGCCTTCGTTCCAGGGTAATCACCGCGCCTTCCTTCCCACCCAGACCCGAAAAATTCGGGTAGAGATGGATCCAGCCGCGATTCGCCCACTCGAGCAAAAGAATGCTGAAATCTCTCGTTTCCACTTCCTTCGAAAAGAGATAGCTGATCTCCGCCGGCGATGCATTCAGCGGCGGATCCATGCGAAGGATTGCCTCTTTTCGCTTTTCTTTCGACCAAAACCACCATCCAATAGCCATCAACAAGGCACCAAGGGTAACCCCGTAGGCCCAATGCTCCGTTGCCTCATAAAAGGTTCTCATGACCTTCGCCTCCGAAAAGGTTCCTTCCGGCAATTGAATCCCAATGGATACCGCTTCTCCCGGCACCAAAAAGTATTGCGTTTCCCCCATCACTCGATTGCCCTCGACTGCAATTCGCATGGTGTCGCGGCTGGCAACCGATCCAATAAAGGCATCAACCGCAACCATCTCGGGAAGAACCCGGGTCGGCAATTCAATGGTAAAATCCGCATGATTGATATAGGTATTCCAATCCGGCGCAATGACAGACAGGTAAAACGGATCCGAGTCGGCTTCTTGATCTTGACTGCCGCGAATCACATAGTCCAGGCGAAATTTTTCCGACCCGGAAAACTCGCCCTGCGACTTTTTAATTGTTAAGATCACTTCGTCCCGTTTCCATACCGGGTCAATTTCCACCCCGTCGCCCGAAATCTGATCAACCTCAAAGCGCTGATTGTCCACCCACAAGGGGATCGTTCGTGTAATTGTGTCTCCGGCCGTGTAAAACATCATTTCCAAGTCTTCCGTAACTTGCACCTGATAGCTGCGATCCACAACCGCTTTTACAGAAATCGACTCCACTTCATAGGTATCCGAATCCGCATGTCCGGGCATGCTTCCTAAAAACAGTGCAATCAAACCAATTGCAATCAACAAATAGCTTATTTTTCTTTTTCCAATAGACATACGAATTCCTCCTTGCTTATGGAATTCTTACCCATTTAATTCACAAACAATGGGTATTCTGTCATTTCCTCCATATATTGTGCCCTTTTCATCCTGCATTCGCTTTAAATATCTCGCAATCTCTTTGGTCATTCGCTCTCCGGCAAGAATGGCTGGAATTCCCGGCGGATAAGGCGTCAGATTCTCGGCGAGGATCTCGCCGACGCTCTCGTCCATGGCAACCCAAGCGCGATTTGCGCGCCTTGCCTGAAGCGTCGTCATCACTCGCTCCGGAATCTCTTGAATCCCTCGCGGTCCGATCGAACCTTCAATCGGCTCCCCAGCGGGGAGCGCATCCAACGCCTTGATCAAGGCTATCCCTGCGGTTCGACTCTGATAGGGAGCCCCCATCAAGAGCACTTGATCCCCTCGCTGCCACTCGGGTTCAATCCCCGAAACTCTAAGCGCCTGAACCAACTTCGGACCCGAAAGTCCACGTTTCAGAGCGGAAATCACAAATTTATAGGGATCCTGATTTTCCCCTTCCAACAATTCAATCCCAGACAGATTTCGAATCGTCTCCCGACAAGATTCAAGCGCCGGCAATTCTTCCGGATCCTTCTGTCGGCTCATCCAGCAAATCGCTTCTTCCATTCCCAAAAGCAACAGATAGGAAGGCGAGCTGGTCTGGGTGCGCCTCAAGGCTTCCCGAATCCACGCCCGCGGAACCAAATCGCTTCCTCGATGCAACAGCGCGGTTTGAGTCGGCGCCGGCAACATCTTATGGGCGCTTTGCACCACAAGATCCGCATTCATCTCCACCGCCGATTGAGGCAGGGAAGGGAAAAATGAAAAATGCGCCCCATGGGCTTCATCTACAATGCTGATCACCCCATGCTCCCGGCAAATCGCTATCAAAGATTGAAGGTCCCAACAGACGCCTTCATAGGTCGGATACGTAAACACCGCCGCCACCGGTTTTTTTGTTTCGATCACACTTCGAAAGGCCAAAGGATCCACCCCAGCCACCAACCCGTTCTTTCCTTGGATCGGCATCAGATAGATCGGTTCGGCGCCCGCAAATTCAATCCCGTAATGAATGGATTGATGCGCGTTTCTAGGCACCACAACACGATCCCCCGGTGCCAAAGCGGCAAGAAGCGCAGCCTCAAGCCCCCCTGTCGATCCATTGACCAGGTAATAGGTTTCCTTCGCCCCGTAAATCCGGGCAGCCTGCTCTTGGCTCTCTTTCAGGATCCCGACGGGATGGTGCAGGTCATCCGTCTCCGAAATCTCCGTAAAATCCCATTGCAGGGGAAGAAGAAAATCCTGCCGACCCTTGTGTCCAGGCATATGAAAACGATGCCGATTCTCCGCAATCACCTGCTGCAATCCATCTTTAAGTGGTGTTTTCATGGCTTTGCTCTCCTCGATAACATGCGTGCCATCACCCGTTCCAATCGGAGGGTGTTTTGCAAAATCATCCGCTTATGTTCCGCTCCCACACGATAGTCCAAGGCGTAATGGCTTGCCTTTTTCCATTGTCGAACAAATCGATGAGAGTGTCGAGCGGGTGATTTCTCCGCCTCATGAATTGGCCCGTAATATGCAATATCTTCAAACTTCACCCGAATCACCGTCACGCGACGGTGTTTCCCCCAGCACTTGTCTACCTGGAAACTCTCTTCCATCACAACATACTGATAATAGGACGCCATCTCCCTGATGATCAAGACAAAGGCGATAACCCCCAAAAGAAAGAACCCCATCCCGCCGGAACGATGATATGCCTCCGGCAGACGGTTCGAAAGGGGGATCACAAGATTCAGCCCAATCAACAGAATCACGGTCCAATTGATCAAATGAGTCGTCGGCATAAAGATCTGCTCTTCAAGAATTTTAAAGTTTTGATCAGACACGGGCACCCTCCTCTCGCTCGTACACAGAAGCCCCTGTCGCGTCAACCGCGACAACCACAGGAAAATCCTTCACCTCAAGGGCATGAATGGCCTCCGCTCCCAAATCCGGATAGGCAATGACCTCTGCAGAAACAATCGCCTGCGCCGCCAAGGCTCCCGCACCCCCCAGGGCTGCGAAATACACGGCGCCATGCTCTCGAATGGCTTGGCGAACAAGGGATGAACGCCGTCCTTTCCCGATCATGCCCAAGAGGCCCTCCTCCAACAATCGCGGTGTATAGTCATCCATGCGATAGCTGGTGGTGGGACCGGCCGATCCAATGATCTGACCCGGACGCGCAGGGCTTGGCCCCACATAAAAAATGGTCATTCCATCCAGAGAAATAGGCAAAGCCTCTCCACGATCGAGGGTTTCCACCAAACGTCGGTGCGCGGCGTCTCGACCCGTAACCATCGGTCCATTCAAATATACCTTCTCCCCGACCCGAAGGGTTTGAATGACTTCCTTCGTCAAGGGCAATTGAATTCGTTTCATAGCCGCCTCCTAAATCACTCGCTCGCGATGGCGAGCGACGTGGCAATTGATATTCACACAGACGGGCAATCCCGCAATATGAGTGGGAAACAGGGCTGCATGCACCGCCAAGGCCGTGGTCTTCCCCCCAAATCCCTGGGGTCCGATATCCAGCGCTTCGATTCGCTCCATCAACTCTTCTTCCAGCTCGCGCGCTTCTTCCTCCGCCGCAGGTTCTCCAACATTGCGAAGCAATTGCTCCTTTGCCAAGAGACAGGCTTTTTCCATGGTTCCACCGACTCCAACCCCGATCACCAGGGGCGGACAGGCATTGGGTCCCGCCTTTTTGACCGTATCCACCACAAACTCAAGAACGCCTTCGCGGCCATCCGATGGCTTCAGCATCCCCAAACGGCCCATATTCTCGCTTCCAAATCCCTTCGGGGCAAACCGAAGCCGAATTTGATCTCCTTCAACCACGCGATAATGAATAACCGCCGGGGTATTGTCCTTGGTATTGACTCGGGTAATCGGGCTTTTTACGACAGACTTTCGCAGGTATCCCTTTTCATATCCCAAACGGACACCGGCGTGAATCGCCTCTTCCAGGCTTCCCCCCGCCAAGGCGACTTCCTGTCCCAGATCAACAAAAACAACTGCCATGCCCGTATCTTGACAGATCGGCACCTTAAGCTCCGATGCAACCCGTTCATTCTTGATCAAATCTTCCAATACCTCTTTCGCCAAGGGATTGGTTTCCGTTTCAGCGGCATTTTTCATGGCAAGCTGCACATCTTTCGTCAAGGCAAGGTTTGCTTCTATGCACATGGCCTCAACGGCTTCCCTAACCTTGGCTACGTTTATTTCTCGCATTTTTTGCCTCCTTTGGCTGCTTCTCATTCGGATAGCCCTTCCACATCTCTTCCTGGATCTCTTTTTTCATCCGTTTATGGTCGCGAATTCGTTTCTTTCGACGCTTCTGCTCTTCGGTATATGTCTTTTGCTGTCGAATGACATCCTCGCATAAACTAAAAAAAAGCGCAAGAAAGCCAATGCCCATGACCACCAAGAAAAAAACATACGCCACCTGCAACATCTTCCTCACCCTCCTAACCTGATTCTATTTACTCACAATCCCACCGGGAAAATATGAGGAAAAGGCATGCGGAATTTCGCATGCCTACACTTCTGTTCGATTCTCCAAAGCCTTGGACAAGGTCACCTCGTCGGCAAACTCCAACTCACCGCCGACCGGGATCCCATGGGCGATTCGTGTTGTCTGCACCCCCAATGGCTTCAACAGCCTTGCCAAATACATGGCAGTCGCTTCCCCTTCCACGGTTGGATTTGTCGCCAAAATAATCTCTTCCACCGGCTCAATATCGATCCGCTTTAGAAGCTCATGAATACGAATCTCGTCGGGGCCAATCCCCTCCATGGGCGAGATATGTCCATGAAGAACATGGTACTTTCCCCGATATTCCCGCATCCGCTCCATCGCCAGAACATCCCTCGGGTGTTCCACCACAAGAATCTTCGTCTGATCCCGTTTCAGGTCCGAACAAATCGAACAGGGCGACTCCTCCGTCAGATTCATGCAAATATCGCAATACCGAATCGTCTTTTTCGCATGGACAATCGCCTTGGCCAGCCCCAAGGCTTCCTCTTGCTCCATATCCAAAACAAAATACGCCAATCGCTGCGCGGTTTTTTTTCCAATCCCAGGCAAGCGCGAAAACTCTTGAATTAATTCACCGATCGCTTGAGGAATCCCACTCATCATCAGCTCCTAAAACATGCCCGGCATTCCGCCGGTCACTTTGCCCATTTCAGCCGCAACAGCTTCTCCCGCCTTGTTCAGCGCGTCATTCACCGCAACCAGGATCAAATCCTGGATCATTTCCACTTCTTCCGGATCCAATAAATCGGGATCGATTTTCACATCCAGCAATTCCTTTTTCCCGTTTACACGAATCGTGATCGCACCGCCGCCGGCGGTCGCTTCAAATTCTTTCATCTCCGCTTCCTGTTGCGCCACTTCCATTTTCTTTTGCATCTGCTGTGCTTGTTTCATCAAAGCGTTCATGTTCATGCCGCCACCGGGCATTTGTTTGCGTCCTTTTGCCATTATAACCCTCCGTTATTTGATTTTAATTAAATCTTCCCCAAAAAATTGTTTTGCTTTTTCGATCCCCGCGTCCACCCCTTTAGAGACTGCGTGCGGACGAATTTCTGATAAACGTTTCACATCAATATGGATGGGCGCCCCCAAGGACTCCTCAATCGCCTGTCGAATAATCGCCAGATTGGTTGGCTTCGCCACTTCCTTGCGGAAAAATTCATTCTTGTCGTCATAGGCAATGGTCAATCGGCCGTCGGAAAAATCCACCGGCTCGCCTCGATCCATCATCGCATACAGACTGCCACTTCGAAACTTCACTCCCAACAGGATATCTTCCCATTGCTGATGAACGTCCGTAAAGGAAACTGCCCGAGCCTCCGGCTTGGCCTCCACTTTTTCATAGTTTTGATCCTGTTCCCGCACACGTCCCGTTTCGACCGCTGGCGCGGGTGCCGAAGACAGTGGCTTTGCAATCGCAACGCCCATATCTTCCAAACGGCGAACCCGTTCCAACAGGCCTTCCCAGGTTTTCTCATTCGGTTGATTCATCAATCGAATCAATCCCGCTTCCAATAAAACCCGTGGGGAGGTTGCATAGGCCAATTGACTTTCCAGCCCGCTCAGCCCCGATAAATACCGCAGAATTTCTTCCTGCGGAAATCGCTCCGCCTGAGCCCGATATCCCTCAATCTGTTCATCGGTACATTGCAACAGATCTTCCAGATCCGTGGATACCTTCACAATCATCAGATTCCGAAAGACATGCACCAATTCCCGCGTAAATTGCCGAAGATCCTTGCCCCTCATAATCATGGTGTCGATTACCGACAAAACCCGTCTGGCATCTCTTTCCCAAAGGGATTGAATCAAGTCAAACAAGACCTCTTCCTGCACCGATCCCAAGACCGATACAACGTCTTCCACCTCGATCACGCCGTCATTGGCCGCCGTACACTGATCCAGAATGCTCAAGGCATCCCGCATGGCGCCCTCGGAGTTTCGCGCGATCAGCCTAAGCGCCGCCGGACTCGCTTGGCGATTCATCTTTGTCAGGATCTCGCTCATATTGGCTGCCATATCTTCCACGGACAGACGATGAAATTCATATCGCTGACATCGTGAAACAATGGTCGCCGGCAATTTTTGCGGTTCCGTCGTGGCTAAAATAAACACAAGATGGGAAGGCGGCTCTTCCAATGTCTTCAACAGCGCGTTAAAAGCACCCTTGGAAAGCATGTGAACCTCATCGATGATATAAACCTTCTTTGCTGCTTTCGTCGGCAAGTATTTAACCTTCTCCTTCAGCTCCCGAATATCTTCCACGCTATTGTTGGATGCAGCATCCATCTCCACCACATCATAAATGCTTTCCTCTAATAATCCCCGGCAAATCTCACACTGATTGCATGGATTGCCGTCGACGGGATGCAAGCAATTGACCGCCCGCGACAAAATTTTTGCCGTTGAGGTTTTGCCGGTTCCCCGCGTACCCGAAAACAAATAGGCGTGAGCTGCGTTGCCGGCCTTTACTTGATTCTTCAAGACCCTCGTTATATGACTTTGTCCGTACACGTCTTCAAAGGTGATCGGACGATATTTTCGATAAATTGCCTGATAACTCATGAGACACCTCTTTCATTCATCTTCCCCTATTATACCAAAATCCCGATCGAGTTTCGACCGGGATTAACAAAAAAGCCGCATGGAGATCGAGCAGGCGCCCTCGCGGCACATAAAAGGCTTCCCTTATCGCTGCTACCTTCCGGTCCTGACGAGGTTCGAGAACTTTCATTGCGCAAGACCCGCTCGATCTCCATACGGCTTTATTTTCGGGTTTCCCCGTTTTTCTCTGGCGGAAAGGGAGGGATTCGAACCCTCGTGACGGTATTACCGCCAACACGCTTTCCAGGCGTGCGCCTTAAGCCAACTCAGCCACCTTTCCACAATTGGCCTGCAAATGGTATTATACTTGCTGACCTGTCAAATGTCAAACCTTGATTCCACCAGCCACGGGCGGGCGCCTTGCAAAAACAATTGACAAAATCCTTGACGAAGTCATATTGCAATTTTAGAATATTGCCGTGGCCGCTTTGATAATTGCTCTTTGTTGTCCCACTCTTTTTAAAGGATGTGTTCCTTTGAATATTAGTTTATACGGCATTGCCCTATTGCTTATGGCGGCTTCCGCCTTTCGAGATAAAAAGAAAACCAAAAAAGCATTAAAAAAAGCATGGAAGGCCTTTAAAAATATTCCCCCTCAATTCTTTGGGACCATTGGATTGGGCGATATCGATTTTTTCTAGTCACATGCATCCTCGTCATTCCTCCCCTCTTTATTCTATTGGGATTGCTGGATGTCTGGCGGTTTTCCAGGATTTCCTGTAGAATAAAAGAAAGAGGAAAGGAGCTCCGCCATGTTCACTGCATGCACAGCCGTTATCGTTGTAAAAGAAAATCTTGTGCTCTTGGGCTATCGTTCCGATGGACAAGGGTGGTCTTTGGCCGGAGGGAAACAAGAGCCTGAAGAGGACTTGGAAACCTGCGCGAAACGGGAACTGCATGAAGAATTCGGACTCGTTGCGACCCAATTGGAATCCCTGGGGCGGATTCATGCTTCAAGCTTGGTGCGGGGCGTTCCGTTAACCGTGCACCCCATGGTCTATCTCTGCCGCGAATATACGGGTTCTGTCCACATGCGCATCGAGGAGATGTTGGATTTCCAATGGATCTCTCTCGACCAGGCGAGACAGCTCCCCGATCTCTACCCCCCAACCCGGGAAGCGCTGCATGCCTATTCCGAACAGATACAAAAGAGATGTTGATCATTACAATCAACATCTCTTTTTTGTCTCATGTCCCTTTTAAAGGAATACTCTCACAGGCGCTCTTTCTTAATATCCCAAGGCAATCAATTCAAGCCGTGTGATTCCTTCCACTTCCTTCAGTTCATCGATAAAATCCGCCAACTCTCCTCGCAGATTGGTCATGTCGAAGGTAATGCTGACATTGGCAAACTCGTTGATCGGAATATCTTGGTGAATCGTCAAGACATTTCCCCCCTGCCTCGCAATGGAATCCAGAACATAGGACAACAGGCCCACCTGATGCATCAGCAAAAAGGTAATGGTTACTTTTTTCCCGCGCTTCGCTTCGGACAAGCGATAGACATGCTCATGATATTTATAGTAGGTGCTCCGGCTGATCCCGACCTGTTTGACGGCATCGCTGATGCCTCGCGCCTTTCCTGTTCGAATCATTTCGTCCGCCTCTACCACCTTGACATAAATCTCCGGTAAAATCTCTTTGCTGATGACCAAGTATCGATTCGGCATCCCGCTCCTCCTTATTGTTTTTCTTCATAATCAATAATCAGCAAGCCCTTCCATTCATAGGGCCTTACTTGGGTTGGTGAATCAAATGTAAATACCAAGATGCCCGTTTCCTGATCCACCTCAATCTTATCAATAATCGCACTATAGCGATCGTAATCAGCAATTTCCAACTCATTAAGCCCGCTGTCCACCTTCACCGTCAGCTGACGATTGTCCTCCGACAGCCACAATCGGAAGGATGGCGCGTCAACCGATTGATCCTCCTTTGCTTCTGCGGAGGTAAACACCATCTTTTCAAAGCCTTCCCGCTGAATGCCAAATTTCAAGGTCAACATGGAATAGGCGATTTCATCCTCTGATTCATAACTGAAGCCGCCAACCTGGATAAATCCGTCCTCAGTTTCCTTTATAACCTGCGGTGCCTCCGTCAATTCCACGACAGGCGCCTCTTCAACAGGCTCTTCGATAACCACCTCTCCGATGGGCAGCTCCGAATTGTCCTCAATCGTTTGAATCGGCAATTGTCCCTCTGCAATTCGCGCATTGGACAATTGTGTCAAATAAGCTTCCGCATCAAAGACCCACTCTTCATTTTGAACTCGCCAAACAGTTTCAAACAAGGCATTCTTCAACACCGGATCAATACTATTTATTTCAATTTTTGCAATCGCACGAATCGCCTGACCGTCCACCTCTTCAATGGACAGATTCGAAATTCCCAAATATTGCAATTCCTGCACCAACTCGAAACTGGTCTTCAAATCGATCAAGGCATTGATCGCATCCCGATTCGCTTCATACTTTTGTGGATCATCCATGGTCGTCATGGAGAAAAAGCTTGTCATGCTTTCCGCCTCAATCACCTTGGCCGTGGAAAAGAAAAGCTCGATCCGTGTCCGCAATTGCGCCTCGGGATCTTGGACGTCTACAGTCTCTGCACGTTCAAAGCTCGGCAAAATTTCGGCGATCTTTCCCCGGAAAAACCAAATCCCCGCAACGCACAAAAGTATCACCAAAATCCAAATCCATTTTCCTGCGAATCCCTTCGGCCGTTGTCGACGGCGGCGACGGTAATGCACCTCGCTATCGTTCTGTTTCGCGCCCAATATGGCTTGTTCGTGGATCCATTCGCGCCGACCCTCGGGCAATCCAGACTTGATCTGTTTTAATTCCTCTAATTGTTCTTGTAAAGAATCTTCCAAGGGGGTCCGAACAGGCAATGGGTCTTCCTGGATTTCCTGCTCAAGCGGATTCGGCATGGATTCCGGTTGCAGTTCACGCACGCGTTCCACTTCCTTCTCCAATTCCTCCAAATTTTCTTCCTCTTCCTCAGGATCAGGCATGACTTCCTCCGGATCTTCCTCCATCGGTTCATCCTCTTCAATCTGCACATCCTCGGCTTCCAACTCGGCATGAAGCACCGCCTCAAACTCTCGAAGCGCATCTTCATCAATACCCAATTGTTTTTCGCTTTTTCCCTTTGCGCGACCCCAAAAATGGAACCTCGATTTTTTCTCTGTCATCTTTCCACCTCCGAGATGGATTTATTCCATTTTAGTTTACCACATTCTCCTTTTTTCCACACCATGAAAGAAAAAAATCAAAGCAAATTTTCAAAATTTATCCATCTTCTCTCCTTCTAAACATTCGATTATTCAGACTATTTATGATATAATGAAACTTAGTGAAAAACCGGGAAAAGGGGGAACCAATCGTGTACTACCGCTATTTTGACAAGGAAACGAATCGCTTGAAGAATTACTATAAACTTTTGGGGATTTCCCGCGATTCTGATGAATCGATTACTCATAATCGCTTTGCCGCTCTCCATCAGGAAGGCAAGACAAATCAATTGATCGAAGAGGCTTACGCCATTCTTTCCGTTCCAGAGGAGCGAGATCGATACAATCGTATTTATGACCGATACAATTGGGACTACGGCATTCAAAAAAATTCACTCTATGCAAACGCAAAACCCAAGAACCGCGGACGCGCCCTCTTTATCTTCCTCTTATTCGTCCTGATCGGATTTTCATCCATCGCCTTTTTCTTCTTCCGTTCGCCGGAGGCGGCAACTACGCCGATACCGATAGAAGAACCGGATAAACCGCAAGTTGAATTGGTCGTCGCAACTGAACCCGCTCAAGCCGATCAAACCGATCAGACAGAAACCACAACAGCAATCGCGACAGAAAGCAGTGAAACGGATTCACCCGTTTCAGGCGATTCCGCCCCAACGCTTGTTGCCCTTTCTGTTTCCGATGAGGTTCTCGCAAAATATCCCACAATGGAAGTGTACAACAGCCTCGATACTCTCTATCTAAAGGCACAAGTCACTGCCGGCGTCAATTTCCGAAACGCGCCCACCATGGATTCAGCGGTGCTGTCATCCCTTGGCACGGATGAAACCTTCCTTGTCTTAGGCAAGATCGGCGGATGGTCCTATATCTATCGCGAAGCCGAAGGCTATGGCTGGATCGGCGGAAAATATATTCACTTTACCGAATAACCCGGAGTGATCCGGGGTTTTTTTAGGAGAAAAATCATGAAAATTGGATTATTTGTACATAGCGTATCCGGAAACACATATCTGTTGGCACGCATGCTGGAAACTGCCTTCCACGATCTTGGGAAGGATGCCACCCTCTACCGGGTTTCTGATCCCGACGGACAAGCCTTGGTCGATCAATTCGAGTTAGACGCAGACCTATATCGCGAGTATCTCCGGCTTCCGGAAGCAACGGCCGATGATCTCATGCCCTGCGATCACCTTGTCTTCGCATCGCCCACCTATTTTGGCAATGTCTCCGCGGAGATGAAAACCCTCTTCGATGCAGCTGCCATTTTCTGGACAGACGCCATGCTTGCAGGCAAAACCTGCTCCGCCCTCGCCACCGCCGGAACCACCGAAGGAGGCGCCGATCAAGCCCTAAAGGCGATTCATACCTTTGCTCAACATATGGGGATCATCTCCATCCCGGTTCCTTGCAATCTGGTTCCCGGCATGGATCTTCCCGCCTATGGATTGAAACACTATACGGGTACTGACGGCAGTGTCCGCCCCGGATCCACGCAAGCCATCCAAACGGAGGCCTTGGCAAAATGGATCGTCAAACAAACACGATAAGACAAAAAGAATCCTTCCGGATTCTTTTTTTATTGGTTCATCAAATAGATGGCAATCAGCGACAAACCCGCCGCCTGCCATTGCATGCGGGTCAACTTTTCCCGATAAAATCCCGCACTTCCCAAATAAATCAGCAGCATACTCCCCACCCCAAAAGATGGAAAGACCACCGCTGCCGGAAGCTGCACCAAGGCTTGAATCAAAAAGAACGAAGAAAACAGATTGGTTACCCCAATTCCAACACCCCATGCCCATATGGACCTCGCCGGTTTCCCCTGAGAAAGGCTCTTCCCGAGGCTGAAGATCAAGGCGATTCCAAAAACAGACGTCAGCCACAGGGGCCGCAGAGAAAGAGAAAACGAGGCCTCAAACCCCTTGTTCATAAACTCCGCCATCCCGTTGAAGAGAAAAAAGAGCAGGAGCGGAACCGCCCATTCAAATTTCCCTTTTCCCGTTCGATTGGCAATTCCAATCGCCAAGATCGCAAGGGCAATCCCAACGCTTTGAAAGCGGGTCGGCCATTCTTGAAACACGGCCAAGGATAAAATCACCGGCAGCAAGATGCCCAATTTCCCGTAAAAACCGGTCAGAGACGCGCCAAATTTGCGCACGTTTTTTTGATACAGCAAAAAGGATTCAAAAAACAAATAACCCGCAATCCCCGCCATCGCAAAAAAAGAAACCGGCGGCAATTGATCCGGCGGCGACTGAATCACCATCCAAATTCCAACCCCCGTTGCGACCACATAGTTCGCCGAAGTCACCCAATATCGATTCAAGTTTCTTTTTTCCGTTTCCTTAAAGAAAAACGCTAATGATGCACTACAAAACATCGCAATTATCAAGGCGCCCATAAATCCCTCCCGTAAATCTTCACTTGTTGTAAAAATAGCGTATCCGTTTCTTCGATCAAGGCTTCATCCTTTGCAAACACATAGAGAAACACCGTGGATTCCCATTCCGGGAAGTACCGCAGGTACACCCGTCCCTTCAGGATCAAGGGCGGATAAGACTCCTCCACTTCTTTTGGCGGCGGACCGTATTGCAAATCGTTTTGATTCCAATCGCCGGCCGCATGCACAAGAGATCTCGTCTCGATTCGAGTATCCACACGAATCCATTCCGCTAACGGGTGCGCATCATCGACCCTTGTTTCTTCAAAAGAATCAATCCTCGTTTTTGCCAGCTCCCGCGGACAGCCCAGTCCCCGCAAAACCAGAACCTCCAAATCATACAGCGGAATGATGGACAGCTCCTTTTGATCCAACTCTCCCGATGCAGCAAAGCCAAAGGGACGCGTGTCACCCTTCCGAGTCACCGCATAAGCCCCATAGTACGCCATTTCAAAAGGCGAACCGGAGTCATAGATACGAGACCTGCCCTTCGAAAAACTCGCAAAATTGTATAGAATAGTCGCGGAAACCGGATTCTCCGCCGATTCAAAGGCCGAGGCATGATAGATCTTCATGCTGGAGGTCCAATCCTCTTTCCCTGTGGCATTCCCGTCCGGCAGCACCAGCTGAAATCCCTTCTCCCGCATCACGCTGTCCCGATAAGCCAAAAAACTTGCCGGTCGCATCACCATCTCGCTTCTAAGACTTGGCACAAAAAAGAAGCCCAGCAAAGACAAGCTGATCACAATCAACATTCCTTTTCTCCGCTTCCTTTTTATCATGATGCCTCCCCCTCAACAATACTCATCTATAACCCATCATAAAGGATTTCGTCTTGAATTTCATCCAAAGATTCTAAAATCCAATCGGCAAGGGGTAAATTTTCTTCACTTCCTATTCCAACAACATGCATGCCCGCCCGTTTCGCCGCTTCAACACCGGCCGGCGCGTCCTCAAAAACAAGACAATCGACGGGATCGACACCTACGCTTTTGGCCGCCAAGAGAAAAACTTCCGGATCCGGCTTGGCTTTGCCCACCCGGGTTCCATCGATTCGCGCATCAAAATATTCGCCAATCTCCAGTCGCTCCAAGATGCGCGCCGCGTTTTTGCTGGCAGAACCCAGGGCGATTTTCACCCCGTCGCGTCTCAATTGGCGCAAAAGGCGTTCTGCCCCGGGCAACAACTCCTCCCTGGTCAATTTATCGATCATTTCCACATACCACGCATTTTTCCGTTCCGCCAACCTTTTCTTCTCTTCCGCTTGGGCCCTTTTTCCTCCGAGAGAGAGAAGGATCTCGAGAGATGCCATCCGACTGACCCCTTTCAATCGCTCATTATCCGCCACAGTAAACGGAATGTCCAATTCCTCGGCAAGGCGTTTCCATGCAAGATAGTGATATTTTGCCGTATCTACGATCACGCCGTCCAGATCAAAAACGACCGCTTTCCAACGATTTCCCATCCAATCATCCTTTCCAAAAAAAATATTTGTGCCTCAGGCAAACCTTTGCTATAATAAAGTTGTGCAATCGGTTGCACTACTAGCATATCATAAGAAACTTAGATTGAAAACTTCTCTGTTGCATTCACAAATACCAGGAAGGTTGTGTACCTATGAAACAACGAATTCAAGCGGATCCATGGAAGATCATCGAAGATGGATTCCACCCAAAAGAGAATCGGTTTTATGAAAGTGTGATGAGCCTTGGAAACGGTCATATGGGCATGCGCGGAAATTTCGAGGAAGACTATTCCGGAGACAGCCTCTCGGGCACCTACCTCGCCGGGGTGTACTACCCCGATAAAACCCGGGTTGGCTGGTGGAAAAACGGATATCCCGAATATTTTGCCAAGGTATTGAATGCCGTCAATTTTCTTTATACCCCAATGAAACTCAACGGTGTTGCCGTGGATCTCGCCAAGGAAGAATTTTCCGACTTCACACGAGTCCTCAATATGCAAACAGGCCTTTTGACCCGCACCTTTACGATTGTCCGACCGGAAGGAAAAGTGAAATTCACCATCGAGCGCTTTGTCAGTACCAACAATCGCGAGATTGCGGCCATTCGCTTTCAAGTGGAGGCGCTTGAGGGAAATCACCAGCTGGAGTGGGCGCCCGGACTCAATCAAAACGTCCGAAATGAAGACTCCAATTACGAGGAAGTCTTCTGGGAATCCATGGAGGCGGAAGCGGCAGACGGCAAAGGCTTTGCTATGGCCACCACCAAAAAGACAGAATTCGTTGTGGGTGCCGCCATGGCCATTGACGCGGACGGCGCTACCCTGATTGGCGAAACCGCCCATCTGCAGCTGGCATCCCTCCAATACGAAATCCAGCTCAAAAAAGGCGTTCCCATTTTTCTCGACAAGATTGTTGCCGTTCTCACAAACCGCGACCACAAGACCGCGGAGATTAAGGCATTGGCCTATCAAGCCGCGGCCAACGCCAAAGAAATGGGCTACGATCGATTGCGAACCGCCCATATACAGACCTGGTCCGCAATCTGGCAGGAGAGCGATATAGAAATCTCGGGTGACGATGCGGCGCAACAGGGCATTCGGTTCAATCTTTTCCATTTGAAGCAAACCTACAATGGCCTGGATCCCCGATTGAATATCGGACCCAAGGGATTTACCGGTGAAAAATACGGCGGCAGCACCTACTGGGACACGGAAGCCTTTTGCATTCCCGTCTTCTTGTCGACAGCAAAACCGGAGATCGCAAAAAACCTCTTGATTTATCGCCATCGCCATCTTGAAAAAGCCGTAGAAAACGCAAACAAACTCGGCGTAAAGGGTGCACTCTATCCCATGGTCACCATGAATGGGGAGGAATGCCACAACGAATGGGAAATCACCTTTGAAGAAATCCACCGAAACGCTGCGATTGCTTACGCCATCTATCAATACGTGCTCTATACGGGAGACCGAGACTACCTCTTGAGCCACGGCCTTGATGTCCTGATTGAGATCAGCCGTTTCTGGGCGAATCGCGTAAACTGGTCGGAGGCAAAAAAAGCCTATGTGCTTTTAGGGGTCACGGGGCCCAATGAGTATGATAACAACGTCAACAACAATTGGTACACCAATCGCATGGCAAAATGGACACTCCATTACACGCAAGAGACCATCGCAAGCTATCACTACGCTCAGCCTCAAAAAATTCATGAAATTCTCGATCGCCATCTGGTGACAAAAGAAGAGCTGCAGCATTGGCAATCGGTGGAAGAAAAAATGTTTGAGCCAAAAGACAAAACTTTGGGCATCTTCTTGCAGCAGGACGGCTATCTGGACAAAGAACAGCGCATGGCAGCCGATCTGGATCCAGCAGAACGACCATTGAATCAGAACTGGTCCTGGGACCGCATCCTTCGTTCCTGCTTTATCAAGCAGGCCGACGTGCTGCAGGGACTCTTTGTTCTCGGCGATCTCTATTCAACGGAAACAAAGGAACGCAATTTTGATTTCTATGAACCGCGAACCGTCCATGAATCCTCCCTCTCCCCTTGTGTCCACAGCATTTTAGCGGTGGAATTGGGGCGAATCGATAAGGCCATGGAGATGTTTCATCGGGCTGCCCGCCTCGATCTGGACGATTACAACAACGATACGGATGACGGCCTGCATATCACCAGCATGGGGGGCACTTGGATGAATATGGTCTATGGTTTCGGCGGACTTCGCGTCAAAGAAAATGGGCTGTATCTAACCCCCGTCCTGCCAAAAGAATGGACTGGCTATTCCTTTGTTCTTCGGTATCGCGGAAGTGAAATCAAGATCAGCAGAACGCGAAACGAACTGGTCCTCCAATTGCTGGAAGGCAAACCGCTCCATCTTCGCGTCTGGGAGAAAGATGTGTATTGCGATATAGACGGGGTCAATATCCCCATTGTTTCATAGGAGGATTTTATGAAAAAACAGATTGCTTATTTTTGCATGGAGTACGGACTGGACTCCAGCTTCAAACAATATGCGGGGGGCTTGGGCATCCTGGCGGGCGATCATTTAAAGGGCGCCCATGACTTGAATCTGCCTTTGGTTGCCCTTGGGTTACTATGGAAACAAGGCTATACGGACCAGTATATTCAAGAAGATGGGACGCCGTACGACAGCTATTCCAACCGTGTCTATGATTTTTTGGAGGAAACCGGGGTTACTGTAACTGTAAAAATCCGCCAGCGAGATGTCGCTTGCAAGGTATGGAAATGTGAAGCCTTTGGAAATGCAACCCTGTACCTTTTGGATACGGATATCGACGAAAACAACGGCGCCGATCGCTGGATCACCGGCCAGCTTTACGGCTGGTTTGGCGAAGAGCGAATCGCCCAAGAAATGGTTCTGGGAATTGGCGGAATCCGCGCCCTGCGGTCCCTGGGCATCAACCCGGAGGTCGTTCACTTCAATGAGGGTCACGCCCTCTTTGCCGGTTTTGAGCTGCTTCGCGAAAAGATGGAAAAAGGCATGAGCTTTGAAAGGGCCAAAGCCGCCATCAAACCGCAGGTGGTATTTACGACGCACACACCGATTCTTCAAGGCAACGAATCCCACGAATTGGATCGGTTGATCTATATGGGCGCCAATAACGGCCTGACCCTGGAGCAATTGGTTTCTCTGGGAGGCGCCCCCTTCAATATGACGGTGGCCGCCCTTCGTCTGGCAAAAAAAGCCAATGCCGTCGCCGCCCTTCATGCACAAACCGCCAATAAAATGTGGGCTCATATCAAGGATCGCTGCGAAATCATTGGAATTACCAATGCCATTCATCTCCCGACTTGGGTGGATCAGGGCATGCTGAATTCCATTGACAATCCAGAAACCCTCTGGGCTCGCCATCAGACGAACAAATTGGCTTTGATTCAAATGGTGGAAGAACGAAATGGCGTTTCCCTCAATCCCGATGCCCTATTGATTGGATTCTCGCGCCGTGCGGCGCCCTACAAGCGCAGTGACTTTATTTTCTCGGATCTCAGAATCATGGAGCCCCTCTTGCAAAATGGCGAGCTCCAGATCGTCTTCTCCGGAAAGGCACATCCCTTGGATGACAATGGCAAGGAAATTGTTTCGCGCATTGTCGCCATGGCAAAAAAATATCCCAATGCCGTTGTCTTTTTGGAAAACTACGATATGACCATCGGCGCCGCCCTGACACGAGGCTCGGACATCTGGCTCAACAACCCAAGACGACCGAAGGAAGCCAGCGGCACTTCCGGTATGAAAGCGGCCATGAACGGGGTTTTGAATTTCTCCATTCTGGACGGTTGGTGGCCGGAAGCCTGTCAGCACGGAGTCAACGGCTGGCAATTCGGCGATGCCTTCGAGTCGGAAAATATCGAAGAACAAGACGCCCATGATTTGACCGAACTCTACCGCGTCCTTCGAAAAGAAGTGATCCCAACCTACTACAATGATCGAAAGCATTGGGTCCGCATGATGCAGATGAGCATTCGCTCAACCCAAGACTTTTTCGGTACAGACCGCATGCTGAAAGAATACTATGAGAACCTTTATAACGCTTAATTCTTCCTCTACAAAAAAACGCTAGCCATATTGGCTAGCGTTTTTTCGTTATCTTCATAACAGGTGCCGAATACCGATCTTGCAAAATTTCTTCCCGCAGGATCCCATCCTCCACATGAATCCAGGACTCTCTGTACGCTCCCGATTCGAAAGCAAAGCTCTGCCCATCATCGAAATAAAGTTTGGTTCTCAAGCCCTCCACGCCTTCAAAATAGATCAATTCCAATTCGTCAATCTCACCCTCAGGGTCAAATTGAGAAGGCATATCCATCGGAATCACCGCGCCCGCTCGAACAAATACCGGAATCTGATCGAGCGCTGCATCTACAATTGAAGCCGCTTCCGTATAGCGCTTGCCGGTTGTAAATTCAACCCATTCCCCTTTTGGAAAGATCACCATTCGCTGCTGCTGCCCCGGCCTCATGACCGGACACACCATCAAATGATCCCCAAATAAAAATTGATCATTCACATCATACAATCTCAAATCTGTTTGATCCAAGAAATAAAGTGGTCTCATAATGGGAACGCCTTCCCGATGTGACTGCCAAAGCGCCGAATACAGATAGCTGCGCAATCGAACTCGCATTTCCACTGCCTTTTTCATGGCTGCCTGCGCTGCGTCGCCGAAACACCAAGGCTCTTGATGCCGCGTGCCAACCGCTGCATGATTCCGAAACAATGGCGTAAATGCGCCCAATTGCATCCAGCGAATCATCATCTCGGCAGACGGATCTCCATCATATCCGCCAACGTCTGCTCCCACCATGGAAAATCCACTCAATCCCATATTCAAGAACATTGGAATGCTCATCTCCATATGCTCCCATGTGCTCGTATTATCCCCAGTCCATACAGCAGCCAAGCGCTGCGTTCCCGCACAAGCGGCGCGAGACAGAACAAAAGGACGGCTGGTCTTGAGTAATTTTCTCATCCCCGCGCAGGTCGCTTTCGCCTCATAATGTGCATATTGATTGTGCATTTCTTTTTGCGTTACGATTTTCCCCTCATCATCTTGATGCGTGACTCGCGTAGGTACCGTTTTTGATTTCGTGGAAAAATCAGCGATTTCATTCATATCATTCCAAATCCCTCGAATTCCAGCCTCCACAAAGGCTTTATGCAGGTTGCCCCACCAATCCCGAACCTGTTTTTGCAAAAAATCCGGAAAAAGCGATTCTTCTGGCCAAACCACACCCACGTAGGGTTTGCCTGTCTTCGGATCTTGAATAAAGTACTCCGGCTTCGCACCCGGCAAAGCAACTTGGCCGTCTTCCTCCAACTTAACTCCCGGATCAATGATGACTATAACTGTAAACCCAAGCTTATGAAGCGTTTGAAGGGTTTCGACAAAATTCGGAAAAGTCTTCTGATCAATGCTGAAAACCCGATACTCATCCATATAATGAATGTCTAAATACAAGACATCGCACGGAATCTCTTCCTTGCGGAACCGCTTGCCAACCTCCAAAAGTTCTTTCTGGGTACGATAGCTATATCGGCTTTGTTGATACCCCAAGAACTTTCGCGGCCATAGCGGGCTTGTTCCGGTCAATCGGCCATAGGCTTTCAATACTTCCTGTGGAGAACGCTTCACCATCATGTAGTAATCCAAAAGTCCTCCGTCGGCGGAAAAGCGCATTTCCCCTTCTCCCGCTGCCATTTCGCCTCTGCCATGGTCAAATGAAAATCTCGTATGGGTCGGATTATCATAATACCAGCCTACGCAACGTTCCGCACTTAATCCCACATAAAAATTAATCGCCGTATGCATGGACGTCAATGCCGTGCAGTGCTGAGGCACTCGCGCCAAGGCATCCGTATTCCAATTCTCCATCGTGTGGTGCATCAGATTCAACCAATGGTACTTTTCGCCCAATCCATAGATGCCCGCTTCCCAGTTCCGCTTGCGTATATGCTTTGGTTTCCCGCCCGTACGGATCTCCCGATCGTCCTGAACCAATCCAAACGAATCATAAATTTTGAGCGTCAGCTCCTTTTTGTTCACCATGATCCGAAGGTCCTGCCAGCGGATTTCCTCCTCCATTTTTAATTCTTTGCGATCCAACATCTGCGGTTGAATCGGTTCCAATAACACCGCGTCTGTCTGTACGTTCTGTTGGTCATGATAGGAAACTCTCAAGATTCCCTCTGGATAAAAGCGGAGACGCAAGCATTTGCGTCCCCGACGAAATTCTATTTTGTTCAAGCTCATCCTCCTAGCCCTTTACTCCGCCTAAAGTTAAACCGCCAACCAAATAGCGGGATAGGCTAATAAACAAGATAACAACCGGGATACTGGTAATCAAGGCTGCAGCCGAGTAAACGCCCCATTGGGTATTAAACTGGCCTTGCATGGATACCAATCCCACCGGCAGCGTCAACACCTCCGGCTTCGTTAAAATAACCTTCGCCACAATATATTCCGACCAGGCCGACATAAATCCGAAGAGAAAAGTAATCGCCAAAGCAGGCTTTGCCAATGGCAAGATAATCCGATAGAACGTCATAAACGGAGAAGCTCCATCGATATATGCACTCTCTTCCAGGGATTTTGGAATGGTGTCAAAATACCCCTTCATCATCCAGACTGAAAACGGAACCGCCGTTGCCGTATAGGGCACCAAAAGTCCCAAGAATTGATTCACCAACCCTAGCTTCACCAACAAAATATACATCGGCAAAAGCAGCATGGGGCCCGGGAACATCTGCGTGACCAAAAACATCATCATCCCTGTTTTTCTTCCGGCAAAACGATACCGTGAAAACGCATATCCCGCTGATGCGGAGAAGCAAACCGCGATCACCGCCGTCAGGATTGAGATAATCAATGAATTCCGAATCCATAAAAGAAGATCGATCTCAAAGATCGCGCGACGAAAGTTTTCCAGGGTATAATTATCCGGCACAATCTGCAGATTCATTTGAAAAAGATTGTCTGCAGGTCTCAATGCGACGGATAAAATATTCAGCATTGGATAGACCGTCACCACACACATGATCAATAGCAACAAATAAATCAAGATGATTTTCAGCCAAGAATCATTGCGTTCGAAGTGTCGGTTTTTAAAAGAATCGCGAAACCGAACTTGATTGTTTTCCATTACCGCACCTCCTCAAGGCCTTGGGTCCGCTTCATAAAGGTCATCCCGAAAATCAATAAGATCAGGAAGATCACAACAGAGTATGCCGCCGCATATCCATATCGATAAAAGTTGAAGGCCAATCGGTAGACTTCCGTTACCAGGATTTGTGTCTTTTCGTTCCCGAAACCGCCCGCGATAATCAAGATGACATTCAACATGTTGAAGGTCCAAACGGTTCCCAAAACAATGGCTGGCGCCAATACCGGCTTTAATAACGGCAACGTAATGTTGCGGAATTGCTGGATCCCAGAAGCGCCGTCGATCTCTGCCGCTTCATAAAACTCCTTGTCAATGGACTGCAATCCACCTAAAGAAATCATCATCATAAATGGGAATCCAAGCCAAATGTTCGTTAAAATAGCGCCCACAAAGGTCCATGAGGGATTCGTCAGCCATGGCACAGCGGAAAATCCAATTTTTTGCAGGAAAATATTGATCGCCCCGAACTGATTGTTCAACATACCACGCCAAGTCAAAGCGACGATATATTGCGGAACAGCCCAAGGGATGATCAAAAGCACACGAAGAATTCCTTTGCCTAGCAATTTACGATTCAATAATACCGCTAGAAACAAGCCAATTGTTACATGAAAAAAGACATTTACAATCGTCCAGACAATGGTGCGTCCAAATGTGCGCAAAAAAGCCGCTTCTTGAAAGAGCTTTACATAGTTTCCCAAACCAATAAAGTTCGGGTTCTTAAATGTCGCCAGACTCATATCCGTCATGGAAAGATAAATGCCGTATCCCAAGGGATAAAACACCATCAACGCCATTACAATAAAAGCGGGCAATATATACCGATACGGCGTCCATCGACTCACCGCTAAATTCTTATTATATCGTTTCTTTTTGGGTAATGGCGCCATTGTCGCCGAGTTGTTCCCACTCATCGAATTCCGCCTTTCGTTTATTTGAGAAAAAAAAGGGGGGAGAACTCTCATTCTCCCCCAATCAATTCTTATTCGCCTCGAATCGTTGCAACACCTTCGACTGCACGTTGCTGCATGTCTTTTGCTGCATCGGCTGGCGCCTTATCTTGATAGAGAACCGCTTCTAATTCTGGCCTCATAGCATCCCATACCGCGCGCATCTCTGCTACGATCGGCATTGGTGTTGTATGTTGGATTGTTGCGATTGACGCTTTTTGCAATTCATCATTTTTAATCTCCGGCAGATCCCATGCCGCGATTACCGCTGGCGCTTGAGAGTTTGCCAATGCAAATTTCGCATTATTCTCTGCACTCATAAAGAAAGTGAAGAATGTTCGAATCGCTTCTGTTTTCGCAGGGTCCATTTCCGCAGAAATCATATACCCTTTTGTTGCGCTGTAGAATGTCATATTGTCGCCGCCTGGAAGGACTGGTCCCGGTGCAATGCCAAGATCAATTCCGGCTTCTTGATACGATGTCCATGACCATGCACCATTCAGGATGATTGCCGCCTTGCCTTGCTTGAATAGGGAATCCGGAATATCATAATCCATTCCTTCGATCCCCAAGCCTTCTTTTGCTCGAACATCTTTTACAAATTGAAGGGCTTTCACCATGGCGTCATTATCTAATGTAGGGTTATTGTCGGCATCCATAACGCTTCCGCCGTATCCATTATAGAATCCAACAAACCAATATGGCTCTTTCTCGTTAAACAAGAATCCATATGTTGACTTGTCCGGATTGGTTTCGTCAATCACCTGTACATCTTTTGCACTAGCAACCAACTCTTCCCATGTTTCCGGCGCTTTGTCAATCATCGCCTTATTGTACAGCATTGCAATTTGATTTCCGTTAATATCAGGTACCGTCCAATATTCGCCTGCGGTAAATCCATCTTTTTTCGCATTTTCATCCACTGTTGCCAGGAAAGATGCTTCCAAAATATTGGTTACCGGTTGAATCAAACCAGAAACATTGAACAAGCCTACGTTATCTGACGGTCCATAAACCAAATCCGGTCCTTGTCCCGCCAAAGAAGCTGTTTGAAAATTGGTGCGAAGCTCTTCTGTCTCATAATGCGTTCTCACGATTGTGATTTCCGGATGCGCCGCCATAAAGTCGGCCGCCACCGCGTCAAAGACATCTTGCGCCACAGGGTCCATTTGTTCCCATAGGGCAATCTCAACTGGCTCCGTTGCAGCCGCTGGGGTTTCGCCTCCTGCTGCCGGCTCTTCGCTCGTACAACCCGCAAATAAGGTCAAAGCGAGCAGAACTACTAATACCATTGATAGTTTCTTCATTTTCGTTCCCCTTTCGATTCTTTTGATTCTTCTTGCACCGCAGTGCAATCGTTTGCATTCACAAGTTCATTATACCATTGCTATTGTTTCTGTCAATCCTCTTTTGCAAGAAATTGCAAAATTTTTCTAAACATTGGACTGATGAATGCGGTTGCACTCTTATTATCTTTTAATGCAACCGATTGCTTTTCTGTATAAATTTAGATAGAATGGACTTACAATCCATACTTAGGAGGCCCTTTATGCGTAAATTCAGCCTGATCCTTGCAATCATTTTTTTTATACCCATTTTATCCGGTTGCACACAGGCGCAACCGCTTGCACCGACTGATAATATCTACTTTTTACTGGTTGATCGATTTTCCAACGGGGAGTCGGAAGCTACCGATGCATTCTGGGACATCAATCCCAACGCCCCGAAATCCTATCACGGCGGCGATCTGCAAGGCGTCATCCAAAAACTCGATTACCTTCAGGAGCTAGGGATCACCGCGATCTGGCTCTCCCCCGTCGCAGACAATGAAACCGGGGGGTACCACGGCTATTGGATCGAGGATTTCTACCAGGTGGAAGAGCACTTCGGCACCATGAAAGACCTTCAACTTCTCGTCAATGAAGCCCACAAGCGCGGGTTGAAAATCATCTTGGATCATGTGGTCAATCACACAGGCTACAACAGCCCATGGCTGAAGGACGAAGAAAAAAGCCAATGGTACAACCCAAGAACCGATATCATCAATTGGTCGGATCCCACACAATTGGAGACAGGCTGGCTGGCCGGACTGCCCGATCTGGATTTTTCCAATCCCGCGGTTCGCGCCTATATGATCGAGAACACCCTGTGGTGGATTAAAGAAACCGGTGTCGACGGATTTCGACTGGACACCATGCGCCATGTTCCCCATGATTTTTGGAATGAATTTTCCACGGCAATCAAGGCGGACTATCCCGATTTCTATCTCCTGGGAGAGGTCTGGACCAATGATGTCAAGCAATTGGAAAGCTATCACCTGGAGGGAATTGACGGCCTCACCAACTACTCCCTCTACGAAGGACTCCGCGAGGCTTTCTCCGACGGCGGCGAGAGCTACACCTTGATTCAAGCCCTTCGAAAAGAGGAGCGCTTAAGCAACCCCGAATGGAACGGACTTTTTATCGACAATCACGACAACGCAAGACTGCTTTCCGTTGGCTCCCATGGAGAAGCTCATGTGAAGCAGTCCCTGTCCTTCCTCTACACCTATCCCACCATTCCAATCCTCTACTATGGAACCGAATTGGGGCTGGAGGGCGGCACTGATCCCGATAATCGCCGCGATATGCCATGGAATCGAGTGGCCGAGCCGCCAGCCGTCTATCAATGGACCAAGGATTTGATTGCCCTGCGGCAATCCATCCTTTCCAAAGGAGACGCGCAATACCGTGTACTCTCCTATGACCGGTACGCCTTCGCGACCCTCTTGGAAGCAGGGGATCAAACGCTTTTAAGCATCTACAACCTATTGAACAAAGAAAAAGAATTCGAAATCGACTTGAGCGAGGTTTCAGGCCTTGAGTTCCCCGTCACCCTAACAAACCCAATGGACGGCACCAGTATTACATTCACCGCGCCGGTCCAGACCCTGACCCTGCCCGCAAAAGCGGTTATTCTTCTTCAGCCATAAGAAAAGCCCTCACGACCGTGAGGGCTTTTTCATTACGCGAGAAGATTCTCGCTCAATAAATTCCGTGTCAATCAGGCAATGAGTGACCTCGCTCTTCTCCTTCAGATTCGTAATCAGCAATTTCGCCGCTTCATATCCCAAGGCTTCCGCTTTGATGTCCACCGAGGAAATGGCCGGCGTTTTATATTCCGCCAAGATCGTGTTGTTGAATCCCGTCAGGGCAACCTCGTTCTTTCCCAATTCTAAAAGAGCTTTTTGCACCCCAAAGGCGATTAAATCATCCGTCGTCACAATGGCATCCACCTCCGCTCTTTCAAAGAGTTCCTTGGCCGCTCCGTACCCCGCCTTTTCCGTATAGTCTCGCTCCACCACCCACTCTTGTCGAAATGGAATCCCATAGTGTTTCAAGGCTTTTTGGTAGCCGCGCAGGCGATACCGCGTTACCGCAAATTCATGGGGGCCGCCAATAAAGGCAATCCGTTTATGTCCCTTCTCCACAAGACTGGCAACCACCTCATACATGGCGTTGCTGTTGTTGTTGTCCACCCAAAGAATTTCATCCCCATGTTCTTCCGGGGTTCCGATGACAACAAAGTGATGCTGTTTTGCCCGCAAAAATTCGACGCATCGATCATTCTCTCGAATGGTTGTCAAGATGACGCCGTCCACCCACTTGCTGTGCAACAATTCATCCAGCATTTTGATTTCCTGCTCCTCATGATCCGTATAGCTATAGAGAATATAATAGCCCGCCTTTTGCGCGTAGCGGCTGATTCCCCGCATCACCTGCACATAGAAGGGATTCTGAAGCAAATCTTCATCATTGTTGGGCAAAAGCAGCCCCAGGATTTTAGTTGATTTATTGGCAAGAGACCTGGCAATGGCATTGGGGCGATACTGCAAGGTTTCCATCGCCTCCAAGACTCGGTCTTTCGTCGCTTGTGATATTTTTGGATGATCCGCGATGACACGCGAAACAGTCGAGGGGGAAACCCCTGCCATTTTCGCAACATCTTTTATCGTACTCGGCATAATTTACCTCCATGGTACCGTTTGCACTCATTATACCACGTCTTCGTTTCCCCACAAAATAAAACTCCGGGAAGCCCGGAGTTTCAATCATTCGCCAAACAATTCAACGACTTTTTTCAGTTCCTTGCGGATCTCAATCCCCTGCGGACAATGGGATTCGCAAATTCCGCATTCCACACAATTCGACGCCGCCTGGGACGAACCCACAAATCGCAGATAATTCCTCTTCGCTCCCGCTTCGTCGGAAAACAACGAGGCATTGTTGTAGTACTCGAAACATCCAGGAATGTCGACTCCATGCGGGCAAGGAACGCAATACTTGCATCCCGTGCAATCCACCCTGATCTTTTCTTGCAAGATCCCCTGCACCTGCTTGAGAATAGCAGCATCCGCCTCGGTCAAATTGCCGACCTTCCCACCCTTCGCGGTTTCCAAATTCTCTTTGATCTGCTCCAGATCCGACATGCCGCTTAAAACCAGACTTACTTCCGGACGATTCCACAGATAGCGAAACCCCCATGCCGCCGCGGTTTTGGGCTCTTCGCTGGTTTCAAACAGCGCCACCGCTTCCGGAGGAAGGCTGTTCACCAGCCGGCCGCCCCGCAAGGGCTCCATCACAATCACACCCAGTCCGCGCCTTGCCGCAAATTCCAGCCCTTGAATTCCCGCCTGATAGTGCTCATCGAGATAATTCAATTGAATCTGGCAGAATTCCCAGGGATACGCCTCAATGATTTCCTGAAAAAGATCGAAGCTATCGTGGAACGAAAACCCCACATGGCGTATCTTCCCAGATGCAAGCGCTTCATCTAAAAACTCAAAAATTCCATGTTCCTTTACCTGTGCCCACAATTTTTTCGTCAAGGTGTGCACCAGGTAATAGTCGATATGATCCGTCTGCAACCGCTCCAATTGCTGATCCAGGTATCGATCCATATCCTCTCGGGAATGAATCAGCCAGCTTGGCAATTTCGTCGCCAAATGAATCTGCTCCCGAATCCCCAGGGCCTGAATCGCTCGTCCCACCACCGGTTCGCTTTCCCCGCCATGGTATGGCCAGGCCGTATCGATGTAATTCACTCCGCCCTCAACTGCCACGCGCATCATTTCTTGCACCTGTTCCTCATCGATTTCCTTGGTGCTTTCGCCCTTTAGCGGAAACCGCATGCACCCCATTCCCAAAACCGAAACAAGTTCTTGGCCCTTGCCAAACACCCTAGTTTCCATCTTTCCACTCCCCTTTCCACTCCTCAATGATCATCGCATAGTGAAGGTGATCTTCCCATTCACCATGGATTTTTAAGTATCGTTTTGCCAAGCCCTCTTCCCGGAATCCAAGTTTTTCCAACACGCGGCGGCTCGCCTGATTATTCGGCATCACATTCGCCTCAATCCGATGAAGATGAAGCTGTTGAAATGCAAGGGGAATCGCCGCAGTCAATCCCTCTGTCATCATCCCTTGCCGCTCGAAATCCCGATCCAGACGATAGCCCAAAAAACAGGATTGAAACGCGCCTCGAACCACGCTGGAAAAACGAATCGAGCCAATCACTCGCTTGGGACGGCTCTTTTCAAAGAGCCACAACCGCAGAGCCCACCCTTCCCGCCACTCTAAAAGATCATTCTTCATCAATTCCTTCTGCGCCGCTTTCGTAAAGAAAGCAGTCGGTTGAGTGGGCTCAAAGGGTGCCAAAAAAGACTGATTTCGCAAAAAGTACGCAACAATCTCCCCAAGATCTTCAGATGCTCCAGTCCTCAAAATCAATCGGTCCGTTTCAATTCGTATCGTCATCGACAGCCTCCCCATGCATTTTCTCTATCAAACGAATCAAGTCATTGATTGCCATTGGTCTTGCATAATAATAACCTTGAATCAGACACTTCATTTCAGTCAAGAACTTCGCCTCTTCCTCCACTTCAACCCCTTCAGCCACCAATTGATATCCAAATCGCTTGGATAGCATTACAATGGATTGAACAATCTCGCGATGTTCCGGGTTCTGATCGATCTGATGGACAAAATACTGATCCACCTTTAAAATATCGGCTGAGATCTTGCTCAATTGCGCAAGATTCGCATATCCCTGTCCAAAATCGTCAATGGCAATTTGAACGCCCTCCTGCCGGGCATCTCGCAAGAACTCATCAATCTGCGTTCCGTCTGTGAACGGCAGGGTTTCCGTGAATTCCAACACCAAACGCTCCGGCGCGATCTGATACTCCCGCAAAATCGCTTGCACTTCTCCAAAAAAATCTTGAAGTTCCAATTGACTCACCGATACATTCACATGCATGGAAATGGATTTCGGCAATTTCGTTAGATCTTTCATCGCTTGACGGATCACCCAACGTCCAATGGGATGAATATACCCCATCGATTCTGCCAATGGGATAAATCTAAGCGGCGATACAATTCCCAATTTAGGATGATTCCAACGAATCAACGCCTCCGCTGCAACAACCTTTTTTTCCTCCCCGTCGACAATCGGTTGATACTTCAAGAAAAACTCGTTCTGTTCCATCCCCCGCTTCATCGATGTCATCAATTCATAGCTGTCATTGGCGACGGCCTTCATTTTTTCCCGATAGGCAACAATTTGATTCTTTTGCCCGCGCCGTCCGGAACTCATGGCAAGATCCGCACAGGTCAGAAGCTCCGGAATCCCCTTTGCATCTCTTGGATATCGCGCAATTCCCACCGATGCGGTGACTTCCACTTCTTCCTCCCCAACCTGATAAGGTTTCTCAAACAATCCTTTGATTCGCATCAAAGACTCATTGCGTTCCTCGTCGCTCATATTGAAGCAGCAAATCGAAAACTCATCCCCGCCCAATCGGCTGATCAAGACATTCGGAAAAGCCGCCTTAAGTCGATTCGAGATTTGCTTGAATACCTCGTCTCCAAAATAATGTCCGAATCGATCGTTCAACGCCTTCATATGATTGAGATTCAATATATACAGCGTCGCGGAATCCGACTTTACCAACTCCGCTTCCGCCTGTTCAAAGTAAGTGCTCCGGTTTAACAATCCCGTCAATCGATCTTTTTGAGAGATTTCGATCAACAATCGTTCCTGTTGCTTGCGCGCTGTAATCTCTTCCATCATTCCCACATAATTCAACACTTCCTGCTTATTGTACACGGCAAAGATCGAAAAGGAAAACACACGATAGCTTTCCGCTTCTTTGCAAGAGAGTTCTCCCGCCCAATACCCCGTGGTTTTTAATTCTTCCCAAATTTCCTCGCTCCCCGCCAGGGGCTCAAGGGCCAATCGAATGGATATTCCCTGCAATCGGCTCCGGGTCCGCTGAATCAAGTCCAAAAAGGCTTGATTCAGCCATACCAGGCGCAATTCTCGATCGGCAATAAGGATGCCGGATCGATTGGATTCCAAGGTCTCCTTATAGACCGACAAGACTTGCTCCAATTTCCGTTCATGACTTTCATCTGAAAACAAAACATAAGCGCCAAGTTTTTGATCCTGATCTACAATTAAATTCAGGCGAGCGCGGATAAACGGATATTCCGCCAATTCATATTCATCGGGCTGATTTTCCTTCCACCGTCCGATTACTTGATGAAGCTGAGGCTTCCCACTGATATTTTCCAGCTGAAACATCTTCAGAAAGGGACGATTGCTCTGTACAATTCGATTTTCCTCATCCAAAATGACCGCCGGAAATTCAACCGCCTCAAAAAAAGATAAAAATCGCAGATTCTTTTCGTGCAGCAAATTTGCAGTCTTTGATTTCATTCGCAGCAAAATGACCAGGAAAAAAAGAACTACCACGCCAAGAATCGCAAGGCCCATAATTATCAAATAAAGCTCTCGATACGCCTGCGAGAACGGAATCGGTTTGTAAAGAATCTCGCTGCCCGCCGGCAATTGCTCTTCCTTAATTAAAAATCGTTCCATCTCCCGATAGTCGAACTGATATCGATTGGTTTCATCTCCATTTAAAACCGGGAAATCTTCGATCGGTTCTCCCGCCAAGATTGAAAGGGCTCGATTTGCGGTTTCTTCCCCATATGCGGCATAATTGACAACCTTTCCACCCATGGCGCCCTTCCCAAGCCCAAATTCATAGGGACTGAATACCGGTGCAACCTGCTGTCTCAACAGGGACATCACATCATCAAAATCTCGCCGGCTTCCCTCCATATCCACATAGGAGGACAATAAAAAGATCACATCATTTCCTTGTACGGTTTGCAATTCCCCCTCTATCTGTGAAAAGGTAAGTTCCGAAGCTCGGAGTTCTCGGGTTTGAATCTGTGGAAATTGCTCCAGCGCAGTCACAAAGGCTTGATACTCCGCAACACCCGTTGGTGTTTGATCCCTCAATACAATCAATTCATCCATTTTCGGAAAAAGCTCGGAAATCAGCGACAATTGCGCATCCATGGATGGCCGTTCGACAATCCCCGTGATATGATCACAGGCTTTCAACGCATAGACCAGTTCTTCCGAATTCACTCCCATAAACAAAGTCGGCACTGGGCCGAATAGGTTCTTATGATAATCCGCAATAAATTTCAGCGCAGTGTCATCGGAAACAACAACCAGGTCATAGGGTTCCCGATTCTCTAGCTTATAGGCAAGCGTCTGATAAAATCGAGCCAAGTATTCCTCGTCGTAGATGCGCTTGGTATCCATAAACTCCATATGCATAGTCACCTCGGAATCTTGAAATCCCGCTTCCAGCCCAGACAAAAATGGTTCAGTTGTTGGAAAATCAAGGCTGTAAGAAAACAAAATCAAGACACGAGGATTAGAATCCAGTACCGCCTCATTCTTCAGCGACCAAACTCCAGAAGGCATCAAAAATAAAAGGATTCCGATCCATATACAAATTAGACTCTGGAATTTTTTCATTTCAACACCGCCTTCATCCCTTTATATCAGATATGTACCCCGGAAAAATCCCGAACAGCAAAAAAGCACCCGGAAAAATCCGGGTGCTTTCTCTAAATTGGATGATATCAACAGATTACTGAACGATTTCGTATCCGTCTTGATTTGACCAGCCCAATGGTGCATTGATTTCCATGCCCATTCCGCCATTCAATGAAACTGCGTCGTATCCCAACAATCGAAGTCCTGCAGTCGTTTGTCCAGCAGTTTGTCCCGTGTAGCAATAGACAATCACTTTCTTCGCGTCTTTAGGAATTGTATTGAAGGATTTCTCCATTCCAGCTCCCCAAGGAATCAAGTTCGCTCCTGGGATATGTCCTGCTGCATAATCTTTCTCAGATCGAACAGAAAGAATGTAGAAGTCTTTTCCTTCTGCAATGGAATCATTCAAATGCGCTTCAGAAACCTTGTAGTTCTTCCAGTTTCCATCAGCAACATCAGCAAGACCCGCATAATATGCAGTCAATGCTTCTTGAACTGAAGGTTCGATTGGTGTAACCGCCCCCATAAATTCAGCAACATCAGTTGTTGTTGCAGCTTCAAGACCTTCTACCTTGGAGATTCCGAAGTTCCAGCCCAAGTTGACGCTTCGTGCGTTAAATCCGGCTAGGTTTAATGTCATTACCGCTTGTCCAGCTGTTTGGCCAGAGTAGCAGTAAACAAATACTGGCTTGTCGTTTGGAATATTCGCTAGGTTTTCAGCAATGGCAGTGCCCCAAGGAACGTTAACCGCGCCTTTGATATGGCCTTCTGCATATGCGTCCGGTTGACGAATGTCCAAAACTGTCATTTCTTCGCCCGCTTTCACCATGTCAACAAAATCAGCTTGACCGATCTTGTAAATATGCGCTGGCATATTTGCGAAATAATTCATCACGCCTTGCTCAACAACGGTGCCTGCAACAACTGGTTTTTCATTGTTTGCCCAGCCTAGTGGAGCATTAGGTGCCATGCCCATGCCGCCATTCAATGAAACTGCGTCGTAACCCATCAAGCGAAGGGCTGCAGTTGTTTGACCGGCAGTTTGTCCAGTGTAGCAGTATACAACGACCTTCGTGTCTTTTGAAAGACGATCGAATTGTTTTTCCATTCCAGCACCCCATGAAATCAAGTCAGCGCCTTCAATATGACCTTCTGCGTAATCAGAAGCCGATCGGATGGATAGAAGTTGGAAATCTTCGCCCGCTGCGATCATTGCTTCCAAGTTGTCTTCAGACACCTTGTAGTTTTTCCAGTTCGTATCCGCAACATCAGCAAGACCATTGTAGTATGCAGTCAATGCCGCTTGTACGGAAGGATCAATCTCCGTTACCGCGCCTGCAAATTCTGCAGCATCGGTTGTTGTTGCCGCATCAACGCCTTCAACCTTGGAGATTCCGAAGTTCCAGCCCAAGTTGACGCTTCGTGCGTTAAATCCGGCTAGGTTTAATGTCATTACCGCTTGTCCAGCTGTTTGACCAGAGTAGCAGTAAACAAATACTGGCTTGTCGTTTGGAATATTGCTTAAGTTCTCCGCGATTGGAGCGCCCCAAGGAATATTCACAGCACCTTGAACATGACCTTCCGCGTAAGCGTCCGGTTGACGAATATCGACAATTGTCATTTCTTCGCCGGCCTTCACCATATCAACAAAATCCACTTGACCGATCTTGTAGATGTGCTTTGGCATATTCTCAAAGTATGCTTTCACTTGTGCTGAAAGATCCATCGTTACTACTGGCTTGTCATGGTTCGACCATCCTAGAGGAGCGTTAGGCGCCATGCCCATTCCGCCATTCAAGGATACTGCATCATAACCCAACAAACGAAGAGCCGCTGTTGTTTGGCCTGCAGTTTGTCCCGTGTAGCAATATACGACAACTTTTTTGCCCATTGGCAACGTTGAGAATGATTCTTCCATTCCCGCGCCCCAAGGAATCAATTCAGCGCCTTCAATATGGCCTTTTTTATAATCCGCTTCTGAACGAACTGACAATAGATAGAAATCTTCGTCCGCTTCGATCATAGCTTCCAAATTGTCTTCCGATACTTTGTAGTTTTTCCACTTGGTATCCGCAACATCAGCAAGACCATT
>DAOUQF010000034.1 GCA_030625815.1 Eubacteriales bacterium
ATCAAATCTCTCTTTGCAACGATTACCAATGCCAATTTCAATCGAGACGTATTTGTAGCACGCGTTCAACAGGGACTCGCATTGCGCGACGAATTGCTGGCTGCCAACAGCTATCCAGCCGAGTTGACTGCACGTATGCAATGGACCGTTCAATCGGAAGAGGAAATGCTGGCAAAAGGCGCAACAGTAGGCGTGCTTGCCACTGAAAACGAAGATATTCGTTCGCTTCGTGAATTGACAATCTACGGATTGAAGGGCATGGCTGCCTATGCAGAGCATGCGTATAACTTGAAATTTGAAGATCAAGCTATCTTTGATTTTATCGAGGAAGCATTGGCTAAAACATTGGATGATACCTTAACAGCCGATGAATTGACTGCCCTTGTCTTGCAAACCGGCGATTTCGGCGTGAAGACCATGGCCTTGTTGGATGAAGCCAATACCTCTACTTATGGAAATCCTGAAATTACCAGCGTCAACATCGGCGTCGGCACAAAACCAGGAATCCTAATCAGCGGCCACGACCTTCGCGATATGGAAGATCTGTTGAAACAAACAGAAGGCACCGGAATCGATGTTTACACGCATAGCGAGATGCTTCCAGCAAACTACTATCCTGCTTTCAAAAAGTATGATCACTTTGTTGGAAACTACGGAAACGCATGGTGGAAACAAAAAGAAGAATTCGAATCCTTCAACGGTCCGGTTCTTTTCACCACAAACTGTATCGTTCCACCTGCCAAAAGCTACGCGGATCGCGTATATACAACCGGCGAATCTGGATTCAAGGGCTTCCCTCATATTCCAGAACGCGGCGACAACGAAATGAAAGATTTCTCTGCGATTATCGAGCATGCGAAAAAATGCGCGCCTCCAACAGAGATTGAAACCGGTGAAATTGTCGGCGGATTCGCTCATGCACAGGTGATTGCCCTGGCTGACAAAATCGTAGACGCTGTAAAATCCGGCGCGATTCGAAAGTTTGTTGTTATGGCAGGCTGTGACGCTCGCATGAAATCACGAAACTACTATACTGAATTTGCACAAGGATTACCGAATGACACGGTCATCTTAACGGCTGGTTGCGCAAAATATCGATACAACAAATTACAATTGGGCGATATCGGCGGAATCCCTCGTGTCTTGGATGCAGGACAATGTAATGATTCCTACTCTTTGGCTGTCATTGCCATGAAGCTTCAAGAAATATTCGAACTGGAAGATATCAACGAATTGCCAATTGTATACAATATTGCATGGTACGAGCAAAAAGCCGTAATCGTGTTATTGGCCTTGTTGGCTCTCGGCGTGAAGGATATTCACTTAGGACCAACACTTCCTGCCTTCTTGTCTCCAAATATTGTCAATGTATTGGTTGAGAATTTTGGAATCGCTGGAATCTCAACTGTAAAAGATGATTTGGAAAACCTAATCGGCTAGTCAATATGATGAATAATTAAACGAAATAACAAAAAAAGCAGGAAATTCCTGCTTTTTTTGTTGCATTACTATCTAAATTCCGGTACGATTACAGTGAAATTTCGAAAGGAGAATTTGATGCGTACCTATCATTCAAAGGAATTAAAACAACACCATGAATATCTGGAATTGTTATCACAGCGCTTCCCAAATGTCGCAACAGCCTCCTCAGAAGTCATAAACTTACGGGCAATTCTGAATCTGCCCAAGGGAACAGAACACTTTCTTACGGATATCCATGGAGAATTTCGCGCCTTAAACCATGTGCTTCGCAATGGCTCCGGAGTCATCAAACGCAAGATTACCGATGTTTTCGGTAAAACCCTCTCATCCGCGGATATCAAGGATTTGGCGACCCTGATCTATTATCCCGAAGAGCGATTGAGCATCATCCGCCACACGACGGATCGCATGGACGACTGGTATCGAATCACCATCTATCGATTGGTGCAAATTTGCCGTGTCGCCTCTTCCAAATACACCCGGTCAAAGGTAAGAAAAACCCTCCCCAAAGACTTTGCTTATATCTTGGAAGAGTTGCTTCATGAAGACGAAGAGCGCTTCAATAAGAAAGAATACTACAACAAAATCATCGATACCATTGTTGATTTGGGCCGATCAGACAGTTTTATCATCGCCTTGGCGAAGGTGATTCAACGATTGACCATCGATCATCTGCATATCGTTGGCGACATCTATGATCGAGGACCGGAAGCTCACCTTGTCATGGATCTTTTGATGGAATATCATTCCCTGGATATTCAATGGGGCAACCATGATATCCTATGGATGGGCGCCGCAGCGGGAAATGCAGCCTGCATGGCCAATGCCATTCGAAACTGCCTGCGCTATGCCAATATGTCGATCCTGGAAGATGGATATGGCCTCAATCTTTTGCCTTTGGCGACCTTTGCCATGGAAACTTATAAGAACGATCCATGCAAGCAATTCTTGCCGAAGGTGCCGGAAACCAGCTACCTCTCCGATTCCGACCGAATCCTGCTGGCCAAGATGCACAAAGCCATCACCATCCTGCAATTTAAATTGGAAGATGCATTGATCGATCGTCATCCCGAATACCAAATAAAGGATCGACAATTGCTTCGATCGATTCATTTCGATACAAAAACGATTGAGGTGGAGGGCGAATCCTATCCCTTAAACGATTGCCTCTTTCCGACCTTGAACAAAGAAAATCCGGGTCAACTCACCAAAGCGGAGAAGCAGGTCATCGAAAAACTGCGCCGATCCTGCAGAAAGAGTGAAAAGCTTCAGCGACATATCGAATTCCTTTATGCAAAGGGCAGCCTCTATCAATCCTATAATGGAAATCTCTTGTACCATGCTTCCGTTCCCATGGATGAGACAGGTTCCTTTCAAACCTTTACCTATGAAGGCGAAGGCTATTCCGGCAAGGCATTGATGGACTTGTTCGATCGCCTGGCTCGCGAAGCCTATTTTGACAATCGCCGCGATCAGGGGAATACCGATTTTCTCTGGTTTCTATGGTGCCACCCTCTCTCTCCGATTTTCGGAAAGAATAAAATGGCTACCTTCGAACGATATCTGATCGATCAGCCCGAGGCGCATCAAGAAGTCTTCACCCCGTATTTCCAATTGGTCAATCAAGAGGAAACCGCCATGAAGATTCTGAAAGAATTCAATCTCGATCCCAAGGAAGGACATATCATCAATGGCCATGTGCCAGTTCGAATTCCAAAGGGAGAAAGCCCCATTCGTGCCAAGGGACGGCTTTTGGTCATCGACGGCGGCTTCTCGAAATCCTATCGAAAGACGACCGGTATCGCCGGCTACACCCTGATCTATAATTCATACGGCCTTCAACTGGCAGCTCACGAACCCTTTGAATCCATTGAGAAGGCAATTCGAGAAGGCCTTGATATTCGATCCACCGTTCGCGTCATCGAAAAGACTGTGGAACGAAAACGAGTCAAGGATACAGATATCGGCCGTGATTTGATTCGGCAGATCAACAATCTGGAAATGCTGATTGCCGCTTACCGCAAGGGCATCATCAAAGAGAAAATCAAAAACAGGTAGAATCCATTGGATTCTACCTGTTTTATTTTTGATACCGCCGAATCCACTCCCGTGGAATATCGGCGATCATTTGACTTTCATGAGCAAATTGTCCCCGATGATCCACCCGATGAGAGGTGATAGCCAGCCTTTTTTTCGCTCGCGTCATGGCAACAAAAAACAATCTCCGTTCTTCGTCAATCGACGAGGGATCCTGGCTTCTCGCGCTCGGAAAGATCCCTTCCCTTGCTCCCGCCAGAAAAACCGTATCAAACTCCAGTCCCTTCGCCTGATGCACCGTCATCACGGCAACCCGATCTTCGCTCGTGCGATACCGGTCCGTCTCGTTCCCCAGGGCGGCAATGGTCATCAATTCCCTAAGCGAATCCATCGACGACAACTCCTTATCGTCAAAGGCTTGCATCCACACCAGCAATTCCGCCAGATTTTCTTCCCGCCGTTTTCCGTCCGCTCTCCGACTCCATCTTTCCCGAACCCCGGTTTCTTCCAAGATTCTTTTAAGAAGTGCCTCCGGGCGCTCTTTTCTCGCACTCGCACGAAATCCTGTCATCTGCTCAGCAAAGACTTCAAAAAGATGGCTCATCTGATCCACCGCATCGACTCTTGTCAAGCGATACTGATCCACAGCCTCCCAGAGACGGCGAAACAATTCCAGCGTTGCGCCCACATCATCGATGGCTCTATGCGTCGGCTTCACTTGAATATCAAAAACTTCGTAGAGATTGCTCAGGGTATAGCGCCCCAAATTTGGAAAGAACCTTCGACTCATATCCAGGGTGTCATAGGCGAAAGGCAAAGAACCTGTTATCCCCAATCGCTCCACATGGCTTTCCACAATGGCGCGATCATAGCCCACATTGTGTCCCATCCAAATGCAGCCTTCCGAAAAGTCCATAAAGTCCTGGATGACTCGTTTTGGATCCTCGCCCACCTCCAATAAAAAGGCATCGGAGAGGCCATGAACCTCTTCACTGGAACCAACGGGACGACTGGGCCGCAGATACCGATGAAAGGTGCTTTCAACCCCAAAGGCATCCACCTTCATCCCGGCCAATTCCAGAATCTCGTCCCGGGCTGTATCCAGACCCGTTGCCTCCACATCAAAGATAATCAGTCTCCCTTGCGACAAGGCTTCCCGCAACAGTCCGTAGGGATCATGGTTTTGAATGGTGGAAAGATCGCTGAAATCCGTCAACCGCAATCCAATCTCCGGCTCCAAACGCAATATCTGCTGCATCCTCGCTTCTCCAACCCCGGCAATATCCTTCTTCGCCAATCGCTTGAAGGCGGACAGGTCCCAGGGATTTACGATGAGTTGAAGCCACGCAAGGGCGTCCTTCACCTCCGCGCGTCGAAAAAACTTGAATTCTTCGATGGTATAGTGCGGAATTTCCGCCTGATTAAAGATCTGAGAGATCTCCTTGCAAACCCAATTGGTTCGCGCCAAGACCCCAAAATCACGAAAGTGCAAATTGTATTTCTTTTGCAGCCCCAGGATACTCTGGGCAAGATATCGATATTCGGCTTCCTTGTTCTCAAAGGAACCCACAAAAACCGGCGCGCCGGCTTCCCCCAGCATCCCTTTCATCTCTTGCATCTCACGATTTTCCAATTTCGAGATCACCCCTTGAGAAGCTTTAAGAATCGCCTCGGTGGATCGATAATTCTGAACGAAATGAACCTCGACAATCGGCTGAAAATCGTTACGAAACCGCTCCAATAAAAGGACTGGCTTGGAGCCGCGAAAGCTATAGATGGTCTGATCAAAATCGCCGAATAGGGCGAGGCGATCCTCCGGCGCCGCCAAGGCTTTCAGAATCTCGTATTCCTGCAAGGCTGTATCCTGCACCTCATCCACTTGAATCCAGGTAAATCGTTTTTGCCAGGCGGAAATCGCCTCGGGAAATTCTTGAAAGACTCTGTGGGTCATTACCATCAGGTCCGTAAAATCCAGGCTGCGTTGATCAAATAGCCGCTGATTGTAGACCTGGATAAATCGAGCGCCGGCCTTGGGATCAATCCCATCCGGCCAGGGTGAATCCGGTTCCAACTCCCTTTTCTTGATCTGTTCAATAATAAAATAAATGGCTCGCTTGGACCATTTGCATGTTTGAAATTCCTCTGCGCGCAAAATCTCCATGGCAATCTCTTTCACATCTTCTTCGTCAAGGATTCCAAATTCCGAGGAATGACCCAGTCGATGGATCTCTTGACGCAAGATCTGAACACAAAGGCCGTGAAAGGTCTTGACCGTCACGCCGCGTGTCTCCTTGTCAGTCATCCGGCTCTTCATCTCATTGGCTGCCTTGTTGGTGAAGGTAACGCAAAGAATCTCCGTCGCTGGAACTCCCGCTTCGATTGCCGCTTTCACCCTGGCTGCCAAGACTGCCGTCTTGCCGCTGCCTGCCGGAGCCAAAACCAGCAAGGGATCGGCAATCGTATAAATCGCTTGTTTTTGATAGTCATTATATTCCATTTTTCCCTCACTCTCCCTCTGCCTTCAATCTAACACAATAACACGAAAAAAAGAAGCGTGAACTCACGCTTCCTCCCCTTGTTCTTCTCCGCAAACGGGACAATAGTGATGTTGATTCAGAATCTTGGTCCCGCAATTCGGACAGGCATGGCGCTTTCCCAACCGCCGTGTCACCAAGAGATAAATCAACAAATTAGAAGGGACATTCAATAATGCAAAGGCGCCCCACAACCACTTGTTTTCCCCCCGCTTTTCCGCATCCCGAAAAACCCAATTGGCTTGGATCACCAAGACGATCCCAATAATCACAAACAAACCGTATGGCTGTTCGCCGAAAAACAAATCACGCATGCTCCCGCCCCCTTTTCTGTCGTTTCCATATGATGATTGGCAAAAGCAGCGGTCCGCCCAAATACATGGCAATATAGAGATTTCTCATAAATGATCCAAAACCAGCCGCTAAAAAAAACAGTCCGATTCCCATCAATCCCAAAGTCCCAATCAAGAAAATCCATCTCTCCCGTCGATTCCGCGTTTCCAAAGCGAACCTTGCCGCGCGAACCGATTCTTGAATCACCCATTCGTCGATGATGATTTCTTCCTTCTCCCTCGGAATCACTTCCATGGTTTCGTAAAACTGCTGACAGGATTCGCAGGTCGCCAGATGCGACTTGCAGTCTTCCGACATCTCGCCTTCGTCATAAAAAGCATGCATGATTTCCATTTCAAATTCAGCACATGTCTTCATCCGGTTCCCTCACTTTCTTCTGAATTTTTTTAATTGTATAGTGGAGTTTTGAACGGATAGTTCCTTCCTTCAAGTCGAAAAGATCCGCCAACTCACGATATGTATATCCTTGTTCGTGTTTCAATAAAAATATGCTTCTGTCAGGCTCTTCAATCTCCAATAACGCCTTCTGAATCTGATCCACTTGCTCGTGGCGCATGGCTTCCTGTTCCGTTGAGACCGATGCGATCTGCTCCGTCTCCTGATGCACGGTTCGCTTTTCCCATTTTTCCCGTTCATCCAAATAGGCGTGATAAGCGATCTGAATCAGCCAGCTGGAGAACTTTGACTCTCCCCGAAATAACCGAATGGCGACCAGCGACCGAGTCATCGCCTCCTGGGTGACATCCTTCGCGGTTTCTTGATCCCTTGTCACCTTCAAAAGATAACCGTAAACAAGGGCATAGTTGTCGCGCATCAATTGAGACATGGCGATGGAATCTCCACGCCGTGCCCGTTCAATCAATTGCTGTTCGTGCAACTCGCCCTCCCCTCTCATGTGCGCGACAGAAAGTAAACGATAGACTCCACCAGTGCCGGATCCAACGCATAGGACGGATCCTGATAGGACTGCTGATTCTCTCTTTCGGATTCCACACGCTTCAACACATGATTCATATTTGGAATCAATTGAACCGATGCTCCCTCAATTTGAGATGTAAAGACATTCAGATCTTCCGCCAACACTTGCGTATCCTCTCCGCCGCCGATGAACTGCAACGGCACCTGAACCGCCTGTGCTTCCTTGACAGGATCATACTGCATCCAATTCGATAAGAATGATGCTGTGCGATCTGAAAAATAGGCTTCCAACTCTTCTGAAACACTCCCTATTTCTCCCCCATTTCGAATCTTCGCAAATGCTTGCTCCGCTTCTTCATAGAGATCTTTCGGCAAGATTTCGAGTTGCTGTAAAAAAGCCTTGTCAATCGGATCGCTTGGACCGCTTAAATGGGTCACACTGGCAACCGGTGTTGCCTGTGCCACACGCATGGCCACCATGGCTCCCTGCGAATGTCCCACCAGATGAATATTTTCATATCCCATTTCTTGCATCGCTTCCACTACCAGTATAGCATCCCGTACAAAATCATCAAAGACTATGACTTGTTCTCCAAAAGATTCCCGACTCTTCCCCGCAGTTCGCTTATCATATCGAAAAACGGAATACCCTTCCCGATTCAGGGCTTGGCTCAACTGCAAAAATGAATCCATTCGTCCGGGCACCACCAGCGAGTTGCAATCACGATCGGTTGGCCCGGAACCCGCAATCAATACAACAACTTCCCTCGGATGCCCCTTCGCCTTTTCCAAGGTGCCATACAACGTCCCTTCGCCCGTTTCAATTTCCATATTCCCCATCCCCAGTACGCCAAAAGCAAAAACCATAAGCAAGGGAATCCATATTCTCTTCATCCATTTCATCGTTATTCCTCCTGCGCCGTCATATTTGTCCGGTCCAGTTTCCACCCAATCGCTTCCGCCAATATCGCGCTCCATGCAAGTGTCATCAAGATACAGCCGATCAAAGGCCTTGTCCAATAAGCAATCAGCAAATTCGCTTCCGCAATCAGATAGGTTGGGAAAATCCATTCAAAAGAACTGAACCCTGCCAGCCATCCCAGGACAAACAAAACTAGGCTGCCCAAGACTGTCGCCAGCATCTTGCTGGAAATCCAGCTTCCAACCGCCATGCCCACCAAATAGGCAACAAACAGATACAATCCGATTTCCGCGCCTATAAACAGAATCGCGGGGAAAATCGCCCACGTATCCGGCAGCAAGACACTGCCGTAAAAAGCGGTAAGGGCCGTACCCAATAAGGTGATGGCAAACACGGCGATCCCGTATACACCAACCTTGGCGCGAATCATGGACCGTATCTCAAGACCTGCGTGAATTGGAAAAACCAAACGCTGGTTTCGTTCATAAGCGACTTGGCTCGCGCCCAAATAGACCAGCAGCAGTGTCGCAATCTGATGAATGTTCTTTACAAAACTGCGCATGGACTCCCGCAAGTTTACCGGAATGGCTGCCGCCATCTCCTCGCTTCCTGTCTGGGATTCCAATAGAACCGGCAGCGCCTTCATCATCACAGGGGACAAGAGGGCAAATCCGATGATCAAAATGCCAATGGCAAAATATTGTTTTCTCCGCATCCCTTCCAAGTGCTCTTTCCAAATTAATTCAATCATGTCCGTTCATCCTCCGTATATACAACTCTTCCAACGTGCGCTCTTGACGCTGGATCGCACGGAACGGCAGCTTCAACTCCATGATTGCCTGTGCCAGCTGCAGACTGACCGCTTCATCTTCGCTAGGCGTTTTGACAAAACACGTCTTTTCTTCGCATTTAAAATCAGCTACAAAATCCGCGCCTCGCAACGCAGCCAACTCGCGTTTCGTCAGCAATCGGGAAAACTCAATCCGGTAGGTTGCCGGTCCCTGAATCTCTTTCAACGTATTTATGCCCGCGTCAAAGATGCATTTTCCGTCCTTGATCATGGTAACGCTGTCGCATACCCGCTCCACATCCGACAAAATATGTGTGGAAATCAGAATCGTTTTCCCCCCTGCCTTCAGGGTCTCAATCAATTCCAACACTTCGCGGCGCCCTTCCGGATCCAAGGCAGAGGTCGGTTCGTCCAGCAACAATAGCTCCGGATCATGGACCAATGCGCAAGCCATGCCCAACCGCTGTTTCATCCCCCGGGAAAACCCGCCTACCTTGCGATTTGACGCCGACTCCAAACCAACCAAGCGCAATAATTCCTCTGCTCGCTTGGCCGCGTCCGGCTTGGATGCCTTCTGAATTCGACCCAAGTGCGTCAACAGCTCTTTCGCCTGCATATATTCATAAAACTGAGGCGACTCCGGCAAATACCCGATCATCCTTTGCACCTTGTATTTCGCGTTCTTCACTTCAATGCCATCGATTTGAACCGATCCCTTCCCATAAGGGCTGAATCCCGCCAAAATATTCAATGTAGTCGTTTTGCCCGCACCATTATGTCCAAGAAAGCCATGCACCGTCCCCTTTGAAACATGGAAGTCCAATCCCTTCAATGCACGAAAGGAACCAAACTCCTTTTCTAATCCCTTTACATATATCATCCTATGCCTCCTTCTGACCGACCAGCATAAAGAGCACGGGACCCACCAGATTCAAGAACAAGACCAGTATAATCCAAATGGGTTTCGACAGATTGCGAACCCCGCCCTTTACGATTTTTCGAATACAATACAACGCCAATCCCAATTGCAATGCCAACAATGGCAACAACATCAACCAATTCTCAACTAAAAAATTCATTGTTTCCTCCTTTGTTTTCTTCACCCCTAAGACGGCTGAAAGGGAAAAAGGTTCAAAAGAATTTTATGAACTCTTTGTAACAAAAAAAGCGCTTACGCGCTTTTCTCAATTTCTTTCACAATGGCTTCCGCCAGGCTCCCATGATCGGTAAAGATCTTATCGGCTCCAGCTTCCAACAACTCTTCATTCTTCAAGATTCCCGTATTGACGACAAAACATTTGCATCCCGCTGCCTTGGCGGATTTCACCCCAAAGGGAGCATTCTCCACCACAATCACTTCATCCGAGTTGCAGCCCGCCAACTCCATCCCCCGTAAATAGGGTTCTGGATGCGGCTTTGAATTCTCGTAATCATATCCGGTGAGCACCAAGGTATCCTCGATCATGTCAGGGTATCGCATCCTAAGATTCTCGCGCAGGTTTTCCTTCATGCTGCCCGTTACCACCACAACCTTTACCCCGGTCGCTTTCACCGCTTTCAATGTGTCATAGGCGCCCTGCATATCCGGCCAATTCTTGCTCTCTTCAACCAGCCTTCGCTTCTTCGCTTCCAATTCATTGATGGTCTCGGCATCCAAGTGGCGGGTCATGGAATAGGTCTTGAAATAATCCCGCGTCTCCAGACTTGTGGCGCCCTCTCTTCGATAAAGCACCTCGCCCGACAACTCGACTCCCGCTTCTGAAAATACTTGCTGCCAGATCTGTGTATACTGCGGCATGGAATCGATTAAAACCCCATCCACATCAAATAATACTGCTCGAATCTTTGTCATTCTTACTCCTTTACGTCTAAATACTTGCCGTCTCTTCTCGAAGAAATGCCTGTTCCTCTTCACTCAATACCGGAGCCAAGGCATCGAATACCTGTTGATGATAGGCATTCAACCATGCCTTTTCTTCGTCAAGCAACCGAGTCAACTCAATCGGCCGCGTATCGATGGGGCATAGCGTCATTGTCTCAAAGCCATAGAATGTACCGTCTCCGGTCTCCTTTTCCTTTTGCACCGCCAGCATATTTTCCGTCCGAATCCCATGTTTGCCCTCTTTGTACACCCCGGGTTCATTGGTGACAATCATCCCCAATTCCAATGGCGTTTCGGCGCCCTTTCGATTCGAAAAATTTTGCGGACCTTCATGCACGCCCAGCAGATATCCAACTCCGTGGCCGGTTCCACATTTATAATCCATGCCTTCTTTCCATAATGGACTTCTGGCAATGGGATCTAATTGAAGCCCCGAAGTGCCCTTCAAGAATTTTGTCATGGTTAGCTGAATCATTCCCTTTAAGACCAAGGTATAATCCTTTTTCTCTTCTCCCGTCAAGTCCCCAAGGCCAAGCGTTCTCGTAATGTCCGTCGTTCCCGTATAGTATTGGCCGCCTGAATCAATCAGCAAAAAGCCCTTTGCTTCGATCTCCGTATCATTCTCCGGAGTCGCGCGATAATGCATCATCGCGGCATTGGATCGATAGGCCGCAATGGTGTCAAAGCTCGGCTCCAAGAAGAATAAGCTCTTGCCGCGCTCTTCGATCAGAATCGCATCCACCACTTGTTCGGTCAGCTTTTGTCCCGCTTCCACCGCCTCGCGAATCCGCTTAAGCGAACGTACCATGGCAGCACCGTCCTCGATCTGGCAATTTCGAAGGTTATTCAATTCCACTTCGTTTTTCACCGCCTTCAAGCCTGTGGTAATTTCCTGAATTGGTTTTGCAACAACTTGATCGCTGAAAAGCGATTCCGCCAGCATGGAAATTCGTTTGGGATCGTACCCGACAGCGCCCTGCAAGTTTCCAAGCTCTTGATAAAATAAAGCGTATGGCTTGACCTCAATTTGATCCGCATTCAGTTTCGCAAAAATTTCCTTAGAAATCTTTCCTTCCTCAACAAATAGGGTCGCCGACTCTCGGGTCAAAATAAAGAAGGATGCAAAGACCGGCGTATGCGCCACATCTCCGCCTCGCAAGTTCGTCAGCCATGCGATGTCATCCAAACTCGAGATCACATAGGCATCCACGGAAAGCTTCTTCATTTGCTTTCGCACTTCGGCAAGCTTCTCTTTTCGCCCTTTCCCCGCAAACTCCGTCATCAGTTCAAAGATCGGCGCCTCCGACAGGGATGGCCGCTCTGTCCATAGTTTATCGATCCAATCCGTTTCAATAGAGAAATCCACTTTGCGATTTCCGATCGCGCACTTCCATTCTTCCATTGTCTCCAAGGAAATCACTCTACCGTCAAACCCAATCCGATCTCCGGATTCGACATGCTCACCGATCCACTCCTCAATCGTCGGATATCCCGGTATGCCCATTTTCATCAATTGGAATCCAGTCTCTTGAATCTGCTTTTGCGCTTGAATAAAATATCGGCCATCCGCCCACAAATATCCCTCTTCTTGAGTGACCAACGCTGTGCCTGCTGAGCCGGTAAAACCAGTCGCAAAGGTCCGTGACTTCCAATAGGGCGCTACATATTCGCTTTGATGCGGATCGGCGCTTGGAATCACCAAGATCGAAAGATCCGCTTCCTTCATTCTTTTTTGAATTGCCTGCAATCGTTTCATGGCGCCTCCTCGAGTTTTCACTTTCTTTAGTATAGCATTTCTCGTGAATCATGACATAAAAAAAAAATCGCTTTCGCGATCTTTAATTTTGTAAAATTGGTTTTTGATAAAAGTACAACCAACGAACTTTCCCACGGGTTAGCCGTTGTGCATATTCCAATACCGCAAGCCCCTTATCAACCAGACTCACCGCCCAGCTCTCTCGATAACGAGGAATCCCAAAGGGGAACATATGCTTTTTAATAATATCCTGTTCCATTTCATTTAATTGGAAATTCTCCAACGCATTTTTTAATGCCTGTCTAGGATGCATGGCTGCATGCTTCAAAGCGTCATAAATCAAACGATATAAACCTTTTCGTTTAAACTTGTACAGATAAAAGTCATGCAATAGCGCGCCGCGGATCGTTGATTCATAATCCCATTGACGCCTTCTTGCGATCCGATACGCAAAATAAGCAACATCTAGACAATGCTCGTATACACTTTCATGGTGATGTGGAATTTCTCGCATGCTTTGATATAAATCATGGGTAACCACAGGCGCCGCAATGGCGACGAATTCTTCTCCATACTTTTGATGCAATCGGTTTAATTCTTGCTGCACGTTTTCACTCCTTAAAAAACCAAGACAACTTGCTCGCGTTTTATTCTTATGTCCGTAAGCATATCATACTGAGAAGAATTATCAAGTAAAGAATCTGAAAATTCACGGATTCTTCATGGAAAGGTTTTCCTTGACAGACCAAAAGAATCTCAATAGGATAACCTCAGGAGGTATTCCTATGAAGAAAATCATACTCGCCGGCGGTTGCTTTTGGGGCGTAGAAGCCTATATGGAAAAACTCGCAGGCGTGACCTTCACCAAGGTCGGATATGCCAATGGCCAAACGAAAAATCCAAGCTATGAGCAAATTTGCAGCGGAATTACAGGACATGCGGAAGCTGTATGGCTCGAATATGACGAGGAAATTCTATCCTTGAAACTTCTGCTTCAATCCTTCTGGCATATTATTGATCCAACCCTATTGAACCGACAGGGACCCGATATCGGACATCAATACCGAACTGGTCTCTACTATACCGATCAAGCCGACTTGCCAATTTTAGAGGCTTCACTAGCCAAAGAACAAGAAAAAACCGATCGTCCGATCGTTACAGAAATCAAGGCGCTGCAGGTTTTCTACGACGCGGAAGAATACCATCAAAAGTATCTTGAAAAGAATCCCAATGGATATTGTCATATCGATCTATCTACTTAAGCGGCAGAATTTCTACCATATCTCTAGTCGACCATAATCAAAATTCCCAATACAATCAAAACCATGCCCCCGAGCCGCTCCGCAAGCTTTCCAAAGCGCTCGCCCAGCCGCTGGCCGAATCGCGCTCCCAAAAAAGATAGCACTCCCGTCACCACTGCGATCATCAGCGCTGGAGCTGCAATACGATTCCCGATCAGCGCAAAACTCACACCAGCAGCCAAAGCGTCAATGCTGGTCGCGATCGACAAAGTCAATAATTCCGACAGAGGCAATTCCCTTGCTTTCCCCGTCTTCCTGCAGACCTCGCGATCACAGTCTTCGCCTGTACAAATCTCCCGATCACAACGATTCGGAATGGGTTTAAATGATTCCCAAATCATCTTGGCGCCAATAAACCCCAGCAGCGTCATTGCAACAAAACCGCCGGTTTCACTGAGATCCACCTGAAAATAACGAATGATCGCATATCCTAGAATCGGCATGATTCCTTGAAAACCACCAAAGAAAACGGCTAATTTCACTTGTTCTCTCGTATATTGTGTTAAATTTGACACTCCGCAGGAAATAGAAACCGTAAAGGCATCCATCGCCAAAGCCAGAGCGATTGCAAATATTGCACCAATTGCCATTCTTTCACCCCTCAAATTTCGACAGATATAATTATAACGGCTTACATTGAAAAACTCAACTTTCCTCCCAAAAAACATTGGCAATCTCCAAGAATTCTGCAATTGAAGAAATCTCTTGAGCCCTGAGGAAAAGTTCTTGCAATCAAAAAAATTCCTTGGATTTCTCCAAGGAATTCATCTCTTATTCTTCTTCGTCGTCTTGTTCGTTTTGTTCGACATCTTTCGCATGCTTCATCTCAACCACGACTTCTTCTTCGCTGTACACCTTGACAACCGTCTTCTTCTCTGGAAGAACAATCCATAAAATAAGGTAAATCAAAACAATAGGGATTCGACTTGGAAGAAACAACAACAAGAGAAAGACCACACGCACAATCGTTGGATCGATCCCAAAGTATTCGGCTAAGCCTTGGCATACACCACCGATTTTTCCGTTTTTTTCATCCCGATACAATCGTTTTTTTTCCATATCGCTCTCCTCTCTAGAGCTCGTCATACTTTGGAAATGCAATCCAGCAAGCCACGTACAACAATAAGCCAAAGCTTGCTGCGAAAGCCAAAACAATCCAAATCACTCGAACAATGGTGACATCGATATCAAAATAATCAGCAACCCCGGCACAAACCCCGGCAATCATGCCATTCTCTGGATCACGATATAACTTTTTAGCCATACTCTACTCCTCTGTTTCAATAATCCCTTTTAAAGAAGCCGCTAAGCCGGCCAATCCTTGAATCTCAGACGGCACAATAATCTTCGTTGCCTGTCCATCCGCTACCTTCACCAAAGCCTCGAAAGATTTGAGTGTCAATACCGCTTGATCGGTTTCCGCCGCTTTCAACATCTTCAAGCCTTCAGCCGTTGCATTTTGAACCTTCAAAATTGCTTCCGCTTCCCCTTCAGCCTCTCGAATCGCCGCTTCACGCGTTGCTTCGGCACGAAGAATTGTTGCTCTTTTTTCCGCTTCCGCTCTCAAAATTTCAGCTTCCTTGTTTCCTTCCGCAACCAAAATTGTGGACTTTTTCTCGCCCTCGGCGCGCAGGATGGATTCGCGACGCTCTCGCTCCGCCTTCATTTGTTTTTCCATGGCATCCTGAATTTCAGCAGGCGGTAAAATGTTTTTCAATTCCACACGATTGACTTTAATCCCCCATGGATCAGTTGCTTCATCCAAGATCGCACGCATCTTCGTATTGATTGTATCGCGTGATGTAAGGGTTTCATCCAATTCCAAATCCCCGATGATATTCCGCAAAGTGGTTGCAGTCAAATTCTCAATGGCCGCAATCGGATGGCTAACGCCATAGGTATAGGCCTTAGGATCCGTAATCTGATAATACACGACTGTATCGATCTGCATCGTCACATTGTCCTTGGTGATAACGGGTTGAGGCGGAAAATCCACCACTTGTTCTTTTAAGGATACCTTGTTTGAAATCCGATCAATCAAAGGAATTTTGATATGCAATCCGACATCCCAAGTTCCTTGATAAGCGCCCAAACGCTCCAATACAAACCCAAATGCCTGTGGTACAATTCGAATATTCGTCGCGATCAATGCGATTAAGACCGCTGCTATAACAACAAAACCAATAAATGCTCCCATGCTAGCTTTCCTCCTTGTCTACACTCTTGACTCGTAATTTAACTCCCTGTATCTCTTGCACAATTACTTTTTGCCCTTCCGCCAACGATTCGTCGCTGATAGCAGTCCAGATCTGTGCACCTACCTTGACCTGTCCGGTCGCCGTCAATGGTTCAATGGCTTTTAAAACAAATCCCTCTTTACCCACCAACGCATCCGCATTGGTTCGATGACGCCCAATTTTCAATCCCTTCACTGCAAATGGTCGAATTCCCACGACCAAAATCAAGGAAACCACCAAAAATACAGTGAGCTGAACGGCAAAAGAATCCACTACCAAAGAAACCAACCAAGCAACCAAAGCGCCGGCCGCAAACCAGATGCTTGTCAGTCCCAAAGATACTGCCTCAATGACGATGGCAAGAACCATAACAACTAGCCATCCATATTGCTGTAAGACATCCATAACACCCCTCCTTTATTCCCATCATAAGGAAAATTTTCTCAAACTTCAACACTTATATATGTCTTGATTCATCTATCTTTCCCCATCTCTTTCGTTTCAATCAATTTTTCCCATGAATTTACACATTCCTCATTTCTAATTTACCCAGAAAACATAAAAAAAATGCTGATTTATTCAAATCAGCACTTCAAGTCCTATAAAGCGTCTAATTGATTTCGAATTTTCTCAACGAGCACATCTTCACCATGTTCTTCCAAGATATCAACTTTTTGAGAAAGTGCTTCGACCTCCACCACATCCTCCACACCTGTTTCAATCCAATCCAGGATCTCATCCAACAAATCCATGTTCTCCTCGTCCTTTAGAAGATCATAAAACTCATCGTTCATATCAACTTTCCCCTTTTCTTATCTCTCATAATATATTCCTTCTTTTTCCACTCGTTCAAAGTGGTTGTGGATATATTATACGAAGAAAAGTTCCTGTAGGCAAGATGGTTTTTCAAAAAAATATTTCATTTTTGTATTTTTTTCAACAACTCTTCAGCCGCCTCAATTTCTCCCAAATTTTTCAATTTTTCAATCAATCGATCCAATTCGGTCCGATCCTCTGAAGCTTCGATTCCAAAGAACAGCAAATCCAATATCTCTTCCACAAGATCCTTTGCCTCTTCGGATTTGAGCGCCTCAATCCATTGCACTTCAACCTCTTGCATCATATCGTTCCTTCCATAATTGTCCCACATGCTGCAGGTTAATTTTTACGTCCTCCCGCAGGGATACAGAAGCATGATCGGTCCCGGAAATCTGAATAAAATTCCACAATTTCCCTTGCAAATATTGAAGAAAAAATTGGAAATTCAATCGAACCCCTTCAAATTGATCCTCATACTCCTTCGCTCCCGCCGTGGCAATCAGAATCACATCTCGATCTTTTCCCGAAAAAGAATCCGGTTTCGCATAATATTGCTGAGCGCGATCGATAAAGGTCTTCATAATACTGCTGACTCCATTAAAATAAACGGGGGTCGCAAAGATCACCAAATCCGCTTGCTTCACCTCGTCCATAATCGTTTCAAAATCATCCTTGATCACACAATCCCCTTCGCTGCATTGATCGCATGCCAGACAAGGCAACATACGACACCGATTCAATGCCACCAAGGTCTGCTGATCCGTTTCTTGCAGTCGAAGTCCCGCTACGATTTCTTGAACGGCTGCCGAACCGTCACCGCCGTCCCGATGACTTCCCAAAATTGCTACTACTCGCATCTTCCTTCGCCCCCTTTTATTCCATTGTACCATAGCACACTACAGTGAAACGATAAATCTCACCCAATTTCCCTGCAGCATTTCTTTTCTCGATTCCGCCAATTGCACGCGGTACGTCACTCTCCCGATGATTTGCGGATGGCTTTTTCTCGGATCAACCCGTCTTTCAACCCGCTGAAACTGATTGATGGCTTGCAGTCCCTCAAGATCGTCCCTCAGAGATCCCATATCTTTGGCCTCGTACCGCAGCCAGCGATATCCCTCGCTGATTTCATTTTGTTTTCTCACATAGCCCTGATAGCTCCAAGTCGCACCGCAAACCGGTTGTTCACAGATTCCATGGTCAATGATCAAAGCGACTTTTTCCGATGCATTTACCCATAGTTCACTAAAGGGATGAGGCCGATTCTCATAATAGACAATCGTCTCCATCAACCCATAGCCCTGCTCTGCTAAAACCTTACTTGAGATTTCCATATTTTTCTTTCCTCGCTTCCATACATGTTATAATATAGGCAACCCTTGGAAAGGAGCTCATCATGCAAATCACACAAAATTTGAATCAACAATCAACGCCTCTCTATGATTTAAAATTCACCATAGATGCTGATCTCAACTACACGGACGTTCAAATTCTCAATTCGAGCCTTCTTCTGTTGGATGAAAACCTTATTCTTGGTCACCATTTTACGAGCCATCTACCAAAAAAATATAAAAACATCTTAGAATATCATTATAACCAACTTCAGCAAACTGGACAAACACAAGTGTATCGTTATGAAATAACGGATACTCGCGGACAAATCCGTCAATTGATTGGCGTCATGGAAAATCAAGCAGATCAAGAAATTGTGATTCGCGTCTATGACATCACCTCCACCCACAATTACCGGATCATCGATGATCTCGATTTCTATCAGCAGTCGATCCAACAAATCAGATCAGCCGTAGAGGCAAAGGATCATATTCGTCATGCAATGAACGAAGTTCTCGAGGTAATTGCTCGCTTCTGCAACGGCGATCGCGTCTTTTTCAGTCTATTGAGCGAGGATGGCAGCCGTGTAGAAAGCATTGAAGAATTTGATCCTCGAGAAATCGCTTCCGACAAACAAATTTATATGGGCATCGAAACAAAACAAGTGCCTTGGCTCATGCAGCAATTGCACGACGGACAGGCAGTCAAGATTACAAATGTGCATGACTTGCCGCCGGAGGCAAAGGGAATCCAAGCATTATTAACCGCAGGCGGAACCATCTCGGACTTAGTCGTGCCCATCTCGATTGGCAACGACTTAATCGGCGTAATCGGATGCGATTCCATCACCGAAAGCATACAATGGACCGATACCCATGTTCGTTTCTTGCAAGAGGTGGGAGAATATTTATTAAGCCGTGCCCATCTTCGACAAATAAAGGATGAGTTGTTTACAAAGAGCATCGAATTCTCCACCCTATTGGAGCACTTGCCTCATCCCGTTTTCCAAATTAATCAAAATGGCAATCTCCTTTATGCCAATGAATCCTTTCAACAATTTTTCCAAGAATTCTTTCCGGATTCGGACGTACAAATTCAAAATGGGATCGATTTTGAACCGATCGCCAGGCATTTAAAGTTTTCCAGCCTATACCATAAATGGATCGTGGAAAAACAGCCCCTGGAAGCACCCATTTATCTCAACCGAGAATATAAGACAAAGACAGATTCCATTCACTTTCAAATTCAAGTCGTTCCCATTCAATCCCCTCAGAGTTTATCCAGTTGCCTGGTGATCTTCACAGATTTAACAGAATTGCTGGCTTCTCAACAAGAACTCGGCTTGATGCAAGAGCGATTAAAATCAGCCATTCAGGCCAATCATTCCTTTATCTACGAGTGGAATGTAGAGGAAGACCAAATTACCAGCAGCGGCCATTTGGATTCGCCGAACACCAACAAGGTGACCAACTTCAATGAGATTGTCACCCGGATCCATCCCGAAGACCAAAGCCATTATCGAGAAACAATTCTCCACTTTATCCATGGGGATCAAGATACCCTGCAAATGGATTTTCGCACCCTGACTCCCACTGGGAAATACAAATGGGTAAGCAATAACGGCCGTGCCATCGCTCGAAATAATGAGGGAAAAATCGTGCGCTTCGTAGGAACAATCACCGATATCAGCGAACGAAAGAAATACGAAACAGATATTCAGTTTTTGGCAACCCATGATTTGCTCACCAATCTAAAGAATCGAAATGCCTTTGAAACCTATACCCGCACCCATCAGCTCACCAATCAGCTCTTGTTGGTATCCGATATGGATGGCTTGAAGCCTATGAATGATATCCACGGGCATCAGTTTGGCGATTGCGCCTTAAAACGGATTGCATTGATCCTGACTAAGAATTTTCGGGATGCGAACTTCATTGGCAGAATTGGCGGAGATGAGTTTGCGATTATTCTTCCTCCCCTTAGAAGAGAAGAAATCAGCAACCGAATCAAAACCATCAAAAATACGATTCAACGGCAATCGGATCTGCCAATGGAAACCAATCTATCCATTGGATATGCCTACTCCCGACGCGGAGAGAATTTTGAAGCCATGTTCCAGCGGGCTGAGGATCGCATGTACAAGGACAAATTAACAAATCGAACCAGTTCCAAGGCATCCGTCGTCCTCTCCTTAATGAAGAGTCTGCAAGAAAAAAATGTGGAAACGGAAGAGCATTGCCATCGCGTTGAGAACTACAGCGTTGCCATTGCAGAAAAAATGCGCTTGGATTACCATATCATCAATGAACTCAGGCTCCTTGCAAAGCTTCACGATATCGGTAAAATCGCCATTCCTATTCAGATTCTCAACAAGCCAAGTTCATTGAGCGAGGACGAGTGGCTGATGATGAAGCAACATTCCGAGATTGGCGCGAGAATCGTATCGGCTTCTCCGAATATGGACAGTATTGCCGAGGGTATTCTTCACCATCATGAATATTGGAACGGTGAGGGCTATCCGAAAGGCCATTCAGGCACGGAGATTCCCCTCACATCAAGAATTCTTAGCGTTGTCGACGCCTATGATGCCATGACATCGAATCGATGCTATGACGAAGCAAAGAGCAAGGCGGAAGCCCTAAGGGAACTCATCCTCTGCTCGGGTTCGCAATTCGATCCCTTTATTACCGAGCTGTTTATTTCAATCCTGCAGTCCGAATAAAAATATCCCGAGAGTGTTTTCGCTCTCGGGATTTCTTTACTCTTGAATCGGTTTTTTCAAATCATAATCCCCTGCCTCTTCCCCCTCTTCAAGGAATTGAAAATCATGATTATATGTCGCTCCGACCAAATCCCCATAGGCCCCATGGATTTCCATCAGGCCGAAACGTCAAGGTCCCCTTTGACGGCGCCTAATTCACATCTCCAAGATATTGATTTTTTCGAGTCCCATTCAGCCAACTCGCCAAGGCTTTGGGATAAATCCTAACCTGTTCCAATTCTTCGATGGGAATCCATGCAAATCCAATCTGTCGAAGATCGCCATCCACAAGCGCTTCCTTCTTCGGCTCATCGATCAATCGGCAATAGAACATAAGCTCAACTTGATGGAATTCCTCATCCCAGGCGGCAAATTCATGATTGGCGCCGATATACTCGCGAATGACTGCAAACTCGCCCGCCTGAATTCGAACCCCCAATTCCTCCATGCATTCCCGTTTCAGGGTCTCCTCTATGCTTTCCTTCTTTTCCTGTCCGCCCCCTGGCAGCAGATAATAAGCGCCTTCCAAATGATCCCCATTTTCGGTAACCAAGAGTTTCCCATCCCGCTCGATAATCGCTTTGGCGGAAATACGCACCCCCAAAGACGTCAAGGCATTGCCCTCGAGAATCCACGTGGCTCGATCAACTGCATACCGCAACTCGCGATTCTTGCCTAGGGAATCATATCGCAAACCGATTTTTTCCATAATACGAATCGATCCCCGATTCTCGGCATAGGCCTTGGCAAAAATCTCCGGTATCTCCCACTCCAGGAAGCCCTTTTTCACCATCGCAAAGGCAGCCTCTGTCGCAATTCCCTGGCCCCAAAACTCAGGCAAGAGCCGATACCCCACTTCATAACGCAGTCCCTTTCCCGATTCCGGCCGCAGACAAATCCAGCCGATAAAATTGTCCGTTGCTTCCTCCCAGACGGTAAAATACCCGCCAATCCCCGTCAGAGTACCAATTTCCAGTGCCCGGCGCACATACTCCTTCACTTCTTCGGCATCCCGCGTGGCGCCCTGATGGATATATCGCATCACCTGGGAATTTCCGTCCAATCGCAAAAACTCTTTCCAATTTTCTTCTTCCAAAGCTTGAATTCTTAGCCGTTTTGTCCTAGCAATCATCGGCCTTCTCCAACAATTCCTGCCGCTTGTAATACGCGAGGGTCGTGGCAGCCACATCATATCGCGCATCGTGGAATCCCTGTCCCTGCTCTCCAAATAACGCCATCGCGGTTTTTTCAATCTCCCCTTCCGCTATTGCAAGACAGCCCATCAATTCGGTAAGTTTCGGAAATTTATACGCAAATTTATAATGAGGCAAGCGGCAATATGGAGCAAATTCTTTCATCGTATCAATCTTGCAGGCGTATGAAAACTCAAACCCGGCATTATCCATTTCCAACTTCATAAATGAGATGTCGAAATCAACATTATGACCGACGATTATCGCATCGCAAAAGTCATCATAAATTTCTTGAGCGGAGGAAAAAAATCGTCGTCCATCCGATAATTCTTCCAATTGCTGAACACTAAATCCGTGAACCGCTTCCGCGCTAGGCGAAACAAAGTCCACGGTAAAAAAGAAATTCTTTCCAATACTATGTCCCTCATTTAAGATCACATAGGTCAACTGGCAAATTCGTCCCGGCTTTAAGTCTGTCGTTTCTGTATCGAAAATGATTGTCTTCATGTCACCCTCCTTTCCTATAAGTATAACAAAAAACATTCAGAAAATAACAAAAAAAACTTCGCTGAAAATGTTTTCCAATCGCACACAACCATCCGTTGCGGGTTGACAATTCGTTTCGAATTATATAAAATATGTAACAACTTACTAGTTGGCCGAAACTCATTGTTGTTTCCGGCCGCTTTTATTATCTGAAAGGAGTTGATTCGAATGGGAACCTTAGCCTATCCCGCCAAACAAGGTCTCTATGATCCATTATTTGAAAAAGACGCTTGTGGTGTTGGATTTGTTTGTCACACTCAAGGGCATCCTTCAAGGCAAATTATTGAAGACGGCCTTACCTTATTAAAGAACATGAAACACAGAGGCGCTGTTGGAGCCGATAAAGACACAGGAGACGGTGCGGGTATGATGATCAAGATTCCCCACGCCTTCTTCAAATCACAACTGGACAAGCAAGGGGTCATTCTTCCAGAAGCGGGCAATTATGCCGTCGGCATGATCTTTCTGCCGCGAGAACCGCACCTGCGATTGTATTGTGAAGGCGTATTCGAACGAATCCTTCGGGAAGAAGATTTGGGCTTTGCCGTTTGGCGAGAAGTCCCCGTCAATGAAGAGCAGTGCGGCGAATGGGCGCGAGCAACCCGGCCCGTCGTTTCACAGATTTTTGTTCAAAAGGGGCAATACTCCACCCAAAAATTCCGCGAAAAACTTTATTTGGTACGAAAGCGCGTACAAGCCATTTTAGACGCGAAACCGGAGACCGGTTATTTTTACGTCTGCAGCCTCTCAGATCAAACCCTGATCTACAAGGGACAAATCTTGGGAACTCGATTGGATCAATTCTATGTCGATCTGCAGCATCCACTGTTCCGAAGTCCGTTTTCCATCGTCCATGAGCGCTACTCAACAAACACCTTTCCCTCATGGAAATTGGCGCATCCTTTCCGATATATTGCGCATAACGGAGAGATCAATACCATCCGAGGCAATGTCAATCGAATGAACGCCCGTGAAGGGATTTTAACCTCTCAGCGATACGGGGATGATTTCGAGAAACTCCTGCCTATTATTGAAAAAGGCAGCAGCGATTCCGCGAGTTTGGACAATCTCTTTGAATTGTTTTACATTCATCAATTGCCCATCGAACAAATCCTGATGATGATGATGCCGGAGAACTGGCAAGAAAACGATCAGCTCAGCCCGGAAGTGCGTGCCTTCTACGAATACTATGCGCGTATTTTTGAACCGTGGGACGGCCCTTCCGCCATCATCCTTTCTGACGGCGAAAAGATTGCGGCTCACCTGGATCGAAATGGTCTTCGCCCTCTTCGCTATACCTTGACAAAGGATCAGCGCTTGGTCGTGGCATCGGAAACAGGTGTTTTGTCCATCGATCCTGCCAATGTGGAGCGCCGAGGCAAGCTGAAACCCGGTGAGATTCTGGTTTGCGACTTGCTGAACGGCAAGATCACAACGGATCGAGACATCAAGGAAAAAGAAGCCGAAAAACACGCCTACTCAGATTGGATTGCCCGCAACAAGCAGTTTTTACCCGATCTGCCAAAGGGCTTGGAACGCCCCTTTATGAATCAGCGAATTTTGCTGCAACGCGAAATCCTCTTCGGCTATACGGAAGAAGAGTTAAAGCATATTTTAACCCCAATGGCACGGGATGGAAAAGAACCTGTTGGCGCCATGGGCTCCGATGTTCCGCTGGCGGTCTTGTCGGACCGTCCCCAAATGTTGTTCAGCTATTTCAAGCAGTCCTTCGCGCAGGTGACCAATCCGCCGATCGATTCGATCCGTGAACGCTCTGCCATGAGCCTCCGACAATATATTGGCAAGCATGGTGCCTATCTCGATGAAATCGAGATCAACAAGCGTGTCAAATATATCGAAATTCGTACGCCGATCCTTCGAAATCAAGAATTGGCCAAACTGGAAAATCTCTACTCCGAGGACTTCAAGGCCGTTCGTCTCCCCATTACCTTCCCGGTGGATGGCGGAGAAGATCGATTGAAAGAAGCCCTGGATAACCTGTTCACACGAGCCAAGGAAAACGTCTTGTCCGGCGCCAATTTGTTGATCCTCAGCGATCGAAACGTCGACCGATACGATGCGCCAATTCCAAGTTTGTTGGCAGTCAGCGCCTTGCACCATTTCTTGATCCGAGAAAAATTGCGTACCAAGGTTGAAATTATTGTGGAGGCTGGCGATTGCCGCGATGTCTTCCAGATTGCTTTGCTATTGGGTTACGGCGCCAAAGCCGTCAATCCATATTTAGCCTTTGAAGTGATTCATGACCTTGTCGACTCTCAAGCCGTCAAGGGCTTGAGTGATCATGACCTGGCCGTCAAGAACTATCTAAAGGCGATGAACCAGGGTTTATTGAAAATCTTGGCAAAGATGGGCATCTCAACGCTACAAAGCTACAATAGCGCTCAAATTTTCGAGGTCGTCGGGATTCGCCAGAACGTGGTGGATGAATACTTCACCGGCACCCCTACTCGATTGGAAGGAATGGGACTTGGAACCATCGCGAAAGAGGTACAACTTCGCCATGAAAAAGCCTTTGATCCCGAATCCAATACCTTTATCGACAAGGGTGGCGATCTCTTCCCAACCAAGGGCGGCGAGTTCCACAGCCTAAATTCACAGGCCGTGAAAAAACTGCAAAAGGCAATTCGCACCCGGGACTATGCCCTCTATCGCGAATACGCGGAAGATAAGGCAGCCTATCATCCAACGGTGAAAATCCGCGATCTCTTCCATCTTAAAAAGCGCACCCCAGTGCCGCTGGAAGAAGTGGAATCCGCGGAGTCCATTATGAAACGCTTTACAACCGGCGCCATGAGTTTCGGTTCTATTTCCAGAGAGGCGCACGAAACAATGGCCATTGCCATGAACCGCATCGGGGCCATGAGCTCTTCTGGTGAAGGCGGAGAGGATCCTGCTCGATTTAAGCCGGATGAAAACGGGGATTGGAGAATCAGTCAATCCAAGCAGATCGCTTCCGGCCGATTCGGTGTTACAACAGATTATTTGGTTCACGCCAAAGAATTGCAAATCAAAATGGCGCAGGGTGCAAAACCAGGCGAAGGCGGCCATTTGCCAGGCAAGAAAGTTACTCAGGAAATCGGAAAAGTCCGCCACGCCCTTCCGGGCATCGATCTGATTTCACCGCCACCGCATCATGATATTTATTCGATTGAAGATTTATCACAATTGATCTTCGATCTTCGCAATGTCAATCCAAAAGCGCGGATCAATGTCAAACTGGCATCCAATGCCGGAATCGGCGCCGTTGCCGCCGGGGTCGTCAAGGCGCAAGCCGATGTGATTCTAATCAGCGGTCACGACGGTGGAACAGGCGCGGCTCCCATCAGTTCCATGCAATACGCGGGAATGCCGTGGGAATTGGGCCTGGCGGAAGTTCAGCAGACCCTACTATTAAACAACCTGAGAAACCGTGTGATCCTCCAAGTGGATGGCCGAATCACCACGGGTCGCGACGTTCTGATCGCCGCTCTATTGGGCGCCGAGGAATACGGCATTACCACGGGAGCCATGATTGCTTCCGGTTGCATCCTTTGTCGGAATTGCCATAAGAATGTCTGTCCTGTCGGGATCGCAACCCAAGACGAAAAACGCCGCGCTCGATATAGCGGCACACCGGAAGATGTCATTGCCTATTACTCCTATGTCGCAGAAGATTTGCGAGAGATGATGGCCGCCCTCGGCTTTAGGAAAATGACGGAACTGATTTCTCGCGGAGACCTCTTGGATTATCATTTGGAAGGCAACCATAAGATTCGAAGCATGGATCTATCACCGATTCTCCAGCGACCGGAACTGCCGCTTCGCATCCAGGATCAATATGTACCGCATCACCACAATCGACTCAAGGCTGTATTGGACGATCGTTTGATTACGCGCTTGGATCAATTGGATCTTTCGGAAAAAACAACCGTCAAACATTTGCAGATTCGAAATACGGATCGCTCGGTTGGCGCGAAGCTCAGCGGTGAAATCCATCGACGATTTGAATCGCCTTTGGCTGACGACACCATGACCTGTTGCTTCACGGGTTCTGCCGGACAAAGCTTTGGCGCTTTCGTAACCAAAGGGGTTACCCTTCGCCTGGATGGAGACGCCAATGATTATGTCGGAAAAGGATTGAGCGGTGGAAAACTGATTATTCGGCCACACCCGTCTTCTCAATTTGTCGCTTCTGAAAATGTCATTGCCGGAAACACCCTCCTATATGGCGCAACCAGCGGGTCTGCATATTTTGCAGGACGAGCGGGCGAACGCTTTGCCGTTCGAAACTCCGGGGTTACCGCTGTTGTTGAAGGCATTGGCGATCATGGCTGCGAATATATGACTGGCGGCCATGTCTTGATCCTCGGATCCATCGGGAAGAACTTTGCTGCCGGCATGTCCGGCGGGGCCGCTTACCTCTATGACCCGGATCAGGAAATCAACAAAAAACTGAATCGTCAATTGGCTGAAATTCTTCCAATGGATGCCTCGGATTTCGAATGGGTGTTCAAAACCTTGCAGGCTCACCAAGACTATACGGGATCAGAAAAAGCGAAAGAACTATTGGAGGAGTGGGATCAAACTCAATTGAGCTTTGTCAAAATCAGCACCTCGACGTATCTGGAAAAAATCAAAGAAACGAAAGAATAGCCTCGTGCTATTCTTTTTTTGTTTTTGTTCTTCTTGCCATTCTGATTTTTCTCCCATATACTACCCATAAGAAAAACCGCTAAAATCGAGCCCTAAAAGCCCGTTCTTGGCGGTTTATTTTATCTGGTTTTATTCTATTTTCTCTTGATTTAATAGAACTCACTCTTGCTAAATATGCTGTAAACACCTAATTACAGCGATTTTCTCACATGTCTCTATAAAAGAACTTCTTCCACAAGGCATCACGTGTTATCACTTACAAAAATTCGTCATAATTTGTGCACCGTTGGCAAATCGTTGGCAAAATAAGACTGATATTTGCACTCTGTTTTCCGTATTACAGGGTTGTGATCGGTTACTAATCCAATCTCATTTCCCATCTACACTACAGAACTACATCTCGTTAGCTCTCATTATCCAAAAACAGCATCTCTTCAATCCGCTCTGAGGTCGATTCTATAAACTGTTCCGTAATGGTCAATGTCACACTCATTCTTTCTAATATCGCCTCTAACGCGATTCTCGTACCATTCAGATAGGAATATGTCTTTCATCTCTGCTATCTCACACGCGGTTATCACTTGGCCAACATCAAAAGCCTTCGCCCTGGCCAATTGCTTCCAGATGTAGCATCGATCTTCATGCATATGGAATAGTTCCAGATGGTTTTAATCTCTCATTTTTACTTTAATGTCCTATTTTTTCTAACACACGTAGTTTTATGCCTCTTCTACGATTTTCAGCGGCCCATAAAATTATGATAAACTACTAATGAAAGCATCAATAACATAATGATTAGCCATTTTATTAATGTTTTTATTGCTTTCAAGTAAAACTCTTCATGCTTTTTATTCTTTATAAAAACTAGACTAACCGCTAAAAAAAAGCACATAATCGTTATAACCAAAACTAGTAATGGTGAATATTTTATAAGAATCGCTATACCTAATTTCAATAGTTGAACAATATCCATCCACAGCACCTCACCTTTATTTATGCAAATTTTGTAGAATTGCATCGAGAACGCCTTCTATGAACGCACTCTATTTACTGCATTACAGGGTAATGCTCGGTTTAAAATCCACTTTCATTTCCCTACTACTCCACAAAATTTCAAAAAAAGCCCTCGTCATCCGAATACAACATCTCTCTAACTTGCTCTGAGGTCATCTCAATGAACTGCTCCGTACTGGTTAATTACTACTCATTCTTTGTAATATTGCCTCTGAAGCGATTCTAGTACCGCTCAGACAAGAATATTCCTCACATCTCTTCAATCTCACACGTTTTTATCATTTAGGCACATCAGGAACTTTCGCCCTGGCCAATTGCTCCCAAATGTAAGGTCGATCCGCGAGGATGTGGAATAATTCCAGATCGATATCCGCAGACACAGAATGATACTAACTGACAACGTCCAGCCGCAGCAGTTCTTTCATCTCTGCATAAAATGGCATCCATAACTTCTTGTTATTCTCAATATCCGTTAGTATGTGTACAGCATATCCATAAAAGAAATCACGATTATCAGCATTCATCTCTTTATCGAGAAAATCAAATACCTGCTTCATCCAGGCTTCATTATAGGTTATTCAACCCCAGGCTTGTTCTCCTACAAATAAATGACTTCGCTTCTTCATCTCACTGTTATAGTTCTCCATACCATGGACAAAATCTGGAGCAATAGAATCTAAGTAGAAATCAGATGCCTTTTTAATTCTATCTGTTTTCCTCAATAGTATATTTGCTATCGCTAGGTGTGTCATTACAAATGACATACAGTTTCCCCCAAAAACAAAATACTTGCCCCACCATATCCCTCTGGCCTAATACCTTTATATACTTTGCTCGCTTCACCATATCTAACGTCTAATAGAATCAAGCTTGGGTTAAATATAACAATATCAACTCAATGTTACAATGTTTGTATAGCCTGCCCCTTTTTATTATGAGGTATCATTGAGTAATCAGGATCATTTTGAGCCAGCTATCCGATAATATTTCAAAAATCTCTATAAGCTCGTAAAAAGTACTAGAACTACTAAAAGCATCACTGTTACGAAAAGAAGATACGCTAATTTGTTATAATTGTATTCTTTCTTCTTTGCTATTTTCGATATCTCATAAACTTGATTAGCAATCTCATAATCAAAATCCTGTTCTTTAGCACTATTTACTCTTGCGATAAACTCATCTTTTTCTAGATTTGCTATATGGCCAAAGTAAAATAGTGAAACCTCATCGTTTCTATAATGATTTGCAATTCTTGGTCTAAGAATATGAAAAATTAATATATATAATTGAAATATCAGAATGATAAATATAATGATTGATAACACCAAAACCAACCCTGGTTTTACGAAATCCCCTAGAGAATCAAATTCTTTAAAGTTGGAAAATTTTAATTTTTTCATTACTGATATATATGCTGTACTAATAAAACCATATATCACTAATAAGATATTTGATTTTTGTTCAAAAAACTTTATTAATTCTTGTATATTGTTGAAACTATTCATTAAGAAATCCGACTTATTCATTCTGACCTACTCTTTCATCCCATTATTAATCCAATCATTGAACTCTGTTACAACACATCCACAATCATAATAAGTACCATAATTTTTGTCATAACGTTGACTGAACCATGTTTTCGCCACTTCATCATTGTCTTCAATCAGTTTATCAATCATATTGTTATATGTTACTTGAGAAAACACTACGCTTTTAATTCCATTTTTAGAACCTAAAGATGATAAGTTTGAAGCTTTAGTAACTGCATCACCGATCCATACTTTATTATTGATACCTGTATCTTTTCTACCTGCTTTAACAACAAGTTCTCGAGCAGATGATATTCCGATGCCTACATTTATCTGCCGATATCCACTTTGATCTAATAGTTTATTCAACATTTTCATAAATGTATTTATATAAAACGTTCTTTGCGCTAAGTCATAAATATCTTCTTGAAGAAGTGAATTAAATACCGCATACACACAATCACCTCGTATTCCGATCTCACGAAGTTGCTCGCTCGTTCTTAATACTTCAATTACTTCTGAGGTAAAACTTCTGATAATTTTAGAAGTTTTCTCTTTATCTTCTAAAGAGAATATCTCTGAGGAGTCACGTATATCTACAAATATTGCTGTTACCCAACTATAGTAACCATTTTTAAATGTAAAACTTTCATCTTTAGGTATTTCACTCTCTTTGATCTCCAACTCATTCACTAAAATTTCATCAATTCTTTTCTTTCCATATTTGTAATCATAGAATGCCATTTTTATTCCTCTCTTAACGATTTCATAGTTTTGTTCCAATTTTTAGAAATCTAATAGACCTTAAGCGCCTATTTCTAAAGTCAAATTCATCCAGATTAAAGCACTCCAACGTATCTTATAGCCTCATAAATACCCCGTGAAAATTAGCTCTGAAATAGACATTAGAAACTGCTCATCGCTTCTCATTGCCACAAACTTCGTTATTATAGTGTCGCCTATCATTCGATTTTGTACCATTCAGAGTAGAATATTTACTTCATTTTTTCAATTTCAAACGCGGTTATGACTTGGCCAACATCAAACACATTTTCTACAGACAATTGATCTCAAATATAACATCGATCTTCAAGAATATAAACTTGATCCAGATCAATATTTTCAACTTTGGAATGATATTGACTGGCAATGCCCCGCTGCAGCAGCTCTTTGTTCTCTTGATAGAAGGGCATCCAGATCCTCCTGCTGTTCTCAATGTCCGTTAGGACATGCACCGCATACCCAAATAAAAAATCACGATTATTAGTGTTCATATTGCTATCAAGAAAAGCTACCAACTGCTTCGTCCAGGCTTTATTATTGTTTATTCAACCCCAGACGTGTTTTCCAACACATAAACGACTTCGTATCTTCATCTCGCTTTTGTAATTTCCCCGAATATGAATAAAATCAGGAGCAATGGAACCTAAGTAGAAGTCAGCTATCTTTTCAACTCTTCTCGTTTTTCCAATAGCTTATTTGCGATTGCTAAATGAGTCATTGCGAATGAATATAGTCTCCTTCGAATACAACACATAAGTATGCATGCTATTTTGCAATATTCCGGTTCCTTAGTATTTTAAATAATAATGAAAAATCAATCATCATTTCTGTTGATAAACCTTCAATGAGATATTCTAAATAGTAACTCAGTGTTTCAATTTCAAATTATCAGATACCTTGATGTTAATGCATCACTTACATTCGATTGAGACTAACGCTTCATCAATAAAAGACCTTTCAAATCAGTAAACTCATCCTTCAAAAACATATTTATCAAACCTCTCTAAGGATTAATGTTCTTTGATCGCGGTAACTTTATACTCATCTCATTCATTAATTTTCCCATATGATTTATTTTATTCCGGAGATAATGATTTCGTACTTCTTTATTTTCACTTAAAATATTCTCGAAATCCATGCTATCGATAATTTGATTTTCGATACTGCTATAAATTTTATCTAATAATTCGGAAAACAATTTATTGTTTAGTTTATACAATGCTATTAACTTTTCGAATTCCGAAATATTCATAAAATACACCTGATCAATCAAGCCCGACAAAGATGATTTAAAATACTTACTTATTTTCATTCGCTCTCTTAACTGACTATGTAAATATAATTTCTCGTAATGAACTACCAACAATATGATCTTTTTTGATTTCATGCTAGGCGTTAAATCATTCTTACGACTTGAATCCAGCTGCATTATTGCACCAATAAATTTTCTACACAACTCACCAATTGAAGCTTCATTAGGTGTATCATTTTTCATATCTAGTTTTGCCAGACATGATTTTTGCTCAATAATAATTGTATAATTCTCTGTTTCAATTATCCAATCTGCTCGTTTTGTCTTTGTACTTTTTCTATTTATCCTCGTAATAACGGATTCTGGTAAATATGTCGAAATTAGATCTTCAAAATAGTATTCGAAAAGAACACCAAATTCGTTAACAAAGATATTTGACCGCCTTTGATGATAATAATTCCTAATCAACCAATACAATCCATCATTGAGTTTCATAAATAATACAAATATATCAAAAGCAATATACTCATCATAATTGGTATGAACAATTGGACTTTTTACAAAAAAATTCTCACATGAGACATCTTCTCGAATATCCTGATAACTTACAGCAAATTGTTTGATAATCTGACAATAGCAATCTTTTCTATACTCCGTTATACTCGAGAAGTCAGCACTTATTAAATCCATATCGGGATAGTTGTGCGCCTGCAATATGACTAAGAGCAAATACTCAAAGTATTCTCGAGAGCTAATTCCATAGATTTCTTTTGTTATTATGTCAGTGTTAAGCTTGCAACAATACTTTCTAGGAATTTCTACTAGTATTTCGTAATTCCGTGAAAAATCATCTGTTAATGAATCCATTTTTTGATACACAAATTGTTTTTGAGTTGTTCCTAGGAGAAAATCGATTGTGCTTCTTCTATCATTTACGTATTTCGATTTCCATTCATCTAAAATATGATATTTATTGACTAAAGAAAAAAATTCATTATTATTCAGATTCGTACCTCTATAATCATTAGAGTAAGAAGCATAATACATCATGGACGACAAAATCCATGGAGAATATCCAATTTCTCCAACTTTAAATTTTCCGGATCTCGTAAATTTATGCCAATCAACCTTATTAATTATTCTTTTCGACTCAAACATTTCATTGTTTAATACTGCAATTTTCCTCGCCACATTTCTTGCAGGATATTTCCTCATTTCTTTTATATATTCTTCTTTAGTCACATATTTCTCCTATATATCACTATTTATTCATATATTGCTTTCCACTGATGAACTAAGAAATCCAAGTCTTATTAAATAACTCCTGCTACTGAACTTACAAATCCAACCGCTGTCTTTAAAGCAACTCCAATCTTTTGCATCTGATTGTTTTCCTTTAAGTACTCTAAACCTTTCAATGTAATTTGAAGATCTTCTGGAAAGATTTCTCTATGCATGTCTACTTTATTTATTAGAATTTTCATACCACTTATCCCTTTAATGTATCCACTATCAGCAAGCATTACCATAATATTCGCCCAGCGGTTTTGCGAGATATCTAGCTTTTCTGGTGAAATAAAATCTACATCCACTTCGATAGAATCCATCGCCTTCTCTAAACCATCTAAAATCATATATATCGCTTTAAAATTATCCATATCTTCCCCTCACCCTTCTATATAACCTTCATTTCGCAACCTTTTTCTATACTATTTATTTTAAAACAACTTAATAATTGTCTACACACGGGGGGTTACAACAGCAGGCAATCCAAATAATTCAAATGGCTCAACCATGAGACTTTCATAATTCATCAATTGTATATTCTCATCACAACCGAACATCGTTCGCTTATAACTTGTCCCGATTTGTCTTTTTTTTACTTCAATATGATTTGAACAACGCCTTATAAATATTCAATAAAGAGCATCTCTTCAATTCGCTCTGAGGTCGATTCAATGAACTGCTCTGTCCTGATTAATGTCACATACTCATTCTCTGTAATATCGCCTCTAACACGATTCTCGTACCATTTAGATAGGAATACTTCTTTCATCTCCTCTATCTCACACGCGGTTATCACTTGGCCAACATTAAAAGCTTTCGCCCTGGCCAATTGCTCCCAGATGTAAGATCGATCTTCAAACGTCTGAAATTCTTCCAGGTCAATATTTGCAGATTCAGAATGATATTGGCCGGCAACGCCTTGCCGCAGCAACTCTTTGTTTTCTTCATAGAAGGGCATCCAGATCTTCTTATTGTTCTGAATATCAGTTAGTATGTGTACTGCATATCCGAATAGAAAATCGTGATTATCAGCGTTCCTATTGCTATCACTTCATCACATGGATTCTTCAAATCCGATTTGAGTTTTTATTTTCCTACTTATGAATCTATTCTTTAAATCCTGCTTACTAGAACAACCCACAAATTACAACTTTTTCCTTTCCATCAAATCGGTACATTCATCTCAATAAGCCATAACAAGTTCAGAAAATCCCCACCGAGATCGACTTTCATATTTTTTCTTTTTGGAAATCGAAGTTGTAGCTCATAGTATTTCTCTTCTTGATTAAGTCTATTTATCTGCAATGTATCTCGAAATATTTTCATATTCTGAATTTCTTAATCTTCTAGCACTATCATTGAACTCATATTTCACACTAATATTAGTTTTAAAAAGATTTGCTTCTGATCGATTGAGATACAACTGTAGTGCTTCTAATTCCTTATACAAATAATCATTCTTTATTTTCATCCATTTGCACATAAAGTTACATTCGATACACACACCCGTACTGCCAATAATAATATCAAAATGTTGTTTTACTTCATCATCCTCGTAACTGCTCATGAAGAAATTAAGTTTGCAATTTTTGCTACATTTAGTTCCAATTAAGTGTTTAACATCAAGGTGAATAACAAAACTTACATTTTCAATTATTGAACCCGGACCAATCCAACTATCATTGACTTCCTTTTCTTTCTTGTCTACAGAATCATATTTGACTTGAATATCAACATTTGAAATCGCTTTATGAGATAACCAATGAAAACGCGTTATAGCTGACATACTGTTCTGACTATTATCTAAAATTGCATTACTAATTCTATTGGATGACAGGTCTAGCAAATCACCTATTCTAAGCAAAATTTTAATATATTTCTCACTTACAATACTTTCTTTGGCATTTGATTTAATATTGTAAATTTCATCCACATCATAACCATGTGCCTGGCTTATCTCCGCGACAATGTCTTTCACTATATCATCCACAAAATCAAAGTCATTACTTTTCCTAATGAACCTAGCACTTTGCTTAGGATGATTATTTCTAATATAACCCTCATAATATTGGTCCATCTTCACAAAAAAATCCACCAACAATTTTTTGATTGGTTGCTCCTCAATATAATCCAATTCTCCTGTTTTTTTTCCTTTAGTATCTTGTTTAATTAAGCCTTTTAAACTTCGTTTAAACTCAGAGTAAATTATATTTGATTCCTTATTATCTTTTATAAAGCTTTCCATTAAATTTGGATGAAGCACCATTGAAATATCATGTAAATAACAACTAATGAAGAGGATATAATGATCTCGCCTTGAAATTTGGAAGTAATTCATACTCTTCATAAACATGATAATTGATCTTATTAATTCTACAGCATGTTCTTGATTATGTAGTGTATAAAAATGTAAGTATTTCGAGCCATTCTTCCAGATATCACTGGTATATTTGTGTACCATGATAAGATTATCAACGTATACTGGATCTTGAACAAATTTTTCAAAGTAATCAACAACTTCAAATAAGGTATAATCTAACACTTCGCAATTTCTATAATCCTTAAATTTCGAATAGAAATTTTCTAATCTAAATTTTCGATTCCTTAAAAAAATCAAAACTCTTGCCTCATTGTAGTGTATTGGCTTGTTATTTCTTTTAGCCAAGTACTTAAGATCATTTACATCAATTGAAACAACTTCTGAAAAATAAGCATTCATAATAATTCGGTAAAGTTCATCAGTTTGCAATCTAATTAACTTGTACCTATTATTTAAAGATTCAACGAGTCCGCTTTCTTGAATAATATTAATTATAGAATCATGCTTATCTTTGTGATCAACTGATGTCACTCTATTCTTGAAAACATCAAAGAATGTTTCGATAGCTTCTCTTATTATTAACTCTTTTTCTTGTTTGCCAGACTTAGATATATTCCAGACATTATCTTTTACAATATTCTGAATGCTGTCATATCTCGAAATTCCACTTTCAATCTGAATTTTTCTTCTTCGAGATAAGCTCCTACAGATTTTATGAAAGTAAGCAACTGTAATCTCCTCACCATCTTGATTCCATTTATAATTTTTATAAATTGCTTTATTAAAATCATCAATTTTTGACTCAGCAATATCCCAGAAAATCGGACTATTCGCAAAGAAAAATCGAAACTCATTTAGGAGTATATCTTCATCATATGCATCAAAAAAACGTTTGAATTTTTCTTTATTTGTACCTTTATTTTCAACACGAAAATTTGATAACAATTCATCAATATCTTTTTCTTTAATATCATTACTTCTACTAAATTCTAAACGTCTTTGGCGGTACTTAAAGAATTTTTTGAATCTAAGAAGCACCTTTATGTAGTTCGATGTATCTTCTTTCTGATCAATCTTTCTAATCCTCTTAATCTCTTTTTCAACAACTTGATATATTGCTTGCAATTTTATTGACAAATTTATCTCTTCCGTATCGGAAAAAGTCTTACTCAAATCATAAGAAGTCATTGAAGCCAGCTTACTATAAGCATTTAAATTAGCTTGTCCATATTTTGGATCTTGTATTTTTAAAATAGTGCTCTTCTCACTTTCCGCATTATGTACCTTTATTAAATAATCAAATCTATCCAATATTTCAACAAAAGGTTTTAAACTGGTCCCTTCAGCCTCTATAATGTACACGCTTGTCAAGACACGAATTTCGAGATTCTAAGATAAATCTCCTTTCATATGTTTTTACGCTGCAAGCGTATTGAAATTATGGTACATGTGTGCGGGCGTTCGGTAATTAAATCGCTGATGCCCTCTGGA
>DAOUQF010000045.1 GCA_030625815.1 Eubacteriales bacterium
TCCAGAGGGCATCAGCGATTTAATTACCGAACGCCCGCACACATGTACCATAATTTCAATACGCTTGCAGCGTAAAAACATATGAAAGGAGATTTATCTTAGAATCTCGAAATTCGTGTCTTGACAAGCGTGTACATTATAAAACGGCGCCAATCCGTAGATTGACGCCACCATACATTTGATAATTTCCCCTAAATAAGGTTCCTCCTTCTAAGCAAACATAAATAAAAATGGAATCATATGCATCAAGATCTCAAAGACCTCAGATTCATAGCTTCCATGTAAAACATTGCTTTTCCAAGGGCTTCTTTTTCCAATTCTTGTACCCGCGTTTTTTCGGATTCCAGTCAATCTTACAGGCCTGCACCTCAAACTGGCTCAAATCCGTCAAAACCCCCAATAACTCAAAGGTATCCATAAAAATACGCTTGAACCTGGATGCTCGTAGAAATTATTTAGGTATCTTTCCTCATGATTTCCAAATATTGTTCATATGAAAAAACCCTATTTCTTTTTGTCGATTAAACAGGAATAAGGAAACTGAATTTGTGTTTAATTTCATTTCGTATGTAAAAAAGAAATAGCACGCTCTCTTACATCCGATTATTTCCTTTCACATCACTCTTGAAACAGATATCAACAAGAAGAATATTGAGAATTTACAATAATCGCTTATATGCTACTCTACAATTCGTACTTGAATATCATTTGATGAATTTGTTGAAGGACATCAACCACATCATGAAAATCCGGCAGATCACCATAAACGAACTCCTGACCAAAATTCTCCCTGTACGCTTGCTCAATTCTCGAATCATTGAGAATTGAGAATAACGGTGCATCTTTCCACTTCCTATCATACGGATACATATCTTTAAATCTTGATTCCAGTTCAGCTTCCTTGACCAATGCCGCCATATCAGAAAATGCTCTATAATCGCCATAGAATCCTTCCACTAGGGGATATGTCATATACAAATCATAGAAATGCCTTGTTTTTGTCAACATTTCTTTTTGACCTTCCTCATAGGACATTCTCACGAGAGAAACAATTTTTTCAACTACAGTTCTCTCAATAACCAGAACGTTTAATTCAAACTTATTAAGTTCAAATTCATCCACCACAACTTTCATGCCCTTCTCCATAAGATACTTCTCAATAAACGTACCGATCGGCAACTTCTTGTAAGGATGCGGGTGCATAAAACTTGTACGTTCAAACCGAATATGAGGATAAAGTTCCTGTAAACCACCAGATAAAATTGAAGTATATGAAAACTGTGTATAACGATAATTACCCGATTTTCTTTTCCCTTCAAAATCAACGGCTTCAAGACCATTTTGCATAGCACTCTCAATTCCAGATAAATTCTTTTTGATTTGAGATTTGCTCATACCTTCTGCCAACAAAGCGATATCAATATCTTCAGAGAATCGATGTAAATCGGCGTAACATTTTGTCAGTGATGTTCCGCCTTTAAAGACTACCTTCTCACTATATTCTGATACTGATAATTGATACAGCGAATGTGTGATCCAATAGTCCTTTTCTACAATCAAAGGATTCAACTGAAAATATTCTGCTGTCAAATTTATCAGATCCCTAAAATCATCAGTATTTAGATGTAGTTGCATAACCATTCCCCCAAGTTCGATTGTTGTTGAAAACGCTCGGATCAACATCCAATATAATTTTTTTCCCTTTTTGTACATCCTCTTTAAGATAATTCAAAAGTGCTAGGTAGTACTCATCTCTAATATTCGCTCTTTCTGCAATCAGACCAAACAGCACTTTAACACGTTTTTGATATTTCTTAACTTCTTCAATAACCGCTACCTGATCAAGAACATCAAACTTATTGATGAAAATCTTAATCAAATTCTCAATGGTATCTTCTCTTCTAGCATCTTGTATCTGATCCATCTGCTCAATTACATCCAAAAACTGCAATGCTTTTACGTTCGTCTCTTTAATATCACCTTTTGCTTTTACTAAAACTACGTTGATCTTATCATCCGTTTTCTTTTGTCTGATTTTCTGTGCAATCCTTGTTCGATTAGGAATTTGAGTCGTTAATCCCCAATTGTTCCAGATTTCAGGCCCCGTTATATATCCTAGTATTTCATCATTTCTTATTAGATACTTCTTTTGGACCAATCGTCTTTTATCAATTCCTACTTCTCCAAATCTCGTCTTTCTTGGTTTGTAATAGACACCTTTTGCATAGCTTTTAATGAACCCATCACGTACAAGTCGATTAATTGCTACATACACGGCATCTCTTTGGTCCATAAAATCCTTGATCACTTCATCTATAAATATAGGCTCAGTTTCCTGAAATTCATCTATTCTATTTTTAATAATTCGAGTTACATTCATCCCATCACCTCATTTAACCAAAAAAATGCCAATTTTACTTGCATATCCTCAAAATATCAAATTTTATTATGATACCATTTTTACATTTATCCTTACATATATTATAATACCAATCATCATTTTTTTCAAGTTAGCAATCAAATACAACCCCCTGAAAAATCCACAGAGGGTTGTGTTGAAATCTATCAGTGACTCTTTTTATCGTTACTTATTAAATACTTTACTACGCATTTCGTTCTTTTAGGCAAACATAAATATCCCGGATACAAATAAGACGCTATAAACCATTTTGGTGAACACACTGCCATCAATTCTCTTATGGGCAATATTACCGGCAATCATCCCCATTAATAAAAATGGTATCATAACCATCAAGATCTTAAAGACCTCTGGTTCATAGCTTCCATTAACCAAATTCACAGCTATAATAATACTGTTTAAGGTAAGCCAGATCGCACTTAGCGTTGCTCGAAACGCACTCTTGTCGGTAAGCTTTTTGGTCGCATATACCACAACAAAGGGACCGCCCGAACTAAAAGCACCATGAACAACCCCGCCCATAAACAGAATAAAATTCATCAAAGTTGTACCGAGCCTGTTTTCAAAATTCAAGTTAAAAGTCACAGATGAGTAGCTTTTTATCAGCCCGCTAGTTGCTACAACCAGCATAAAAACACCCAATAAAATTTTCAAAGGGGCTTCCGGAAGATAAGCAAACAAGAAGATCCCCAGCGGCAGGCCAATAATAACATAGCCCAGTATTTTGAAATACTCTTTCACAACAATTGACTTTCGATCAATGATTACAATATAAAGCGCTAGAATCCAGCCTAAAATTGTAAGAACCGGCACCGCCGTTTTTACTCCAATTAATGCGATGCAAAAAGGCAATGCAATAACGGTGCATCCAAACCCGGTAATGCCCTCCAAAAAATGGGCAAGTAAAACAATGACCCCCAATGCAACGATCAACATCATTCTTTAAGCACTCCTCGTGGCATCAATAATCAAGAAAATCTTTCATAAACACGCCATAGTCTTGATCATTGATCAGCCTATTTATTTTGCTCTTCTCCGATGCGAATTTAGAAAAAAGATCGCACAGTATAAACAAGTCCTTGTCTCCCGATTTTTTAGTCTTGATCAAAAAAAGCACTTCAACAACACTTTTTTCCCAAAAGATCGGTTTTTCCAGCACAACAATCAGACACACGTCTTTTCGCAACAGCTTATACAAATCTTGAAGATGAACAACTTTATTTCCTATTTCATGTGAAATAAACGGTATCTTTCTGTCCTGGCTCTGTTCAATAATTCCCAAATTCACTAGCTTCGCATAAATTTCCGCTAAAATAATCGTTCTGGAATCACCCGTTACCCCAACCACAAAATATTCCGGGCGAAAATAATTATCGATGTCCAAAGCATACAAATCTATTTTCCTAAGAAAGTTTTGGACTTTCTCAATAAACAAACCTTCTTCAACCGATACGATGTGTTTGATGACCTTCGACTTCATCCGGTTAATCGAAACAACGATATCTACTTTTTCACATTTCTCTTCAGCCTCTTTCAAGTTTGAAAAGCGAATAATCTCCGCATTGCTAAAACTGGATTTCAATTCGTTTTCGTACATTAAAGACTCTGATCTTCCTCTGGAACTGATGAACCCTATTTTAAACAGTCTGCTTTTTTTAAGATTCAAAAGAGCCATGTTAAAATAGAACAACAAGTAACCAAATTCATCTAAAGGGATCTTGACCTTGTAGTAAGATTCAATAATCGCTACTGCCGAAATTGTTACCTTTGTTGCATAAAGATATTTTCTGAGGTTCTCATGAATGATCGGATTTCTAACAATAAGATTATTGTTTATTCGTTTGATCATTTGAGGAATATGAAGCGATAGGAATTTCCTCAAACCAATATCATTGGAAATATCGATGTCAAAGTTGTTAAAGATCTCTGCAAATACAGCATCTAAAACTTCATCGACATCGATGTTTTGAACATCCGTCTTTCTTTCCGATTCAGCGATAACCCGTTTGCTGTCGATATGCATGAAAATATACGCCAGTTCTTCCCGATTAAATTCATAGGAAAACACGGTTTCCACTTCACTGACAAGCAAGCGCATCAAAGAATATAAGGCGTCATTGCTGATTTTATCAAAATAATTGTCAGAGACCTCAATGAAATGCCCCTGCTTATTCCGTATCAGCGTAATAACAATATGAATGGAAATATTCCGAATAGAAATATCTGAAAGCAGAACGTTGTTGTTAATTGTCCAACTCCGCAGGATGGCTTCCACTTCATCGATCTGATCCAGTTCAATGGAGAAACTTTCCTGAATCTTTTCCAAATACTGTTCAATAAAAACCTGTTCGTTATAAAAGATATATTCCGAAATACATAAGCGCTTATTCTGCTCCGATCCCTCTACACGAATCCCGTAGTGCGGCCTTGATGTAATTTCCAGATTGTATCTCTTTAGTATCCGTTTCACTTCTTTAATATCTTGATTCAAGGTTGACAAACTCACATAAATCTCTTGAGACAATTCATCGAATTTCACATAACTGTCATCCGTAAGAATTCTCCTTAAGATGTAAAACACCCGTTCATAGTTATGAACATGCAGGGTGTCGATCACCTTGATTTTTCTTGAAGAATTCAAATCATTCAAATAGTCTTCAAAGGCTGAATCATAAATGGTGATCGTATACCCTTTTGAAGAACTAACCAATTGAATAAGATCATCATTGAGTTTCTTTTTGATCTCTTTGATTTCATATTTTATCGTCCGTAATGAAACATTAATCAACAACGATAAATCATGGGACCGTAGCGTCCCCTTTTTATAGAGACTGTTTACGATTAATATTTGTCTTCCCGTAAGATTATACTTCTCCATATACGCTCCCCTATAAAAATGCTACATGACCTATTGCTCATGTAGCATCATTATAGCATATGGATCTTTCTACAATACGCCGATCAACACACCTGCAATACCAATTGCGATTGTGGTAAACAACAGCATCGTCGGTTTTTGGTTTTTCTTAAGCAACCAAAACATGAAGAGTGTATAAGCCAGTGGCAACAACAATGGAAAAATTTGATCCAGGTAGGTTTGCAATTCAAACTCCACCCCGCCGAAATTGCCAGATAATGCCGTTTTCATCCGAACCATGGATGCGGTCATCGCTCCAATCACGGTCAATCCAACGATGGTTGCAGCTTTTGACATCTTTGTGATCAACCCAGACTCACTCGCACTGCTGATTAAACTGGTACCAAACTTATAGCCAAATACAAGACCATAATAGCGCACCAAAAGATGTGGGATATTGTATAAAAGCAAGAACAATAGAGGCCCTAGGATATTTCCATCCTTTGCAAGTGAAACACCAATACCTACAGTAATGACCCGTAATGTACCCCAGAAGATCGAATCACCAATGCCGGATAGAGGACCCATTAAGCCTACTTTGATGCTGTTGATCGCACCTCTGTCGAAGCTTGCATCCTGGCTTGCTTTCTCTTCCATCGCCGTCGCAACACCCGTTACTGTTGGAGCAAGATGCGGCGTAATATTAAAGATTGCCAAATGTCTTTCCAGCGCTTCCGCTCTCTCTTCTTTCGTTTTGTAAAAACGCTTAATTGCAGGCCACATGCCGACTGCAAAACCCAGACTTTGTTGGCGTTCATAGTTGTACGATGCTTCCAATACGAAAGAGTTAAAAAACAACTCTCTAAACATCTTCTTATCTTCTTTTGTTGACTTCACTTTATTACTCATCAAAAAGTCCCTCCATTTCATCATCCGCTGCGTTTCCTGCTAGTACACCCTGAACATCATTTTTTTCAAAAACAATGATAAATGATAATACGACACCAATAATTGTGATCGCTAGCATTGGCAATGCCATATACGCGACTAGAATAAAACCGAGTAGGAAATAAAGGAAATTGCCTTTATTCATCATTGGTCTTAACAGCAATGCAAAACCGACTGCTGGCAACAGACCGCCTGCAACCTTCAAACCACTCATAATAACGACTGGAATATTGTCGACAAATACTTGTACGGCTGCCGAACCAAATGTAATCGCTGTAAATCCTACAATAAAATATATTACACATTGCATAATAAGTCCGCCAAGATTCAACGTAATAAGACCTTTGATATTTGCTTCTTTTGCCATTTTTACAGCATAATCCATAAACCAACTACGAATAATAAAGATAACCACTTTCAGTGACTGTGCCAGAATTGCGATTGGCAATGCCAATGCCAGGGCAACTTCGATCCCTTCACCCGTTAAAATGGCAAACGCTGTCCCCAATGCTGCGCCAAAAAGCGGATCTGGCGGAACTGCACCACCAATTTGAATTGCCCCCATAAAGATCAACTCAAGTGACGCGCCAATCATAACCCCTGTAGTTACATCTCCCAGTAACAATCCAATCACTGATGATACAACGATTGGCCTTGCAACCATGGATGTTCCCGTCATTTTTTCTAAAAACCAAATAACTGCTAATGTTAAACCAACTGAAATTGCTGCTCCCATAGCTAAACCCTCCTCTAAAATTTAATTTTCTTGCGTAATGATTGATATTTTTTTGCTGACTCCGTGGGTACCTGTCTAACTTCGATTTCAATCCCCATTTCGTCAATTTGATCCAAATACTCGATATCTTCCTTTGAGGTGAATACAGCTGGCGAAAATGATACTTTATCAGCTGCCTTTTGCATGCCTCCAAGATTCAATGAAGGTACTTCGTCGATTACATTCAACAGACGAAACGCATCCTTCGGGTTGGCTGTAATGACAAAAACTTTCATTTTCCCCAACTTCGGGTTCATCAGCAGTTTCCCGGCTTCTTCAATGCTTCGAACTGCAAGCTTCACACCGTCTGGCGTCGACATTTTCATCGCCGCTTTTCTGATGTCGTCACCTGCTGCATCATCATTGGCAATGACAATTGCCTGATAAGAGAGTGCTGCTCTCCAGCTATATGCAATCTGACCATGCAACAATCGATCATCGATTCTCATTTTTACTATCATCTTGTCTCCTCACTAAAAATCAAAGTCATCTTCTTGTTTTGTTTTAATCTTGTCCTTTACAAGCAACAGCCCTTCCTTTGACAGCTCAATAATCTTTCTGACTGATTCCTCTGATGCATTCTCTTCACTAAGCATAAGAAGTTCTAAAAGCAGAGGCAAACATAGACCCGTCACAAGGATCACTTCATCCAAATTTACATTTAGAAGCGTTTTTTGGTTCACACTGCCGCCAAAAATATCGGCGACAATAATCAGCTTGTCAGTTAATAAGTCAACCGACTCCATATATTCACTCAACTGCTCCTCGTAGGGCACATCGCTCGTATATGCATTAATGAAATGCAAATTTTCTTGTTTGCCCATAATAATTTCAGCTGCATCCTTGATTCCTTCTGCAAACCGACCATGGCTTACCAATAGTATTTTTAACAAACCTATTCACCTCCCATAAATTCTTTATTACAATAATTTTGTTATATAGTTGTTAATTGAAGAATTAATTCGTACGCTCAAATCCCGACCTCGGTCAATTGATATCCGATATGCCAATACTTGAAGTGCCGTAATTACTTCCAAAGCGTAGAAGTTGTCGCTAGCAAAATCAATTTGAATATCCATGTCAGTAACCGCAACATCACCGACTAAAACTGCATTTTTCCCAATCTCACAATTGATGAATTTAGCAATCCGCTGTGCCTTATCGCTATCCACTCCATTTTTCGAAATTAGAAAATATCCTATTTTATCATCAAAAGCATTTTGCGGCCCATGAATCAGTTCTTCCATCTCAAAGGAGTTTGTAAAGACCGGCACCATTTCCATAAATTTAATATCCGCTTCCATTGCTACCGGCAATAGATCAGCTGCACCTGCAAAGATAAATTTATTGAATGTTGCAATCACCTCTGCATGTTTTTCGTACCAGATATGTGTACGCGATGCAATCCCTTCTATACTTTCAACTGCATTTCTGTAATCTGAAATATATGCTTCATACACGTCAGGCAAGATGCGGTTTTCTATGCGTAGAAGGCTTAAGTAAACCAGATACATGGTTGCGCATGTCGTTGAATAACCGATTGTCCGATATACATATTCTTCAATACCCGTACCCATGTCCAAATCTAGGGACGCCTCTTTTGCTATTGCCGAATCACTATTTTCCGTAATAGCGATATTCATCAGCCCCATTTCTTTGACCAGCTTAAGAGAATCATATACTAATTTTGTCGAACCCGTCTGTGAAATAAAAATGTACAAAACATCATCCGTTAAAAATGACTTGTTGTTGTAATTGTAGAAAGCATTTGGGTACATGATTTCAACCGGTACATCTAATACCTTCTCACCAAACATCTTTGTTGTAAATGCGGCATTGTACGAAGTTCCTGAAGCAATGATTAAAATCTTTTTTATGCTTCTCTCTCCAACATAAGCCTTAAGTTTATCAAATATTACTTCTCTGTTGTCACAAACATTCTTCAGTTTTCCTGGAATCTCCTCAATGCTTTTCAGTAATGTTCTCATTTCGTCTCCTCTTAAAACACGTTTCGTATTATGTTCTTGTAACTATGATTATAAAGACTTCTCAGCATCACTCAACTTTACCATTTGCACTCAACAGGGTGCAACTTTCAAAATCATTTTCTTCAACTACAAAAAAAGACAGCCCACAGGCTGTCTTATCATCACCATTCAATTATTTACCTCGCACACGCTTCCTTTCCCAGGAATTTCATCAGCCAATCGTGGTCCAACTTGTCGAAGAATGACCGTATGTCCGCTTCCACTACATAGCTTGTCTTGCCACTCATTTTGCCTATCAAATCCTTAATTGCATCATGACAGCTCCGTTCCGGTCGGTATCCATATGACGTTTCAAGAAACTTCGGTTCATAAACCTCTGTTAATATAGGTTCTGCGGGACGGCTTCGGCTTATAGCTTCTGCGTTTCATGCGCTCTACAAGATGTTCAAGGTTGTCGATCAAGTGGATTTCATAGGCCGCTTTCTTGCCATCTCTGGCCTACGCTTAACACTAACGTTACCGCTTCGTGTCCAAGGTCTTGATACTGGGTGCTGGTTAGGCTTTCCCAGATGGGTCTGTCTCCCACTGCCTAACATAAACTTACAAATGTTGAATTTTGTTTCTATTTTCAACAAGTGGAACACCCGTCCTGACCTAGATATAAAATCTTGGGACTTTACGTTAAAAGACGAATAAAAAAAAGCAACCCAAAAGGGTTGCTACAAAATACTAAGTACGAGGATAAAGCGGACCATGTCCGCTTCATTCATCACGCTTTATCCGATCTCAGTGACAAGTCCTCCGCGCCCAATGTTCCGACCAAGGAGTCGAGATATACATCGGTTTTGCAATGCGCCAGAATCGCTTCAGCCCTGTCAAACTTTTCATCGTGCTTGAACTCCTCAATCACCGAGGCGTTCAGCGGATTGGCCATGAAGACATTCAGGCTCTCGATTTTTTTCTCAATCAACCTGATTTCAATGGCCTGCTTGTTTTTCAGCCGTCGCTTGTACCAGTCGTTCTCCAGAATCATTTCCTTGTCAAACAGGCGTCTGATCTCAGGATCATCGATCCCCTTGCCATCATACGCGCCAAAGGCCATAATGGAAAGCACTGCTTTCAAAGGTGGAATCGCTTCATCGATGCTGCCGTCTTCAAAGTAGCAGCTGGCCGCTTTCCGATGCCCTTCCGCAATATTCAGCATACCGTCCGCAAACGCTTCAAGGCTCTGCGTTTCAGGTCGCAACATCCCTTCCGAAAATACGGTTTGAGGCTCGTCAAAGATTTTACCGAGATACCTGAAGGAGAAAACCTCCGTAATCCGATAACCCAGACGGCTAGCCGGGATCAGCTTCCCTTGATATTCGAAATCTTCGATCTTTTCGAGGGCTCTGTGTCGGATCAATGCCTGGGGATCCCGCTCCTCTACCGAAAGCCTAGCCCAGATCTCGGGAATCAAAATGGAAATATCATGATCCACCTTCACATTGGGACCAATATGTCCCGCCGGGGTTGTAAACACATGATAATCCCCCAGAACATAGGAAAGCAACGCATTATTCAGATCGTAAATCGGCAACAGCATATTAAAGGGACCCTTGGTCAGGGCACCTTCAGATCCGGCGCCGGTGGTCGATGGCGATTTTCCCGTCAAGCTGCTGATAAAGTCCATAAACAGTTCCGGCAATTCCTGATAATGAAGGGGGTTGTAGACGCTTAGCGGCAGGATCTTTTTGCCCTTCTCCATGCCCGGCGGATTGTTTCTTCTGCCCGCCAGTATTGCATTGACCGGATGAATGACCGGTTCGCTCATAGGAATTTTTCTGGCTAGGCGCACGCCCACGTCGGCTACATAGATATTCAGAGGCTCGGTAAAATCCAAACGGTTTTCCAGATACCGTGGATTCTTGCTCGGCTTGCCATCTACAATTCTGGGCTCTGAAGACACGATGCAATATTTGAAGTCACTTTCCAGAAAATCGTCAATATGCTTCTTGACCGCATCTGTATAGGAGATATACCCCATGACATCATCCTTGATTTCCTGAACCTCTTCCTTTGTCAGCGGCTGATAATTGGTGACAAAAAGATTGTCTGACGACAAATCCATTTCCGCCTTCTTGTCATAGCCTTTCTCAATGGCCTCATCCGGCCTTTGAAAAAACCGATACTCGCAGTTTGTTGCAAATTTGAAACTGGAGTTGGTATAGTCGGGGTTCATATGCTTCAATTGGCTGGCAGGAACGGTAATCGACGCTGTAATGTCATCTTCCATCTGCAATTTGGCGGAAGGCATAAAGTCCATTCTCACTTTAAAGACCCGCCATGCATGGTCCTGATCAAAGCCTACCCGCAGGAAGCTCGGCCTGATCTTTCGATTGTCGAACTTGATTTCATTTCCGGGCTTGCCGTTGATAATATCGACAGAAAAATGACTTCTCCAATCGCCGCTCCAAGAAGTTTGGTAGAACCGCTTAACCATAAACACCAAGCCCTTGATATGATTCGGAAGCTCTTCAAGAACTCGATTAAATTCATCGGTATACGTATTGGACGGTGTCAGAAGTTTGACGACGGATCCCAAAGTTCTGTCCTCCGAAAGGATGGGCCGAGAAGCCCTTGTCCGATGGGGATTATCCTTCCAGCGGCTCTTGTAATCCCGATTGATGATCTCTTCCACCACATCCAAATCCTTCTCCAGATTATGAACATAGTAGCTCCCATACATAATGGAATTGCTGAGGGATTTCGAGATCTCCGACTTGCCGCCGCCGGACACCGTGCAAGGCTTGTGGCAGAACGTGCCTTCCGCTGTCGTCTCAACCAGTTTCCAGGCGGGTGCCGCAGGGTGCTTTTCCATATGAATTTTATTGCCGTTCGGCAGGATATAGACATAGGTCGGCGAAAGCTTCAGGGTCCGCTCTTTCCCCTGGTACTGCCATCTGATCCTGGTTCCATGGAGATCAATCTCAATATTTTCAGGAAGATAGATCACTCTATTGTCATGTTTGTCCACCCCATAATTGTCCGAATGCACGTCCATGATTGATGCATAGTTCTTCTTGACCTCTTCAAATCGATACCCGTCCAGACTGGTGTTTTCAAATGCGGTATAATATTCGCCGACATTTTTCCGCGGAAATGCGATGGTTCCACCGGCATGTTCCTCTTCGACATTGCCGTAAAGGTTTGCGGCAAAACTCAGCTGGGTTTTGATCTCTTTCTTGGAGTAGCCGAAATAATTATCTGCAATCAGCGTTATACACACGCCGTGATGATTACGGCAGGTGATCTTGTACGCAGACCCGTCGTTGTACAATTCCTCCTCATCCGTATAACACATCCCGTCCCGTATCTGTCGCTCTGTGGCCTCGCTGATATGAGGCAACCCCAAGTCCTTCTTCTTCATTTGCGTCAGATGCGGTGCCAGAACAATATAGCCCGTATGGCCGGACCAGCTTTCAACCTCGATTCCCGCGTCGTTCAGGTGAAACGACGGATCACCGGCATTCCCAAAAACAGATTCAACAAAATCCAAGTTCGTGACAAGCGACCCCGGAACAACAAAAAGAACTTCCATGGTCTTCTCTTCCGAAACGCCCGGCACACCCGGGGAAACGATCGGCTTCACATACAGCGATACAAAGGTTTTCGCCTTTTCCTTCTGATTGGAGGTAAAGGGCAGAATCTTCATCGCTTCCGGCGGATTGATTGCTGCCTGATAAAGCTTTGCAAACGCCTCTTTAGGCACTTCCCTTTTGTCACAGGGAATTGCAAATCCCCCTTCGACAATATGAAAAGAACCTTTCGTGGTTCTACGGTCATGGACTGGATTACTCAAAATCCCCTGCTTGATCCGATAGCTGGATAGATAGTCATTGATAAATACATCCCCATCCGGCGGCAGGGACATCGCCCGGGCCAGTCCATGT
>DAOUQF010000006.1 GCA_030625815.1 Eubacteriales bacterium
GATAAAGTACGTATAATGGTGTAAATTCGAAAAAACAAAAAAAGAGCCACTTGGGTTCAACCTCGGATAAAATAGAGTTAACGAAAAACCATCAATCCGAGGAGGAAATACCAAATGACTCAGATTAATATTACCCTAGAAACAGAAATACTGCACGGACTTTTTACTTCAAACGGCAAAGATGAAGCATTTTCCAAACTATTAGAATGCATTCTTAACCAGGTTTTGAATGCACAAGCTGCCGAACAAGTTGGAGCTGAACGCTATGAACGATCCGAAAACCGCAACGGATACCGAAATGGATTTCGCATGCGCTCGATAACTACTCGTGTTGGAACCCTCGAATTGCAGTTGCCAAGATTGCGTGACGGTAAGTTTTCAACGGCACTATTTCACCGCTACCAGCGCAGTGAACAAGCATTGGTTCTTGCCATGATGGAGATGGTGGTTAATGGCGTTTCCACGCGAAAAGTCAGTGCGATCACTGAAGAACTCTGTGGCAAACAATTCTCGAAATCAACGGTATCGGATCTTTGCAAAGGCCTAGATCCTGTTGTAAGCGAATTTAGAAATCGAAAACTAACAAGCAAATATCCATTTGTTATTGTTGATGCTCTATACACCAAAGTGCGTGAAAACAACCATGTGAGGTCAAAAGGATTTTTAGTAGCCATCGGTGTCCGCGAAGACGGCAAACGCGAAATACTCGGCTTCAGCGTTGCTGATTCCGAATCTGAAACTAGCTGGAGCGAGTTCTTTGCATCTTTGAAAGCCCGTGGACTTACAGGGGTTGACCTCGTTGTTTCTGATAATCATGGCGGCCTTGTCGCTGCTGTGAAAAAGCAGTTTCACAACGCTTCATGGCAACGATGCCAAACTCACTTTTCAAGGAATGTTCTTGATAAAACGCCGAAGAAACTGCAACCAGAAATCAAACAATGCTTGAAGGAGATCTATACCGCATCCAAAATTGAAATTGCTCGATCCCTTCGAGACGAAATGATTGAAACCTATGCTGAAACGGCACCAAAAGCGATGGATGTAGTAGAACAAGGCTTTGATGATGTGATGGCTGTTATGAGCCTTCCAATCAAATATCGCAAGCGACTTAGAACTAGCAACAGCATTGAAAGACTGAATCAAGAGATTCGCCGTAGAGAGCGGGTAATTCGGATCTTTCCGAATGAAGCATCCCTTCTCCGTTTGATTGGGGCACTCTTAATCGAGCAAGATGAGAAATGGTCATCCGGCAAGAAGTACCTCTCGATGGAGGAGTACTACCAGTTCCGATCCACTCATCGAATCACTGCTGTTGCTTAATTGAATACCCGAGGGAAAGTACACACTTTTTCGGACTTGACTCCAAAAACAGTGGTGTCTTGAAGATGCTCCATGATATGAATTATGACACGACCGGCGGCTTATTCAGGATATTGCTTTGGGCGATTCCATTGATTATGAATATTGGGTTTTATGGTTTTTTGCTGTTGGGGATTGCGAGATTAAGACCGGGTAATCGTGAGTGAATTTCTGCGATTCCCACCACCTCCACAAAAATGGAAAACGGCTTTCGGGTCGTTTTTTTATTTGCGAGAATATATTGGTTCATGCAAGCTTTATCGAATATAAGTACTGGCTAAATTTGTATGTTATAATTTATACGCTGCGTATTATTCATAATAATTCAGGAAATCGAATTAACGAAATAGGTAGATCAGTAAACGGTATGTCATAAAGATGAGACGAAAATAAAAGAAAGAGGGAGCAATTCAATGAAAGCAGGTAACCTTAAGAAAAACCATTTTTTGATTCCAGGCATAATTGCTGCCGTTATTGCTGCTATTGGCTTTGTATGGATCAATGGCATTCCCTTGTCCAATATTCCTGAAATCGAAGAGGTTTCCTATGTTGAAATTTCAGATTACAAACTGGATGTTCATGGGAGAAGATTCACAGAAATTGAAGATCTGGAAAAAGCACTGAATCTAACAAATTTTCTTGCGTACCTACCCGGAAAGTCAGATGGAAAGGAACCGATCATTGAGATGGAATTTCATTTGAAAGACGGGAGTTCTTTTGTCATCAGTTCAAATGAAGAAGCCGCAACTATGAATGGGAAAGAACATAGCCTCAAAGGCGATAAGGGGAGTGTTTTTATCAAGGTTACGGAAGGAATATTTTTCTTTGATGAATTGGTTGAGAGTGAGGAAAATTAATAGTGCTTGGCCAAATGCTTGCAGCGTTGGAGGGGACAGCATGAAAGAACAAAAGAGTATGATACAATCACTGAACGCATTGGCGATTCCTTTGATTGTTCAATCGATCAGCTCGATAATTATCGGTACCACCGACCAGGCAATGATCGGAAGGATTTCTGTTTCAGCTTTTGGCGCGGTTGGATCGGTGTATCAGTTGATATACATGCTGGTCGGCATTATGGGATGCACAGTGATAATTTTTAATATTAACGGATCCAAAGCTTTGGGGAGAAAAGACAAGGAGAGTTTTCAGGAAGAGTTGATCTCATCGCTACTGCTGAGTTTTATTCTTGGTGGGATTCTGCTGATTGGAATCATGGTTTTTCATCGAAACTTGTTGACGGGGATCTTTGGATTTCAAGGTGGGATTTTATCTGATGCTGAAGCGTATCTTGGTATTGTCAAATGGAGCATTGTAATACAAATGCTGGTCTTTTCGCTCAGTACTTATTTCAAGGTGATCCAGAAAACAAAGTATATCTTGTGGGTGTCTCTTGCGGCCTCATTGATGAACCTGCTGCTGGATTATGTTTTGATTTTCGGCAAGCTTGGATTTGAACCTATGGGTGTTCGCGGGGCGGGTTATGCGACGGTGGCTTCCTTGCTTATGAATCTATTGGTTTATATCGCCATGGCTGCTGGAGATATTCAATTTAAGTTTGATCGAATGACGGTGTATTTGAGTCGCATCAAGTTGAATTTTCAAGCGAGCTTGCCCATTATGGGATTGGAAGTATTGGAGAGCAATGTGTTTATGATGGTGATTACCGCCATTGTTTCACGCCAGGGGGAAGTAGCCCTTGCATCCTATCTTCTGATTGTGCAGGTTGTCAGCATCCTGCATATGCCAATGTTTATGTATGCCTCGGCAGCGTTAACGCTGGTAAGTGAAAAAATGGAAGCCAATCGACAATTGGTGAAGTCTATACCAAGGCTGGCGGTTGGTTGTGCCTTATGTTTTTATGGAGGTCTTGCAATATTCATTTTTGGATTTCGGGAATCGATTTTTGCATTGATCAACCCGGCTCTGGACGTTGTTTCGTTGGCTTCAAGCCTGTTTTTGGTTTACATGGTTGCCAATATCATGAGAATTCCATCAACGGTCTACTCATACGCACTGCAGGCAATAGGGCTTAGTAAGTTTGTGTTGTACCGGAGTGCTCTGATTAATGCGATGACGCTGGCTATGGTGTTCCTTAGTGCATATCTTTCAAAAGGAGAGGTATATGTCTTCCTAATTATGTGTGCAGCTGCAATGCTGGTAAACTATGGATTGATTGCGCTTGTAGGGAGAAACAGATACCTGGAGGCGACAAAGAGATTGGCGTTGGAGTGTCATTAGCCTTGCCAATTTTGCCAGATTCGAATAGAATTAGTGATTATGAAAGAGAGGCGGGCGGTTAGGTGAAAATCGGGATTATCGGTGCAATGTCAGAAGAAGTTGAGAAGCTGAAAAATGAAATGGTTGTCGAAGAGAAAGTTGATCGAGCAAATATGACTTTCTATCACGGTGAACTTTTAGGAAAAGAAGTTGTTATCGTAACATGTGGGATTGGAAAAGTGAATGCGGCAGTATGTACACAAATCTTAATTGACAGATTCGGAGTGGAGAAAATTATTAATGTCGGTGTAGCAGGCGGATTAAATAAAGACATCTATCCGGGTGATATTGTCGTCGCGGAGAATTTAGTTCAACATGATGTTGATGATACGGTTTTTGGTTATCCATTAGGACAAATCCCTAGAATGGATACCTTTGACTTTCAGTGCGATGAGGAGTTAGTTGAGAAAGCAAGGAATGCCATTGATAAAATTGAGGATGCCAACGGGTTTGTAGGCAGAGTCGTATCAGGAGATCAATTCATTAGCGAAACTGAGAAGCTAAAGTTTCTAGGGGAACATTTCAATGCGTATGCATGTGAAATGGAAGGTGCAAGTATTGGTCAAGTATGTTATCTAAATAGCGTGCCTTTTGTTGTGATTCGTTCCATTTCAGATAATGCGATTAATGGTTCGCACGTGGATTATGAAAAATTCTCGCCACTAGCGATCAAAAATTCAGTTGCTATCTTAAAAGACATGTTGTCTGTCTTATAGAGAAAGTTTGCGTTTTTCTATTAGGCGATTAATCCTATAAATCTACAGAAAATCCTCGCCCTGAGCGAGAAAGAAACCACTCTATAACTAGGGTGGTTTTTTGTGCCTTTCACTCCCAAACGTGAGGGGTGCCGTTAGAGGGGCAATTGTTTGTGGTATGAATACGATAAGGCTATTTGGCAGCAACAAAGCAGCGAATGAATTGGAAGCTGTTATTTTTCATAGATCCAAAGACAGTGGTCTTATAAAAGGTATGTTGCTTTTGATAAGAGTGACAGGAAAGGAGTTGAAGATGAAACAGAATAGGTTTAAAGTCGGCATTGTTTTCTTATTGATGTTCGCACTCGTTTTTTCAAGTATGGGCACATCGGCATTTGCAGCGAAACCTCCAAAACCTCCAAAACCTGCAAAATCGGCTACAATTGAGGTTGTTGAATCATTGCCATTGATTGTTCCCCTTGGAAACAGTTCGATATCGACAAATTTGATTGTGATGAACGATGATGGTGAGGAGCCGGAAGCAAGTGCTTCACTGGGAGACACATCAATCGCATGGGTCTCTGCAAAGCGTAAATCGACTACATATGAAATGACCTATACGAAACCGGATACATATAACGGGGATGGATCTGAGACAGTTACGGTAACGGTATATAATGTTGATGGAAATCCGACCTCGGTTGATATTTCAATTGATATTGAACAATCAGCGCCATCGATTAATGAACCGCCTGAGAATATAACCCCGCCTGACATTGACAGCACATTCTTAGTGGGAGATTCGGCATCGCCGATTTTGGGCACATGGGATGATGATTATTCAATTCCTGTTGTAACAAGAACCTGGGAATTGTCGGATGGCACATCGATTCCTGTAACAGGCGACTTGGTGCTACTGGCTGCATGGGATGGATTGTCCATTGCAATCAAAGAAGTAGCAGTTGACGAGGAAGGACTGGAAACTTCTTTTGTTTCTGATTATCATCCGATTACAGATCCAGTGATTGTTACGGATCTTATTTATGTGGCATTGGGTGATTCCATTGCAACGGGTACAGTGGCGCCTACTTTTGATAATGAAACGACATACGTGGAATACTTCGGTATATTTCTTCATGGAGATACCGGAAGAAATGTCATCACGAGAGATTTCAGTTCCGATGGCGATCAGACCAGTCATTTACTTGATCGATTGAACGGCGGCGATCCGGATATGATTGCACAAGTCAGAGTGGCTGATATTATCACCCTCAGCATTGGTGGAAACAACTTGATGAACGCGGCGAAGTATCATACGTTGTTCTTAGGTTTTATTCCAGTTGACTACTACGATTTCGAGCGAATCGACTTGGTCAAAGCGGAAGCGGGTAGACAAGCGTTTGTTATTCAGTTTCCAGCGATCATTCAAAAGATTCGGGCCTATAATCCGGATGTGCAGATCATTGTGAATACGATTTACAATCCTTTTAAAGGGATTCAAGATGCGGCGAATCATACATTGCTTGAAGGGTATTTGTATCGAACAGACAAGATGGGGATCAATGATGTGATCCTGGCAACTGACGGAATTGATGTCGCGCCAGTGCATCAAGCATTTGAAACCCGTCATTTCGACACGAAAGACGCAATCACTTATATGTATATTACCGATACGTATTTTGGATTTGAGTTGAGAAACCCACATCCGAATCATGCAGGTCAATTGATCATTGAAGAGATGCATGAAGATGTATATCGACCGTTATAATTTTTTTGATTCAAATGCGGAAATCCTTGAAATGCAGGGAAGAATTTATGCAGAATAGGTAAGATTAACACCATCAATCTGGTTTGGGTTGATGGTGTTTTTATTTGGAAGATTTCTTATTGACAAACGACCATAAGGTAGACGAAAATAAAGGAGTCATAGAGAAGTTACAATTGCTATATATTATTGAGTAAAGGACAAGTGAGAGATGAACAGAAGAACAAAAGCAGTAATTTACTTAGTCATGGCTTCTTTTTTGTGGAGCACGGGTGGCGTATTGATCAAATACATACCATGGAGCCCGATCACCATTGCGGGAATGCGCAGCGGCATTGCGGCGATTGTTATGATGGCTTATATTCGCAAGCCTATAAAGCTGAAAAAATTCAAAGTGGTTGGCGGCATTTTTTATTGCGCCATGATGATCTTATTTGTTACAGCAACCAAGATGACCACGGCGGCCAATGCGATTTTGTTGCAGTATTCAGCTCCGATTTGGGTTGCGATTTTATCGGGCGTATTGTTAAAGGAAAAGATTCAAAGAAGAGAATGGGTTACAATTGCGGTCGTTATGGGTGGCATGGTCCTGTTTTTTATGGGAGATTTGCAGACGGGTGCCATGCTTGGAAATGGATTGGCTGTTTTGTCGGGAGTTGCTTTTGCCGGCGCGATTGTGTCGTTAAAAATGGTGCAAGACAGTTCGCCGGCGGAAATTCCTTTATTGGGGAACGTTATGACCTTTTTGGTCTGTTTGCCGTTTTTGTCTGGAATTACGCTGGATAGTAAAAGTATTTTAGCGATTCTTGCTTTGGGAATTTTTCAGATTGGGATTGCTTATATTTTATTCACGGAAGGGAGCCGGTATGTATCGGCTATTGAAGCGGTGTTGATTGCCGTGATTGAACCCTTGTTGAATCCGGTTTGGGTATTTTTGTTCAATGGAGAAATGCCGGGGGGGATGGCAATCATTGGTGGCGGAGTTGTTGTTATCGCGATTGTATGGAATAATATTCAAAAAAGCAAAATAGGTCTTGTAAGAGAAAAGTCTTAGGGAATGAAAGGGGTTTATGATGGAAATTAAGCGTTACGAGGGAACAGGAAGAATGAGTCGAGTAGTTGTTCATAACAACACGGTTTACTTATGCGGTCAAACTTGCGGAGATGATCTAGGCATTCAGGGACAGACGAAAGTCGTTTTGGAAAAAATCGAAAACTTGTTGAATCAGTATGGTTCTGACAAGAAGCAACTCTTGTCTGTGACAATCTACATTCGTGATATGAAGGATTTTGCAGCCATGAATGAGATCTGGGACACCTGGGTGGAGGATGGCCATGAGCCAGCACGAGCCTGTGTGGAAGCGCGGATGGCTCGAGATACAATCTTAGTAGAGATGTCGGTAACGGCTGCAACAAAATAAGGGCATACATCAAAAAAGGAAGGTGAATTCACCTTCCTTTTTTGATGTGTTTGGTTAAAGAACCTAAAATCTCTCGCACAAGGGCGTCGAATCCTATTCCTATTTATATCATTCGCGTATAACTGGAAAAGAATCAAAAACATGGGCGCTTTTGGATGATTAGTTGGAGATCCTCACCTTTGTGGTTCCATAGACCCCGATAAGGATCATAAAGCTACCGGCCAATTTGATTAGGTTGAAGGGCTCGTGGAGAACAAAGACGCCAGCGAAAATGGCCACAACCGTGGTCAGATTAGCCAAGATGGCTGCCTTTGTCGCTTGCACTTTAGAAAGTACAAAATTCATAAAGAAGAAGGCGACTACGGAAGATAAAACACCCAGATAGAGTAGAGCGCCTAAAATGTTCAAATCCAGCAGGGGAGAAAAATAGTCATTGATACCCCCATATTGAAGCGTGCGGGTGATGCCGATGATGTTAAAAAAGATTGCGCCCACCCACATCATGACAAAGGTGATTTCAAGAGGCGTGAAATTGGTGGAGTATTTTCTTGACAAGATCTGATAGATTGCTGCAGAGCCCACCGCACCCAATAACAAGAGATTACCGACCATATGATCGGACGAGAATCGAACATCCGAATTGATGATTAAAACGCCCAGAATGGATAGGGCGATAAAGAGCATTTGCTTGCGATTGGTTCGTTCCTTTAAAAAGAGCATGGCGAGGAGTGAAACCGCTACAGGAACAAAAGCAATCATGACACCTGCTTGAGAAGCGGTTGAACGTGCAATGCCAAAGGTTTCAAAGATAAAATAGGCAATGGGTTGAACGGAAGACAGGATCAAAAGAAGGGCGACTTTTTTTCCTCGGTAATCGATACGAACAAGCTTGAATGCTACACAAAGGGTAAGTGCGAGTGCGGCAAAGGCAAATCGCAAACCCAATAGATGAAAGGGATCGGAGATCTTCTCCAGAGTAATCCGTGTAAACATAAATGAAAATCCAAAAATAATGGATGGGATGATGCCGATGATCATGGGATGAATTTTTCGCATAATGCCTCCTGGTTGCTAGAATATGGAAACCGACTTAGTATGAGTATAGCATGAAATAGTTTGGCGAAGAGCTTGGGTTTATCAGCCAACATTAAGATTGTAACCCTCTGGGTTATTTGATTTAATAAAGATAAGAGAATTATGTGCTCTTCGCTGTATTGAGACCTTTGATGGTTGTTGCGGCGTTATTGGGCATTTAGGCAATATTTGTCTTTTCGGTATTGCCGCTAGGGCTGGCATTTATCTTCTTGATCATTTTGAAGCGAAGGATTAGCCATTCCAATGTGGAGTAAGAATGTATAGAGGGGATTATCAGAAAATTAAGAGGGCGTTTGAAAAGAAATGATTTTCATGGAGGACATCATGAAACGATTATTCTATCCGTTTGAGACAATTGAAAATCCACAACAGGCTGAAGTCGGGGCAAAGGCGAAGGCCTTGATTGAGCTTGCCCGTGCAAAATTCCCGGTTCCAGATGGGCTTGTTTTCACGGTTGATTTTTTCAGACCATGGCTGCAGGAAATCAAAGCATCGCAGGAGTGGATGGAAGCGAAGACTGATCCAACACAAGAACATTGTGATCGGCTAAAAACACGCGTGGAAGCCATGGCGTACACTGCAGAACAGCTAACCGTGTTGAATGAGGTACTTGAGTTATTGGGTGAAGAGGAACTCTTCGCGGTGCGATCGTCTTCGCCGGAAGAAGATCAATCCGGCAATAGTTTTGCCGGCATGTATGACACCGTTCTGGGGGTGAAAAAAGCCGACCTTCCAAAAGAGATTCGCGTGGTTTTTATTTCTCTGTTGGATTTTCGTGTGATGGCCTATAAAAGCCAATCAGAGATGGAACTTGAGGATGCATCGATGGCGGTGATCGTGCAAGCGCAGCTTGATTCGGAAATCAGCGGGATTGGCTTTTCCTTGAATCCAAAGAACAACGCCTATGATGAAGCCGTGATCAATGCGAGCTTTGGATTAGGAGAAGCGATCGTGAGCGGGATTGTCACACCGGATACCTATGTCGTCGATAAGCTCGAATGTAAGATCATTGAGAAGAATGTGAATCTAAAAGAGAATGGAATTTGGTTGAATGCAGTTGGCGGCGTCGATAAAAGACAATGTGAAAATCCGGAAGCACAATGCTTGAGTGATGAAAAGATTATGGCGGTTGCCAAGATGATCAGTGGCTGCGAAGCGTATTATGGCGTGCCAGTCGATATCGAGTGGGCGTATGCAAAGGACGAATTATATTTGTTGCAAGCGCGTCCGATTACCGCGTATATTCCGATCTTCCCGGAGATGATGACGAAACCCGGGGAACGAAAAAAAATCTATGTGGATGTTCTGAATGTCTCTCAAGGGTTTTCTGAACCCCTTTCTGTTTTGGGACTGGATATTTGGGCGAAGGTAATGGGGATGATTGGAGGGCAGGGGATTATGCCTGCCGGTGAAGGCGGATATTTGCTGAATCTATATGGACGGCAATATTTTAATATCTCCAATTTGCTCAAGGGAATGGGCAGTCGATTGGGGATTGTCACCGTAGGCAACCATGATCTGGTGATTAAGGAACAGAAAGAAAAAATCATTCGAGAATATAAGACTTTGCATAAAACGAAGGAGATGAGAGAAGCGAAATGGGCGATGGTGAAAGTCGCCTTCACGACGCTTCCGATGATGATTGGCATGTTGATCAATCCCAAAAAACAGGAAATTTTGTATACGAAACTAGCCAACGAATTTATGGATCATATGAGAAAACTAAAAACCAATCAACCATTTGATCAAGTTGTGCGTGAGGGGTTTGGGCATCTGCAAATCATTATGAAGCATAGCGTTACTTACGCGCCTGGGGAATTGGCGATGAGTCGAGTCAAGCGCATGTTCAAAGGAAAAGAGCTGGAGGACGAAATTGCGGCACTTCAAATGCTGGTTGTCAGCAACCCGACGGTTGCCATGGGAAAAAGTCAGTATGAATTGGCTTGCGAACCGGAACTGCAAGAAACGAAGGATGGAGAAGAATTTGCAGAAAGAATCGCCTCGCAGGAATATTCAAAGGCGTTCTTGAAAAAAGTTGAGCGACATTGTTCTCTATATGGGGATCGTGGATTCAAGGAGATCGATATCGCGACACTGCGCTTGCGAAATCAGATGAAGGAATTGTATCAGCAACTGAGTCGAATTCGTATCGGTGACAATCAGTTGATCCGTGCGGGAAAACGCAAAAGAGAAGCCTATGAACACTTGAGAAACGAAGCGGAAAAAATGGGAAACCGCCAAAAGTTTGAGAAAAACGCAGAAGTCTATGAGCGATTATTTGGTTTTCGGGAAACGCCAAAGTATATGGTGGCTGTTTTGATTGGTCGACTTCATGACTTGGCGATGGAAATTGGCGAAGAATTTGTGCGGCAGGGAAGGCTCGCTTCTGTGGAACAAATCTTTGATCTGCATCTCGAGGAAATTGCGAAGGCGCAAGGCGATTCCGAATTTGCTTTAACTTCAGCGAGAGAAAAAAACCTTGTTCCTTATCGGCGCGTAGCTCATGTCAAAAATTGGCCGACGAATATCGACAGTCGCGGGAAAATTCATTACCCTGAGCGGAAAACGAGCGGGGAAGGGTTTGTAGGTGAATCCATTTCGAGAGGAATCATTCGCGGCCGGGCAAAGGTGCTCCACGCACCTTATGAAAAACCAATCGAATCGGGAGAGATTCTTGTGACTCATGCAACAGAACCGGCATGGACTCCGATTTTTATCAATGCCGCGGGGGTTGTTCTTGAGATTGGGGGCATTCTTCAGCATGGTGCAATTATCGCGCGAGAGTACGGAATTCCTTGTGTCAGTGGAATCCGGGAAGCAACCCAGATGATTCAGGACGGAGACCTGCTGGAGGTTGACGGCACGAATGGGATCGTGAGAATAATCAGTGAGCAGCAGACAAAGCTGGCTTCGACCGCGTGGTCTCCTTTGAGTAAATGATGCAAAAAGTAAAACAACCCCCTATATCCTATTCTTTGGATGCAGGGGGTTGTATATATTTATAGATTTTTTGCTAATTCATAGGAATCCCAGATCGCATACATGATGTTATGCACTTTACTCGAGTCACCAATATTGTGAACGGGGATGTCAAGATTCTCCAGATCCGCGAATAAACGATCGTTTTCCGCATAGCCGATGGATGTGATGATGGTATCTGCAGCAAGATCGAAAGATTCTTCCATCTGTTTGACTTCGACACTTCCATCTTTCGTATTGAAAACAGAAGCTTTTTTATAGACATCCACATGATGGAATTTCAAGAGATCAATCAGCATGTCATGGTTCATATGAGGAAGTGCGTCATGACCGCCCAGGATTTCCGGAAGCAGTTCAACCACAGCGACTTTTTTTCCTTTTTGCGCCAACCATAGGGCAGTCTCACAACCAACCAAACCGCCGCCAATAACGACAATATTCTCACCGACAGAAACCTGTTCCAATAGTACTTGATCAGCTGTTACTGTCGTTTGGGTTCCCGGAAGCGTAAGGCTTCTTGGCGTGGAACCAGTAGCTGTAATGATGACATCAGCATTGAATGCTGCAGCACTTTCGCGGTCGATCACAGTATCAAACTTCACCTCAACCCCTAAGAGTTCCAGTTGCCGTTCATAATATGCAATGAGTTTTCGATCATAGCGCTTAAAGTGAGGCACGCTGCCTGGAATCAAGTTGCCGCCAAGACGGTCCGATTTTTCGCATAGGACGACAGAATGTCCGCGAAGGGCGCTGACGCGTGCCACTTCCATTCCTGCCATACCGCCGCCAACAACAAGAACTTTCTTCTTCTGAATGGCAGGCGTAAGTCCGTAAATTTGCTCACGGCCACAGCTTGGATTGACTGCACAGCTCACAGGTGCGTTGCCGATTCGACCAAGGCAACCTTCATGACATCCAACACAAGGACGGATTTCATCGAGACGGTCGTACTTGATTTTTGATACGAACTCAGGATCAGCCAATAGTGGACGACCGTAGCTGACAATATCACAGGATTTGCCTAAGGCGTCAATAGCCATGGTTGGGTCATCCATTCGTCCAGCCAAGATGATGGGAACATCGACATGTTTCTTCAGGATCTCGCCGAATTCTCGGTACATGCCGTCTTCAAAATATGTAGGGGGGTGGTTCCAGTACCACGAGTCGTAGGTTCCGGCGTCAACGTTAAGTACATCGTAACCAGCGTTTACGAGAATCTTCGCTGCCTCAATGCCTTCTTCAATGTCTTTTCCTACTTCCACGTATTCTTCTCCCGGTAATCCGCCTTGTCGTAAGCCTTTCATGCAGCTTTTCATGCTGTAACGTAAGCTTACAGGGAAGTCAGGTCCGCAGACTTTCTTGATTCCCTTTACAATTTCAGTTGAAATACGAAGTCGATTCTCCAAGGAACCACCGAATTCGTCCGTTCGCTTATTGAAGAAAGAAATTGCAAATTGATCAAGAAGATATCCTTCATGAACCGCATGGACTTCAACTCCGTCAAATCCAGCTTTTTTCGCAATGGCAGCGGACATGGCGAATTTTTGGATCAATGTTTTAATCTCTTCTTTTGTCATCTCGCGATGGATTATCGACGGGTTAAAACGATTTTCTTGTTCCGAAGGCGCGATGGTCTTTGAGACGAACCCGGGAAGGGCGCTACGTCCAAGTCCACCGGTCAATTGCAAGAAAATCTTAGCATCATAGGCATGAATGCGCTCATTCATTTGATAGGTACTGTGAATAAAAGCAAGTGGATTGCTTGTGGGAGAAGGGAGGCCGTTTGCCGGGATCCCTTCTCCTTGCATATCCACACTGCAAATGCCGGTAATGATTAAACCTACATCATTTTTCGCACGCTCAACATAGTAATCTTGGATTCTTTGGTTAAAACCGCCATAGGCATCTACATACCCAACAGGACCCATGGGAGCCATGGAGGTTTTATTCTTGATGCGGAGTTTGTTGATTTGGATCGGTTCAAATAATTCTTTGTACTTCAACATTAACATCTCCTTTTAACGAAATCGATTCGCCGAATGCATTCGGTAAATACGTATGTTAAAATTATAACGTTGGCTTTCATCTTTGTCAACAAAACTTTTATTTGATAGAATACAGAGGAACAGAAAGCGCTGAAGCGTGGGACATAATGCCAAGAGAAGGAAATGGGACGAGATGAAGAAGAAAACATCAAGACAGGTGCAAGCAGAAAATACAAAAGCAAAAATCATGCTCATGGTGAAGCAATTGCTGGCAAATAAGACCTTGGATGAAATCAGTGTCAATGAAATTTGTAAGCAGGCAGGGGTATCAGTAGGTGCGTTTTATCATCATTTTGTCAATAAGTCAGGAATCATTGTGGAACTCTATGGAGAGATTGATATTCAATTCGAGCAGGAGGTTTATCCTGCCATGCTTCAAGAGGAGCCAATTGAAGCGATTTATAAGTATTTAGAGCGTCAATGCAGCATCCCCTCAGAGTTTGGGGTCGACTTTGTTAAAAATATTTATAAAGCACAGATCGATTATGGGAGTGAGTTCTTTTTATCGGAAGGCAGGGGATTGTCACATGGACTGTATCTTTTGATCTTGCGAGCACAGGAGAATTCTTTGATTCGAGAAAATGTCTCAACGAAACAATTGACGAGTGAACTTTTGATTATGTCGCGGGGGATTATTTATAATTGGTGTATCAGTGACGGAAAGACGGATGCGCAAGCGATCACGCGGTGGATGGCCACGAATTACATGCATGCATTTATGGCATAAAATAAGAACGTTATAGAAAGGGTTGTAAATACAACCTTTTTTTGATGCGAATTATTATCAAGGGGAAACTAAAGGCGCGTACCAATCGATAAAAAACCACCTTATGAACGGTCTCCTATAAGGGGAGCGGAACAGTAAGGTGGTTTTTTAATGAGGAAACTAGGAAATGACGGTCGTGATGTCTTCAAGTTTTTTCCGCGGAGGACTTTTCAGGTCACCGTCGGGAATGCCGATGGGAAGTGTGGCGGCAAGCGAAAGGGTTTGAAAGGCAGCAGCCAATATTTTTTTGGAGATCTTCCACTGGAATCTGATCAGGTTTGAATTTGCGCACGCTTTGGCGAAGTGAGATGTTTTGAATAGTAGACATAAGAGCCTCTTTTGATAGTTTGGTATAAAATAAAGCATAACAAATCATTAGTTTGTTGTTTAACCGATAGCAAAATATATTGCGTGAATTCATTTCCATTCATAGTTGTGGGAGCTGGATTGCTACGCGAATCAATTGCTGGATATAGAATTGAAAGTAGAGCGAGTATACATGAAGTGGAACGAGTATGGATGAACGAGTGAGAAATGAGAGGAGGGAAACAATGAATATTATCGAGATCAATCATTTGTGTAAGAAATTTAAATATTTTTCATTGCAGGATGTTTCACTGCAATTACCGCAGGGAGAGATCATGGGTTTGATTGGCGCTAATGGTGCCGGGAAAACGACTTTGATTAAAATTATTATGGGCTTGTATTTGTATGATCAAGGTGAGGTGAGCGTGTTGGGGATGGATCCTATCAAGGATGGCAATGTGCTGCGAAATGATATTGGGTTTGTGTTTGATGATCCGAGATACTATGATTTTCATTTAAAGAAAATCAGTCGAATCATTGCGCCTTTCTACAGCAACTGGGATGATGAGTTGTTTCATGATTATTTGGGAAAATTTGAATTGTCGGATCGCATGAAATTCAAAAAGTTGTCGAGGGGAATGAAATTGAAATTTGCTTTGGCAATCGCTTTGTCTCACAAGGCCAAGTTGTTGGTGTTGGATGAACCGACCTCGGGGCTGGATCCAATTTTTAGAATCGAGTTGCTGAAAATTCTGAGAGAAGTGAAGCGGGATGGGGCCTGTTCGATTTTGTTTTCTTCTCATATTACCGATGATGTTGAAAGAATTGCGGACTGCATCACGTACATAAAAAACGGCCGGATTATCTTCTCTGGGATCAAAGAGGATGTCTTGTCCAGATTTTTGCTGATTCAGGGAAAAGAGAAGAGCATACCGGTGGAGATCGCGTCGGTAATGATTTCGGGTCAGGTAATGCCAGAATATTTTGAAGCGCTTTTGCCGCGGGAAGTCGCTGCATCAAAGGGATGGAACGTAGATATGAAGCCTTCCCTTGAGCAAATCATGCTTTATCATGAAATGCGGGGTGAGTAAAATGCTGACCTTAATTCGAAAGGATTATATTGCGTTTGGACATTTGCTTTTCTTTCAACTGCTGCTCACCCTCGGCATGATGTCCTTTGGATTGTTTATCGACAAGAGGGGAACGATGACCTTTATCGCGTTGATCTTGTATCCGTTGATTGTGCCCACTTTGCTGCTAATCAATGACAAGAGGTATTTTGAGTTGTGCAATGCAATGCCCAATAGCAGAAGGATTTTTGTGTTCAGCAAGTATGTCGGGGGATTCGCTGCGTCCTTTGCCATCATACTGATCGGAATGAGTTACGGCTATTTGGTTACCCGATACATAATCACCGAGGGGGTGAATTTCAGTCCGGTTTTTGGGTTGAGGGGATTCAGCTTTATTCTGATTCCGGTGGTGCTAATCAATAGCATTACCTTTCCTATCTTCTTCAAATTTTCGAGGGAAAAAGGGAGTATTGCGCTGTTTGTACTGTTCGGCATGATTCTGATTGGATTGCTGGTCGGCGTTGTATTTGTGGAAAAAGGAATACAGGCAGCAAACATGCAGTATTCGGAACAAGAGGTTTTTCCGATGCTGATGCAGAGGTTGGCAAAGTACATCGATAGAATCGGCGTCAATCAATTTTTGTTTCAATTGTTTGCCGGTACGGCGGGGGTCTTAGGGATTTCTGTTATGCTTTCGATCTGGGGCTTTTCGAATAAAGATATTGGAGGTGAGTAGGATGAAAGCTTTGTTGCTTCGGGATTTGCGGGCGTATCGAACGTTCTTCTTGTTGCTGATTACGGTGATGATTCTCTATTCCTTGTTGATCTTTAAGGTTGGTTCCGTGAATGGACTGGTCGGTTTTTTGGTTGTCTTTCTGCCATCCATCGCGGGGGTTGTTCTCTTCTTGGGCGATCAGGAATTGATGCAGCTTACCGCATCGTTACCGGTTTCTCGCACCCAATTGGTTGCATCTAAGTATCTGTCCACCTATTTATTTGGCAGTATCCTCGTTATTCTTACCATTGCAATCACGTGGTTGTTTAGCGGAAGCTTCTTTAATGCAAGAGTTGATTTCTTAGAACTCATTTCCATGCGCGGCTTTCTGTTTTCGATTTTGCCGATTACTCTCATTGTGAGCATCTCCTATCCAGTCTTGTTTCGTTATGGATTGGGGCTGGGGGCAAAAATTCTCCTTGTCGGATTTGCGCTTTTATACGGAGTTGGGATGATCGTTATGGAGCGGGTTGTTGGGCGATGGTTGATGGTTCAGCGGAGTGGAATTTTTGCTACTGCAATGGCTCTGTTTGCAAGGGGAGAGACTCGCTTTGGCGTGGTGCTATTTGATGGAGGCTTGATGGTGCTACTTCTGGTGCTTATGATTGGCTCCATTCTTCTTTCGGTCTATTGGATCAATCGAAAGGACTTTACATGAATCTTAAATCTATCTGAAAGCGATGGGTTTGCCCTATGGATTTTTCAAATTTATGGTAAGATAGAGTGAATGACTGGAGAAAATCATAAGGGTGGTTAAGGAATGAAAAAAGAGAACATCTATCGTAAGGCAAGGGAGAAATACAATGAAGAAAATCCAACTCCCATGAGCCGAGAAGAGGCTGTTGAGAGATTACATATTAGCGTGGCAACATTGGGCCGATATGAAAATGGAGAGAGCGAACCCAATCCGGATGTGGTGCATGCCATGAGCAAGGTCTATGAGGATCCGGCATTGCGTAGAAGATATTGTTCGGAATGTTGTTTGATTGGCAAGGAAGATCATCCCTATAGTGCGCCTAAAACTCTTTTTGAATCAGGGTATGGATTGATTAATGCCAATCGGGTTCTGGATGTATTTAAAAATGAGTTGTTTGAAATATTGTCTGATGGGATTGTGGATGAAAAGGAAATTGTGAAGCTTCGCAACATGATTCCGCAGATCAAGGATATTCAGAAATTGTTGAGCGATATTGAAATTGAGATCGAAAAGCGTTCCTTGCGGTACGAAAGCCAGGAGTAAAAAGAAAGTATTCATTCAAATATAGTGGATGCTAGATTTCCCAGTGAAAAATCGCAATTGTGAATTTTTCCAAGGGAAAATCTAGCATTTTTTATATGGAGAGTAGGCTTAAGTTTTTCTATAATATGAGTATCACCGGTGGATGAGGCATGGATACACGCCAACTTGCGAATTGTGTTCGCAAGATACATAAAGTTAGAAAGTGAGGAAACCATGAAACACATAATGAAAGGTTCCATTGTTGGATTGATCGTCGTTTTACTTATTTTTCTTTTGATTTTGCCTGTTTTAAGTTTTAGTTTTGCTGGAATTGTTCTCTTAGTGATGAGCTTCTCTGTTATTTTTGTCGGCGTGGGGTACTTGACGCAAGAGCGGGGAAAAATAACCCATAGGCATGCCAAAATTGGCGGTGTGATCTTTGGATTATCCCTTGCCTATTTGGTGATTGGATCGATCGCCTCTTCGGGAATTTTTCGAGCCGAGGCGAAATATCAAATGTTGGAAGTGGAAGAAGTTGTTTTTGATGAAACGATTCCCAATGTGGATATGGATAATTTAATTATTTGGGATGAGTCGGATGCAATCCGGTTCGGTGAGAAACTGATTACAGAAAAAGATCCATCCCTGGGTTCCATGTACACCATCTCGAAAGAGTATGGCACCCTATCTGTGATTCAAGGGAAACCGTATTGGCTCTTTCCATTGGAGCACTCCGGATTCTTTAAGTATATGAAGAATCAATCGATTCCCGGATATATCAAGGTCAATGCGACAACGGGAGATGCGTCCTTTGTGGACGAGGAGTTCACAGTGGCACCGTCCGCCTTCTTCTTTGATGATTTGAAGCGTGTTGTTTATGCTGAATACAAAGATATTGCCTTAACCGATTATTCTTTTGAAGAGGATGAGAATGGTCATCCGCAATGGGTCATCACCGCATATACGCACAAGACGGGTTTGTCGACATCCAATGTTTTAGGAGTTGTGATTGTTGATCCGGCGACCAAAGCGGTGACTTTCTATGCAAAAGGGGAAGAGCCAAGCTGGGTGGATCGAGTATCGTCCATGGAGATCTTCAAGGAGCACTTGGATGACTGGGGCAGGTATGTGAATGGGTGGTGGAATCCATCGGATACTGGAAAACTGAAGAACACGGATGGAATTGGATATGTGTTTAAGGATGGAAGCCTATTCTTTTACTCCGGGATTACTTCTTATGGCGGAGATGAAGCAACAACGGGGTTTCTGATCTATAATCCTAGAACAGGCCAGGCGCAATACAATCGCATTTCAGGTTCCACGGAACAAAAAGCCATGGGGCTGATGGAAGAATTGGTACAGAATGCTGGATATACAGCCAAGTATCCCTACTTGATTAATATCAATGGCGAGCCGACGTATCTGTCCACATTGAAAGGCAATAGCGGGAACGTTGTGGGCTATGCCATGGCATCGGTGAAAAATTATCGTGCGGTTGCGTGGGGGAAAACCTTGCGGGACGCGCAAATGGAGTACAATCGCATTTTGGTTGCAGAGGGAAGCATTACCAATATCTTAAGCGATCAATATGATTCCCTTGAAAAGGCAACAGGTGTTGTATCGCGTGTTGGAAGCACGCGAGACGGTTACTTTATCATTAAATTGACGGGCAACAATACCTTGTATATTGTATCTTCCGATCAACATCCGAGCATTGCATTGACGGAAGCGGGGGATCAGGTGGTGATTTCCTATATTAAAACGGAAGAGACAGAAAAGATAGACGCCATTGGATTTGAAAATCAATCAATTGAGTAATAAGGATGGTCAAGCCGATTGAGTCGTTGAAGTTAGAAAAGCAACAAATCATGAAATAGAGGAGGGGTGCTATGGATGTCTTACAGCAATATGGATGGCTGATTATTATGGTGGTGGCTGTTGGGGTGGAGGCGTTATCGCTGGGGTTGACAAGCGTATGGTTCGCATTTGGCGCTTTGGCTGCATGGCTGGTTTCTTTGGCGGTGGGTTCTTTTGCCATTCAAATTACGGTGTTTTTATTGGTGTCGTTGGGTCTGTTGATTGGCATTCGCCCATTTGCGGTGAAGGGATTGAAGATCGGGCGCCATCGTACCAATGCGGATGCGTTGGTTGGACAGCAAGGGTTCGTATTGAAGCCGATTGAGCCGCTGAGCAGAACAGGACAGATTAAAGTGAATTCACAAATTTGGACTGCTGTCAGCGATGCAACTTTGGCAGTTGGAGAAAAGGTAAGTGTATTGGACATTCAAGGGGTTAAGCTCGTAGTGAAACGGGCAGAGAAGGAGGAACTATAGATGGGTGGTTTTATTGGTTTTATCGTTATTGTTGCAGTCGTCATTGCATTGATCGCAACAAATATTCGGATTGTTCCGCAAGCATATGGGTTTGTTTTGGAGCGTTTGGGGGCTTATCAGGGGACTTGGAGCGTTGGATTGCATATCAAGATTCCATTGCTTGACCGCATTGCAAACAAGGTTTCTTTAAAAGAGCAAGTGGTGGATTTTCCGCCGCAACCGGTGATTACCAAAGATAATGTCACCATGCAGATCGATACGGTGATTTACTATCAGATTACGGATCCGAAGGCGTACACCTATGGGGTGAGCCATCCGATCGCAGCCATTGAAAATTTGACGGCAACCACGCTCCGTAATATTATCGGGGATTTGGAACTGGATGAAACGCTGACTTCCCGGGATACGATCAACACCAAGATGCGGGCGATCCTTGATGAAGCCACGGACCCTTGGGGCATAAAAGTAAACCGTGTGGAATTGAAGAACATCTTGCCACCGGCTGAGATTCAAGATGCTATGGAGAAGCAGATGAAGGCGGAGCGGGAGCGTCGTGAATCTATTCTTCGTGCGGAGGGCGAGAAGAGATCTACGATATTGGTTGCTGAAGGGGACAAGGAAGCTGAAATTTTAAAAGCGGAAGCGGAAAAACGATCCATGATTCTACGTGCTGAAGCAGCAAGAGAAGCGGCGATTCGTGAAGCTGAAGGCGAGGCGGAAGCCATTTTGAAGGTGCAAAACGCGACTGCTGAAGGTTTGAAGATGTTGAAAGAGGCGAAGACGGACCAAGCTGTTTTGACTTTGAAATCATTCGAGGCGTTGGCGAAGGTGGCTGACGGAAGGGCAACCAAAATTATTGTGCCATCCGAGATTCAAGGACTGGCTGGATTGGCGGCATCCTTGAAAAGCGTGGTAGAAACAGAGGAGAAGTAAGATGGCAGGAAAATTGTATCGGGATCCCAATCAGGGAAAGCTTGCGGGCGTGTGTGCCGGATTTGCCGATTATTTTGGCATTGATGTGACCATTGTGCGAGTCATTTGGTTGGTCATGGTATTTGCTGCAAGTTTTGGATTGTTGTTGTATTTGGCTTGCTGGATCGTATTGCCGGAGAGGCGCGATGTCGTGAAAGTGATGCGTGAAGATGAATTGTCCGCTGAAATGCGGAGTGCAAGAGACGCGGGCCATTATGAAACGGAATAAGACATTTTCAAATCCCTTGGAGAAATCCAAGGGATTCTTTTTTGAAGTTAGCCGGTGTTATTTGCACGTACAATTCGGGTAAGTGAGCAAAGAGTAGAGTAAATGATCGCCATAAACAAATTGAAGACAATCAGAATGGAGGGATTGCATGTATACCATCGGGCAAGTGGCCAAATTTTTGGGTGTAACACGCGACACCCTAAAGTTTTACGAGGAAAAGGGATTGGTCAATCCAAATCAAGATGCGGAGAATGGATATCGGCAATATAGTCATCTCGATATTTATGACGTGTTGACAACCAATTTTTATCGGGAAATTGATATGGAGATCAAGAAAATTCAAGAGATCAGACAGAGCCAGAGTATCGAAGAGATCGAAAGTATTTTGCAAGACAAGGAAGAACGGCTTCGTGCGGAATTGGAAAGTAAGCGGCTTCTGTTGGAACGCATTCAAACCGTGAGGAATGATTGTGAAAAAATCATGCGTCATGTCGGCGAATATTCAATTCGAGAAATGAAACCATTTGCGGTGAAGGGGGAGATCTCAGATTTCACTGCATATGATGAATACGATATTATTCAAAAGAATACAAGAAACTTGAAAAATGCAGTAACACTAACGGATTTATGGCGGGTTATTCGATTTGACGAAGCGGGGATTATAGAAGATAAATTTGTTGTTGGTCGAGAGCTTGATCCGGAGGAGAAAAATTTCGAAGGAGAAATATGCGCGCACCCCAGATGCCTCTACACCATTATAGAAGACGGGCGATATGCAACGGGTGGAGAACGGATCGATGGTCAGGTCGGCGACAAATTAAGGCAAATTGCATTCGAACGTGGTTACAAGCTGCAGGGGGTCACCTATGTTAGCACCTTGATGACGGCATATAAAGATGGACTGGAGCGCGTTTTTCTAGAAATGTATACCTCAATTGAATAAAAGATTTGACTAGGGTGTAAGCCCCAGGTTTAGACTGAAGGTGGCAATAAATTTGGTTTAAAGGGGTGCTTTGAAATGAAAATCGCAAATCTTTTAAAAAGGCTGTTCGTCCGTTTTGTTCTATTGAGCAATCTGATTTTTTGGCTGTTTTTAGTAATCATTGGACTTAGCATGATGCTTGGCGTTCCTAAAAAAATTTTACATGGAATGGAGATAATCGCCGCGTGGTCGTCAACCTTTGCTTTCTTGATTCTATTTAAAAGGATTTATCCAGACGTAAAAATAAAGGCGTATGTGAAAAAGCAGTTTGCACCAAAAGTAAAGATTTCAGTCATAGTCGCGGTGACAATGATTCAGGTTCTAATCTTTCTAGTAGCCAAAGGATTCTTGGTAAATTCGGGTGCGGAACCAAGCTTCACGCTTTCCTTGTCTGGGATGGGGATGCTCATTCTTACATTTTTTGATCTGCTTGCCAGAGGTTCTCTCGGGGAAGAACTTGGGTGGAGAGGGTATGCGCTTAATGAGCTGCAAAAGAAAATGAGTCCATTAAAAGCAGCGCTATTGATTGGGGTTCTCTGGGGATTTTGGCATACACCGCTTTGGTTTTTTTCAGGATATGCCGGTGTGGAGCTTTTCAAGTACTGTATCTTTTTCATGATTGCAGTTCTTGGGATTTCGGTGATTATGACAGTATTCTATAACCTTAATAAAAATCTAATTGTTCCAATCCTCATTCATCAATCATTTAATTTCTCATTAGCCTTAAGTCAAGGTGATTTGCTGGATATTTTGGTATACACGGCGATCGGATATGGTCTTGTGGCATTGGTGTTGATCGCAATAAATCCGAAGCAGACTTTAGTTATCGGCAGTCGTCATATCGAGGCTGCCGAATAAAAGGTGGTACCCTCTGTCAATAACCTATGGTCTATTTGATGGAATCGGGAGTGATATATCGGAAACAAAAGAATCTCAAAATGAGAATTTACTCATTTTGAGATTCTTTTGTTTTGCCAGATAACCAACGAGGTAAAATCAAGATTAACCGTTGAAAATGACGGAAATCGTTTTGAAGTCAAAAAATTGGAGCAGGAAAGATGGGGAAAAGAAAAACCATCGAAACGCCATATTATACATGGAGAGCCGATGGCTATCAATTTTGAAATTGCAGTGGTTTAATGAAGAATCCCCGAAATGGAAAGAGCGCTATAAATGAGCAACAGACTCATGACGAGATTGAAAGGGCGTTCATATTGCGAGAGGAATCTGTTGAATATCGTGCCAAAGAGCGCCCAGCTGGATGTTGCGGCCAGCGCGATCAACGACAATAAAATAGAAAACGCGATTTGCACGAGATAGTTCTGGAAATAGGGTGCAATAAAACTGGAAATGATGGTTAGCCCGACAAGAAGCCCTTTTGGGTTCACAAATTGCAAAAGGATTCCTGTCCGATAAGTAAGAGGGATAGTTTTCTCTGCTTTTGTTGATTGCTTTTTCAATGTTGAAGGAAGCTGGATGCCAGAAAACTTAAATGCGAGATAGAGCATAAAAGCAGTTCCCACGAGACGCATAACCAGTTGCGCTTTTGGCAGTAATTGAACCAACAATTGATTGAAAAAAATTGACAATACCAAGATGATAAAAAATCCAGTTGAAACACCGAGACGAAACGGCAATGTCTTTTTATGTCCGTTTTTGGTTGAATACGCCAAAACCATAATGTTGTTGGGGCCAGGTGTAAAGCTGACGATACATGCATAAGTAATGAAAGCAAAGAAATTAAACATCCTTTGTTTCTCCCTTCGTCATAATTGACTGCGTAAGATCCATCCAAATTCTTCGTTCACCTTCACGAGGGCGCAATCTTCAAAGGTTTGACAGACTTCTATCTTTTGACCGATTGGCAGATTAAAGAATTTGTTGATATAGGTTGTTTTAATTCGGTATTGCCCATTCTCTTCTTCAAGCAAAGAGGGGAAGACCGACAAGGGTTTCTTTGTGTGTTGATGGGTACAGAGAATAAAGTTGTCCTGTTTTTTAATGACATCGACTTCAAAATGCGGAAAAGAAACATAGATTGGATCTTCTGTTTGAAATCGATGAGAGGCTTTGACTGTTGTTTTATCGAAGTCGTTGACTTGGAGATGGCGGTATTGAATCTCGCCACTATTCTTTTCGATGATTAAGGCATTGAGTTCTCCAGATGATTTTACACCCAGTCCGCCGTCAATGGTGATGATCTTTTTTTCGGTATTGAACAAGGGCACGTTGGTGAATGAATCACTTCGAAGATTGCTTGCGGGCCAGTGACCGACAACTACTGGTTTGGGATTGATTCCACTGAGCTCATTATAATTGTCATATTTCAGGAACTTGGTTTCATCTTTCATCGGGTCAAAACCAGGTTCATAGCCACCATGAACGAAAATAAAATCCTCATTTTCGAGAATAATCGGAAGTTGGTTCAGATCTTCTAATAGCGGCATAAAATGAGTCAACATGTGATCGCGAAGTTTTTTCCCATGGGAACAGGCAGCGAGATCAAAGTCCGTCTTTTCCGCCATTTCGTGCACGATGGTTGGGTAATACGTATGCTGGAGAAACCGAAGAAAGCGATCGGTACGAGATTCGTCCATCAAAGAGCCATAGACAAAGGATTCATGGTTTCCTTTCAATACATAGGTATTAGGACGCGTTTGAATCTCTTTGATCATCTGATAAGTTTTCAGGCTTGAAGGACCGCGATTAATAAAATCGCCGACGATGACTAGAATATCATCCTTTGCTAATTCTAATCGTGCAAGCATCTCTTCAAAATGTGTTGCGTGGGCATGGATATCACTGATCGCTATGATTCGGTACTTGTCATTTGTTCGCAGTTTGATAATAGGATTTTTGATGTCTTTCATCACAGTTCCTCCGTTAGATGCATATAATCGTATAGTTCGAGGTAATTGATGTCAAGATGTTTGCCTATTATTCTGAATTATTATATGATCGTATCAATATTTATTGCCCGATGAGGTTAATCAATTACTTTTACGCCTAGACATATAAAGTTTGTAGAAAGTTGAGGAGGACGTAAATGAGAGAGTATAGAAACAGAGGATATGGATTTGTGGCACTTGCTGCGATTCTTTGGGGAACAACTGGTACTGCGCAAGCATTTGCTCCTGCTGGGGCGGGGCCGCTTTCTATCGGAGCGATACGCATGATTTTGGGTGGTGCCATTATGGTGATGATTCCGTTGGTGAAGCAGAGGTTTCAAATCGGGAATATTCCTAGGAAGAAATTTTTATTGCTGGCTTCGGCCAGCATAGCGGCCTATCAGCCATTATTCTTTACTGGTGTTCAGAGATCGGGTGTCGCGATTGGAACCTTAATTGCGATTGGAAGCGCGCCGATTTTTTCCGGAATGATTGATAAGCTGACCGGGAATCGACTCAGTTTTCAGTGGAAAGTATCTACAATGATTTCTCTCGTAGGGTGTATTTTATTAGTCGGCGTGGATCGCACGATTCAACTGGATTTGATTGGTGTGAGTTGTTCGTTGGTTGCAGGGATGGTTTATGCCTTATATGTGAAGGCTGCACAAAAAGTCTTAGCATTGGGACCCAATCAACTGGCTAATGGACTTATGTTTTTAATTTCCGGAATGATTTTATTTCCATTTTTATTGATGAATGATTTGACTTGGGTATGGAGTATACGAGGAGGGATTGTAGTCTTGCATCTGGGCGTTTTCTCAGCAGCGTTGGCATTCACCTTCTTCGCGCGTGGGCTTCAATCGGTGAATGCTCCAACGGCTGTAACCTTAACTCTAGTAGAACCATTGACTGCAACGCTTCTTGGGTTATTTGTCTTACATGAGCAGATCACCATGATTCAGGGTTTCGGATTGATTGTGCTGTTCTTTGGTTTAGCGGTCAATACAAAATTGGTGTTTCAGTTTCTTTTCCCAAAATATGAAGAGGCCTCTTAATGGGATTAATGATTAAACGGTGGAGGGTTGAAAATGAAGGTGCTTTCTATACTTGGTAGTCCAATTCGAAACGGAAATACGGCTACGTTGTTGCATATGTATGAGAAGGGTTTAACGGAGGGGCAGCCGGACAGTGAGATCACGGAGATCTTTCTTCAGGAAAAGACGATTCAAGGTTGTTCGGGTTGTATGAGCTGTGATATGGGAAAAATCAAGCATTGTGCCATCAAGGATGATATGACTGAGATTTATGATCTTTTTGAGGAAGCGAACATCCTTGTGTTTGCAACGCCCATCTATTTCTTCAGTATGACGGCACAGTTGAAAGCATTCATTGATCGACTTTATGCCGTTCCATTTGAAAAATGGCGTGGAAAGAAAATCATATTGCTGATGACTTATGGCGGTGATGATGAGGAGGATTCCGGCGCTGTGAACCTGGTTCACATTATGGAGTATCTCGCCAATTACACAAAGACGGAGTTGGTGCAGGTTTATGGGGTGTCAACGAGAATGCGACCGGATGCGGTTGCGGATAATGAAAAGGCTTTGAACGATGTTTATGAGCTTGGAAGAAGATTATTGACGGTTTAATGAAAATCCACTTTTAAGTGGTTTTTCTTTTTATCAGGGAAGCGATTTGGTAAAATGAGAGTACATGATGGAAAAGGGGAGTGCATGATGAATTTAACGGACTTTACAGAAATCAGCGGGGCGACCCGATTTATGCTGAATGCTATGAACACCTTGAGTCGTGTGCAAAATAGAAAGCTTTTTGATGATCATTTTCCCTTGGAGGAATCGGAAATCGAGAATTTGCCTCCTTATTTATTCCGGCGTGCCTATGAATTTGATCGGGAATGGATTCAATCGCACCAGATGATTACCATGTGGAAGGAAGAAAATCAATCAAAACGGCATATTTTATACTTGCATGGCGGCGGATATGTTTCCCAAGGCAGTACCTTGCATTGGTATTTTATCGACAAACTGTTGCGAGACTTGGGCGGACGCGTCACTTTTATCGATTACCCTACAGCGCCGGATTATTGTTACCGAGATACCCATGATGTGGTCTTTGCGGCATTTCAACTTCTGATGAGCAATTATCCGGATGATGAGTTTGTTTTTATGGGTGACTCTGCCGGGGGTGGATTGGCATTATCTTTTGCGCAAGTGTTAAGAGACAAAGAGATTGAAAGACGGCCGAAAAAAGTGGTGCTTTATTCGCCATGGGTCGATCTGACCATGACTCATCCAAAATTGGAAGAGGCAGAAGCGAAAGACGCCTTGCTTTCAAAAGTGATCTTGGAAGATGTGGCGAAGGCGTATTCCAAAGGGGACGATCGAACCAATCCTTTGATTTCACCAATTTTCGGCGATTTGCATGACCTTGGCGAAATTCAAGTTTATTTTGGCACTGATGAGATCATGGAACCCGAATGCGTGGAACTGCTGCAAATTGCTGAGGAACAAGATCTGCCGATAGAAGGGTTCCGATATGCTTTCATGCCCCATGTATGGGCGATTATGCCTTTTGAAGAGAGTAATTTTGCTTTTCAGCTGATGAAAGCTTTTTTGATTCGACCCGAATAGAGATGAAGCCGTTCGAGAATTCGAGCGGTTTTTGTGTAAGAAAAAGCGCGATCGAACAGGTGTATGGTATACTATAAAAAACTGAAAATTCGATTTTCAAGTGGAGGAGAAGCTGATGATTAAACGATACCCGACTCATTGTGGGGATGATACCTGTGCTTCTTGTGTGGAGGCAGGGGGATTTATATATCTAGCGCATCATGCGGGTGGGTTTGCAGAACAAAATATTGCTTACCAAATGCGAAAGACCTTTGAGTCGATGCAGGAAACGCTGGAGCAAGCGGGAGCATCTCTGCAGGAGATTGTTCAGATCAATCTTTATCTCAAAGACATACGAGACTTGCGGGAAGCCTGCGATGTATTCGCAGAGTATTTCGGAGATCAACCGCCGGCGCGAATGACACTAACCACGGACTTTTTTGACGAGCGATGCCTACTAATGATGGATGGTGTAGCCTATAAAGGGAAAGCAAAATGATTTCGAAAAAGCAGGCAAGACAGTTTCTATTGCTGAAGCAAGGCTTGTATGGACCAAAAAAATTTCATCAAAAGCAAGGCATACATGAATTTGTGAAGCAGGCTGCCTGTGTGCAATATGATCCCATTGATGTTTGCGGAAAGAATCACGAGATTGTGTTTCAGTCCAGAGTGGAAGGATTCAACAGAAGTCAGCTTTATGAATTGCTGTATAAAGACAATGTTTTGATTGATTGGTTTGACAAAAACATGAGCATTTGCTTGAGGGAAGACTGGCTGTATTTCTCCTATCAGCGGGAGCGGGCATATAATGGTTCGCGTAGCAAGGCAGAGGTGGAGCGCGTAACGGAAGAAGTTCTTACCATTATACGCCAGAACGGCGCGGTTACTTCCAAGGATCTCGCCATGCGAGAAAAGGTGGATTGGTATTGGGCGCCGACCAGTTTGGCGCGTGCCGTATTGGATACACTCTATGACCAGGGGAGACTGGTCATCAGTCACAAGCAGAACACTAGGAAGTTCTATGACTTGCCGGAACGGCATATCCAAAAGGAATTGCTGGAAGCCAGCAATCCGAATCAGACCCAACATGAGCAATTGTGCTGGAAGGTGTTGAGAAGAATTGGCGGCGTTGGATTGCTTCATCAAAATAATAGTTATGCTTTTATTGGGATTCATGGACTGAAGGCAAAGGAACGAGTCGAAGTGTTTAACACTCTGCAGGCTCAAGGAAATATTCGCGAAGTATGGGTGGAAGGAAGCAAATTGCCATTCTATTATTTGGCAGAGGATCAGTCAATCATGGATCAAGTTTTAGAAGGTCTTGAGGAGTCCGAGCGCATTGAATTTATTGCGCCTCTGGACAATCTGATCTGGGATAGGAAGTTGATCGAAGAGCTTTTCGAATTTTCCTATAAGTGGGAGATCTACACACCTATCAAAGATCGAAAATTCGGGTATTATGTCTTGCCGATCCTGATGGGAGATCGGTTTGTAGGCAGAATTGAAATGAAACGAGATAGGGAAAAAAAGAAGTTTGATGTTCTTAAGATCTGGTGGGAAGATCAGAGCGACAATACGAAAGAGAATCGACAAAGAGTGAAAGGCTATGCGAAGGAATTTGCGAAAGTGATGGCTTAGACAGGATTGGTGGAATTGTTGGTTCTAAATTACTTTTTTGTCAGTATGAACGTGATTTTCTTTGATATTGAATTGGCGCTTTTGTGCTTCTACGGAATCGGCGGGGTGCTGCAGAAGCATCAATTGTTGAAACAGGGGATTTTACTCTTCGGCGGGTTGGCGGTTGCCGCGATTGGATTTGGCTTGATCCGCAGTAAGATTGAGGAGAATCAGGAAGTAAAGCTAAATGAGTCGATTCCAAAGATTATTGTATCCGCTTTCATGGTGACTTGGATGAATCCACAGGCGATTATTGACGGCACCCTTTTATTCGGAGGATTTCGGGCTTCCTTACCGACAGATGTCATCAACGTCTTTATCATCGGTGTAGCTTTGGCATCATTTATCTGGTTTACTGGACTCGCCGCCGCAACCATATTATTTAGAAAGAGTTTTACTATGAAGATCCTGAAAGTTATTAACGTGGTTTGCGGAGGGATCTTGATGGTGTATGGGGTAAAGTTGATTCTTTCATTCATCGCGACGTTGAGATAGTATAAGTGAATTTATTCGTGAGCACTTTATTGCTTGAAGAAAACAACTTTGCAAAACCACTTGACAAACCTAAAAAAACCCCCTTATGCTTAAAACAAGAAAACGTTTCGAGAGTAAGAGGTTTTATTTTTTTCAATGTAGGTTTAACGTTAAACCCCAGACGGCTATTTTGAGTAGCTGCTCTTTTTAGCCGGTACGTTTAACGTTAAACCTAGGAGGGGGCATTATGGCGAAAGTGACAATTAAAGACATTGCCAAGCGTGTAGGGGTATCACCCACCACGGTTTCTAATGTGATCAATGGGCGGCACGGAAAGGTGTCGAGCGATACCATTCGAAAGATTAACGCGGTGATTGAGGAGTTGAATTACGTGCCGGATTTCTCTGCACGAAGTTTGGTTTCCAAACGATCGCGGATGATTGGGGTGATTATTCCTCAGACGGAAGAACATCGTCAATTCTTACTGGAAAATCCGTTCTACTCGGAATTTATCAGCGGAATTGAAAACAAGCTGCGAGCAGAAGGCTATTATATGATGCTGACGGGCGTGGACAAAGACACAACCTATTTGGATATATTGGTGAATTGGAATTTGGACGCGATTGTCCTCTTAGGCATTTACAAGGAAGGGCTTTATGAACAGCTGAAAGAAGTGAAAGTTCCCGTCTTGCTGATTGACAGTTATGTGGAGGATCAGTATTTTCATCATCTGCGCATTGACGACGAGTTGGGCGGTTATCTGGCAACCAAGCATTTGATTGACAAGGGGCATCGGGAAATTGCCATGGTTACGGGGCAGCTGAAGGAGAATGGTGTTTCGGACAAGCGGTTTGCCGGGTATATTCGAGCCCTCGAAGAAAGTGGAATTCCCTACAATGAAGAATATCTTTTTGAGGATTCCGTTAGTTATGAATGGGGAGTGGAAGCCGCCGCAAAGATTTGTGGATTGCCGGATGTTTCGGCAGTCTGTTGCACGGCCGACTTGATCGCGACCGGGGTGTTGACTGGTTTACACAACGCTGGGATTAATGTTCCAACTAAGATGAGCGTTATTGGATTTGATAATTTGTCGATTTCCAAAATGACTTATCCCGCACTGACAACCGTCAATCAAAACATCTTCGCTAAAGGAGCCAGGGCGGCTGAGACCGTACTGGATATTGTGAATAAGGGAATCAACTCCGTCGAGAAAGAACAGTGGATGGAAGTTTCCATCCTTGAACGGGGAACGGTGCAAGCATTGGAGAGATAGGAGGCGGGCAAGATGGTTGGATTTAACAAATGGAACAAAGTAAAAACCCTTGCGATTTTTCTGCTTCCCAGTCTGATTGGGATGACGGTGTTTGTCATACTGCCAATCATTTCATCCTTGGGACTGAGTTTTACAAAGTGGGATTTAATTGGAGATATTCAATGGGTTGGAATGGCGAATTATAGCCGTGTCATCAAAGATCCAAATATTCATGGCGCACTTTGGCATACCTTGCAATTTATTGCCGGGTACCTGCCAAGCGTGATGATTATTTCATTGGGAGTGGCCATGCTACTCAATCAAAAGCTAAAAGGTGTCGTCTTTTTTCGGGCATTGTATTTTATCCCGGTGATCACCTCTTGGGTAGCGGTATCGATGATTTGGAAATGGCTGTTGAACCCGGAATACGGGATTGTGAACTACTTATTATCCCTGATTGGGATTGCTGGACCGGGTTGGCTCGTCGATGCGGATTGGGCCATGATCGGGGTCATCTTAACCTCGGTTTGGAAAGACATTGGATTTATTACTGTGATCTATCTGGCAGGGCTTCAAGAAATCCCCGGCCATTTATATGAAGCGGCAGCCATTGACGGCGTTAACGGATGGCAAAAGTTTCGCCATATTACCTGGCCAATGCTGTCATCAACCACCTTCTTTGTAGTGACGATTTCCTTGATCAACTCATTCCAAGTGTTTGATCAGGTTTGGGTTATGACCGAAGGCGGGCCGGCGGGTGCAACAAGCGTTATGGTGCAGCAGATTTACTTAAACGCATTCCGCTACTATAAGATGGGGTACGCTTCAGCGATCTCATGGGTCTTGTTTATTATTATCTTCGCTTTCACATTTGCACAAAATCGAATGCAGAAGAAGTGGGGGTATAGCGATGAATAAAAGCAGAATGAAAAAAATAGGGATGTATCTCTTGTTGACGATCGGTGCAATTGCCATGATTTTACCATTTTTATGGATGCTATCGACTTCGCTTAAGAGTTCCAATGTAACCTTTGTATTGCCGCCAAAATGGATTCCTGATAATCCGAATTTGGAGAGTTACCGTCAGGTGTTTGAAACGGTACCTATGGGACGATTTTTTTTCAATAGTATTTTTGTGGCGGTTATATCTACCTTCTTTCAGGTGTTGATCTGCTCCATGGCAGGTTATGCCTTTGCACGAATTCAATTTAAGGGAAGAGAAGTTCTCTTCTATGTGTATCTAGCCACCTTGATGGTACCGCAACAGGTAACCTTGACACCGCTATTTATTATGATGAATATGTTGGGCTGGGCGAATACCTATCAAGCATTGATTTTACCGGGGATCTTTAGCGCGTTTGGCACCTTTCTCATGCGGCAGTTCTTTATGGGGATTCCTAACTCCATCGAAGAGGCAGCTTTTATCGATGGGGCCGGATATGTGACGATTTTCTTTCGGATCATCATTCATCTGGCAAAGCCAGTTTTTGCAACGTTGTTCATCTTCGCATTTATGGCAAGCTGGAACAATTTTTTGTGGCCGTTGATTATTACCACGGATACGACCCATATGACGTTGCCGCTGGGATTGGCGAGTCTGAAAGGGCGCTGGACAACGGATTGGAATGTGTTAATGGCGGGAACCCTCGTCAGTATTGTACCGATGATGTTTGTGTATATTTTTACGCAGAAGTATATCATTAAAGGTTTGACCCATACGGGTCTAAAATAAGGAGGAGAAAGAATGAAGAAGTGGACCAGTTTTGCATTGATTTTTATTCTTGTAGTTTCTGTACTTAGTGGCTGTACGTCAACGGAAGCACCTGCGGCGACAGAAGAACCGGCAGCAACAGAAGAACCGACTGCGGCCGAACCAGTAACCGTGAAGTATATGACTTTTTCAGCGGCACCGGATCATATCGCGGACTTGGAGGCGATGATATTAGCCTTTGAAAAGGAAAACCCAGGGATCAAAGTGGACTACGAAACAGTAGGCTGGGATGATTATTTCACAAAACTACAGACTCAAGTCGCATCAAAAACAGAATCGGATACCTTTGAGTTGAACTATGAAAACTTTGTTACCTACGCGTCAAAGAACGCATTGTATGATATGGATGCATTAATGGCAAAGGATACAGCCTTTGATCCTTCCGTCTTTAACGAGACAGCGCTGAATGCGTTCCAACTGAACGGAAAGCAATATGGGTTGGTGGAAAGTTTCTCGAATGTCGTTATGTTTTACAACAAAGATCTTTTTGACGCGGCAGGCGTGGCATATCCGGATCCATCGTGGACATGGCAAGACGAGCTAGCGGCGGCACAAAAATTAACCGATGCCGATGCTGGCGTTTGGGGTACATTTGCTCCGATCCAATTCTGGGAATTTTACAAGACCATTGAACAAAACGGCGGAAAGATTTTCAACGAAGACAAAACAGAAGTCTTGATTGATTCAAAAGAAAATGTAGAGACATTAACATGGATGATCGACAAGATCAACAAATACAATGTGACACCGAATGATGCGAAAATGAGCGGTCAATCTGATGGCGATATGTTTAAAGCCGGTAAGATTGCGATGCTTCGATCTGGGATTTGGATGTTTGGATTATTCGCGGATGCGGATTTCAATTGGGACATTGCATTAGAACCAGGGAACACGCAAAAAGCACATCACTTCTTCTCGAACGGTGTTGCAATTTCGAAGAACACGAAGAACCCAGAAGCGGCATGGGAATGGGTAAAATTCTATACTTCCAGCCAAGAAGCGGCTGAGATTCGTGTTGCATCCAGCTGGGAATTGCCAGCATTGACTGATGAAACTCTATTGGCGGCATACTTGGAGCAAAGCCCGCCAGAAAGCAGAGAAGTTGTATTTGAAGCCTTGAACACCTTGGTTGTTCCACCGGTTATTGAAAGCTGGAATGAATTAACCGATATCGTCGGACAAGAATTGGAACAAGCAAAATTGGGACAAAAAACACCAGAAAAAGCATTACAAGATGCAAAAACCGCCTTAGAGCAGTTGATTCAATAGTTTTAGAATGTGGGGTTGCAGGCGCAACCCCGCGTTCCCCTTATGAAAGGGAGATATGACAGAATGAGTGGGAGAATACTATGAAGAAACGATATTATCCAACAGGAAATGAATATATCGCTTTGCCAACCATCGCAGAGAATGGCGCCATTGAAAGTATCAATTACTTATCTATGAGAGACCGCGGCGTGATAGAAATCACGGGCGAACCATTTTTAACCCCAGTCATTATAGTGGACGGGGAAGTTGTGCCCATGGATAAACTGGCATGGGAATGGGAATCATACTGGATTCCAACCTTTAGAGTCGAAAGCAACGGCGTACGCATTTGTGGAAAATACGTTGCGCCGCAACATACAAAAGGATTTTTTCTTCGAATCGAAATAGAAGCAGAAGGCGTAACGCCTGAAGTGATGATTGGTGTCAATGGTCACTTTGGCGAAGTCCTCCACAGCATTAATGAAAGCAAGCCAGTTGAAGGAACCCGTGAAGTCTATCACAGCTTATGGAATCAAGGTCTGGTCTTTGATTTTCGAACGGGAGTGACGAAGTTTTCCTTTGGATTTTTAACGGAGGGTGGCTTTGATCAGCAGGAGTGGAGAGAGGAAGAAACGGCCTTTTCCCTTCAAAAGAAGGTGCAGTGGAAGTCGGGCAAATCGGGCTTGACAGGCAGGGTGGATTTATTTATGGGCATCGGATTGGAAGAAGTAGGCGCGGTGACTCAAGCCATTCATATGCAACGAGAGACGGGCGATTATCTCCATAAACAATTAAAGGATTGGCTGGACGAGCGAACCTTGTACTTGTATAACGATCATTTGAATCAAATATTGAATGTGAATCAGTTTTTCAATTACTTTTATGCAACGGGGAAAACCTTGGATACAGAGGAACGAATACTTTGCACTTCGAGAAGCCCGCGGTATTATGTCAGTGCCGCTTATTGGGATCGCGATAGTTTGATTTGGAGTTTTCCAGCCCTGCTGTTAACCGAACCGGAAACGGCGAGAGAGGCGCTTGAATATATTTTTACGCGCCAGATCAAGAACATTGGTATTCATAGCCGATATATCGATGGAACCGTTTTGGAACCGGGATTTGAAATGGATGAACTATGCGCACCACTTTTGGCTTTGGAGCAGTACCTAGAGACAACGGGCGATTGGACATTTTTAGAAGAACCAATGGTGAAAAAGGGATTGGAGCTCATTTGGAAACGAATGATGAGCTGGAAGCACAAAAAGATTGATCTTTTTGGTACCTTTCTGATGCCGACGGATGATATGCGAGTGTACCCCTACCTCACCTATAACAATGTTTTGGTATGGAAAGCACTCAAGATTTTCGAAGTGATTGATAGGAAACTTCATATTGATTTAAGGTCTGCGGGTATTTTGGCTGAGCAGGTGAAGCGGGCGATTTGGGATCATTTGGTCATTGAAGTAGATGGAAAGAATATTTTCTGCTGGAGCGCTGACTTGGAAGGACAGACAGACTTTTACGATGAGCCACCGGGAAGTTTAACCCTGTTCGCTCATTATGGATTTGTAGAAAAATCAAACGAAGTATATAGAAATACCATGGCGCGGCTCTATTCGCCAGCCTTTGAACATTACTTTGACAACTCGGCTTTTCAGGAACTGGGATGTTCCCATGCGGATCATCCGTGGATTCTAAGCGTGTGCAATAGCTTGTTGAACGGCCGTAAAGAAGAAGCGCTCGATATGTTGATGCGTACAGAGATGGATAATTATATCGCATGCGAAAGTATTGATGAGGAAACGGGCGAGTGGGTAACGGGCGCTCATTTTGCGACCTGCGCAGGATTCTTGGTTCATGCGTTGGCAGCAGCTGGAAGGGATGAGAACAAATGAGATACCCAGGTTTAGGCATTATTGGCTGCGGAAAATTAGCGGGCATGTACGGGGTGAATGAAGGAATTATCGATGGGAAAGGGACTGGAGTGAGGCACCTTTTCTATGATGGATTTGATTTGGATCTGGTCCATAGTGCTGTTACATTGATCAAGGACGGCGATACCATTTACTACGGCAATCGAGTAGAGAAAAAGACAGGCCACCCGATTCACTTGAAGCCTGTTGAAAGCAAAACGGAAGAGGGATTTTGCTTTACAGATCGTTTTGAAACGACTAAGTTGAGTAAAATTGACCGAGGATTTGGCTTTGGTGAGAGTTGTTTGGGATTTCAATGTGAGATCAAAGACGAACGGGATCAGGAACGTGAAATCGAAGTATATGCCTATGTTTTGCTTCGACCACAACCGCGGATGATGGTGGCTAAAAGAGCGAGCCAAGTTATTGCGGTTGGAGAACATAGTGCCATTGGAATTGACGCGGAAAATTGTGATTTGGTAACCCTGGTTGAAGAGGGACCAACAGGTTTTATCTACCGGTTAACGAGTGCTCTTTTGTACGAAGAAGGAAATGATGCGTCGATTGAACCGCGCGATGATTCTTTGACAGGGATTTTATTGGGGAAACGGATGACCTTGCCAGCGATGGGATCTGTTTCTTTTGAGTGGAAGATGCAGTTTGAGCGAACGGAAGAAGAATTAGAAGTGGCGCTGAATTCATGTAATGATATAAAGACGCAGGCCAGAATGTATTGGGATGCGTTTATTCAGCAAGGGAATTGTCGGGTTGATCCGATGCATGAAGCGCAAGAGAGAATCAATCGAATTGCTATTAAAAGCGCGATGATTGGTGGATTTGTGCCTGCTGATCTCACCGGACATTATTACTCCGATGGGATGCCGAGTTACTATGCGAGAGACTCGATGATGGTAGCCCGCGCCTTTCTTTTGGCCGGGCATTATCGGGAAGCAAAAGAAATTTTAATTTATTTAGTCAATCGAAAAAGAAAAATGAGCGGTGAGTTCTATCAGCGTTATAATGGTAAAGGGAATCCTTCCGAAGGCGCGAATAATAATGTTTTCCATCAACTGGATTCTATTGGATATTTTGCCCGCAATTTACGAGAATATGAGCGAATGACGGGAGAACGGTTGATGGAAGAATCCGATTTAAAAGGGCTCTTGCATGCTTTATTGACTTGTGAGAAAAAACAAGGCATGGTGGGACCGGAAGGTGGCGTCAATGAAGGGGTATTTGGTCCTGCATTTATTACGTCCTCAAATATGTTTATCTATGGTGGTGTGCAGGCGGCCATGGAGATGATAGAAGATGATGTTTATAATGAATCACTAAAAAATCTAAACAAAGAGATCTTGCGGGGCGTTGAATCAACCTATCTTGCAGGCGAAGGCTATCAATATGGATATGTATCACATCATGATGATTTGGTGAAGAAGTATGATACACCTCAATATTTTGGATTGCTTTACGGGTTTGAAGATACGGAGAATATGAGGGCGACCCATCAGAATTTGTTGCAGCACGCAGCCTTCTTTGAAGATGGAATCGGATATAGTGAACAAGAATATCATCATGGCCCTTGGATTTTTAATACAGGGGCATGTGCGCAATATGCGCATCTTATCGGAGATTTAGAAACCTATACCCGAAAACTTGCATGGATCAGCGACCATGGGAATGCTTATGGATTAATGCCGGAGGCAGTCAGTGGGGACGATGAAACACAATGTTATATCAATCCTTTGATTTGGGCGTGTGCGGAGTATGTATCGACTTGTCATATCAAAAAAATCGAGGAGAAACAGGATGGAAAAATTGGAAATCAATGATCTTTATCGTGGACATGCATTTATTGAAACAGAACAATGGAACGATCTTCGCCAATTGGTAGAGGATCGTTCTTGTGCCGAATTTGTGAATTCCAATCTTATAAATCAAGGGATCACGGTGTATCTGGCAGCGCTCTATGCGAGTGCGACTATGGATGCAACGGTGTTGGAAGACGTAAATATTGGACGGATGGTGGACGCGTTAGTGAAAGAAGCGATGGAGCCAACAAGAGCCGTTTGTTTTGATGACGCCATAAGCCATCATACCTCAACCCTTGGATTGATCTATGGAAGTTTGCGGAACGCCAATTTGTTTTTAAAGCGAGATGATATTCGAAAAACGATTCGTGAGATTCGCAGCTTTGTCTTTCAACATTTGATTTCAGGCGTCACTTTGGCAGCTGATACAAGAAAAGAAGCACTTCGATTTGACATGCTCTTGGCCTGTGTGCCTTTTGGACTTTTTGAACCAGAGGATCTTGTGTTGGTTGAAGCTGTGAAGGTGTTGAATCAATGTGTATTGGAGGCTGGCGTTTCCAGTCAGGAACGATTGCTGTTAGCTTGGTATTATGTCGAGCAGGGAAGTTTTCAACGGGCGAGAGAATTGCTGTTTGCATCTCCTTCTGAAGAAGGCTTATATGTCATTGTTTCTATGAAGTTGGAGGCCCGCGGACAGCTTGAATCAAGCTTTATCCTGCATCGGCCTGCAGGGAATGGGAATCGCTATGAACCGTGCTTTGAGGAGCGCTCGCCGCTTCAGCCAATGGAAGGCGATGGAATCGTCATTCAAGCGATTGCGGTACCGTTAGATGAGTTGAATCCTGTTGTGCTCCATTGGAATGGAGAAGCGGTAACAGGCAAGATTTTGGAGGACGGATGGCGCTTTGAGATTTCACCGCAGGCGGCGAATCAGGTTTGTGAATATTATTTGTCATTTGAAAAGCATCCGGAGGTTCAGACGGAAGAATTTTGCGTGCAAATTGGCGAGAAGCAATGGCTGAAAACTTTAGATACAATTTTGACAAACGAATCAGATAGATGCTACATAGGAGATGGGATTCGTTTTATAGTGAATCTTCATATCTATGGGCTGGAATGGTCGATCGAAAAGGAAGAGATATCTTGGAGTGGATTCAATCGGTATAAAGGCACCCATCGCGATAGTATGAGACAACACACCTTTGAAATTACGGCAGATCCGTTTTCATTTGTCTTCTCTGAATATGGAGAAGAGCGGATGAGGTCTGCGAAAGAGGGAGGCGTATGCCTCCATCTGGTTGACGGCGAAGTGGTGGGAGCGGAACTTGCTCTTGAATTGACTGATGAGAAGATTTATGGCTTGGGCGAACGCTATAATGCACTCAATCAACGCAGTGAGTTTGTCGATCAGTTTGTCTACAATCAATACAAGGGTCAGGGGTTGCGCACCTATATGCCGATGCCGATACTCTATACAACGGCCGGATACGGCATGCGCATTAAAACGGATCATTATTCTTGGGTTGATTGCGGGAAGCAATCGGAAAACACGTTGCGCCTTGGCGTGGAAGCGGATGTCATGGAAGGGACTGTGGTTACAGGTTCGATTCAAGAGCAGGTAAGAACAATTAATCAAAAGAATGCAATAGCCGAGATGGTGCCGAGATGGGTCTTGGGACCGTGGATGTCCAGCAATAATTGGGACAGCGAGGCTGAGGTTCGTGCACAGGTAGAGTTAACGAAGAAACATGGAATTCCAGCGACTGTAATGGTGATTGAGGCATGGAGTGATGAAGCTACTTTTTATATCTTCAATGATGCGATTTACGAAGAAAAGAAAGATGGTGGAATACTCGCATATGATGACTTTGCTTTTCCAGAATGGGGACGCTGGCCGGATCCAAAGGGTTTGGTGAATTACCTGCATAAAAATGATCTCAAATGCATGCTGTGGCAAATTCCTGTAATCAAACAGATTACAAGCCTTCAACATCGTCAAAAAATGATGGATGAAGCTCATTTTATCAAACAGGGATTTTGTGTGAAGAATGCGGATGGGAGTCCTTATCGGATACCGGAAGGCTGGTTCAAAGATAGTTTACTCATGGATTTCAGCAATGAAGAGGCAAAGAAATGGTGGTTCGCGCAACGGCAGTATCTGATTGATGACTTGAAAGTCGATGGATTCAAAACCGATGGTGGCGAATTTGTCTTTGGATATGACTTGCAGTTTGCGGACGGACGGACCGGGCGTGAGATGCGCAATGCTTATCCCAATGACTATGTGGAAAGCTATTACCAGTTTGCCCAACAGAATCAGGGGATTACATTTTCTCGCGCAGGATATACGGGAGCGCAGCGCTTCCCTGCTCACTGGGCGGGCGATGAGCGTTCTACCTTTGGCGCTTTTCGAAGGAGCTTGCTGGCAGGCTTATCCGCAGGGTTGTCTGGTGTAATCTTTTGGGGCTGGGACTTGGGCGGATTCAGTGGAGACGTGCCGACGGCTGAACTATTTATCCGTTCAACACAGATGGCTGCATTTTGTCCAATCATGCAATACCATGCCGAGAGCAAGGCAGAATTAAATCAGGATCGCACGCCGTGGAATATCGCTGAGCGATCGGGCAACGATCGGGCGATTTCAGTGTACCGTTACTTTGCGAACTTGCGTATGAGCTTGTTGCCGTATATCGAAGAAGAATCAAAAGTTGCCGTGGCGACAGGCGAACCGCTGATGAGGCCGCTCGTACTGGATTATGAGGATGATCCAAACACCCATGAAATTTGGGATGAATATCTGTTTGGCCGCAGTTTGCTGGTTGCACCGATTGTAGAGGAAGGTGCAAGAAGCCGTTCGGTTTACCTGCCGAAAGGACGATGGCTTGAGCTTTTTGACGACAGATGGTACGAAGGCGGACAATGGATTGATGTTAAGGTTCCATTGGAACGGATTCCTGTCTTTGTAAAAGAAAATACGGTGCTCCGATTGAACATGCCAGAATCGTTAATACTGGGCGATCCGATGCCATCAGATCCATACCGATTGGATAACCTTGTGCATTATGTGATTGGAGTGAAGGCGGCAAGGGAAATGGAATTGAAGAGTAGTCGGTCCAGTGAGAAAATTGTGGTTCAGATGATGAATGGATCCGGATGGGAACTAGCTTCAAGTTGGAAGGAATGACAAGAATATGTGTGAAAATAAGGGAGTAAGACTTATAATCTTAAGTTTTACTCTCTTTTTTTGCGAGTTTAGACTTTTGTCTAAGGTTGAATAGGCATAAGAAAAGAAGAAAATACATACAGTTAGCTGTGAAAGCGATTTCCGGAGAGTTCTGGAAATTCTATTGCTTATACGAAGGGATAAGGCTGATAAGCAATGAGTGTGATTTTGCCTTTTGGTTTATAGATGTTTTCGGGCATATGTTTATAATGGAAGTAGGCGGAAACGTCAATAAATGAAAGAAGGAGATAAGTATGGATTTTACAACATTGATTTTCGCATTTTTTGCCGGTATTTTTGCTTCAGCAATTGGACCACTCATGACCTTTGTTTTTTGTGGAATTTTTGGAATCGTCGGTGTTGCTGCCGTAGCGGCTGGTGTACAAGTTGACATCTTGGGAACCTTTGCTTTCGGAATTTGGTTTGGACCGCATGTGGCCTTTGCCGGTGCTGTCGCAGCCTTGTCGTATGCACAAAAACGTGGGTATATCGAATCGGGGCGAGACATTACCTTGCCAATGATGAATATGAAAAAACCCGATGTTTTGATTGTTGGCGGACTTTTTGGAGCCATGGGCTATGTAACAAATTTCTTGATTGGGTTGGCTTTGCCGGGAAAAATTGATACCATTGCCGCTTCAATCATGATTACATCGGTTTTTGCAAAACTGATCTTCGACAATAGCGGACTATTTGGCAAAGTTGACGCGGAAGATAAAAAACTTGGTGGCCGTTACAGTATTTTTGCAAAGAATAACTGGGTTCCATGGATGGCGACGCCGCCGATGTTATTAACGCTTGCTTTAGGGATTGGCGGATTGTCAGCTTACACCGTGAAACTATTGTTAGACACGTCGATTGCAGGCTTGGCAGCACCGTTGATGTTTTTGATCTGTGCGGTACCGCTTGCTCTATTCTATGTTGGGTTGCCGGTTCCAGTAACGCATCATATTGCAATTGGAGCAGGATACGCTGTTTTTGCCAGCGGCGGAAACCTGTTCTGGGGTTTTGCGGGAGCGATCATTGGTGCCTTTTTCGGTGAGTTTTTCGCGCGACTTTGGTTGGTCTATGGGAAAACACATATCGACCCACCTGCATGCTCTGTTGCAATAACTTCTTTGCTGATGCTAGGAATTTTACCGGCACTGAATTTTTATGAAATTGATCCAATGATTACACCGAGTGTGATTGTGGCAGCGGCAGTTGTTTATTCTGTATACAGCTACGGTCAATTGGAAAAACATGCAAAGCAAGAAGACAAAGTTGCAGTTAATCAGTAAGAATGAAGGAGCAGTCAGATGAGGAACGAATATCAGCCTTTGAAAGACAAGGTGACCTTAGTTACGGGTGCCGGGGGTGGAATCGGACAGAGAATAGCTTATGAATTTGCGCAATTGGGTTCGCTGGTTTATCTCTGTGACATTAGCGATACACAAGAATTGGCAAATGAGATTTTCGAGCAGGTAGGTGGAGTGAAACCGATGTCGGTGATTTGCAATCTATCGAAGAAACAAGAAATTGTTGAAATGATGGATCGAATCAGGCAAGAAAATCAGGGCGTGGATATTTTGGTTAACAATGCGGCGATTAAGGGACCAGAAGGGGAACACAGCTTTCCTGAGATGAGTTACGAAGGCTTTAAATTAACGATTGATATCGATTTATCAGCAGCGGTTTATCTGTCTTTGCTGTCATTTCCGCATATGAAAGAGCAGCAATGGGGCCGAATCTTATTTACTGCAGCACCATTATCGTCATCGGGGATTCCGGCGCCGTATCTGGCGGGTAAAGCGGGTTTCCTTGGCCTTTCGAAACATATGGCTTCGGTAGGGAAAGACGACAATATTAAAACATTGGCGCTGGCACTGCGACATACACAAACTCCAATGATTCGACGAGTTATTGCAAGCAAGGGAATTGATGTGGAAGAAGGATTGCGGAAAATGAATGCGAAATCTTTGACGGGGAGAATGACCACCCCGGAAGAAATTGCAAAACTATATGCATATTTTGCAGTTGCGGAAAACCCAGAGATCACCGGTGTATCGCTTTTGTCGGACGGTGGAATTACATACTTACGGTAAGGAGGTGAGGGATATCGATTCTTATTTTTTCGATCATACGGGAAAGAAATGTTTGATTCTCGGTGCGAATGATTTTATTGGTGAAAAGGTGATTGGTTTTTGCAAGGAACAAGGAATTCAAGTAGGCGCCATTGATCTTGAAGAACATCAAAACGATCGTTTGCAAGCAGAGTTGGGTCTTGACTATCGTTGCATTGTTACGGGAGATGAAAAATCGGTTGAAAGCGTGGTGGATCATTTCGTTGACCGGTTAGGCGATTTCGATTATATTGTCTGCAATTACTATTTGGATGAGTTGCGAGATCAACTGATCAAGCAAGATGAAACCTGCGAGCAGTGGGAAAAACTGCTTCAAGATTGGACCTTGAATTATTTCTTGCTGCTGAAGACGATTGCAAGCCGGTTTGATGACGCGCATCAGCGAAGAATTATCTTCTTTAATAGCGCAAGAGGATATACCGGCGAGGGAGAGGGGGAAGGTCAGCTGGTAGAAGGTGGATCGATTTGTGAAGCGGCGTGCGCCAGTGGGATCACAGGCATGATGACCTCCATTGCCCGCAGTATTATTCCCAAGGGATATTCGGTAAATGGAATAGCTTTGGGTGAAGAATACAAGGAGAAATGGGACCATATTGAGTGGGCAATGAATTTATGGTTAACAGGAATTGGCGAGTATTCATGTGGAGAAACGTATCGGGTGTATTAGATGGTAAAGGAGAATAAAAAATGGCAATGACATTGACAAAAGAGCAAAGACAAGAGATTCTTTCGGCATGGGGAATCGATCAACTATCCAAGGCTCAACAGGTTGTAGCGCTTTATGAAAAAGTGCGCGACATTCCTTTTGGCACTATCGGATCGCGTGATCCTTACAAGGTATACCAGGCCAATAAAGGGACTTGCTCCGGCAAGAACTTTTTAATCAAAGAACTTTTCAATGAGATTGGTGTAGAGACAAAGGATATGATTTGCCTGCAGCGTTGGAAAGACTTGACTTGGTATCCGGATGACGAGTATAACGTTGTGAAGCTTCCCGAAAACTTGATGAAGTTGTTTGACGATGATGAGATCGTTGATTTTCATAACTTTGTGAAAATTTTTGTGGATGGGAAATGGGTGCAGCTTGATGTAACCATCGATGCGCCATTACAGGCCTTGGGTTTCCATGTTGTCGAAAATTGGGACGGGAAATCAGATATGCCGTTATGCTTTGTCGGCACTCATAAAGTGTGGGACTGCGGAGACGAAGGACATGTCAAAAAGGTTGAACTCACTGCCATGTTGCCGGATGGAGCTGAGGATGCACGAAAATTTTTTTTAAAAAGTTTAACCAGTTGGATTGATGATTGGAGAGCAGGACAGAAATAAGAACAGGTAACATTTATTTTGATGATTGAAAGGAGATTAGCATGGGAAAAAAATATATTTTAGTCAATGATATGGGGACAACAGGCAATAAGGCGTTGCTTCTTGATGAAAAATTGAATATGGTTGCTTCTGTAAGTAAAACTTATGAAACCTATTATCCAAAACCCAACTGGTCAACTCAGAAGATTTCAGAAGTAAATGAGGTTGTTATTCAATGTATGAAAGAAATGATCGACAAAAGCGGAATCGATCCCAAAGAGATTGCTGTAATTTCTTTTAGCAATCAGATGATGACTATGATTCCGGTGGATCGCGACGGGAACGTTTTATTGGACGAGGTCGGGATTTGGTGTGATATGCGTCAGGGGGAACAAGCTGATCGATTGATGAATAAACTTGGCGGTAATGACGAGTATTATAAAATTACCGGTGTGGGCTGGCAACCAGAACTGGCGCCAATCTGCAAGACCATGTGGTACAAAGATAATGTGCCTGAGATTTATGAGAATACATACAAGTTCTTGCAATATAAGGAACTGATCTCTTATCGCTTAACAGGCGTGATGGCAACTGAATATGGCGATATGTCCATGAACGGCATGATGGACTGTGCAAAAAAAGAATTATCAAAAACAATCTTTGACGCGGCTCAAATTGATATGGAAAAAATCCCAAAAATCATCAATTCAGATGATGTAATTGGAACCGTAACTAAAGAAGCTGCCAATCTATTTGGCGTTGCTGAGGGCACTCCTGTAACTTTGGGTTCTGGCGATGTAATCTGCGCGAATATCGGAGCTGGGGTTATCAAAGAAGGAATGGGTTATACCTGTATCGGTTCGGCGAACTGGTCTGCTGTATTTGCGGATAAACCATCCCTTGATCCACGATACAAAATGAACTGCAACACGATGCAACCAACGGGCGGTTATAATCTGGTTATGATTACCGCCGCTGGCGGAATAGCGCAAGATTGGTTTAAAGACGGTTTCTATGCTACCGACAAGGAAAACGCTAACCAGTCTGAGTATGAAGCGAGTATATACGACAAGATGACGAGGGATACGCAAAATGTTGCACCGGGTGCAGAAGGATTGCTATTCTATCCATACCTTCGCGGGGGTGGAGCGCCTCACTTTGATATCAATGCGAGAGGAAGTTTTGTTGGGTTGGACATTGCGCATACAAGGGGACATATGCTGCGAGCGATCTATGAAGGCGTTTGTTTCAATATGCATTGGCTCTATGATCTTTATGAAGAGCTGGGGATTAGCATTTATGGACTTGACACCATTCGCGCAATCGGCGGAGGGGTATTGAATGATCTTTGGATGCAGACTTATGCCAATGTAAACAGCATGAAATTTAGCCGCTTAACTTCACCGCAGCAATCAACCGCATTGGGTGCAGCGATTATTGGCGGCGTTGGTGTCGGAATCTGGGAAGATTATGAAGAAGCGACAAATCAGATTGCCATTGATAAAGAATTCTTGCCGGATCAAGAAGCGAGCAAGGTTTATCAAGATCTTTACAAGATTTATCGTGAGACCTACGAAGAGATTTATCCATTCTATGCGAAGCGAAGCAACTTTATTGCTGAGCATACAAAATAACAAAAAGAGAAACGCTCCAAATGGGGCGTTTCTCTTTTTGTTGGTAAAACTTCTATTTGAAATTGCAATTGCTGTTATTGTATTTATAGAGCTTTGTGATGGCATCCGGCGTATTTTTCACATTGAATTTTCGATAGATTTCGTGTTTGTGGTATTTGATTGACTGAACCGAATAATTGAGGTTTTCTGCGATTTCAGATTCTGTCTTTCCATTGGCAAGGAGAGAGAGAATTCGGAGCTGAAGCTTGCTCAGCATATTTTTATGTTTTCTGCATTGCTCAAGATGAAGCTTGTTCATCATGGCTGAGGATAGAATATCCAGCAGATATCGGAACTCATCAAGGGAGTTGTCGCTTGTCGTTAAAATATTAAAATAGCCGATGGCTTCTCCTGATATTTTCAATGGAATAGCGCTCGAATAGAAATCCCGCAGGAAAACACAAAAATGCTGATTGGTATCCAGAAAGACAGCGGAATCTTTTTCAGCAGCCAGGCTGACTGCATTTACGCCAACGCTTTTTGGATGGAAAGAGGTACCCAAAACGAGACCCTTTGCATCCAGGATCTTTTTGTTTTCTGTGTAATTTGCGCTTGCGAGCATATGAAAAGTTTTATCAAAGAGTAAAAAGATAAAGCTTTGACAGCATTTTAAATTAAACAATTCGTACGTGCATTCATTAAAAACAGAGATCAGTTCATCTTCTTTTTCAAGAAGCTTTTCGAGTGCAACGCTGTTCATATGGATTAAAGGTTTCGTGATATAGGGACTCAACTCGTGATGAATGCTGGTATCCCATGCCGTAAGTATTTCCTTCTGAATCGGAATAAATTCAATCATAAACTCTCCTCTACAACCCGTTTCTCTCTGAATATGCAACACTAAACATTTCTATATAAATATTCTATCAAAGTTCGAAAGAAAATCAAACTAGAAATGGCATGATTATTTTGTCTGATTATTTTAATATATTGCTATTATTGATAACCAGGGTGCTGTAGAGGAATAAGACATCGCTGCCTTCAAAGTCGACAAATCTGTTAATGAGTTCGCGGCTGACATAGCGTAAATCAATCAAGGTGATTTTTTGATATTCTTCAATGAGCAGGGGTGCCAGGCTGCTGGCAAAGGAGTCTCGAAAGATGATTAGTTCCTTATTGGTTGCGCTGTTGGGGTTTTCGATGGTGATTAGCGGTGTACTGCCGGACAGGAAGACATCATAAGAATCCATGCTGCCTAAGCTTGTTTCTTCGTAAACACCGGGTGCCTGATTTGGATCGCCGGTGTATTCGAAGTTCTTCACGATGGCATTTTGGATCGCATTGCTTACACGGTACTCGAGGGTATCAGGCGCAAGATCCAAGGCGGACTGCCCGTAATAGGCGCCGTAAAAGGGAGAATACCGTCTGGCCGTGTAGGCAATGGTTGAAAAATCGGTTTCCAATTGCATGATTTCGCTCAATCGTTCAACTACGCCGTCCAGTTTTTCTTGTTTCCAATGGGGATCCGTATGGTAGTAATCATCCAGGCTTAATACTTCTTTAAGATCAATGGTGGTTATATCAGATAGGGAATCTTTGAGAAGCTCTTCCAGTTTTTGATAATTCATGGAGAGGAAGTCTGGAGTTTCCTCGACATAATAGTTTTTTTCAGGGATCATGGCGAAATAGACCTGACTCTCTTGCAGGAGCGTCTTTGTAATGGCATTGATATACTCAGAGAAGTGGATTACACTCGTCTCGTCCAGTGGATATTCGAGTTTAAAAGCATCATTACCAATGACGACAATGTCGTTGTTATCGGTTTTTTTCAGAATTGTGTGTGCTACAGATGCTTTGAGTCTTCGAAACTGATCACGAAGAATAAACTGATCCAGAGCGGCTTTATCGAAGTCGCCTAAAAAATCGCCTGTCAAAAGTTTTCGGATTTCGAGATCTTCAAACTGATGGAGTTCTCGGCGCTCCGCAAAGGAGACTATCGTGGGTGGGGTGAGCACGTTCAGGATGGCGATTGAGAATAAAAGAATCATAAATGAGAATACTACAATTTTATTTTTCATAACTAAAACCTAAAATACAAGAATGGATTAAAAGACGAATCCACCAAGTACCCTGTGACCAATAGAAGTAGAGACAATAGAAATACGGGTTCCAATCCGTTGATGAGCTTTTCCGATTTGTTGTGCTTGATTCCCCAGTGAATAAGATTTTTCATCACGGGAGTAGCCCCAATTATGGCGATGAGAATAATGATCGCATAACTACGGAGATAGTAGACGGCCTCCGCATTGAGGATTGGAATCTTAAGAAGACCAAACATTCCCTGGAGGGTAAGGCCTATGGTGTGCAGATTCTCGTTGTTGAAAATGACAAAGCCAATGACAACAATGAAGAGTACGTAAAGGTGCTGGACGGATTTTGGCAATTGTTGCAAAAGTCTGTTGAGAATCGCTTTTTCAAGCATTAAGATGATACCAAAGTATAGACCCCAAATGATGAAATTCCAGTTTGCTCCGTGCCAAAAACCTGTTAAAAACCATACGATGAAAATGTTGCGAAACCAGTTCAGGTTTGAACCGCGGTTGCCCCCCAAGGGAATGTATAAGTAATCCTTAAACCAGGTGCCCAAGGAGATATGCCACCGACGCCAAAATTCTGAGATGCTTTTGGAGACATAGGGATAATTGAAGTTTTCGAGAAAATGAAAGCCAAAGATTCGTCCCAAACCAATGGCCATATCGCTATATCCTGAAAAATCAAAATAGATTTGCAAGGAAAAAGCAATGGCGCCCATCCAATAAAAAAGAATAGAGGATGAATTGGCGGAACATGTAATTTGATAGAGCTCTCCCAATTGGTTGGCAATTAAGACCTTTTTGGCTAGACCGATAACAAATCGTCTGACGCCATAGGCAAAGAGGTCAAAGGAGTGGGTCCGTTCATTGATTTCTTCCGCAATGGTTCGATAGCGTACGATTGGACCGGCGACCAATTGTGGGAACAGCGTAATATACGTAGCCAAACCCAGCGGATTTTTTTGGATGCTTGCTTCGTTTCGATAGACATCAATGGTGTAACTCATGGTTTGGAAAGTGAAAAAGCTGATGCCCAGAGGAAGGGGAAGCTGCAGCAAAGAAAAATTCGTCGAAAAAAGCGCGTTGATATTTCCAATAAAAAAGTCCGAGTATTTAAAGAATCCTAGAATGGATAAATTTAAGACAATCGATGAAATTAAAGCGTATTTTGCAGCTGGAGTTCCTCGCTTTTTATCAATGATCAAACTGTGGGTGTAATCCACGACGGTAGAAAAAAGTAAGATAATGGTATATCTGGGTTCACCAAAAAAATAGAATCCGAGGCTACTGATTAGTAGAACAAGATTCTTGAACTTGGCGGGAACCGCAAAGTAAATGAGGAATACGAGCGGTAAAAAATAATAGATAAAACTAATGCTTGAAAATAACATAGAACTCCTTCACTTTCTGTAAGAATAATAAAAGGCGATGAAGCCCCTTGCATACGCATGTATGAGGGATCATCGCCTTATTGTTATACCCTTATTCTGCTAGTGCTAAAAAGCTTTCATGTAGCGTATCGGCGTCGTGGCTCATAATCAATACGACAATATCGCCAACATGATCAACAATTACTTGATCGTCTTCTACACCTACGCAAATCCATTTTCGCGGATCGACATTTTCTTTGATGGAAGTTTCAATGCTTTCAATATCTGCATTTTCTGCTACGCGAAGCAGTACAACAGAATGTGCAACAGAGGACATCATGGGTTCAGATGCGATTCCTTTTATATAGGATACATCGTTGTTGCCCAAGAAGTATGCTTCGTTTTCTTCATTAAGTTCTGTGATCATAGTTTGGGGAAGTTCAAGTTCTGTTCCACCATAGATGTTTTCAATAATCTCTTCCAATGTTCCGGAAATTTGAGGGGCTTCTGTTACGGGTTCCTCAACTGGAGCGGTGCTTCCGCAACCTGCGAGACTAAAAACCATCAAACCTGCAACAATCAACAATAATACTTTTTTCATTTCTTTCTCCTTTTATGTCTGTGTTTTTTTGTTCTGTAGGTACAGACGGACATGAAATGAAAAAGTTTCATTTCAATCAGATTTTGTTCTTTTTGGTTTTGTATTCTATAAATTTACATCAATGGAACAAACTTCATTTTAAGCAATATGGGAGATTGATTTCATTGTTTAATTCGCGGAGAATGGGGTGTTAGGTAGATGTTTGCGGGTATAAAATCAGTGTACATGAATGATAAGGAGTGATCGAATGACCCCACAATCAGGCAATGCGCACGGCTCAGGTTTTCATCTGAAAACAAAGAATACTTTAAGGGAAAAGGCCAAGAAACATTACACGGAAGAACGAAAAGAAATGGAACATGAATTTGAGTCAACGGAACAAGAGATCTTGAAAGCGATGAATGAACGGTATGAATTTGGTGAAATGAAGCGTGAACATAACCGATATATCCTTGAGTTTTTTAATCGAAATACGAAAGACAAGAAGAATTTTACCATTGCTTTTGAAGAGAATTATGTTAAGTTGAAACACTTATGGGAAACTGAAGAAGAGTAATGGATGCGAGTTTTACACTCGCATCTTTTTTGTATGAATCGCAAATGAAACGGGAGGGAGAATAGATGACGAGGCATACGACTTGGGTAGAAAACTTGGAAGTATATGTAGTCGGTCAGGGTCAAATTCAGTACAATGAAAAAGAAAGTGGATACTTTGGTGAGGCGATTGTGAGATTGGCAATGTACGAAAACTTCCATGAGGACTTGCTTCGCGAACAAGAGGTGCTTTTGAAAAAGCTGGAGGGACTTCGCGCGGAGGGGAAGACGAGGACTGTTACTTTCAAGCAATTGGTGGCAGCCAAGTTGACAAACAGTCACGTGCTTCTTCTTTTGGCGCAGCATGGGTTGCGGGAATAAGGAGTGAAATTGTGATAGAGTCAGGGATGATGGGGCTGGGTGCAATCGGGTATTTGCTGCAATTTGATCCATTGATTTTTTGCGCTGAACATTGGATTGGATGGAGCGATGTTGTTTGGATCCCTGTTATTTATCACCGATTTTATACAAATATATGAATATTACGATTTTTGCAAATCATTGGTTGTCAAACTGTTACTTCTATGTTATTATTCAATTTGTTCCATAAAATAGAAGAACTGTATAATCTCTGTAATATGGTCAGGGAGTTTCTACAGGATCACCTTAAATGATCCTACTATGGTGAGAAGACATCCTTTCTTGTGAGGAACAGAGTCTCTGTTGCTGCAGGTTTGTTTTGTGTATTTGCTTTTTTAAGCTGATAATCTCTCCGGTTATCAGTTTTTTTAGTTTATGGGCAGAATACGGGGAACAGAGAGGATGGAGAAGATGGATTTATGGAAAGATGTACTGGCGATCTTTAGTGTGATTTTGAATGGATTGCCGCAGGGATTATTGGCGTTATCATTTGGCTTTGCAACGGTACCAACGGCTTTGGCATTTGTGGTTGGTGGTGTTGGCAATGCGATTGTGGGTTCAGTTGCCCCAATTTCATTTCAGGCAGAAACAATTACCTTAGCGGGTACGATGGGTAAAAATATGAGAGAGCGCTTATCGATGATCTTTATCGGCGCTGCGATTATGGCCCTTATTGGGATTTTTGGATTTTTGGAAGATATTGTTGATTTTATCGGCCCAGTAATCACGAGCGGGATGATGGCTGGTGTTGGAATTATGCTGGTAAAAGTATCCGTTGAGATGACAAGAAAAAGTCATTTGGTTGGGATCACCTCTATGGGCTCAGCGTTTATTGTCTATATGTTGACAAAAGATTTGGTGTATACCATTTCGGTTTCGGTTGTGGCATCCAGTGCTGTATTTGTGATGATGAACAAAGATGCAAAAGAATTGAAAGTGGAGCGAGAGAAGTTTGTATTGCAAAAGATTCAAGTGACACCAGATATTTTACGCGGTGCAATGGCCATGGTGTGTTTGAATATTGGGGCAAACATCGCTTTTGGAAATATCACGGGTGCGATTGCCAATACGGATGTGAATATTGATCATTTGGCGGTAATCAGTAGCTTTGCGGACATGGCGTCATCCCTATTTGGCGGCGGTCCGGTAGAATCGATTATCTCGGCGACGGGAAGCGCGCCACATCCTGTACTTGCGGGGGTTGTTATGATGTTTGTAATGGCTGCAATTCTGATTAGCGGATTGTTGCCGAAACTGGGCAAGTATATCCCGAGTGAATCGATTGCAGGATTCTTGTTTGTATTGGGAGCAATAGTAACCGTTCCAATCAATGCGGCAATGGCTTTATCGGGTGATGGTTCTATGATCGGGGGCGTGACCATGGCTGTTACTGCGATAACAGATCCATTTTTAGGCATGCTGGCTGGTTTGGTTATGAAATTATTTATTGGTGCGTAGAGGGGAAGAGAAATGAAGAAAACATACGAGCTTCAAGTTGCAGGTTTATCGAGGAAGTTGCCGATCATACAAATTAGTGATTCTTTGGCAATTGCAAGTTTTGTGATTTTAGGAGATACGGAATTGGTGTGCGAGTCGGCAAAAGTATTGGCGGATCGGTTGCCAGAGGTTGATGTACTCGTCACCGCTGAAGCAAAAGGAATTCCGTTAGTGTTTGAGGTGTCAAAAATCTTGGGCATGAAAAATTATATTGTGGCTCGAAAGAGCATCAAAGCCTATATGGATACTCCATTGGTCAATGAAGTGGAATCTATTACAACAAAAGAGAAGCAAATGCTATGTTTGGATGGAAATGATGTTGTTTTGATTCAAGGAAAGCGTGTGGCGATTATCGATGATGTGATTAGTACGGGGGAATCTCTTCGCGCGGTAGAAGCGTTGGTGAAAAAGGCTGGCGGCGAGATTGTCGCCAAGGCTGCAATTCTGGCTGAAGGCGATGCAGCAGATCGAACTGACATCATATTTCTTGAGAAACTTCCGCTATTTCCAATAGAATAAGTTAAAAGGACTGCTTCGGTGCTTACCCCCAAAAGTTAGATTTCACTCTAACTTTTAGGGGTCGGTACCTTTGGCAGTCTTTTTTTATTTCGCGTTCAAGTTGATAGGATAAGGATAGCCAGGAGGCGAACACGGATGACGAAAGTAATCGTTCAAGAATGCGAGGTCTGGATTGGAGACAGCTCTGGTGGAGCGATTGCAGGGATCGCAGCGACCGTGCAGGGATTAAGACTTCCGGCTTGGAGCAAATGCGAAGGAAGAAGGCGCCCTGATCAAAACCTTTGACAAGGAAGGCGCTGTGGAAGTATTAAATAGGAATTGACAGAAAGAGCGCAGGCTTATATAGTGAATTTCGGTGCCGTCCTTTGGAATAGGGCGGCATTTCAATGAACTTCATTAGGGGGACGCAATTGGAAAAGTTGACAAAAAAAGATGTATTTTTAGTAGGACTTATGTTATTTTCGATGTTTTTTGGAGCTGGAAATTTGATTTTTCCGCCATTTCTCGGACAGTCGGCGGGTGAGCAAACCTGGATCGCCATGGGGGCTTTTGCAATTACAGCCGTTGGATTTCCGATTCTTGGAGTTGTTGCAGTGGCGCGATCGGGGGGATTGACGCAATTGGCAAGCCGTGTCCATCCCTGGTTTGCAGGGGTTTTTACCGTGAGCATTTACTTGGCGATTGGTCCATTTTTAGCAATACCTCGCGCGGGCAGCTTGCCATTTGAGATGGCGGTGGCACCCTATTTATCTAAGGGGGTTTCACCCGCCTCCGCCATGGTGATTTATACCGTACTGTTTTTTGCCGTTAATTTCTGGCTGTCGCTATCGCCGGGAGAGCTTATTGATCGGATGGGGAAGATTCTAACGCCGATTCTTTTGATTCTGATTTTTGTCATATTCGGAGGTGCGCTAATTTATCCAATCGGCAGCTATGGTGCAGCAGTTGGCACCTATCAAGCCGCGCCCTTTGTTCAGGGGTTTCTGGACGGATATTTGACGATGGATACCTTGGCGGCATTGATTTTTGGCATTATTGTTTCGGTTTCAATTCGCTCGAAGGGCATCAAAGACGAGAAGGCAGTTGTAGCGGGAACCATTCAAGCCGGAGTGATTGCCGGGGGATTTTTATTCTTGATTTATGCGATGCTGGCTCACTTGGGAGCGATGGGGGGAGCTGAGTTTGGCCTTGCAAAGAACGGCGCTCAAACCTTGACTCATGTGGTGACAACTTTGTATGGATTTCCAGGCGCGGTTCTTTTAGCCGTGATTTTTACATTGGCGTGCATCTCGACAAGTGTTGGCCTGACGGCTGCCTGCAGCCAGTATTTCTCCGAGCGCACACCGCTGTCATATGGCCTGTGGGTCGGCGTGATTACCTTGATCAGCATGCTGTTGGCCAATATGGGGTTGACCAAGATTCTAGTGGTTTCCATTCCGGTTTTGGTCGCGATTTATCCAATCGCAATTATGTTGATTCTTCTGGGATTGGCGGATCAAGTGATTCAAGGCGACGTATTCACCTATCGCATCACAGTTATTCTTACGGGCGTTGTCAGCATCATTGACGCCTTGGGGCAGAGCGGAATTCATCTTGGGAAGCTATCTCAAATAATAACGAGCCTTCCACTCTATGAGCAAGGACTGGGATGGGTTCTTCCGGCTTTTTCTGGGATCGTTGTCGGATTGCTTGTCAAGGGGATGCGGAAAAAGCGATCAACGCGTGAGTTTGTGCGATCATAAAAGAGTTAGAGGGACCGAGATTCGGTTCCTCATTTTTTTTGCTTGAAAATCACAGAAAAATCGAGTTGTTCTTATTGAGGAGAAAAGGATGATTTGCGATCTTATAAACTGGAGGAAGCGCAAGCGGAACCGGAAGTTGGAATGGGTATGAAAATAATAGAGAGGGGATGACACTATGGTTGACAAATTAGATATGGAGGGGAACCTCATTCGATATTTTAACCAATTGGATCGAAGTGTTTTTATTCCGGAAGCGGTACAGGCGAGTGCGAGGTGGGATGTGCCGTTGCCGATTGGATTTGGGCAGACTATCTCTCAGCCATCGCTTGTGTTGGAGATGACCCTGCAATTGGACTTGAAACCCGATCAGCGCGTTTTGGAGATTGGAACAGGTTCTGGATATCAAACGGCATTTTTGGCTGAATTTGCGCAAGAGGTTTTTACGGTTGAGCGCCATGAAGCGTTGTCGATTTCCGCCCAAGGAAGTCTGAGCAGCCTTGGCTACGACAATGTGGTGTTTCGGGTAGGGGATGGCAGCTTGGGATGGCCGGAAGAAGCGCCTTTTGATCGGATCATGGTAACGGCAGCCGCGGGAAAGATGCCAACGGCTTTAATGGAACAACTTAAATCTGGAGGGAAGATGGTAATTCCTGTTGGACCTCGAGAGGTGCAAAAAATCATGCTGATTCATCGATTGGAAGACGGGAGTTTCACGTATAAAGAATTGATGGCGGTGCAATTTGTTGAATTCATTGGGGAATATGGCTGGAAAGATTGAAGCCGCAGAGTAGCGGCTTTAGGGATATAATGGAAAATGTGAAGAGAGGGGATGACATGATGGAGTTCCGATTGCATGCATTGGATTTGGAGCAGGCAGAACGGGTGAAATTGGCGTACTATGCGAGAATTGGACATACTATTGATGATTTTTTCCGTCATGTGATTGTTGGGAAAGCCAAGGGATATGAAATCAGGTTTAAGACCCAAATAGTGGGGCATTGTTTTCTTACAGATGACGGCGAATTGGTGCAGTGGTGGATGGGTGAGGAAGCCATGCCATTGGCGCAAGCTTGGATGCGGCAAATGCTGATCGAAGAAACCGTAAAATCGGCGTGTGTCTCTACGCGTGAACCCAGGTTTTTGTCCCTGTGTTTGGAATTTCAAAAATCGGTTGCGATCGAGTCCTACTTGTTTGAGAGTCGTGAGATCAACGTAACACCGAATCCGCCCATGGAAGAGTGTGTGTTTGAGGAAGCCTCGGAAGAGGAAATGATGATTTGTCAGACGATATCCAGGGAGCCATATGCAGGATATTATGCAAGTTTACAAGAAAATCATGGATTGTTCGTAGTAAAAACAAACGGAAAGATTATAGGGACCGGGGAATTGAGAGTGGATGCGAATTTTCCGGGGTTTGCAAATTTGGGGGTGGTGACGCATCCTAAGTTTCGAAAGATGGGGCTTGCCACGTATGTGATCGCCAACCTGCTCGCTGAGGTTAGGGAACGGGGGCTGAGAGCGAATGCGGCCTGCGATTTTACAAATGTGGGATCGCGGAAGACCTTGGAAAAGGCGGGGATGATGGCAACGCACCGCATGTTGAAGATTCGATTTTAATCGGTTTGATCAAGCATGAAATGATAGGAAATCACCCGTAACCAGTGACGATCCGGGATAATAATCCACCTGCCTTGAATACCGGAGAAGTGGATTATTATTGCGATGTTTGGATAGATATTAAGAAAATGTAAAAAAAGTGCTTGACGGAGTCGGGAAAACTCGATATACTAGCGATAAATAATTTCGAAGGAGGCGGAACAATGAAAATGACTATGATGAATTGGCGTTGGCAAATGAATGAACTTATTAAAAAAGCTGATAACATGGGTCAGGTTCGTTTGTTTGCCGTATAATCGATTTTTAGATTAAGTCAATTGGAACCTGTGCCTCGCGTGCGGGTTTTTTTATGCTTGAAATAAGTGTAGCTGTAGATCATGAGTCTATCCGTAGGGGTAGGCTCTTTTTTTATTAAGGGAGGAGACAACAATGAAAATTCAGATGGAAAAAGTGGTGGGTTTAGGGATTGGCATCCTGGTAATGGTAGGTTTACTGGCAGGTTGTACGGAGGCTGAGTCGGCGACGGAAACGGAAGCGAAGCCGATTGAAATTGGAATAACACAGATCGTTGAGCACCCGTCTTTAGATGAGATTAGACAAGGAATTATCGATCAACTGGAAACCGAGGGGTTTTCTGATGGACAAGAAATTGCCATTGATTTTCAAAATGCCCAAGGAGCCATTGAGAACACGCAGATGATTGCTCAGGAATTTCAGTCGAGAAAAAAAGATTTGATTATTGCGATTACGACGCCAAGTGCGCAAAGTATGAAAAATGTCATCGATGGAATCCCGGTGGTCTTCTCGGGGGTTACGGATCCTGAGGGTGCGGGTTTGATTGGACCCGGGATGACGGGAGTCAGCAATCAAGCACCAATTGACAAGCAATTCGAGTTGCTGCAGAAATTAGTGCCGGATGCAAAAATCATCGGGATGGTTTATAACAGTTCGGAAGCGAATTCGGAATTCCAAGTGCGAAAGGCGCAGAAACAAGCGCTGCAAATGGGCTTCGAATTGGAATTGGCAGTCATTACTTCAACCAACGAGATGGGCATCGCCCTGGATCAATTGTTGCCAAAGGTTGATGTGTTGTACACCCATCAAGACAATACAATTGCTTCTGCATACCCGGTTGTGATCGAGAAAGCGAAGGAAGCGGATGTTCCAGTTATTGGATCGGTTGAGCAGTATATTCAGCAGGGCGCGATCGCCATGGATGGTGTAAGTGATTATCAGGTTGGAATTCAAACCGGCAAAATGGTGGCTCGAATCCTGAAAGGTGCGAGTGTGGACGAAATTCCATTTGAAACCGTTCCGGAAACGGTGTTGAAAGTGAATGAAGAGGCGCTGGCATTCTTTGGCATTGTATTGCCGGAAGACGTACAGGCGCGATTGGGTGAATAAGAGCAATTAGATAGGGGTGAGGTTATGGATTTTCTTTCATTATTGGAACAAGGACTGATATTTGGCATTATGGCAGTAGGAATTGTAATCAGCTTTCGGATCTTGAACTTTCCAGATCTTTCAGTAGATGGCAGTTTTGCGTTGGGGGCCGCAGTTTCAGCGAGTGTGCTGATTAATGGCGGGTCGGCGATTCTGGCAACCCTCGCGGCAATCATTGCGGGATTTGCGGCAGGATCGGCAACTGGACTGATCCACGCCAAGGGGAAAGTGGACGGCATTCTGTCGGGGATCTTGGTGATGATTGGGCTATATAGTGTAAATCTGCGGATTATGGGAAAATCCAATATCCCTCTATTTGCAGTGAATCATCTATTTGCTTCAAAGGAAGGCAGTCTTTTAAAAATTGTTTTAATCGTAGCGGCGGTTAAAATTGTGATTGATTTGTTTTTACGTACCCATGCGGGTTTTGTTTTAAGAGCCCTTGGCGACAACACGAAAGTGGTTGAAGGCTTGGGCGTCAATCCTGGGAACTACAAAGTTCTCGGTCTCGGGTTGGCCAATGGGCTGGTTGCTTTATCCGGTGGATTAATGTCGCAATATCAGGGATTTGCCGATATCAGCATGGGAATCGGAAGTCTGGTTACGGGGTTGGCATCCATTATTCTGGGTGAAAGCCTGCTGAAGCGTTTTGGGTTTATTGGTGTGACAACCATCGCTATCGTAGGCAGCGTGATTTATCGAGTCATTCTGGCAATGGCCATTCATTATGGATTACAGCCGAGCGACTTAAAATTGGTAACGGCGTTGATCTTGTTGGTGATTCTAATTTTGGAAAAGAAAATGGGAGGGAAATATGCTCGAGTTTAAGCAGATTCAAAAATCATTTCAAACCGTACAAGGCGAACAGGTTCTCTTTTCAGGCTTGGATCTCGCCATACAAAAAAATGAATTTGTAACCATGGTTGGAAACAATGGTGCCGGGAAGTCGTCTTTGTTTAAAATGATCGTCGGTGATATGCAACCGGATGGAGGTGACGTCTTATTGGGGAATCATTCCATTCTGTCGATGCCGACCCATTTGAAAAAGGCGCGAATCGGCAAGGTCTATCAGGATCCTGCCGCGGGCACGATTGGCATTATGACGCTTTTGGAAAATATGGCGTTGGCGGATCGAAAAGGCGAGCGAGTCAGTCTGCAATTTGCGATTCGGAAATCAGCGAGAGAACGGTACGGCGAATTGTTGAAAGATCTTGGATTGGGACTGGAAAACAAATTGGATACGCCGATGAAGGAACTTTCTGGCGGGCAGCGACAAGCCGTTGCTTTGGTCATGGCGACCATGAAAACGCCACAATTACTTTTGCTTGATGAGCATACGGCGGCTCTCGACCCCAAAACGGCGCGCCTGATTCTGGATAAAACCCAGACCTTGGTGACGGAAAAGGGAATTATGACGATGATGGTCACCCATAATTTGCAGGATGCCTTATCCTATGGGAATCGATTGATCATGATGCGGGAAGGCAAGATTGTGGAAGATGCGCAAGGCAGAACAAGAGATCAGCTTTCCTTATCTCATTTGCTTGAACAATTCTACACGGCATAAGTGTGTTTCCTTGCTTCAAAAAAAGAAGTGCCCCAAGGTGAAATTCAGGTTCGAGCCTGATCGCCTTGGGGTATTTTTGCTATGGAATTTCAACGACAATCAACAGATAATCGTATCGAGCGGTTGCTCCCATGGGGTGCATGCGCGGGGTGATATTGGGAACGATGGAAATAATTTTCCCTTCCAGTCCATTTAAGTAGAGCTCCAATTCATCGGGCTCGATTTTCTTTTTTAAGTTGACTTTGTGGACACGATAGCGCGCCATTTTTCTCTCCTTTCTAAACAAAAGAATGATTTTCAATATATAGATACCCAGATGCAGAAAAACACTTTTATTTTCTCGTAAATCAGGTAAAATGAAGGTAGAGAAAACAAAGGAGGAACAAAGAGTGCGAGCAGTGATTCTTGATGGACATTCTGGGAAAAATCATCTTGAGGAAATTCTTTTGGAAGAGTTGCATAATCAAAACTGGAAGGTGGAATCCTTCTTCTTGCCAGATATGCAGATCTTGCCCTGTCGATCTTGTGGTTCTTGTGGAACGAAAACCCCGGGGACTTGCATCCTGAAGGATGAAATGGAGCCAATTTTTCATGCCTTGGCCAACTGTGATGTGATGATTTTCTTTACACCTATTCAATTTGGCGGATATAGCGCCTCGCTGAAAAAAGCAGTTGACCGCCTGATGACCATGGGCTTGCCGCTTTATCGGGTAAAGGGAGATCATCTTTTGCATCCCACGCGATATGGAAACAAGCGATTGATGGGGCTGGGAACCTATCAGCATTGCGATGGAGAAGAGGTCGTGAATTTCAATTTGTTAGTTGAGCGAAATGCCTTGAATATGATTTCGCCAGCCTATTCGCATCGTGTATTCTGTCCCAAGCTTGAGACGCATACGATTCGAACCATGATTCAAGAGATGGTGGAGGAGGTCACGTCATGAGAAGTATGATCTTGTTGAACGGAAGTCCGCGTCGGGAAAAAACATCGTTTCGGTTTTCTCAAGCGATCCAAAAGCAGGCGGAAGCTTGCGGTGTGGAGACGGAAATTTACCATATTATCGATGCCTTTGAATCTTCATTGCGCATGGATGAAGTGATCGGAAAGATCGAAGAAGCTGACTATTTGGGACTGGTGACACCCTTGTATGTGGATTATTTGCCATATCCGGTCTTATGGTTTATGGAGGAATGCATTAAGCGAGAGATTCGTGTTAAGTCAGGAGCGAAGTTCTTTGCCATAGCACAATGCGGATTTCCGGATGTTCGATTATTGGATCCGATCATGGGGGCGTGCGAAATCTTTGCGAAAAAGATGAAAAGAGAATGGGTCGGAGGAATTGGCTATGGCGGTGGTGCGATTTTAGATGGAATTCCCATGGAAGAGCTGGGGAAAAGGGGAGAATTGATTACACACGCCTTTTCAATGATGGTAGAGGATCTTGTTAATGATCAAAAGATTCGGGAGGATGTTCAGGTGGAAATGACGGTTCGGATCCCTCGAATACTTTATCGTCCTCTTGCATTTTATCTGAATCATCGCTCAAAACAGATCGCAAGGAAAAATGGCGTGCATGATCTTTGGACGCAACCGTATATAGACTAGGATTCGGGTATATAGGAAGTAAAGCTAAATTGAAAGGAGCTTCCTATGAAAGAACGCGGGAAAATCACTTGTTATATTGCAATGAGTTTGGATGGGTATATTGCTCGGGAAGATGGAAATGTAGATTGGTTGCCGGCCATTGGAGAGCAAGAAGATTATGGTTATTATGAATTCTTGTCTACGATTGACGGGATCGTTGTTGGTAACTCCACCTATGAACAATTCATTAAAGGGCAAGCGTACCCTTTCGGAAATCGGCCATGTTATGTCTTTTCCCATGAAGACGAAGAAGCCCATGGCAATGTGCAGTATATGAAGCAACCCATTGCTGAATTTGTGGATTCGTTGCGGGAAAGGGAAAATGAGAACCTGTGGCTGATGGGCGGTGCAACGATTATCGCCGGATTTTTGGTGGCGGATGCGGTGGATGAATTGATGGTCACCATTCTGCCGATCGTATTGGGGAATGGTATTCCGCTCTTTATACCGGGGATTCCCGAGAGTTTATGGAAGTTAAAAGGCACCATGGTTTATCCCCATGGCATTGTGCAATTGAAGTATGTAAAAGAAGAATAAGCAGCGAGAACGCTGCTTTTTTTTGTAAAAAATTCAAAAAAAATATTAAAATAGGAATATTAGGGACATTAATTTCAATACATAAGGAAAGTGTTTTCAATCCACCAAATTTTCTCATTTGTTTATTTATGAATAAATTGACAAAACCAGGGTATCATAAATGAGAGAAATTAAGCGGGTGTTTAACGAAAGGAGAAGAAATGAAAAAACTGAGTTTGATCTTAGTGGTTATGTTACTTATGGGAGTGTTGGTTGCGCCAAGTTTTGCGAAAACAACAGGAAATGGAGCGCCGTCTGGACCGCATTATACGTTGAATATCATTGGAACTTCTGAGAAGAACATGGACAATCCACAGTCGAATGGTCATGTGATTTTTGCCTTGTACAACAAGGCATCAGGAAGAGTATCGACTCGAATTATGTTGAGTCAAGGAGAGAAATTCTCTGTGCTCGATAAGAATGGTACTGATGGAGAGGCTGCATTCCAACTGCCAAATGATTTGTATCTTTCTGCGGAAGTAGATGGGACTATTATTAGCAAGTATGCGGTTTATGTTCGGGCTTTAGGGAAACCGGGTTCAGCGACAATAACTCCGGGATTTATTGATGAGTCTGGGGTGGAATGGTTCTCAGTAGGCACGGTAACAGTGAAAAAGAAAGCGGGTCAAGCGCCTAAGTTTGTTAATGCTACGAAAGAGCTGTTCTCAATCGAATATACGGATGCGCTCGGTGAAGTGCATACAGCGCCACTTTTTGCAGATGAGCTATGTGAATATTTCTGGGATCTAGATGGAAATCTTCGTCATTTACAAATGCGATTCTACGAAGAAACAACTTATATCAAATAGTACATATAGTATGCTAAAAGAAGCACACCCGCCCAGGTCCTCAAATGAGGGCCTGGTTTCGTTTGGAGGAAGAAGGAAGGGGTAAAAGAATAATGAACGACGTTTACTATTGGGGGATGAAATGAAACGGATTTTGGTGACGGGTGCGAGTGGTGAGATTGGCTTGAAAGTGATCGAGATGCTGTTGAATAAAACAGATTATCTGATTCGAGTATTGAGTCTGCCGGATCGCTTTTCAAAGCGCAGATTAAAGCGATTCTCCGGTCAACTTGAATTTGTATGGGGCGACATTACACAAAAGGAACAGATTCAAAAGGCTGTAGAAGATTGTCAAGCGGTGATCCATTTGGCTGCGATTCTTCCCCCTTTGGCGGATGAGAAGCCGCAATTGGCGCAACGGGTGAATGTAGAGGGGACAAAGAATTTGCTAGAGGCTCTGGAGAAAGAAAAAAACAAGGGGTTTTTCTTGTATGCATCATCGGTTGCGATTTATGGAGATCGATTAGAGCGTCCCTGGATTCGAGTGAGCGATCCGCCGATTCCCAGCGAATCGGATATCTACGCGCAAACAAAAATCGATGCGGAAGAATTGATTCGAAAGAGCGAAGTAGATTGGACGATTTTCCGCTTGTCGGCGATTATGAGCGAAAATCGAAAATTGGATCCTTTGTTTTTTCATATGCCCCTGGATACGGAGATTGAAGTGACAAGCACGAGGGATACGGCCTATGCCATGGTGCAAGCCCTGCAACATAGGGAGAAGTTGACTCATCGCATCTTTAATCTTGGCGGCGGTCCATGTTGCCGCGCCACATATCGAGAGTTTTTGCGTGAAAATTTTGCGAGAATGGGCATCGATTTTTCCTTGGTTCCGGAAAAAGCCTTTGCGGAGAGAAATTTTCATTGCGGGTATTATGCGGATTCAGGCGAATTGGATTCGATTCTCCATTTTCAACGAGATTGTATTCGCGATCTTTATTCGAGAATGGAGCAGAAAGTGCCGCCTCCGCAACGATTTTTCTCCCACATGTTTCAGCGGATTATTGTATCGGAATTGGTGAAGCGATCGGCGCCATGGAAGGCGAGAAAGGAATTGGCGTCAGCGGCGGCGAAGCGATTCTTTCGATCGGTTGTCAAAAAGGACTCAGAGTGATGAGTTCTTTTTTTCTGCCATTTTACATGGTAGGATGGGAATAGAGGAGGTGCCTTATGCTATTAAGTCAGGAAATTGCTCAAAAAATCACAGATCAGATTATGAAGAATTTGGGACACAATATTAATGTGATGAATGAATCCGGTGAAATCATTGCCAGCGGTTCAAAAGAACGATTGGGCACCTTTCATTCGATTGCAGCGGATGTCATCCGAAATGAGCATCGCATTGATATTACCGAGGAGGAAGCGAAGCAAGTTGCGGGAGTCAAAGCGGGAATCAACATGCCTTTTTATTATGATGGAAAAATTGGAGGCGTGATTGGAATAACAGGAAAGCCAAGTGAAATTGAAAAACCGGCGCGCATTGTGAAGATGGTCATGGAACTGATGTTGGAGCAAGAGTTTTTTAAAGAGCGCCTCTACGCGAAACATCATCAACACACCTTGTTTGTGAATCAGGTGTTGGAATATGAAGGAGATCTGGGTTGGCGTGAGGTGGAAACCTGGGGTGAACAATTGGGATTTGATTTGAAGATTCCACGCCGTGCCATTCTGTTTCGTTTATTGAATTCCCGCGAGGTTTTAGAGCGGAATCCACTCTATACCATGGATCGCATTAAAGATACCATCTTGGAAGAAATTATGAATTCTCATTACAGTGCTACTCAAGATATTATCGGTCATGCGGAACTGGATCAATTTATTATAATGAAGTCTTTTATTCCAGGTGATCGGAAAGAAACCCTTGAATGGTTTCAAGCCTATGCCGAGCATTTTCGCGGAAAGCTTGATCAGAAGTTTGGCTTGCGTCTTTTTATCGGGATTGGATCTCATCACAGCGAGCCAAAGGAATTGAAAGAAAGCTTTATTGAAACCAAGCAAATGATGCGTTTGGTTGGACAGAGAAAAAACAGTCTTGAAGGAGTTTGGCTGGCGGAAGATTTTTTCTTGGAGCTATTATTTGAACAGATTCCCGAGAAGGCGGTCATTCACTTTTTGGGTGAACTGGCGGAAGTATTGCGTAAATCACCGGAATTGATGGAAACAGTTGCCGTGCTGATCCAACATAATATGAATCTGACAGAGACGGCGAGGACCATGTATCTTCACCGAAATACCGTTCAATTTCGTGTCAATAAAATTCGAAAATCCCTCCCTTGGGATCCATTGCATGATGAAAGAGGGCGGATGTTGCTGCAATTGATTGTTTGGTATTCCAGTCGATGATTGTGCAGTGAGCACAATGAGAAAGCGTTTTTTTGAAAAACAGCCCAAAGATTTTGTGCTGTTTTTTTTATACAATGAAATAGAGAGTTGAGGTGATGGATATGAAGATATTAGTTGCGCCGGATTCCTTCAAGGGAAGCATAACGGCAGTAGAATTTTGTGAAATAGCAGAAAAAGTTATTAAAAGGGTGATGCCGGAAACAGACGTGGTGAAGTTGCCATTGGCAGATGGCGGAGAGGGGACCGTAGAATCTTTGGTATCCAACACGGGGGGACGGATTGAGAAGGCATGGGTAATGGGACCCGTTGGTGAACGTATTGAAGCTTTTTACGGCATTCTTGGAGACGAGACGACGGGTGTTATCGAAATGGCCAGTGCTTCAGGTCTGCCGCTTGTGCCGGTTGAGAAGCGAAATCCCATGAAAACAACTACCTTTGGAACAGGCGAGTTGATACTCAAGGTTTTGGATGAAGGCTGCACACATCTGATTATGGGTATCGGAGGCAGCGCCACCAATGATGGAGGAGCAGGTCTGCTTCAAGCCTTAGGTTTTGAATTGTTGGATCGAAACGGAAAGCAAATTGCATGGGGGGCTGAAGGATTGTTGGTTCTTGAGTCTATCAAGATGGACAAGGTGGATCCGCGATTGCAAAATTTAGTTGTGGAAGTCGCATGTGATGTGGACAACCCGTTGACCGGGCCGAATGGTGCGGCAGCTGTGTACGGTCCCCAGAAAGGTGCTGATCCGGTCATGGTAAAAACCATGGACTCTGCGCTTGGGAATTTCGCGGCATGCATCCAAAAGGATTTGCAGCTTGACGTGGCAGGGCTCAAGGGTGCGGGAGCTGCAGGCGGATTGGGAGCCGGCTTATCGGCTTTTTTAAAAGCGGAGTTGAAGATGGGATTCGAAATTATTCGAGAAACCATCGGATTGGACGAGCGAATTGGCGAGGGGTTTGATTTGGTAATTACGGGTGAGGGACAGATGAATTCGCAAACCTTGCGCGGAAAATTGCCAATTGGAATCGCAAGGCTTTGCAAGAAAAAGGGGATCCCCGTGGTCGCAATTGTTGGATCGATTGGAAATGGGATCGAGCATTTATACGAAGAAGGATTGACCAGTGTGTTCAGTATTGTGAATGGTCCCATGGCTCTTGAGGATGCCATGCAAAATTCAGATGCGTTACTGTCCGATACAGTTGAAAGGCTGATGCGGTTGGTACAGATTTACTCGAATTAAGGTATAACTGTGATCACGGTGAAATATGTCGACATAGGAAACTATGGAAAATCAGGAATTGGAATGTTTGGCCGACACCGGTTCTTGTGGGAAGATTAGGAGGGTGTAATGGATAGTATGAATTTAGTATTTTCGGTATGTGGGGGAATGATTGGTGCAATTCTTGGACCAATCACAACTTTTATCATTGTTGGTTTTGCAGGGTTGGCAGGTGCGATCGCAACCATTAGCGGAAGCTCATTTGATTGGATTGGTATTGTAGCACTTGGTCCGATATTTGGTCCTCGGGTTGCTTTTGTAGGGGGGTAGCCGCGGCAGCCTATGCAAAAAAAATTGGCTTCCTAGAAACTGGTAAAGATATTGTCACACCTTTGCTTAGTTAAAAAAAACCATCTGTTATATTGGTTGGCGGGATATTTGGAAGTGCGGGATTTTTTTTGAATGATTTATTCTTAAGATTCTTTCCAGGCAAGTTTGATTCTATTGCATTTACAATTGTGAGCATGGCAATAATTGGGAAAGTACTATTTGGAGAAGCTGGTCTGAAAGGCTTTTATGGTTCTACACCGGAAGAAATCAAAGAAGTTGGTGGTCGATTCAGTTCGAAATCTCCAATTCAATGGCTTCCGTATTTGAGTTCGGGACTTGAAAAACTGTTGGCAGCAGTATCTTTTGGCGGAGCATCCGCATATATTACAACTATCATGTTGCAAAATCCAGAGACAGCTGGCGTAGCAGCGTTTGTCGGATTTTTTATGTCGGCGGCGTCTTTGTTGTGGCTGATCAATGGATTTGCAATTCCTGTGACTCACCATATAACATTATGTGCTTCGTATGCGGTTGTTGCGAGCGGAGGCAACATCGTCTGGGGTTTAATAGGAGCGATTATTGCTGCGTTTGCAGCTGATTTTCTTGCACAAGTATTTTTATTATACGGATCGGATGTTCATGTGGATCCACCATCTATGGGAATCGCGGTGACATCCCTGCTGTTAGTAACTATATTTCCGGCAGCCAATTTAACCAATTCGATTTTCCTAATTGGTATCGTGGTTGTTGGTTGTTTATTTGTCATCGTTAAACAAGAAACAGGTCAATCAAGTGGTAAGGAAACGCGTCAACCAGAATAAAGGAGGATAAAATGAGTACATTTCAAACAAAGGACGGCGTAGCAATTTATTATGATGTGCAGGGAGAAGGAAAACCCCTGTTGATGATTCCAGGATGGTCATGTTCAACTCGATTTTTCGATAAGAATGCGAAGGTTTTGGCAGAAGAGTTTCAAGTGATTCGAATGGATTTGAGGGGACATGGGGAGTCTGGAAAGCCGAATCATGGGTATCGAATTGCACGATTTGCAAAAGACATCGAAGAATTATTGGAACATTTGGACCTGTATGACGTAACGGCATTGGGGTGGTCCATGGGTGCATCGGTTTTATGGTCGTATCTTGAGCTCTTTGGCACGGATCGTGTGAAAAAGCTAATCTCTGTCGATCAATCTCCGGCGCAATACATAGGTCCTGACTGGCAATGGGGACAAAATGGGTGTTATGATGTGGAAGCCTTTGTGCGATTGTGCGCAGATTTGACCTACGCGGAGCGAGCGGGTGCGGAGGGAACGATTTATGCTTGCCATTTCAATACGCCAAGCGATGCCGATGTGAAATTTTTGGCAGATGAAATTATGAAGTGTCCGGCACGAGTGAAGATTGATATTATGAGAGACCATACCAATTTGGATTGGCGAGATTACCTGCCTCAAATTGAGATTCCTACCTTGGCTTTGGTGGCAAAAAACAGCAATGTCTTCGATTGGGAAGGCAGTGCGTATGTCGGTGAAAATGTTCAAAATGGCAGAGTCGAGTTCTTTGAGAACTCGGGACATATGCTGTTTTGGGAAGAACCAGAAAAATTCAATCAAGCGGTTGCCGCATTTATACGGGAAGCGTAACGGAATCCCCCATCGAAAGATGGGGGATTATTTAATTCAGGAAAAGTTAAGAGTTGTGCTAGATTTAGTTAATATTTGCTATGATAGAATGAGTTTACAAAGAATTCATACTTTTATTGGGGGTTATTCTATGAAAAAGACGAAGGAAAAGGCGGGGCTGATTGGAATTTGGTTCATTCTTCCTAGTTTTTTGGGTTTTTTGGTTCTATTTCTAATCCCATATTTAATTGGCATTAAGCTGTCATTTCAAAACAGCAGTCTCGATCCCACACTTGTCGGATTTCGGAATTATATGCTGCTTTTTCAAAACGAAGCATTTCAATTGGCGGTAAAGAACACGCTGTTCTTTATGGGTATCGCCATTCCTGTCATTCTGGTGATTTCATTTATTCTCGCCTTGATTCTATATGAGATTCCTACACCGGGGTTTGTAAAGCTGTTTATCATTCTGCCCATGTTTATCCCATCGGGCACGGTGGCTGGTTTTTTCAATGATCTCTTTGGAAATGGCGTTGATAACTTGCTGAATTCCGATAAAGCCATGTGGGTCTTGATCGTTCTCTTTATTTGGAGAAATACGGGGTACAATCTCATTCTTTATCTTGCGGGGCTCCTTCGGATCGACAAAAGCATCATTGAGAGTTCAGAAATTGACGGAGTGAATTATTGGCAAAAGGTACAGCATATTTATATGCCGCTCTGTACGCCGACAACCATTTTTGTCACGGTCTTGTCCATCGTCAATTCATTTAAAGTATTCAAGGACATTTATATTTTGCAGGGACCGTATCCGAATCCGCGGGTCTATTTGCTTCAGCATTTTATGACCAATAAATTTCAATCCTTGCAGTATACAGAATTGACCTCGGCAGCCTATGTGTTTTCCATCGGGGTGCTGGTGGTTGTTTACTTATTGTATTTGATTGATCGCAATTATGCCAAGAAAGTGGGGGAAAGACAATGAAGAAAGTGTTATGGGTTGGCGTCGTATTGCTTTCAGTACTCTATGCCCTGCCGATTTTCTATACCATACTCAATAGCTTTATGACGCCGGCGGAGCTGGCGGCGGATGGCTTGCATTGGATTCCACAGGAGTTCAATCTGCAGCAATATTATACGCTGGTTACCGATAAGTCGGCTTACTTTCGTTACTTTTTAAGTTCAGTCAAGATCACAGGAAGCATATTAATCGGACAAATTGTTTTGGGGATCTGTGCGGCCTACGCGTTGGCGAAACTACGGTTCCCAGGCAGCGATGTTGTCTTGATTTTGTATATCCTGATTATTCTTTTGCCGTATCAAGTGACTCTGGTGCCCAATTACCTGGTTTTTGAGGCTTTTGAAAGGACGTTGAATTTGACCATATTGGATACTCATCAGGCGTTGATTTTGCCTGGGGTGTTCTCTACCTTTGGAATCTTCTTGCTCAGGCAATTCATGCGAGATTTACCGAAGGAAATCATTGAAGCAGCGAAAATCGATGGTGCTGGGCATCTGAGGATCTTGACGAAAATCGTGTTGCCTCTATTGAAACCCGCTATTTTTGCCTTGGTGATTTTGACCTTTATCGACAATTGGAACATTGTTGATCAAGCGCTTGTCTTTATCGATACACCCGAAAATCAACCATTGTCCGTTTTCCTGCGGATGATTTACGAGGGCGATTTTCAAGTGTTTTATGCGGGTGCAACCTTGTATATCATTCCAGCGGTGATTATTTTCATCAAAGGAGAAAAATATTTGTCCGAAGGACTTGTCATAGGGGGGAGCAAATAAATGAAGCGATGGCAGAAACCTTTGAGTTTGTTATTAATTCTAGGTGTGATCGGCATATTTGTTGTGCCTAGTTTGTTGAACTGTCAGCTGCCCCATGCAGAAACGCAACAGTTGAAAGAACGGAAAATCGTGCGAACAATCGTGATTGGCGCGTATCTGCAGCCTATGGATATCGTTCGATTCTCCTTTGATCAGCCAGTTGTGGTGTCGGAGTATTTTGTGAAGAAGGGACGTCGTGTTGGCAGAAATATTCCGCTATTTCAATTGTCAAAAGAGGCGGGCATTCCGCAAGCGGTGAATGAGCAGGCCGCTTCCTGGCGGGCGCGGGAACAAGCGGTTCTTCTCGAAATTGATCAATTGAAGGCCGGAAAAGGACAATCGGACCGTGAACTGGCGCAGCTGAAGCAAGCCCTTGAACAAAACACACAACAAGTGGAGGAACTGGAAGAATTAGTTTCCTTGGGATTGGTTGCGGAAAGTGAGTTGAAAGCGGCGGTTAGGGCGATGGAAACCACCCTTCAAGGGTTAAATACCACAGCGGAGAGACTGCGATTAAGCGATGCGTCTCGAACCGCCCGGATCGAGTCATTGGAGAACGAGCTTGAGATGATCCGCAAGGAGTTGGGGATTTTAGATTCTTTGGCTGCTGGATTCTATCTGGATGAAGAAGGGAACGCGTACTCGCAGGAGTCTGGATTTGTGCTGAACAAGAATGCGGAAAACGAACGAATTTCTTCGAATCAATCGATCTTGGAGCTTGCAGTGATCGATGATTTTCAGCGCTTGGAAATGATCGGATCGGTTGAAGTTGAAGATCTTGAGTATATCGATGTTGGTCTGCAGCTTCAGATTGATACCGATACGGAGAATCGCCCTTTCCATTTGGAAGTAACGGACATTAGCCAGCTGGTGGAGCATGGCATGGTAGAAGTTACAATGAAGTTGACTGAAGAGCCCGATGGAAAGTTTTCAATTGGCACGACCTATACGGGCCGAGTGGAGCGGGTACTGTCAGAGAAGAGTACGTATGCCATTCCGTTTTCAGCGATTGTTAAAGAAGATTTCCAGGAAGATGAAATGGTGAACATCTATTATTTGGACAAGGAAGAGAGAACGTTCTACGATCGATACTTTGTCCGGCAACTTCGAGCCAAAACCAAAGCGATTGGAGATCGCGAAGTATTGATACAAATTGAAACGGATGAGGTCGATCTGGATACGGTTGAAATTATCACAAATCCCGGCTATAAGATCTTCAAAGACGCGAGGGTATTGCCATGATCAAATCTTGGAAATGGGGAATCGTGATTTTTCTTGCTCTGCTATTCTTTTTTGCTTGGATGATGCCGGCACAAACACCTGCTGAAATGGTGGAGATGGAATTGGTGGGCGTTGTTGGACAGGAAACCTTGGAGTGGATTCAATCGGAATATACAGGGATCTTGCCAAGCTTGCATATGGAGAAGGAAACCTCTACTTATCGACTGGTGATGTCATCGGGGAATGATCGATTTTTTCAAAAGGATGGACCCGGTGAAGGGCGATGGTTGATGGAATCTGATCGGAATGCGATTGTATTGGGAGAAGAATTGATTGATCAATATTTTCATCGACACAATATTATTGGTGAAGAAATGAGTTTTCGCGGGAAAACCTATGCAGTTGTTGGAATTGAATCGAATAGTCAAACCATTACAATTCCATTCAATGAAGCATGGGAAAATGAAATTGATTGGGATCGGAAAACCTTGCGGTATCGCATCCCTAACGAGACCTTTGAAGAATCCTTTATTTCCCGATTGAGACAAGAGTTCCGCCGATTTGATTTGTCGGTTCTCTATGTTGTGAACCATCGTCATTGGAGATGGTCGTTTATGAATATCGCCCTCTTGCTGATGGTGGGGTTATTGATGCGGAAGCTGGTTAAAACAGTGAAGATCATGGGGTTGAAATTCCGTGAGTTTATGCACGATTATCGACAAACCCATCGATTGAAGACCTGGGTTCAATACGTCAAAGAGAATCGTAAAGCATTTTTGCAAATCCTTCGGGCGTTGTGTTTCGTTCTTGTTTATGGATGGAGTGTGTTTTTCATGTGTTCAAATATGGAAATCCCACTTTCGTTGAGACCCAGTAATTTCTTTTCTTTCGGCGCCTATCGGGAGCTTTTTTCCGGATGGACAAATCAACTTTGTTTGAATTTCCGCTATGGATTAACGGATTTTCAAATCCAAGTGATTGGATTGTGGTGTTTGGGAATTATCGTGGCATTTTTCGTTCAGGTAATGGTTGCGAGGAGGGAGAGGCGGCATGGATAAAAAACTGACTCGTTTTCTCTTTCGGCTGATGGTTGTATTCTTTGTTGGGATCTTTGGGATGGGGTTCTTTTCAGAGAGTTTAAAGCCGATTCTTTTGCCCAATGTCAACGTCGCGATAATTGGAAATACGGGGATCAAGCGAATGGTGAAGCAAACCGGTCGAATCGAGGCTTTTTCTACGGAATCCCTGCGATGTTTACAGCGGGTTGAAATTCTAGAAGTGGCTGCAAAAAAAGGGGCAACGGTGCAGGCTGGAGATCCGTTGATTCGTGTTCGGGTGCGGGCGACGGGGGATCAAGCTCCATTTGGACAAGTCTTTGATCAGACCGAGAGCCTTCGGCGTCAATTGGAGGACTTGGAATTTCAAGTGTACCAAGGGGACAATCAGGCTGTTCAAGCTTGGCATGACTTTTCGGAGCAAGAAGAGCAGGCGCGGGTGATTTTGAGTCTTTACGAGTTGGGCGTGATTGGGAAACGGGAATGGCAGAACTGGAATCGTCAACGGGATGAACTGGAAATTTCATGGAAGCAAGCCCTTTCCAGCCAAGCGGATTTGACGGAATGGAATCGGGAAGAAGCGTCGATGATTCAAGGGAAGATTCAGCAATTGACCGGAGAGTTGATCGACATGCAAGAGCAGTGCTCCATAGAAATTGATAAAAATGGATGGATTGTTTCGCCGGCAACGGGAATCGTGACGGAAGTCAGCGAAGTTGATTCACAGGTGAAACCTTTGGATACGATTATGAAGATCGCGGAAGTAACTGATTATACCTCTGTGAAACTGGTAACAGAAATCAGCCTGTCGGATTATCAATGGGTGGGGGATACCCTGCTTGTACATATTCGTACACCTTTTGGTTTGTTGAAAACCTATACGGACAACATTTATCAAACGGATCATCAAACGGTTGTATTTGAATCCGTTTTCAATAAAGCCTTTGCGGAAGAAATTCGATTGGGACAAACTTATGATACGATCATTGAGCGGCAGCAGCGATTTATGAGAACGGTAACCATTCCGAAATCATTGATTTCTGCGCCTGGAGGATTTTATGATCGGGGTATGGGGACAGTAAAGATTATCAGGCAAGAGCACGGAATTCTGGGCGATGAGTTCTTTATTCAAGAGGTGCCGATTCGCATGGTTGTCGTTGGCGACGAGCGAGTCATCACTTTGCCTTTGCAGGGCTTCGTTGCATTGAACGCGGATCATTTGGAGTCTGGCACAAAGGTTTATATCAATCAATAGGGGGATTGTTGATGAAAAACGTGAAGCGGATTTTACAGATCATAGTCCTTCTGATTGTTGGTTTTGGATTAATTGGCTGCGAGGAAGATCCCGGCGTCAAAGAACGTCAAGCCTTTATTGAGAGTCTAACAGAGGACGAAATGGTGGTTGCGGTTTGGGAGCAAGCGTATCAGCAATATGTTGCCGGTACGGAGACAAAAGCGGCCTACGACTTGATGAATTACGAAGGGGTTTCCATCCGATATCTGCAGGTGAAGGCAAAAACGGCGGAAGAGTATTATGAGTTGGTTAATGAATTGTTGTATCAGAATGAGTCGGTTGATCTGATTCATCTACCCTTTGGCAATCCGTATCAAGCCTATGTAGACAATGGCATTGCCATGGATTTGACGGATGCGATCCCAGAGATTGCGAATATCTATCCAAACCTGCAGAGTCCCTACTATATCCCTGCAACCATTTGGGTTTTTCCGACGGCGCTCAATCGCATTGTTTTGGAGAATTTAGGGATTGAGGAAGAGCTTGAAGCCCTGGATCGAGACGGATATATGGCGATTCGCGCAACCTGGCTGGAAAGTACGCCTCGGTATTATACCAAGCGAAGATATCAAGAAGAAATTGCAGATTTTCATACGCGTTTTTCTGTATTTGATCTGGAAAATCGTCAGGTGGCATTGGCGAAAGCGGAAGTTGTCGCCTATGTGCAAGAATTGCGCGACGAGATTCATTCCGATCAGTATCTGGGGATCCAAGATGTGGAGCAAGACGATTTTGTTGTACAGGATGTGGAGCATATCAATGGATTGAATACGGAGCGTCTTGGTTGGGGCAGTACCCATGACATAGCCGATCTGATCTTTCTTCCGCCGGTTTTTGAACCGGATCAAGCCCTGCTGACGGATGGGTATGTCGTGAATCGATTCGGGAAAAATAAAGAGATTGCCATCCGATTCTTGCGCAAATACCTGGAGGATGAATATCAGATATCGGTTTACAACGACAGTTATTCTTTTTATCCGGTGAGCCGACAGGTGGAGGAACGAATTTTTGAACTGGATGAATTTGTGTATCGGAATGAAAAGTTGCAAGTGTTGCAGACACAAATCTTAGAAAATATAAAACAAGGTCTGTATGCTTCGCCCAGCAATCAATCCTTTGAGTATTGGCTGATGATGCAGGGGCTCTATGAGCGCCTCGAAGAACTCGTTTATGATGAAGATCGATATACGCGAGAGGATTTGGAAGCGGAACTGAAGGCCTTGGAGGAACGTTTATATTTAATCCTGATTGAATAAAGCGGTCAAACGGGTATATATTCGTTGAATCACGGGAGGTGAATCAATGAATGCGATCAATCAGGTGAATGTGTTTGAGGGAAAGAAAATGGCCCTCTATGTAGAAATGCCGGATTTATACGAGATTGCAGCAACCGCGGTTTCCTTTGCCAATTTGGCTGGTGGTGAAATGGTGATAGGGGTTGATCCTGCTGTGCATGAAATTTTCGGACTGAGCGACGGCGAGATTTCAAAGGCCTTGTCGGATGTTCCTCATGCCATAGAAAAACTCTGCACGCCAGCAATTGTTCCGGAAATATTTGTGAGGAATGTGGACGATCGACATCTTTTGATCATCAAGATTGGAATGGGCAGCATGAAGCCCTATTATATTCGGGATGAAGGCGATCGTGAGGGGGTCTATATTCGCCAAGCCAAAGTGAATCGACATGCGTCGAAAGAACAGATCGAAGAGATGATTCGGGAATCGAAGAATCAATCCTTTGACGAGATTCTCGTCAGGGATTATCAGCTGGATAATTTGGAATTGGCTAGGCTAAAGGATGATATCCGTCATTTGATACATATGGAGATCTCGGATGCTGATCTTTTGAGATTAGGATTGTTTGATCGATTGATTCCAACTCGGGCACTCGCGATTATTGCCGGCGATGAGAAGCGGTTTGGCTATGCAAAAATTCTTTGCACGAAGCATCGGCTTTCTTCCAGCGGCGATTTCGAAGATGAAACCGAGGAAATTCAAGGAAGTTTGCCGAATCGAATTATCGGAGCGATTGATTTTTTATTAAATGATGCCAGTTATTGCAGTCAACGCATGCCAAGAAAGCTGTTGCTGGAGGCAATTGTCAATGCGGTTTCGCATCGTGATTATGCCATGAGAGAACATGCGATACAAATCGAATCCTATCCGGATCGGTTGGTGATCATTTCGCCGGGCGGGCTGCCTAAAACGATGACGATTACCAAGATTTTATCGGGTACGTCAGAAGCGCGGAATCCATTAATCAGTAATTTTATGCGCTTTATTGGATTTGCAGGTTCTTGGGGAACAGGGATTCGTCGCATTCAAGAGATTTGTATTGAGGAAGGCATATATACACCAACATTTGTTGAAGAGGGAATTTTCTTTAAGGTAATTTTTGACAAATCTAGCAAATAATATTAGAATATCAACAATCTAGACAGTTAAGCAAAAAATAAACATTTGATAGTATGACCAAATATGGGTATGAAAACCAGTGAAAAGGCAAACTAGTCGAAAGACTATGACGCAAAGCCAGAATCTACGGTTTTTCTACTATGATCGATCGGCTACCGTTCTCGCGGTAGTCTTTTTGATTGCCAAATTTTTAAAAAAAAGGAGGATTTTATGAAAAAAAGAGTTTCTGTTTTACTGGTTTTGATTCTAGTTTTAGCAGCATTGATCCCGAGCGGATTTGCCGGCGCAACTGCGCAAGATCCGCAAGAGAGCCGCTATGGAGATGTTGGAGACATTGGTACATGGCTGCGGTATCAAGCCAATGACGAGGTGCTACGTGCTGAGTTGGACGAGCAAATTCGTCAAGCGGCCGCGGGAGTGAATTTTGACGAAGAGCCGGAGGCAGAGGGCGAAGAGGCGGAATCGACCTTTACCTATGATGGGGGAACCAAGATGTTTTTGGGTTATGATTCAACACTTGGTTATTACTTCAAGGATTTTACATTGAGAAGCTTGGGATCAGATGTAGAAGTTTGGGTAGCCAATGATATCGCCTATCTTGAAGGCGATGCGCGAGATGATCCCGTGATTACGCAGGAACAAGTAGACTTGTTGCGGAATGAATTTGACAATAATATCTATCCGACGGATACGGAGTTCTTCGGCATGCCGGATTCGCATTATGGAACGTATTCTTTATTGGAAGCGTGGGGATATGTTCCGGAAGGTTATTATGAACCGTATGATGAAATCGAAAGAAATATTATTTTAGTCGATAATATTCGCGATGAGAGTTATTACGACGATACCTATCCATTCTTTATTGCCGGATTTTATTCACCGACATATGAAGGGTATTTCGATCGGAATATTATCAACTTGGATACCAACTCGTGGGAAACAAGATTGGAAACCACCTTCTTCGGTGTAACCGCTCATGAGTATCAGCATTTGATTCATGATGACAACGATCCCCATGAGACGACGTGGTTGAATGAAGGCATGTCAGACTTTGCTGAGTATCTGTGTGGCTATGGACATCCGGAAGGACACGTTCAGTTCTTCTTGGATCATCCTGAAAACTCTCTCGTTGATTGGGATGAGCATTATTCTGCATCAACGGGACCGGAAACCCTTGCGGACTACGGTCAGGCGTATTTGCTTCAATTGTATCTTCATGATCAATTCGGCAAAGAATTTACCCGCGCTTTGGCGATCAGCCCGATTGTCGGGTTTGCCAGTGTTGATCAGATTCTTGACGATTTCGGAGCCGGGATTGATTTTGAGGAAGTCTTCCGCAGATTCTCTGTGGCTGTAGCGATAGACGCGCCGATGCCGGAGCAGGGAATCTATGAGTTCACCAGTATTGAATTGGCCGAGTTCGACGGCGGATTGGATTTCGAAAGTGCCTTGTTCTATGACAAAGACGGGGTTCCCGCTTGGGGCGGTGACTACAAACATCTTGAAAATATGAACGATATTAAGGGCGTGAAATTCGACGGGATCGATTTCTTGCCAACGCCATGGGTGGAGGTTGATGAATCACCGGTGGACGGCGGTCCTGCTCTCTACGGAAATACGGGCGATGAAAAGGACAATATCATGATCCTGCCGGTGGATTTGACCGGTTTAGCCGAAGTGGATCTGCTGTTCAATACTTGGTATGAGATTGAATTGGATTGGGACTTCGGAATGGTTCAGGTTTCAACAGATAATGGTTCGACCTGGACAAGCCTCGAAAATGCGTACACGACAGATACATTGGTGCCTGAAGGCTATCCGGCAATCTATAATGAATTGCCAGGATTTACTGGGACATCAATAGTCGTTACAGCCGGTACGATCTGGATGCCAATGGAATTTGATCTGGATGCCTATGCAGGTCAAGAGATTCTTTTGTCGTTCCGATATATGACGGACTGGGGAACCACGGAAGCGGGTTGGTATGTCAAGGACATCGAAGTGCCGGGGATTGACCTTGGCGTCGAGAATGGATCCCTGGACGGATTCTGTTCCTTGCATGAAATAATGGAAAATTACGTGGACTATCAAGTGGTATTTATTAACCGCACAGGCAATCGTGTCAGTCATGTGATTAGTCTGGATCCGATGAATGTGACGGAGATGGATGCAATCAAGCTGAAGCAATTGTTGGCAGCCGGCGATACCTATATGATCGTTTGGTATCCTGCGCCAGTAGGAACCAAAGGCTATGTGGATTTCACCTATGAATTCTTGACTCCACAAGATATGAAAAAAATCCCAGCAGAGCCGTATGGACCGGAAGAGCCGTTTGGACCGGATGATCCTGCGGGTCCTGATGATCCAGGGACGCCAGATGACCCTGTAGGTCCTGACGATCCGATCGATCCGGGAAAACCAAACAAGCCAGGAAAGCCTGAACATCCGGTTCATCCTGGAAAGCCTGTGAAATAAAAAATAGCAAACCCCCTTTTTTAAGGGGGTTTGCTATTTTCTGTGATCCAAAGTAAAATAAAGAAAAGAAGGAAAAGAAAGGAAAGCCAGCATGGACGATATTATTATTTTCACATCGCCAACTTGACCGCATTGCGGAACCGCAAAGGATTTTTTGCGGAAGGAAGGGTATCGATTTATTGAACGGGACATCAGTCGAGATCCTGCCGCGCGTCAGGAAATGATGCGGCGGCAAATGACGGGGGTACCGTCTTTTGTGATAGGCGATGCGCAACAAGTTGGGTTTTCTCCAGAATGGATCAAAGCTCATGTGAAAATTCGAATCGAAGCATGTCCCCATTGTGGGCAGCGCATCAGAATTCCCAAAGGGAAAGGGCAGATTCGCGTTCGATGTTCATCCTGTCAAAACCAATTTGTGATAAAAAGTTAATCGGGAGGTGAGAAGATGGGTTTTAATGAGAGAAATTTTCAACGCGCGCAAGAGAATTTTCAACATTTGGCGCAACAATTGAATGAATTCACCCAGTGGGCGCTGGAGGAATTGAAATCACGGGATCGCGAGTTGAAAGAGACCCAAATTCATCTTCAAATGGCTAAAAAGCAAATCGATTTATTGGTTGGCGAATTGGCGGATGCGAAACGAGAGATAGAAGATCTGAAAGAGCGGTTGAATGAATCGGGTCAAGTCATTGCGATGCCGACGAAGGAAATCGTTGCGGCGAAGCCAGAACCGGAAGAAACCTATGACGAGTTGTTGCAGCGCGCTGACTTTATTCAGAAACAAATGGCCGTTTCGGAATCGCCTGCACACCATAAGCCAGCCTTTGAGATGGACCTTGAGCAATCGGGGTCAGGGGTGGAAAGTTCGGCAGCGATCCATGCTACAAGTCGACCAGCTGAGCATGTGCATCATTGCAAATCCACATTCACAATGGATCTGCAAGAGGAACTCGGAGAACCGAGTTTAGTGGAAAAATCAGATCCAAACTTCTTTGCGCCTGCGATTGCTGCATTGAAACGTGGAGATCGAAAGGCGGCTGTCGCCTTTTTGATTCAGCATGAATCGGAATGGCAAGCAGGTGACGCAGAGATGATCCGTTTCTATTTTGATTTTATGGATCAATTGATTGTAGCGGCAAATGGGCAGGCAGAGGTTGTGCGGGATGGATTTGTTCAAATGATTCGGTTTGCGGTTGCCAAGCAACTATTTGAACCGATACGCACTTTTATTCAGTTGAATCATGGAAGTCTTGAAACTATTCTTCTTTCGGGAGCGAACACCTCAGAAGTATTAATGGATTTGAGCGTCCTGTATTTCCAAATGTCAATGAAGTATGAATTCAAGCATTGGATGCGAATCAATCGGGATCAAGGAATTCTTCAATCTGCAACCCTTCGGGATAATCAGTCGTGGGGGTTGTTGTATATGGCGCTTTTCTTCGATCAGGATGAAGTTGTCAGAGAGAGCGTGCAAGGTTTGAAGGCGAAGATTTTATTGCCGATTCCTGAAGCGAAATTGTATCGTGAATATGTGGATGCAGTTCGTGACGGCAGAAATATTCAATTGGCGCAGGAGCAATTTGATGATCGGTCAACCTTTATGCGATATGTGGATGATCAGATTCGCGAACGCGTATTCCCGATGATGAAAGAGCGGCTGCAAGCAAAGGCGAAGCAAGAATCTGAAACAATTGCACCTGAACCGGAAGTGGCTTCGAGACCGGAGGTCGCCTTGGTTGAATCCGAGCAAACCGATGGTGAGCAATTGACGCGGGTTGAAGAGGTGTATTTTGTCGGAGGAGAAGGGCGAAACTGTCCGGTAGATGAAACGACATTGACGTATCAAGAGATTTCTTTGAAAACCTTTCATAGCAAGTCGGATCGAGATCTCAATCTGGCTGGTTCTTATCAAAAGGTGCGATTGCTGTATTGTTCCAAATGCAATCAATACTATATCAATCAATTTATTCGTTGGGGCATTACCGGATTTATTCGTGTGGGATCCAATGAAGAAAGACAAGGGCATCAAATTGGCTAAGAAGAACAGGATTCTACCTGTTCTTTTTTTTGTGATTTGATAGAATAGAATGAGATAGAATTTTACAACGAAGGAGATGTGAGCGATGAATCAAAATATTGAAATTGGAATCATTGGCGGTTCAGGATTTTATTCATTATTTAAGAATGCGGAAGAGGTTCGGATAAAGACACCCTATGGGGAACCCAGTGATTCGATCTTCGTTGGAGAAGTTGCTGGAAAACGAGTTGCCTTTTTACCGAGACATGGAAGAGAGCATCAATTCCCGCCGCACCTTGTGCCATATCGAGCGAATATCTATGCCATGAAGCAATTGGGCGTAAAACAGATTATCGCGGTCAACGCCTGCGGAAGTTTGCAGGTGGATGTGAAACCGGGAGAATTTGTTGTTTGCGATCAATTTGTCGATCGAACAAAGGGGCGTGAGGAAACGTATTTCGATGGTCCGAAAGTGGAGCATTTATCGGCGGCGGATCCGTACGATTTGCTGCTGCGCAAACTGGCGATTGACACCTGCCAAGAATTGGGATATCCAGTCCATAAAAAGGGAACGGTTGTCGTGATTAATGGGCCGCGATTTTCAACGCGTGCGGAAAGCCGATGGTTCAATCGAATGGGATGGGAAGTGATTAATATGACGCAATATCCGGAGTGCTATCTGGCGCTGGAATTGGGCATTGCTTATGCTAATATTTCCATGATTACGGATTATGATGCAGGACTCGAGGATGATCCATCCATCGTTCCGGTAACCGCGGATGCAGTGATGCAGGTTTTTGCCGATAACGTTGAAAAAGTGAAACGAGTGGTTATTCGCATGATTGAACGATTATAGGGAGGCAGTGATGAGACCGATTTTTTGGGAGAAGCAGGAGTTGCGTCTGGTTGATCAAACCAAACTCCCGACAGAATATGAAGAGGTTATTTGTAAAACGGTAGAGAAAACAGCGGTCGCCATTGAAGATATGATCGTTCGAGGCGCCCCGGCAATTGGAATTACAGCCGCTTACGGGGTTGTTTTGGGAGCCTATGAAAACGCCGATCTTTCTAATCGAGAGCAATTCGATCAAGCGATAGAACTTGGAATCAAGCGCTTGGAAAAAACGCGGCCAACGGCAGTCAATCTATTTTGGGCCTTGGATCGGATGAAAGCTTTGATGGTGAAACACGGGGCGCTTTCCACGGCTGAAATGATTCGGAGATTTGAGCAAGAGGCGACCCGGATCCATGAAGAAGATATTGAAATGTGTCGAACCATGGGTCGCTTCGGGGCGGAGCTGATCCCGCAAGGGGCAACGATTTTAACCCATTGCAATGCAGGTGCCTTGGCAACGGGGGATTACGGCACAGCCCTTGGGGTGATTCGCGCCGCCTTCGAAAAGGATCCCACCATTGATGTCTTTGCGGATGAAACCAGGCCGTATCTTCAGGGGGCACGATTAACCGCTTATGAACTCCATGCAGACGGGATTCCGGTTACCTTGATTACGGACAATATGGCGGGACATTTTATGAAAATCGGTCGAATTCAAGCGGTGGTTGTGGGTGCCGACCGGATCGCAAGCAATGGCGATGTCGCCAACAAGATTGGGACCTACGGGGTTGCGGTGCTTGCGAAAGAAAACGGAATTCCCTTCTATGTGGCAGCGCCCACGTCGACCATTGATTTTCGAATGGAATCCGGCGAGGAGATCCCGATTGAGCAGCGGAACAAGCGGGAGGTAACTCATATTCGAGGGATTCAGATTGCTCCGGACGGGGTTCGAATTGAGAATCCCGCATTTGATGTGACGCCGAATCGTTATATCGCGGGAATCATTACAGAAAAGGGAGTTGCACGCCCTCCATATTCAGAATCAATCCCGGTCTTAGAGGGATAAAAGAACCCCTGAGAAAAAAATCTCAGGGGTTTTCAACTACTTAATGAACTTTCCGTCTTGATAGAACAGCTCGCCGTCGGCGTAAATCTCTCCGCCGGCTTTCATGTCGCAAATCAAATCCCAATGGATGGAGGAAATGTTGGTGCCGCCTGCTTCGCCAAATCCGCGTCCGACAGCCAGGTGAATGGTGCCGCCCAGTTTTTCGTCGAACAAAATGTTCTTGGTGAATTTTTGGATCCCATAATTGGTTCCAATGGCACATTCGCCCAGGAAGCGCGCGCCTTCATCGGTATTCAAGACCTCCTGCAGCAACTCGTTGCCAGCCTTCGCTTTGGCATCGATGACCTTTCCGTTTTCAAAGGTAAGGGTGATGTCTTCGATGGGTTTGTCCATAAAAACCCCGGGGAAGCTGAATCGGATGACGCCATTCGCGCTGTCTTCAACGGGCGAAGTGAAAACTTCGCCGCTTGGGAAGTTGTTTCGTCCATCGGAGTTGATCCATTTTCTTCCATCTACTGAAAGGGTTAGATCGGTGTCGGTCGATTTGAAGCGTAATTCTTTTTTATCCGCAAGATAGGCAATGATTTTTTCTTGGTGATCATGCAGGTTCTTCCATGCTTGGATGGGATCTTCTTCCTTCAATAAACAAGCGCCAAATACGAAATCCTCATATTCATCTCGGCTCATCTCCGCATCTTGTGCGGCTGAATTCGTCGGGTATTGACAGATACACCATTTTAGCGCGCCACTGTCTGCCCGTTCAAAATAGAGGTCATTCAATTCTTTTTTTGCTTGGATAGCCTTGACCATTTTTTCCGATGGGACATTGGCAAGGGCCTTTGTGTTGTCGGATCCTTGAATATACAGCATCGCATCCAATTTTTCTATGCGGAGTTTCGAAATCGGATCGATGTAGGTTAATTGTTCGTTGCTGGCGTTTTTGTAGAACAATTCATCAAATTCCTGATCCTCAAACCAAACCTGCGGATGCGCGCCTACGGCAAGCGCCTCTTTGTACACTTCTTTCGCCAAGGCTTTCGCGCTTGGATGGCAACGAATGACAAACCATTCACCTTTTTCCAACTTCATGGAATAGTGAATCATGGTGTGAGCCATCTTTTCTAAATAGCTTTGATTCATGATAGTACCCCCTTTCTAATAGATTTAGTATATCTTTTTTTTGCTTGAATGACAATTTATCACAAGGCAAGGGAATAAAAGGATATCATATAACTAGGAGGATTTCATGGAACTCATTCGATTGATGTTTATGGCCGTTTTACCGGTCGTTATCTTAATATTGATTATGGTTTATTTGAATCGCTATGATCGAGAACCCATTCGTTATATGTTTTGGTTCTTTTTCTGGGGGGCTTTTTCCGTCTTGCCGGTATTGGGGTTTGAAACGATTCTTTCGTTTCTCAATCCTTTTCGGGGATCTCCCCTGGAGGCTGCCTATTTTGCATTTGTGGTGGCGGGATTTACCGAAGAATGGATGAAACGTCGATTTTTACTGCGTGGGATCTGGCATGCCAAGTTCTTTGATCAGCGATTGGATGGAATCGTGTTTTCCGTATTGATTGCTTTGGGTTTTGCGACGGTTGAAAACATTTCATATATCTTCTTTCAATATGCTCAGGAGCCCTTGGTCGCCATCTACCGCGGCGTCTTGTCCGTGCCGGCGCATATGCTGTTTGCCATTGCCATGGGGTACGAGGTGAGTCTGGCGAAGTTTTCACCGACGGAATCCGATCGAAGGCGCCATTTGTTGAAATCCTTGTGGGTGCCGGTTTTGCTTCATGGGGTATTTGATTTTATTTTAATGGCAGAGAAATGGGGATTGATGATTTTTTTCTTCCCATTCTTATTATATCTATGGATTTCCAATGTGAAAAAGTTGAAACGCTTCTACGAAGACGCGAAACGAATTCATCTTGAGGAAGAAGAAAGTGGCTCTGAGGATGAGGAAATATGATATACTTAATAAGAGGAACCCTGACGGGGATTCCCTCTTTTTTTGTGGTCGAAAGGAGCAGATATGCAATTAACAGACTTGAATGGTAAACAACGGGAAGCGGCTGAAACGATTAAGGGACCAGTCTTGATTTTGGCAGGTGCAGGTTCAGGCAAGACCCGTGCGCTAACCTATCGTATCGCACATTTAGTAGAGCATCATCGTGTATATCCAGAAAACATTTTGGCTCTTACATTTACAAACAAAGCGGCGGCGGAGATGAGAAATCGTGTTGAACGATTGATCGAAGGGAATGTACGATCCCTATGGATGGGTACCTTTCACTCCGTTTGCGCGCGAGTGTTGAGACAAGATATTGAGAGGTTAGGATATCAGCGTAATTATACAATCTATGATGGATCGGATCAGCTGGCGTTAATGAAACGCGTCGTTAGAACAGACTTGAACTTAAATGAAAAGAAGTATGATCCGAAATCGATGATTCATTATGTTAGCAGCCAGAAGAATTTATTCATTCTGCCGGCTCAGGCGTTAAAAGCGGCCGAAGGCCGGTATGCGGAAGAGTTCAAGGCGAAGATTTATGCAGCGTATCAGAAACGCTTGAAGGAAAGCAATGCTTTGGATTTTGATGATTTGATTATTTTAACCCTTCGCTTGTTTAATGAATGTCCCGAGATATTGGAACGATATCAGGAAAGATTTCAGTATATCCACGTGGACGAGTATCAGGATACGAACCATGCGCAATATCTATTGGTGAAAAAATTGGCGGCTGCCCATCACAATCTTTGTGTTGTGGGTGACGATGATCAGAGTATCTATGGATGGCGGGGCGCGGATATTCGCAATATTTTGGATTTCGAAGTGGATTTCCCTGAAGCGAAAGTAATTAAATTGGAGCAAAATTATCGATCCACCAATACGATTCTTTCTGCGGCGAATGATGTCATTGCCAACAATCAGGGAAGAAAAGACAAACGCTTGTGGACTGAAAAGGACGATGGGTCGAAGATCAGCCTCTACAGTGCGGACAACGAGCAGGATGAAGCGCTGTATATTGCGCATCAAATTGAACGCATTCGCGAAGATTCGGATCATGCATTCCAGGATTTCGCGATTCTCTATCGCACAAACTCGCAGTCTCGTGTCTTGGAGGATGCCCTGCGAAAGAAATATTTTCCGTACCGAATTGTCGGCGGACTGAAATTCTATGACCGGAAAGAGGTTAAGGATATTGTCGCCTATCTCAAGGTGCTGGTGAATCCGAAAGACGATGTGAGTCTGCGCCGGATTATCAATGTGCCCAAACGGGGAATCGGCGATCGTACGGTGGAGTTGCTGTTGACCTTTGCTCAAGAGCAAGATCTGTCCATGGTTGATGCGATTCACCGGGTTGAGGAAGTAAACGGATTGACCAATAGCGCGAGAACGCGGCTGGTTCAATTTGCTCAAATGATTGGAAAATTCCGTACCTATATTGAAACGGAATCTCTTTTGGAATGTTATAATCGGGTGATTCAAGAGTCTGACTATATTCCGCATCTTGAACGGGAAAATTCGGTGGAAGCCGATGCGCGGATTGACAATATCTACGAGTTCAGATCCGTGATCCAGGAATATGAAGCGGCGGCGGATGAAGCCGGCTTGATGGACTTTTTATCCAGCGTGGCTCTTTTGTCAGATCTTGACAAAGCTGCTGAGGGAGACGTGGATCAGAATGACAAGATCACTTTGATGACCCTGCACTCCGCCAAGGGATTGGAATTTCCGATCGTCTTTTTAAGCGGCATGGAGGAAGGGATGTTTCCTTTGTCGCGCGCGACTCAAAGCGAAGATGAATTGGAAGAGGAACGGCGATTGTGTTATGTCGGCATTACCCGCGCGGAGAAGGAGCTGTATTTGACCCATACCGATGTGCGAATGCTTTATGGCCGCCATACCAATAATATGGTGTCGCGGTTTGTAAAAGAGATTCCGGTCAAGTACATTGAGCGGGCGAATCCAAACAAAAAGGAACGGCTGCCGGAGAAGATGGAGCCGACTCGCCGAAAAACGGTCTTTGATGATTTGGAGGCATTCAAGTCAATCAATCAGGAGACCAAGAAGAGCAAACCGGTAGACGACAAGAAGTACAAAGCGGGCCAAAAGGTTCGACATAAATCTTGGGGGGTGGGAACCATTGTTTCGGCCCAGTTAAAGGGACAGGATACGATGCTGACCATTGCCTTTGATCAAGAAGGGATTAAGAAGCTGCTTCAATCCTTTGCGCCAATCGAGAAAATCTAAGGAGTATTCGAACAATGAATCAAATGGAACGTATGAAAGAGCTGGTAACGCTGCTCAATCAATATGCCAAAGCATATTATGAAGAGGACGCTCCTGTTGTAAGCGATGGCGAATATGATCGATTGTATGATGAATTGCATGAATTGGAGAAAGACCTGAGACATGTGGAAGCGGATTCTCCAACTCGAAGGGTTGGAGGCGCGCCTCTTGATAAATTCGAGAAGCATACCCATCGTCAACCGTTGTATAGTCTGGATAAGGCGCAGTCTATTGAAGAACTGAAGACTTGGCATGAACGAAATCGGCGACGATTGGCAGAGCTGGGGATCCAGACGCCAATCGCCTATATCCTCGAGTATAAATTTGACGGGTTGACGTTGAATTTGACCTATGAGTCGGGACAATTGGTGCAAGCGGCAACCCGGGGAAACGGCATCATTGGTGAGGCGATTTTACCGCAGGTTTTAACGATTCAAAATATTCCATTGACGATTCCCTATGAAGGGAACTTTGAAGTGCAGGGAGAAGGATTGATGCCGCTCTCTGCTTTGGAAGCCTATAATAGGAAAGCGATCGAGCCTTTGAAAAATGCGCGGAATGCCGCTGCCGGAGCCCTTCGCAATTTGAATCCGAAGGAAACGGCGAAACGGAGATTGGCCGCCTATTTTTATCAGGTTGGAGATATGGACGGAAAAGAATTTGCAAGCCATGAAGAGATGGTCTCATTTTTAGAGGAGCAGGGTTTGCCGGTCTTTCCGTATCGCAAACAATTTACGGATTTCTCCGTGCTGTTGGAAGAGATCGGGGTATTGGAAGAGGAACGCCGTGAACTTGATGTTTTGACGGATGGCCTGGTTATCAAAATCAATGATCACCATGCAAGAACACAACTGGGATATACGCAGAAATTTCCCCGATGGGCAATTGCCTTCAAATTCCCTGCTGAAGAAATGACAACGATCCTTCAAAAGGTTGTTTGGCAAGTAGGGCGGACAGGGAAAATCACACCCATTGCCGAGGTGGATCCGGTTGATATTGGAGGCGTTACGGTGCGCCGAGCCACCTTGAATAATTATGATGATATTTTGCGGAAAAAGGTTAGGGTTGGAGCGAACATCTGGATTCGAAGATCGAATGATGTGATTCCAGAGATTCTGGGGGTTGTGGAAGAAGGAATAGGGGAAATCATTCCGAAGCCAACAATCTGTCCAAGCTGCGAGACGGAGCTGATTCAAGACGGCGTGCACTTGTTCTGTCCGAACTCCATGGGCTGCAAGCCGCAATTGATCGCGAGATTGGCTCATTTTACAAGCCGAAACGCGATGAATATTGAAGGGGTTTCCAAAAAGACCATTGAACAATGGTTGGAGATTTTGGAGCTCAAGGCGCTGCCGGATCTGTATCGGTTGACCTATGAGGATTTGATTCAATTGGAACGCTTCGGGCCAAAAAAAGCAGAGAAATTACTGGCAGCGATTGAAGGCAGCAAAAGCCCCGGCTTGTCGGCATTCTTATATGCCATTGGCATGTCCAATGTAGGAACCAAGACAGCGAAGGACTTGGCACAGACATTTGGAAGCTTTGAAGAAGTTTGCAACGCGTCCTTTGAACGTTTGATTGAAATTCCGGATATCGGCGAAGTCGTGGCACGGGATATTCGCGAATTCTTGCATGAACCTCATATTATGGATCGGATCCAGGAACTTTTTGATCTTGGCGTAAAGCCGCAGGAGGAAGTGCGGGAAGAGGCGATGGACACGTTCTTTACTGGTAAAATTTTTGTGATTACAGGAAGCTTGTCGGTGTATACGCGATCAGAGGCGAAGGGCATCTTGGAAAAATTGGGCGCGAAGGTTACCGGGAGCGTTTCTAAAAAAACCGACTATGTTTTAGTTGGGGAAGCAGCCGGTTCGAAGCGCGATAAGGCCGTGCAATTGGGAATCCCATTGATGACGGAAGCGGAATTTGAGGAGAATTTGAAAGATTTCGTGAATTCCTGATTGGATTTGCAGGCTCGCGAAAAAGAAGGCTGATTAATAGGAATACAAATGTTGGCATGGAAAAGACATGCTATGAAGATCTTGTCAAAGACGGCAAACGGAAGTTGTTCTTCCGTTTGCTTTATTTTACGCAAAAATCAAAAAAACAGCAGATGTTACCGAGCTGTAATGAAATTGTTTCGAAAACCCTCGAAAAATGAACAGAGATTCTTGGCAGGTGCCGAGCCATTATGCGGCATTCTTTGATTTTATTAAATCCAGAATGCAAATATGTAATTTCCGTAAAGGTACAACGTTTTCAGGTTACAGTTACTTAATATTTTTTAAGACCCCTGTAATTGCATTCGTTCGGGAGATTCAGTAAGATAGAGTAAATGCAGTGCAACTATTTTTAGGAACAGGGCATTTCTTTTTTTCTTCTCGATGATCGTCTTATCTTTTTGCTTTTCTTATCTATTCTCTTCATGTGATTTGGCCGACGCATGATTTTTACGGTTAGGAAAATGCAACAGGTTAAGAAGGTGATCGGAAACGACTTATCAATTCAAACGGAGGTGTAGTTCATTGTTAAGGTACATTGGCAAGAGACTGATATCCATGGCTATCACGTTATGGGTAGTCATCACGATTACGTTCTTCCTTATGCATTCCATTCCTGGCGATCCGTTCACGAATGAGAATAGGGAGATCCAACCGGAGATCATGGCCAACCTTGAAGCAAAATACGGGTTGGACAAACCATTACCACAGCAATACTTGATTTATTTGAAGAATGTAATAATCAATCAGGATTTCGGCGATTCGATGAAGTATAAGAATCGATCGGTGAATGCTATGATTGAGCAGGCGTGGCCTGCATCCTTTACCTTGGGAATTTGGTCGGCTTTATTTGGTGTTTTAACTGGTTTGTCACTCGGTATCATCGCGGCATTGAACCATGCGAAATTTTTTGACTATTTCGTTATTTTCATTGCGATCTTGGGGGTATCCGTTCCGAACTTTGTGTTCGCGTCTCTATTCCAGTATGTGTTTGCAGTACATTTGGGTTGGTTCCCGGTAGCGCGTTGGGATGGACCTGAATATATCGTATTGCCGGCATTGGCTTTGGGATTCCGTGTCATTGCATTCCAAGCCCGTCTAATGAGAACAAGTTTGCTGGATGTGTTAAATCAAGACTATATTTTAACGGCGAAAGCGAAAGGCTTGCCGCGTTCAAAAGTAATTTGGGGACATGGCGTGCGAAATGCGATCCTTCCGAACATTACAGTTTTGGGTCCATTGATTGCAACCCTGCTTACCGGTACCTTTGTTATTGAGAAAATCTTTGGGGTGCCTGGATTAGGGAAGTTCTTTATTCAATCGATTCAACAACGGGATTATCCATTGATTATGGGAACGACGATCTTTTATTCAGCTGTGTTGATCTTTATGATCTTCCTGGTGGATATATTGTATGGATTCATCGATCCGCGTATTCGGTTGGATAAATAGCCAGTTCGGAAAGGAGAGATACTATGTCAGATGTAAATCTAACAGCTGAAAAGTTTCGTCATGTCGGCAAAGACCTTGCAAAATCGCAAGAAGTTATCCGTCCGAGTTTGACTTATTGGCAAGACGCTTGGAGACGATTAAAGAAAAACAAAGTGGCAATTGCTTCCCTGATTCTCTTGACTTTTATTGTGATCATGTCATTTGCGGGACCGTATATTTTGCCATATGAATTTGATCATCAAGATTTCACGGTAATCAACAAGACCGCTGCAGAAGCGCCGGGCCATTGGTTCGGTACGGATGCCTTGGGTCGTGATATTTTTGTTCGCGTTTGGAAAGGTACGCAGGTATCCTTGGCGATTGCTGTCATTGCGGTATTGATCAACGTATCCATCGGGATTATCTATGGGGGTATTTCGGGATATGTCGGAGGCACGATTGACAATGTCATGATGCGTACCGTCGATGTTTTGTTCTCGATTCCGCAGATGCTTTGGGTCATCATGTTGATCGTTGTCATCGGTCCTGGATTCGATACCATAGTCATCGCTCTTGCCTTAACGGGATGGGGCGGAATGTCGCGATTGGTTCGTGGGCAGGTCTTGCAATTGCGGGAAATGGAATTTGTGCTTGCGGCGAAAACTTTGGGCGCGAGCGGCCGAAGAGTGATTCTTCGCCATCTGATACCCAACTCATTGGGTCCAATCATCATTAACCTCACATTCGCGATTCCGGGCGCGATCTTTACCGAAGCCTTTTTGAGCTATATCGGTTTGGGTCTTCCAGTACCGCAAGCATCATTGGGTACCTTGGCCAATGATGGCGCGAATCTATTATTGATTCATCCATATCAGTTGATGTACCCATCAATCGTAATCGTTGTATTGATGTTGGGATTCAACCTTTTGGGTGACGGATTGCGTGATGCGCTTGATCCAAGACTTCGACAATAGGGAGGGAAGATTGTGGCTGAAAGATTAGTAGATGTAAAAGAGCTTCAAGTATCGTTTGATACGTATGCCGGCGAAGTACAAGCAGTCCGTGGCGTTACCTTTCATGTAGACAAGGGAGAAACCCTTGCGATTGTTGGGGAGTCCGGCTGTGGGAAATCCGTAACGGCAAAATCAATTATGCGTTTGATCCCAACTCCACCGGGACGATTCAAATCGGGTGAAGTGATATTTGAGGGCGAGGACGTTCTTAAAATGACGGAAAAACAAATGGAAACCATTCGAGGCAGCGAGATCTCAATGATTTTCCAAGATCCGATGACGTCATTGAACCCAACCATGAAGGTTGGCAAACAGATCATGGAAGGCTTGATCAAACATCAAGGCATGTCAAAAGGAGACGCCCGCGCCCGCGCGATTGAAATGCTTCGTGTCGTTGGGATTCCAACGCCTGAAAAGCGAATCGAACAATATCCGCATGAGTATTCAGGCGGAATGCGTCAGCGTGCCATGATTGCCATTGCTTTGGCCTGCAATCCCAAATTATTGATTGCGGATGAGCCAACAACGGCGCTGGATGTAACGATCCAAGCGCAAATTTTGGAATTGATGCAGTCTTTGCAAAAAGATTTTGAAACTGGAATTATTTTCATCACCCATGATTTGGGTGTTGTCGCAAATATGTCGGACCGCATTGCGGTTATGTATTCTGGTGTAATTATTGAATCCGGAACAGCGGATGATATCTTCCATCAAGGAGAGCATCCTTATACATGGGGATTGATGAAGTCGGTTCCTCGTTTGGATGCGCAGAAGAAGGAAGCTTTGAATCCGATTGACGGTCAACCGCCAGATTTGCTGAAACCTCCGGCAGGCTGCCCGTTTGCAGCGCGTTGCGAACATGCCATGGAGATTTGTCAGGAAACATTTCCTCCGCGAACGGACGTGTCAGAATCGCATTATGTGTATTGCTGGCTGCAGCATGAAATGGCGTCAAAGGTACAAAATCCAATTACAGGAAGGGGTGGCGTAGAGAATGAGTAATCTAGAAGAACGCAAAGTTTTACTTGAAGTGAAGAATATGAAAAAATACTTCAAGGTTGGTCATAACGCCATCCTGAAAGCAGTTGACGACATTTCTTTCAAGATTCACGAAGGAGAAACCCTTGGTTTGGTTGGTGAGTCGGGTTGCGGAAAATCGACAACGGGCCGTACGATCATTCGATTGTATGATGCGACAGGCGGTGAAGTGATTTATGACGGAATGGATGTCCATACCCTAAATCGCACCCAGTTGAAGGATTTTACGCGCAATGCGCAGATGATTTTTCAAGATCCTTATGCATCCTTGAACCCTCGTATGACCGTTGGCGACATTGTCGGCGAAGGCATCGATATTCATGGTCTTTACAAAGGCATCGAACGACAGAAGCGAATTTATGAGCTTTTGGAGTTGGTTGGCTTGAACAAAGAGCACGCGAGCCGTTTCCCGCATGAATTTAGCGGCGGCCAGCGTCAGCGCATCGGTATTGCACGATCCTTGGCGATCGAGCCGAAATTCATCGTTTGCGACGAGCCGATTTCAGCATTGGATGTATCGATTCAAGCCCAGGTTGTCAACCTCTTGATTGAGTTGCAGCAAAAACTTGGATTGACCTATTTGTTTATTGCCCATGACCTTTCCATGGTGAAGCATATTTCTGATCGGATTGCGGTTATGTATTTAGGTGCAATTGTAGAATTGGCAAGCAGTGAGGATCTTTATGAAGAGCCGCTGCATCCGTATACAAAAGCCTTGCTTTCTGCCGTGCCGATTCCAGATCCAACCATTGAAAAGGAACGTCAACGGATTATTCTGGAGGGGGATGTACCGTCTCCAATCAATCCGCCGGGGGGATGCAAGTTCCAAGCGCGTTGCGAATTGTGTCAGGATATTTGTCGTGAAAAGCGACCTGAATTGCGAGAAGTGCGCCCTAATCATTTTGTAGCTTGTCATATGGTAAAATAAGTGGGAGCCCTCTTACGAGGGCTCTTTTTGCATAAAAAAGGAAAGGAGGATGAGATGCTGAAATCCATACAAAAATATTTATTTGCTTTGATCATCCTTTTCGGCGCGTTGATTTACTATACCTCCAATATCATTCCCTATGGATTGTGGGGATCTGGAAATCAAGAAAATGTGGTTTACCTGCCGGCTGCGGTGGAGAAAAACGAAAATCGTTTGATCGTCGCAGAGAAGAATATTGGCGATCGATATAATCCGCTGTTGGCAACGACCAGTGGAGAGGAACGCGTATGCGAATTGGTGTTTGACGGATTGGTCGAACTCAATGTGCAAGGAGAATTGATTCCGGAATTGGCTGCCTTTTGGGAGGTGTCCGACGACGCGAAAGTCTATACCTTTCATTTGAAGGAGGGGATATACTTTCACGACGGAACCCCATTGACCACGGAAGATGTCGCCTTTACCTATACCTTTTTAGCGAGTCCCTATTATCAAGGACCTTTTTCAGACAAGGTTATGGATCTGGAGGGGGCGCGCGCCTTTAATCAGCGCAAGAGCGAAACCGATGGAATTGCCGGCATTCGTGTTTTGGATGAACGAACCATTCAATTTGTATTGACTGAACCCAATGTTTTAAAGCTCTATGATTTCCAATTTGGGATTTTACCCAAGCATATTTATCAGGTGGATTCTTGGGGGGATTTTCTGGCTTTGAATGACAAGCCCATTGGCAGCGGAGCCTTTCGCTTGATTAATCATACGAATCAAAGCATTCAATTGGAAGCCAATGAGGAGTATTATCAAAAGCCTGCAAATATTGACGGGATTGAAATTGTGAAGCTGGAAAATTATGATGCGAATAGTGTGTATTACTTATCGGAGGGGAAATTGGATATTGCCTCCATCAATCCAAACCCGCAGAATGTACAGCGGTTTGCCTCGAGTTCACAGGTGAAATTGATATCCCATGATTCCAATTCCTATGGCTATATTGGATTGAATTTGCGGGATCCGAAGTTTCAGGATGTGAAAGTGCGGCAGGCATTGATGCATGGAATCAATCGCGCATTCTTTGCCGAGACATTCTACAAGGGATATGGGGAGGTGTGCAATGCGCCTGCGCCTTATCTGACGGCTTTAACCATCAATGGGTTGGAGGAGTATCCCTTTGATCCCATGGCGGCCAAGGCGATCTTAAAGGAAGCTGGATGGCAAGATTTGGATGCCAATGGGATCCTCGAGAAGGATGGCAAGGAGTTTCGGTTCACCTTGTCGACCTATACGGATTCCAATTATTCGTATAATGTGGCAGCTCTTTTGCGGTCAAATTTAAAAGATTTGGGTATTGTGATGGAGGTAGAGTTTTTGCCCTTTAATGAATTGCTGGATCGCGTGTTTTTTCAACGAGATTTCGATGCCTACACCCTGCATTGGGTGATTGGTCCCGAGCAGCAAATGCTGGGCACCTTTGATCAGCAATCCGATCGAGTTGGCGGGTACAATAGCGTTGGATATCGAAATGAAAAGGCGGAAGAAATTTTTCAAAAGGTGCTTCGCACCGTCCGGGAAGAAGAGCGTGAGATGCTGGTAGAGCAGTGGATTCGCATCGCCAATCAAGATCTTCCTTATCTTTTTCTTTCGTATAATGTAGAGATGATGGGCGTCAATAAACGGGTGGAGAATTTTCATCCGTCGGCCTTTAGCGGATGGGCGGATCAGGCAAAGCAACTGATTTTAAGGAAGCCGGGCAACTCGACATTGTCGTTAAACTAGCGCCAAATTCGTGAATAATCTGTTGCCAATCTGTCACAAATCTATGAATTTTATCCGAAATCCGATGTCAATCTGGTAAATAATTGAATGAAAAAACCATGTGTAATTGCCCGTGAAGCGCATGATTACAATGATGACGGCGTATTCTAAGTGTTACAAGAATTTATTGACAGTTCCATACAAAGTATTTATAATAGAGTTAGTTGTTAAGGAAACGTAAAAGAAGCCTTGGATTGATGTCCTTTTTGTGAAGTTGGAAATGGCGGTTCGACTTTGTGAAGGGGTGGGTTTCTATTGCGCCTCGACGATCATCTAAAAATAAGGAGGACGAATGAATGAAGCGATTGCTAGCATTGTTATTAGTTGTTCTAATGACAGTAACATTCTTTGCTGGATGTACGCAAACTGAACCTGCAGCGACTGAAGCGCCTGCGGCGACAGAAGAACCTGCGGCAACAGAACCAGCAACAGAAGAACCGACACCTGAGGCAGAACAAATTTTACGCCTGAACTGGGGTTCTAACCCACCAGATTTGGATCCACAAACTACGACTGATACAGTATCTTTCCAAGTGTTGAATGCAACTCTTGAAGGTATGGTTCGCTTGAACGCACAGGGCGAAGCAGTAGTTGGAAGCGGATTGGCTGAAGCTGTTCAAATTTCTGAAGACGGAACACTTTACACTTTCACACTTCGTGATGCAAAGTGGTCTGACGGATCTCCAATTACAGCGTATGATTTTGAATATGCATGGTTGCGCGCGATTGATCCTGCAACTGCATCTCAATATTCGTACCAGATGTACCATATCAAGAACGCACAGGCAGCAAACAATGGCGAAATCGGCCTAGAAGAAGTTGGTATCAAAGCGCTTGACGACAAGACTCTAGAAGTTCAACTTGAGCGTGTAACTCCATTCTTCTTGTCTTTGACTTCTTTCATCACGTATCTACCAGCTCAAAAAGCAGCAGTTGAGCAAATGGGCGATACGTATGCATCAAGCCCAGAGACGATGGTTTATTCAGGACCTTATGTAGTATCTGAGTGGATTCCAGAGCAAAAATTGAATCTTGCGAAGAACGAAAACTACTGGGACAAAGACGCTGTAATGTTGGAAGAAATCCAGGGCGATATGATTGTCGACTTGAATACTCCAATTAACTTGTATGAAACTGGCGGATTGGATACAATCGGTGTTCCGACTGAATACCTTGACAAGTATCGAGATTCTGCTGAGTTCACTAACATGGCAGAAGCTGTAGCTTGGTATCTGCAATTCAACTGCTCAGACGAGTTCTTCTCTAACTTGAAGATCCGTAAAGCATTCTCGATCGCAATCAACCGCCAAGCGTTCGTAGACAACGTATTAGCTAACGGCTCAATAGTTGCATGGGCATTGACTCCTCCAGGATTCCCTGGAATCGATGGCGGCGACTTCAACGAGCAATGTGAAGGCGTAGTTTATGATGCTGGTTCTAAAGGACAAGAAGCGATTGACGAAGCAAACAAATTGTTAGACGAAGGTCTTGCAGAAGTCGGCAAAACTCGAGAAGAGTTGGGCGCGCATATTTCTTACTTGACTGGTGAGTCTGACGTAGCGAAGAAGTTGGGTCAAGCATTGCAACAAATGTGGAAAGACGCATTTGATATTCAAGTGCCAATTGAAGCTGTATCATTTGCAATCCGTCTTGACAAATACAACGCTGGCGAATTCACAATCTCATTAGCAGGTTGGGGCGCTGACTACGCTGACGCGATGACATTTATGGATATGTTCGTAACTGGCGGCGGTAACAATGACACATTCTGGGGAAGTCCAGAGTATGACATGAATATCGAAGCAGCGATCAACGGAACTGGTAATGATCGCATCCAAAACATGATCAACGCACAGCAAGTATTGTGGGATGAATGGCCAATTTCTCCAATCTACTTCCGCGCACGTAACTTTGTTGAAAAACCATACGTGAAAGGAATCGTTCGATTCCCAGTTGGTGTAGATAATGAGTATAAATGGACCTATATTGATTCTGAAGAGTACGCGAAAGCAAACTCATAAGACGATAGTAAGTAGAGAGACCCTCCTTTTTGGAGGGTCTCTTTTGTTGCGAAAAATTCATGGAAACGTTTTGCATATGACGAGAAGAAACGAGACAATGTGAATGGATTGTAATGAGAATTAAGAAAGCTTCAATCTTATGAATTTCTCTTGCGAAAGATGGTTACGAGACGTAAGATTTAACCTAAGCATTACAATCATAAGGGGGATATATAATGAAAGGAAAGATGACATTACTATTGGCGGTTCTAATGATTTTATCAGTAGGATTAGCCGGTTGTGGCAACAGTGAGCCGACTGCTGCGACAGCAACAGAACAACCCGAAGCGACGCTGGAGCAATCGGAAACAACGTCGGAGCAAATCTTGCGTGTAAACTGGGGAGCGAATCCACCGGATATGGATCCAGCGACAACAACTGATCAGGTATCGATTATGATTTTGAACGATATATTGGAAGGCTTGGTTCGTTTGAATCCGCAGGGTGAAGCCTTGATTGGCACGGGCCTGGCGGAATCCATGACGGTTTCCGAGGATGGAACGGTGTATACCTTCACTTTGCGTGATGCGAATTGGGATGACGGATCTGCCATTACAGCGAACGATGTTCTTTTTTCATGGCGTCGTGTTGTTGATCCGGCAACTGCCGCACAATACGCATACCAATTGTATCCAATTAAGAACGCGCAAGCGATCAGCAAGGGTGAACTCGCGCTTGACGAGCTTGGGGTTCAAGTGATCGATGAAAAGACTTTGGAGGTCACTCTCGAGCGACCGACACCATACTTCTTGTCGTTATTGGGATTCATCACATACTACCCGGTACAAGAGGCTAGTGTTGTTGAATATGGCGATAACTTTGCAACAGCACCAGAGTTCATGATTTCATCAGGTCCATTCAAAGTGGAAACATGGATGCAAGAGCAAGAGTTGGATATGGTGAAAAACGATCAGTATTGGGATGCGGAAGCAGTGAAACTGGATCGCATTAAAGGCGATATGCTGGTGGATTTGAACACACCAATCAATCTATACGAAACAGGCGAGTTGGATACGATTGTTGTACCAAGCGAATACTTGGATAAATATCGCGATTCTGATGAGTTTATTTCTATGCCGATGGCAACGACTTGGTATATGCAATACAATTGCGAAGATGAATTTTTCTCTAATGTGAAGATTCGAAAAGCCTTTTCTATGGCATTGAATCGATCTGCTTTTGTCGACAATGTATTGGCGAATGGATCGGTTGTAGCCGGTGCGTTTGTACCGTCTGGAATTCCTGGAAAAGACGGTGGAGACTTCACGGAACAAACAGGAATTACCTTGAAGGATATTGGAACAGAAGGGGAAGCGGGAATTACTGAGGCGAACCAATTGTTGGACGAGGGACTTGCAGAGATTGGCAAAACTCGTGAGGCATTGTCGGCTCATGTTACCTACTTGACTGGCGAGTCTGACGTAGCCAAGAAATTTGGACAGGCATTCCAACAAATGTGGAAAGAAACTTTGAGCATCAAAGTTCCAGTTGAAGCGGTGTCTTTCGCAATTCGATTGGATAAATACAATGCGAAAGAGTATACCATTTCTTTAGCGGGATGGGGTGCGGATTATAATGATCCAATGACATTCTTGGATACGATGATCTCTGGAAGCGGCAACAACAATTCGTTCTGGGCGAATCCTGAGTACGATGCGTTGATTGAAAAAGCAACGGTTACAGCGGGAAATGAAAGAATGGACGCGATGATTGAAGCCGCGAAAATTTTGGATGCGGAAATGCCGGTTGCGCCGATCTACTACCGTGCGCGCAACATGGTTGAGCGCGATTATGTCAAAGGATTGGTTCGATTCCCAGTTGGGGTTGACAACGAGTTCAAATGGACATCGATTGAAAAATAGAACGAAAAAATAGAAGATAAGAGCCTATGATCTGAGATGCTTCCTATAAGGGGAGCATCTCGAACCTAGGCTCTTTTTTTAGTATTGTTTTTTAATGAAATTGATATGGTCGAGCACGCGATTGGGTGCTGGCCCGCCGGGCTGATTTCTTCGTTTGACGCATGCGTCCAAGTTGAGAAATTCGTAGACATTTGATTCGATTTCCGGATGAATCGATTGAAAGTCGAGGAGTGACAATGCCTCCAAGGCAACGCCTTTTTGAATGGCCAAAGCAACCAATTCGCCGACAATATGGTGAGCGTCTCGGAAGGGAACCTTTTTTTCTACCAGATAGTCCGCCAGATCGGTGGCATTCAAATAGCCTTTCTTTGCGGACGCGGCCATCTTTGCCTCGTTGAAAATCACCCCTTCCGCAAAAAGGAAGGTGAAGATCGAAAGGCATTGAAGCGCCGTATCGCTGGAATTGAAGTAGGCTTCCTTATCCTCTTGCATATCCTTGTTATACGCCAATGGCAAAGCCTTCATTGTCGTCAGGAGAGAAACCAAGCTTCCGTAGACACGTCCCGTTTTGCCGCGAATCAACTCCGGCAGATCGGGATTCTTTTTTTGCGGCATCATGCTGCTTCCTGTCGCAAAGGCGTCTTGGAAACGGATATAACCATATTCTGCAGAATTCCAAATGATCAATTCTTCGCTGAAACGGCTCAAGTGCATCATAATCAAGGCGTTGTGGCTCATTAGCTCTAAGACGTAATCGCGATCCGAAACGGCATCGAGACTGTTTCGCATCACCCCTGCAAAGTTCAATTCTTTCGCAGTGTAAAGCGGATCGATATTGAGGGTTGTTGTCGCGAGGGCTCCGGCGCCCAAGGGAGAAAGATTCATTCGGTCCAAGGTTGACTGGATACGGTCAGAATCTCGTGAGAACATCTCGACATATGCCATTAGATGATGTGCCAGAGTGATGGGTTGAGCGTGCTGCAAATGAGTGAATCCGGGAAGGATCGTCTCCAAATGCTGGCTCGCGACCTCCGTCAGGAGAAGGATCAAGGAATCCAAGGCTTTTTTTGTAAGCGTCGCCTGGTTGCGGGCATACAATTTGAAATCCAGCGCCACTTGATCGTTTCGGCTCCTTGCGGTATGAATTTTCTTGGCGGTCGGGCCCAATTTTTCTGTCAAAAGGGCTTCGACTTGCATATGAATATCTTCGTATTCAATTTGCCATTCAATCTCTCCCGCTTCAATGCGAACAAGCAATTCCTTCAATTCTTTTTGAACGGCCGCAAGTTCTTCGTCGGTGAAGAAGCCCTGCTTGTGAAGCATCTTGCTATGAGCCAAACTGCCCTCGATATCCACTGCGTAGAGTCGGTAATCGAAGGGGAGGGATGCATTGAATGCATCCACTTCTTTATGTGTCGCTTGCGCAAACCTTCCGCCCCAAAGTTTCATCTTACTCATCCTTTCCTTTTTGAACTTGATCAAGCATCATGGCTCGTACCTTCAACGGCAAACCGAAGAGATTGATAAAGCCTTCCGCGTCTTTATGATCATACAAATCGCCAGTGGCGAAACTTGCGATATCCTCGTTGTAAAGCGAGTAAATGGATTCCGCACCAGCCGGGATAATATTTCCCTTGTAGAGCTTCAGTTTAACGGTTCCGGTTACAGTTTCTTGTGTTACATCAACAAAGGCGCTTAAGGATTCTCGAAGCGGGGTGTACCATTCGCCGCTGTACACGAGCTCGGCGAATTTAATTCCCAGGACTTGTTTGTACGCGTAGGTTTGCTTGTCTAGACACAGGTGTTCCAATTCTTCATGACCGGCGTATAGCAGTGTACCGCCTGGCGTTTCATAAACGCCTCTGGATTTCATGCCGACGATTCGACTTTCAACGATATCGGAGAGGCCGACGCCGTGTTTTCCCGCAAGCTCATTGGCTTTCTCCATAAGTGCGACCGTACCCAATGTTTCGCCATTGATAGATACGGGGATCCCTTTTTCGTATCCGATGGTGACGTATTCTGCTGTGTCCGGTGCTTCTTCAAGTGTTGTGGTCATTTTTAATAATTTTTTGTAATTGGGTTCCAAAGCGGGATCTTCCAATTCCAATCCCTCATGGCTCAAGTGCCAGATGTTTCTGTCTCGGCTATAGCTTTCTTCCTTTTTCCATGGAAGGGTTAAGCCCTTATCTTCACAGTATTCGATAACATCTTCACGGGATTTCATATCCCAAATTCTCCATGGCGCAATAATCTTCATATGCGGCGAGAGTGCTTTTATGGTCAGTTCAAAACGCACCTGATCGTTGCCTTTTCCCGTACAGCCATGGCAAATGGCTTCAGCGCCTTCAGCCAAGGCGATCTCGACCAATCGTTTTGCAATGACAGGTCTCGCGATGGAGGTGCCCAACATATACTTGCTTTCGTAAACGGCGCCGGCTTTCAGGGTTGGCCATGCGCATTCCTCAAGAAACTTTTGGGTTTGATCTTCTACGTAGATCTTGCTGGCGCCGGAAGCGAGCGCTTTTTCTTCCATTCCGACGAGTTCTTTTCCTTGTCCCACATTAATGCAGGCGGCAATAATTTCGTAGTCATAGGTTTCCTTTAACCAAGCAATAATAGCAGTTGTGTCCAATCCGCCTGAATAGGCAAGTACGACTTTCTTTTTCATATCAATCACTCCTAATTTTTTTCGTTTGATTTTTTATAAGTATACACAATTATTAATATTAATGCAAGTGTAATGTATAAATATTTTTTATTATGGTATTTATTGCAAATGAATCCTGATAAAACCAAGTACTTATAATAGGTAAAGAGAATAAATATAAAATAGTACTTGCATAACAATTCAAAAAAACGTATAATTATAAAAAATAACAAGGAGGAAGAAATGAAAGTAGGAATTGTTGGTGCCTCGGGATACGTGGGACAAGAATTATTGAGAATTTTACTTAGTCACCCCAAAGCGGAAGTGACAAAGATTACATCACGCCAATTGGTTGGAAAGAAAATATCAGAGTTGTATGGGAACTTCACGGGTCGCACCGAACTCCGCTTTTCCGAGAAGATTGAAAATGAAGAGCTTGCTGAGTTGGATTTTGTCTTTTTGGCGCTTCCTCATGGAGTCGCCTCCCATTGGGTGACAGAAGAAGTATTGAATCAGGTGAAGGTGATCGACATCGGGGCCGATTTTCGAATCAAGGATAAGGAAGTCTATGAAACGTGGTATAAAACGGAACATGGCTCAGAAAGCCTATTAAAGGAAGCGGTATATGGATTAACGGAATGGAATCAGGAAAAGATCAAGGAAGCAAAATTATTGTCCAATCCTGGTTGTTATCCGACTGCATCCGCCATGGCGGCAATCCCCTTGTTAAAAGGAGGGTTGATTCAAAGCGAAACGATTATACTTGATGCGAAATCCGGTGTGTCCGGAGCTGGCCGCGGCGTGAGTCAAGGCGTACATTACGCAGAGGTGAATGAAAATTTCAAAGCCTATGGCGTCGCGACTCATCGTCACACGCCCGAGATTGAGCAGACCTTATCGGATGCTGGCGGAGAAGCGATCACGTTGAATTTCACACCGCATCTCTTGCCCATGAGCCGTGGAATTTTGGTGACGATGTATGCGAGTTTGAAAGCGGGGGTAACGAAGACCCACGTGGATCAAGCGTTTCAAATGGCTTATGCGGAGCAACCCTTTGTTCGGATTATGCCGGAAGGAGTTCTGCCGGAAACCAAATGGGTGAAGGGCAGCAATTTTTGTGATCTTGCATGGCGGATCGATGAACGAACGAACCGCGTGATTGTCATCAGCTGCATTGATAATTTGATTAAAGGAGCCGCTGGACAAGCCATTCAAAATATGAATTTGATGGCCGGTTGGCCAGAAGAATTGGGATTATTGTCCGTTGGGCAATTCCCGGGATAGGAGGATTCGATGACTAGAGGAATAACGGCGCCAAAGGGTTTTCAAGCCGCAGGATTTTATTCGGGTGTAAAGAGAAAAAGAAAAGATCTATCGATGATGATTAGTCAATCGCCCATGAGCTGGGCGGCGCTGTTTACGACCAATGTGGTAAAGGCGGCTCCCGTGCTATGGGGCGAATCCTTGCTGAAGGCAGGAAAGCCGCTTCAAGCCCTTGTGATCAACAGTGGAAACGCCAATGCTTGTACGGGAGAGCAGGGAGATTTGGATCTTCAAAAAATGGTTGAACAAACGGCAATGGTGCTTTCTATTCCGGAAACCTCGGTTCTGATTGCTTCTACGGGGGTAATCGGTGTTCCGTTGCCAATTGAAAAGATTCTATCCGGAATTCCGCAGGCGGCGAATCTCTTGGATTCGTCTCAAGAAGCAGATGACGCGGTTGCGGAGGGGATTGTGACAACGGATACCTTTATAAAACAGGCAAGCATAACCATCGAGGTTCAGGGTGTAGAAGTCACCTTGGGGGGAATGGCCAAGGGATCGGGGATGATTCATCCCAATATGGCGACCATGCTGGCCTTTGTTACGACGGATGCCAAGGTTGATACCGGTCTATTGCAAGAATTGCTGAAAGAAGCATCGGATGAAAGCTATCATATGATTTCGGTGGATGGAGATACGAGCACCAATGATACGGTGGCGGTCTTTGCCAATGGGGAATCCGGCGTTGAGATCACTAAAGAAAGCGATGGGTATCTGGCCTTCAAAGCGGCATTTTTCCAGATTCATCAATCCCTGGCGATTGCCATTGTTTCCGACGGCGAGGGCGCAGGAAAGCTGATCGAGGTGAAACTGAAAGGCGCAGCCACGAAAGAGGCGGCAAAACGCATGGCGCGCTCGATTGTCTCTTCCAGTCTGGTGAAAACGGCTTTCTTTGGCGAAGACGCCAATTGGGGACGAATTCTTTGTGCCATGGGCTATTCGGGGGCGGATTTCAACCCGAAGGAAGTCGGCATTCAGATTCAGAGCGAGCAAGGGTTGATTGACTTGATGAAGCGAGGGGTTCCGATCGTTTTCGATGAAGACCTTGCGGCAAAAATATTGTCGGAGGACAAGCTTCAGGTATTGGTTACGATCCAAGATGGAAAGGAAAGTGCAACGGCCTGGGGCTGCGACTTGAGTTATGAGTATGTGAAGATCAATGGCGAGTATAGAACCTAAGGAGAGTAGGATGGTTGAAACGATAAAGAAAGCAAAGATATTGACGGAGGCACTTCCCTATATTCAGCGATTCAGCGGGAAGATCGTCGTCGTAAAATACGGTGGCAGTGCAATGACCAACCCCGATCTGCAGCGCCAAGTGATTCGTGATCTCGCGCTGATGAAGCAAGTGGGTATGCTCCCTGTTGTTGTTCATGGCGGTGGCAAAGCAATATCGGGCTGGATGGAGAAGCTTGGGATGGAACCTAAGTTCCATAACGGGCTTCGGATCACCGATGCGCCGGCCATGGAATTGACGGAGATGGTGTTGGCGGGAAAGGTTAATAAGGAATTGGTTCATCTTTTTTTCCAGGCGGGAACAAAATCCGTTGGATTGTCTGGGAAGGATGCAGGTCTTTTGCTGGCGGAAAAGAAGCAGGTGAAGGATGCTGATTTAGGCTTTGTCGGAACCGTGAAGTCGGTGAATGTCGAGTATGTGGAGCTGCTGTTGGATCAAGGGTACTTGCCTGTGATTGCACCAATCGGATTTGATTTGGACGGGAATTCGTTGAATTTGAATGCCGATGAGGCTGCAGCTGCCATTGCCTGCGCGTTGGGCGCCGAGAAATTGGTCTTTTTGACGGATGTGGATGGCGTATTGAAAGATCCGGAGGATTCATTGACGCTTTGCTCGTCCTTGAATCGAAAAGACGCGCTGGCCGGGATGGAAGAAGGCTGGATTTCAGGCGGGATGATTCCCAAAATCGAGATGTGTTTGCAGGCGCTGGATCAAGGCGTTCAGCAGGTGCATATGTTGAACGGGACATGGGATCACGCCTTATTGTTAGAGATATTTACGGATCAAGGGATTGGAACCATGATCAAGGAGGATGAATAGAGATGAATGCTTGGATAGAGAAAGGCAAAGAGGTAATGATGCCAACGTATGCGCCTGCGCCGATTGTGATTGATCAAGCGTCGGGATGCATGGTAACGGACGTGGAAGGAAATGAATACTTGGATTTTGTGGCAGGAATTGCGGTAAACAGCTTGGGTGGCAGCCATCCGAAATTGGTGGAAGCCCTTCAAGATCAAGTCGCAAAATGTCTGCATGTATCTAATTTGTATTGGACGGCGCCATCCATAGAGGCGGCGGAAAAACTGGTGAAGGCAAGCGGTTTGGATCAAGCTTTTTTTTGCAATAGCGGGGCTGAAGCGGTAGAAGGCGCCATTAAACTGGCGCGAAAAATTGGCAGTGATGATCGATATGAGATTATCGCGATGAAGCAGTCTTTCCATGGCCGAACCTTTGCAGCGATGTCCGCAACGGGGCAGTTCAAGTATCAAAAGGGATTTGCGCCAATGGTTCCGGGCATTGTTCATGTGCCGTTTATGGATGTGGATGCAGTCAAAGAAGCGACGAACGAGAAGACGGTGGCGGTGCTTTTTGAAGTGATTCAAGGCGAGGGAGGCATCCATCCGGTAACCAAGGAATACTATCAGGCGATTCGGGATTGGTGTAAAGCCAAGGGTCTTATGATGATTATCGACGAGGTGCAAACTGGTAATGGAAGAACCGGAAGCTATTTTGCCTACCAGCAATTTGGAGAGCGCCCGGATATCCTAGCGACAGCAAAAGGCTTGGGCGGCGGCGTGCCGATTGGTGCTGTACTGGCGACTAAGGAAGCGGCCTCTCATTTTAAGCCGGGGGATCATGCGACGACATTTGGTGGAAATTCATTGGCAACCCGTGCTGTGGAAACTGTGCTCACAGTGATGGAAGAAGAAAACATCCTTGAAAATGTTCAGGCGATGGGTCAATACCTAAAAGAGAAGCTTTTGAATCTGAAAACGGATCATCTGGTAGAGGTTCGAGGAATGGGACTGATGCTAGGCGCTGAGTTTGATATTCCGGTCGCTCCGATTTGTCAGGGCTGCCAAGACAAGGGATTGTTGTTGGTTGGCGCTGGAGAGAAGGTCATGCGTTTTGTACCGCCTTTGGTTGTCGGCAAGAAGGAAATTGATGACATGATTGCGATCCTGCAGGAAGTGATGGATGCATGAAGCAAATCGGATATCTTCTTCTTGAAGATGGAACTGAACTCAAGGGGAATTGGCACGGAGTCAAGGAGCCGGCAATCGGAGAACTTGTCTTCAATACAGGAATGACGGGATACCAAGAGATTTTAACAGATCCCTCTTATGATGAACAAATGGTGGTGATGACCTTTCCGTTGATCGGAAATACGGGAATCAACCCCAATGATTTTGAATCGGCGCGTATGCATGCGGCGGGATTGGTCGTTCGAGAGTTGGAAAGCGAACCCTCTCACTATGAGAGCGGTCTTTCGATTGAAGCCTATTTGGAGAGTCAAGGAAAGAGCGCGATATCCGGTGTGGATACACGGGCATTGACGAAGATGATTCGATCCAAAGGGGTGATGCGGTGCCTCTTGACACCGGAGAAGCCAACGCCTCAAGATCTGGAACAGCTGGCGGCATACAAAACCAATTTTGGGCGAGTGGATGTCGTGACACGCGGGGCTCGATTCTTTGCGGGGAAAAAGCCCTTTCATCTGGGGGTCGTTGATCTTGGGCTCAAGGATGGAATTCTCAAGCAATTGCTGCGCTTGGAACTTACGATTACCTGTTTTTCACCCGATGCAACCTGGGACGGGGTAAAGGCGAAAGGGATTGACGGGTTATTGCTTTCCAATGGACCTGGCGATCCGGTGGATGCGAAGGCTGCCATTCAATTGGTGAAAGATGCACGGGGAAAACTTCCGATATGGGGAATTTGCCTCGGATATCAAGTGATCGCATTGGCCTATGGCGCAAAAACATACAAGATGAAGTTTGGTCATCGGGGCTCGAATCATCCGGTCCGATGCATGCAAACGAAGAAGGTGAAGATGTCGGCGCAGAATCATGGATATGCAGTGGAGAGAGAAAATTTGCCTGTTGAAATAGTCATTACCCATGAAAATGTAAATGATTCAACCCTGGAGGGATTTACCATACCGAAAGACAAAATTGCAGCGGTGCAATTTCATCCGGAGGAAGGTCCGGGTCCTTGGGACTATCATGAACTGTTTGACACGTGGTTGAGGGGAGGGGTTTCAGATGCCTAAAGATCCATCGATACAAAAGGTGCTCGTCATTGGTTCTGGCCCCATTGTGATTGGCCAAGCGGCTGAGTTTGACTATGCGGGCACACAAGCCTGCCGTGCCTTGAAGGAAGAAGGGGTGCAGGTTGTTTTGGTCAACAGCAATCCGGCAACGATTATGACGGATGAAACCATTGCGGATGCGGTGTATATTGAGCCCTTAACCCTTTCGGTGGTGACAGAGATTATTAGGAAAGAGCGTCCGGATGGATTGCTGGCGACTCTAGGGGGGCAGACCGGATTAAATATGGCGGTTGAGTTGAGTGAAGCGGGTGTCTTGAACCGCTATCATGTCAAGCTTCTGGGTACCAATCTGCAGGCGATTGAGAAGGCGGAAGACCGGGAATTGTTTAAGAAATTGATGGAGGAGATCAAGGAACCCATCGCGAAGAGCCGGATCATCGAAGACGTTGAAGCGGGTGTCGCTTTTGCCAAAGAAATTGGATATCCCGTGATCGTTCGGCCTGCCTATACCTTGGGCGGAACGGGTGGCGGGATCGCCGATTCCGAAGAGGAATTAAAGACGATTCTGCATACGGGCATTTCCCTGAGTCGAATTGGTCAAGTGCTTTTGGAGCAAAGCGTTGCCGGATGGAAAGAAATCGAATATGAAGTTATGCGAGACGCGAATGGAACGAGCATTATCGTCTGTAATATGGAAAATTTCGATCCGGTGGGGGTGCATACGGGAGACAGTATCGTGGTGGCGCCCACGCAAACCCTGACGGACAATGAAACGCAGATGCTTAGAACTTCGGCATTGACCATCATTGATGCCTTGCAGATCGAAGGCGGATGCAATGTGCAGTACGCCCTGGATCCTTTCGGCAAGAATTATGTGGTCATCGAGGTGAATCCGAGGGTCAGCCGTTCGTCTGCCTTGGCTTCAAAGGCGGCGGGATATCCCATCGCCAAGGTGGCGGCAAAAATTGCCTTGGGATTGTGGCTGGATGAGATTCCGAACGCGGTGACGCAAAAGACCATGGCATCCTACGAGCCGAGTCTTGATTATGTTGTGGTGAAGATTCCCAAATGGCCCTTTGACAAGTTTGCGGAGATGGATATCACCCTGGGCACGCAGATGAAGGCGACGGGCGAGGTTATGGCCATTGCTCGGTCCTTTGAATCAGCCTTGTTTAAGGCGATTGTATCCTTGGAGGGCGATGAAGTGGGACTCAGAAATCCGAAGGTGCAAGCCCTTGAGGACGATGTGCTTTTTGTGAAGGTTGAAACGCCGACCCATAAGCGAATTTTTGAGTTGGCGGAGTTGATTCGCCGCGGCTATTTGGTAGCGACAATTCACAGTCGCACCATGATTGATCCCTGGTTTTTGCAGAAGATCCAACGGATGGTTCAGATGGAAGAGCGCTTGATGCACGAACCCATGACGGCCGATCTTTTGGGAGCGGCAGAACGAATGGGCTTTGTCGATCGGGAGATTCGAGACGTGACGCAATTGCCGAAAGAGCAGATCGATGCGATTCGCCGCGCCAAGGGGATCTACCCCATTTATAAGATGGTGGATACCTGTGCAGCGGAGTTTGAATCGGCTACGCCCTATTACTATTCGAGTTATGATTGGGAAGACGAACGGGTTGTATCCGAGAAAGAAAAGATCCTCGTCGTCGGTTCGGGTCCCATCCGAATCGGACAGGGCATTGAATTTGACTATTGTTCGGTTCACGCCCTGCAAGCCATTCAAAAAGCGGGTTATGAGGCGGTATTGATCAACAATAATCCGGAGACGGTTAGTACGGACTTTGACATTGCGGACAAGCTGTACTTTGAACCCTTATTTGTGGATGATGTGATGAATGTGATTCGAGCGGAGGAACCCAAAGGGGTGATCGTGCAATTTGGAGGGCAAACCGCTGTCAATCTTGCACCGAAATTGCGGGCGCGCGGCGTTCAGATCCTGGGTACCAGTGTGGAGTCCATGGATGCGGCGGAGGATCGAAATCGATTTGAATGGCTATTGGAAGCCCTTCATATCCGACGTCCTATTGGCGGAGCGGTTCATCAGGTGTCGGAGGCGATGGAGAAAGCGAATCAGATTGGATATCCCGTTTTGGTGCGTCCCTCATACGTCATTGGCGGACGAGGCATGCAGGTCGTCAAAACCGAGAAGGAATTGATTGAGTATGTGCAGAATGCCATTGTTGAAAATCAGGGCCAATCGATTTTGATTGATGAATATATCGAAGGCTTGGAGCTGGAGGTCGATGCGATCTGCGACGGGGAGGAAATCTTGATTCCAGGAATCATGACCCATGTGGAACGCGCGGGGGTTCATTCCGGTGACAGCATCAGCGTTTATCCCCCTAGAAATCTGTCGGAAGCGATGCAGGTTGAGATTCTGGAAACCACTCGCGTCTTGGGGAAAGCCCTGCAGGTGAAAGGCCTGATGAATATTCAATACGTTTTGGCCGCGGGGAAATTATATGTGATCGAAGTCAATCCAAGGGCTTCGCGAACCGTGCCGATCCTCTCGAAGGTGACGGGGGTTCCCATGGTGGATCTCGCCATTTCAACAATGCTGGGCAAAAAGCTGGCCGATCTGGGCTATGGAACCGGACTGGCGGAGGAACGTCCTTTGGTAGCGGTGAAGGTGCCGGTTTTCTCTTATCAGAAATTGGTGGGTGTTTTGCCGCTGTTGTCGCCTGAAATGAAATCGACGGGCGAGGTGCTGGGGCTTGGGAAAACCTATGAGGAGGCCTTGTACAAAGGATTTTTGGGTGCCGGGATTCGCTTTAAAAACCCGGGGAAAATTTGGGTGGCCGGCCAAGACGAAGCAATTAAAAAAACCTTGCGGGCAGTTGGATATCAATTGATCGACGAAGGGGATCGAAGTGGTGTTGAAGCGTCGATACGGGCGGGAGAATTGCAATGGATTTTGGATACCACGCGGGGGCGGAGCGAAAAAGAAACGGCGATCGGAAAAATTCGGAAGCAAGCATTAGTCTATGATTTGCCTTGTTTTTCCAGCACTGATACCGTCGAAGCTTATTTGGAAGCCCTGCAATATTGGCTGATGAGTGAACCAATTCAAGTGGATGTTGTGCAAAATTACAGGAAAGAGGTCGTTTGACCTCTTTTTTTGTGCGAATTCCTGTGATAAAATACGGATGGTAAGGGGGGAAGTTCGATGCGAATAGGAAAGTTGTCAAATGAAGAGTTAGAGCAATTGGTGATTCGAAAGATTCAGTATCAACATCCAGCTGTTTTGGTCCATTCCGGCGTGGGGGAAGATTGTTCCGTGATCGATTACGGAGATGAGGTTTGTGTTGTTTCCAGCGATCCGATTACCGGTGCCGCCCAACAGATTGGAAAGCTTGCGATCGATGTGGCATGCAACGATATTGCAAGTACCGGGGCGGAAGCCTTGGGTGTGATGATGGTTATGTTGGCGCCTCCAACGACTACAAATGAAGAGATTGCGCAAGTGATGCGAGAAGCGACTGAAGAGGCCGCAAGGCTAAAAATAGAAATTTTAGGCGGACATACCGAGGTGACGGATGCGGTGAATCGCATGGTCCTTGTGATGACCGTCGTTGGAAAAGAGTCGAAGAGTCAATTTGAATCGAATAATCAACCGGTAGCCGCGGGCGATTGGGTAGTGATTTCCAAAGAGATTGGCTTGGAGGGAACCGCAATCCTTGCCCATGATCGGGAAGAATGGGTGTCGAAACGAATCGACGAGGCAACTTTAAAACTTGCCAAGGCGCAGATGGAACGGCTGTCGGTCTTGGAAGAGGGACGAATCGGCGCGAAGATTGGATTCAAGTATATGCACGATATCACAGAAGGCGGCGTCCTGGGCGCATGTTGGGAAGCGAGCCGGGCGATTGATAGGGGTGTGGAGATTGAGCTTGAAGCAATTCCGATCCTGTCGGTTACCCGTGAAATTGCTTCGATTTTCCAAATTGATCCCTATAGCTTGATCTCAAGCGGGAGCATGTTGGCTGTCGTGACTCCGGAACAGGGAGAAGCGTGGATTGCAGAGGGACTAAGGAGAGGGATTCGCGTGACAAAGATTGGAGAAATCCAGGGAGATAAGCCGACTCTGATGGCGGCGGATGGAACCGTTCAGGAGATTGCTTCTCCGGAGGCGGATGCTTTGTATACAGCTTTGGCGCGGCATAAGGAGGAAAAATAAGTGGGTAGAATAGATGGCAGAAATACCGATGAAAAAAGGAAATGCACCATTACGCCGCATGTATTGGCATTCCCGGATGGATCCGTTGAGATTGCAATGGGCGATACCCGGGTGATTTGCACGGCCTTTGTGGAAGAGGGAGTACCTCCCTTTAAGAGGGACTCGGGAGAAGGTTGGGTAACGGCAGAGTATAACATGTTGCCTGGTTCCACACTGACCAGAAAGCGACGCGACCGCGGGAAGATCGATGGGAGAAGCAGCGAGATTCAACGATTGATTGGCCGAAGCTTGCGTTCTGTCGTTGATTTTAAAGCCCTTGGCGAGCGGACGGTTACGATTGATTGCGATGTGATTCAAGCAGACGGGGGGACGCGGACGGCCTCCATTACCGGTGGGTACGTTGCCTTGGCGCTGGCTATGAAAAAGCTGCAGCGGGAAGGGCGATTGACTAGGTGGCCTTTGCGCGATCAAGTGGTTGCCATTAGCGTGGGAATTGTTGAGGGCAATGCATATTTGGATTTATGCTATCAGGAAGATTCGCGCGGCCAGGTGGATATGAATGTCGTGATGGCGGGGGATGGATCGATCATCGAGGTTCAGGGAACCGGTGAAGAAGCACCCTTTACCCGCAAGGAATTGAACACCCTATTGGATTTGGCCGAGAAAGGGAGTCGCGAACTCGCTGAAATCCAAAAGGAACTTTTAGGGGCCAAAGGAGAATAGATATGAAAAGGTTGATTTTATCGAGTTCCAATCCCCATAAGATTGAAGAACTCAGCAGCATTTTAAAGGGATTGCCCATCGCGATAATTTCGAAAAAAGAAGCGGGATTTGGCGATCTCGAGGTCGTTGAAGATGGAGATACCTTGGAGGCAAACGCGAAGAAAAAGGCGCTGGCCATGGCTGAAAGAAGCAAAGAGATTATTTTGGCAGATGATACCGGCCTGTTTGTTGATGCCTTAGATGGCGCGCCTGGTGTCTATTCGGCGCGTTTTGCGGGTGAGGGTTGTTCCTATGCGGATAACAATAAGAAGCTCTTGTCAGCCTTGTCAGGTGTTCCTGAAGTGGGACGCACCGCGCATTTTGAAACTGTCATCGCCATTGTCTGGGAAGACGGCAGCGTGCAGACGGTTACGGGACGCTGTGAAGGATCTATTGGCTTTGAGGCGCAAGGGGAGAACGGATTTGGATACGATCCTCTTTTTATCGTAGAGGGAACTGGCAGAACCTTTGCGCAGATGAAGGATGAAGAGAAGAACCAGGTTAGTCATCGCGCCAATGCCCTCAGAAAGTTGCGAGAGGTGTTTGAAGAACGATTATGATTAAAATTTTAGTGGTTTCAGATACCCATGGACAGATTGAGCATGCAGTAGAATGCATCAAAAAAGAAGGCCCTTATGATCGAATGATTCATTTGGGCGATCAGGTGGAGGATGCCGTTCGATTGGCGAATTGGCTCGGGATTGAACAATTGGATGTCTGCGCGGGGAATTGTGATTATCCGAGCGAAGGCGTCAGTGAGAAGATTTTAACCATTGACGGCATTACAATTTTTATGACTCACGGGCATAAGTATGGCGTGAAGTTCACCCTGGATCGATTGTACTATCGCGCGAAGGAAGTGGGCGCGAAAATCGCCCTCTACGGCCATACCCATCAGCGGAGAATGGTGGAGGAAAGAGGTGTCACTTTGTTTAATCCGGGGAGCTTGAGTTTGCCTCGGGATTGGAAAATAAAACGCAAGAGTTTTGGGACTATTCTGATAGAAGAAGGGCGCTTTCACTTGGAATACAAATATTTGAAATAAGAGTTGACAGAACGAAATCCGGTTGGTATAATCAATCATGTTCTCAAGTGAGGGGCATTAGCTCAGTTGGATAGAGCACCGGACTTCGGATCCGGGCGCGGGGGTTCGACTCCTCTATGCCTCACCAGAACCAAAGACACGTTTGACATTATGTTGAACGTGTTTTTTTACATACAGGGGGCTGACGATGGAGAGACAACAATTGGTAAAAAAGACATTTGCATTGGCCTTGCCGGCGATTACAGACATGTTTATTCAGATGCTGTTCGGCATTGTGGATATGGCGATGGTCGGAAGCATCGGCGCCTTTGCCATCGCGGCCATTGGCCTCAGCGATATGCCCATGATGACGATTATGGCGGTTTTTGCCGCGATATCCGTCGGTGCCACGGCATTATCCGCACGGGCGATCGGTGCTAAAAAACCGGAAGAAGCCAACCGGATTTGCGCGCAGTCACTGCTGATGAATGCGACTTTATCGATGATTGCATTTGCGTTGATTATGATTTTGGCGAGTTGGATCATTCGGGTGATGGGCGCGGACGCGGAAATCTATCCCTATAGCTTGGCATACATGAGAATCACGGCCTTTAGTTTGCCGTTTATGGCCAATAATCTGGTGTTAGCCGGGGTTTTGAGGGGAAGCGGCGATACGAAAACGCCAATGAAGTTTAACGCTTTCGGGTTGGTTTTGAATGTGATCTTAAATTTTCTATTGATTTTTCCTTCCCGGGATATCAGTGTTTTGGGTTTGAATATTTGGATGCCGGGGATGGGGCTTGGGGTGACGGGCGCTGCGCTGGGCACGACGATTGCCCGGACTGCCTCGAGTGTGATTTGGTTGTTGAATTTGGCGAAAGGGAAGTTTTTGGTGCGCGTGAACAAGCGTGATCTGCGTCGATTTGATATTCCGTTGATTCGTCGCATTTTGAATATCGGATTGCCGGCGGCCATTGAGCAATTTCTTATGCGGCTGGGGCAGTTGATGTATTCGCGGTTGGTCGTGAGTCTTGGTACACTCATGTTTGCCGCGCACCGGATCACCATTACGGCGGAGTCTTTGTCTTTTTATATCGGATTTGGATTCTCCCTGGCGGGAACGACGCTGGTCGGCCAATACTTGGGCGCGAAAGACGCGAAGACGGCGGAGCGCAGCGGCCATATCGCCGCATCCATGGCCATGCTTTTTATGGGAAGCGTTGGAGTGATCTTTTTCTTCTTTCCGGAATTGGTGATTCGGATCTTTACGGATGAAGAGGAGATAATCCAGGTCGCAAAGGTCTGTCTTCGAATCGTGGCGGTCGCGCAACCTTTTTTGGCGGCGGTTATGGCCTATGCGGGCAGCCTTCGTGGAGCGGGGGATACCCGTGCGGTATTGTGGATTACCTTGATTGGAATCTGGGGTGTACGGGTGTTTGGCACGTATCTGGTGATCAAGGCGGGATATGGATTGGTAGCGGCATGGGTCATGATGACCTTGGATTTAATTGTGCGGGGGAGTCTGCTTTTTGGTCGATTTATGAAGGGAAAATGGAAAACCTTGAAGGTTTAGCCTCAAATTGTACTTTCTTCCATCTTTCGATATAATAAGTTCGAATGGAGGGGAGAACATGAAGGTCAGCGAACCGATGCTGCGAGTAAATCGAGCGCATTATATTTTGCAACACGTGATTGAAACGGAATTGGCATTGGAAGGGCTGAAAGGCGTGAAGGGAACCCATTGCATGTTGATGATGACCCTCTATGGACAACGTAGCGGCATGACCATGCAGGAATTGGCACAGGAAATCGATCGATCGAAATCTACAGTGACGCAAGTTGTGGAGGTTTTGATTCGCAAAGAGTGGGTTCAGAAAAAGCCAAACCCGCAGGATCGACGATATCATAAGATTGAAGTGGCCGAAGAAGGGCTAAAGGTTCAACCCATCTTGGATCGGATTTTTGAACGATTGACAACCAGGATGTTTCGCGGATTTGTTCAGTATGAACGGGAAGAATTGATGTTTAACCTGGAACGGATCATTATGAACCTCGAAGATGTATAAATTTTTTTGGCGATTTCCGAGTGCGGTTTACCGAAATTCGGTTTGCGATTTGAATGGAGGGAGCCGAAAAACCGTAATTGGAAAGCGTTGTTCTTTGGAAAAACGCAACAAAAGCAAAGGGTGAAACGGATAAATTCACTGGATAGTCAGAAACATGAACGGGATTTCCACATATAGGGAACAAATTTTTAGTAATTTTGCCTTGTCACGGAGAAAGAGTAAAAGGTATAATAAGGCGAATAAATTTACGGGGGTGCTATCAATATGGCGATTGAACAAAAAGCAGTCAACACCATTCGTCTCTTATCAGCAGACGGAGTTCAGAAAGCGAATTCAGGTCATCCGGGACTTCCAATGGGTGCCGCGCCAATGGCGTATGCATTATGGAACAACCATTTGAAAACGAGTGCGAAGGCGCCGAAATGGGCAGACAGAGATCGATTCGTATTAAGTGCGGGTCATGGATCAATGATGTTGTACTCGCTGCTTCATTTGCACGGGTATCAGGTAACGATGGAAGATCTACAAGCTTTCCGTCAAGAGGGGTCAAAAACACCAGGACATCCTGAGTTTGGACACACAGACGGCGTGGAAACAACAACGGGTCCGTTGGGTCAGGGAATTGCCAATGCAGTGGGTATGGCAATTGCGGAAGCTCGATTGGCAGAAGAATTCAATACAGATGATTTCAAAGTGGTAGACCATTATACCTACTCTATTGCGGGTGATGGCTGCATGATGGAAGGGGTTTCAGCAGAGGCGTCTTCTTTGGCAGGTCATTTGGGATTGGGAAAAATGATTTTGCTTTACGATTCAAACCAGATCACGATTGATGGCCGTACGGATATTACCTTTACGGAAGATATCAAGAAGCGCTATGAAGCATACGGCTGGCAAGTGCTGGAAGTTGCGGATGGGGACAATGATCTTGATGCGATGGATGAAGCGATTGCAGCGGCAAAAGCGGAAACTGAGAAGCCTAGTTTGATTATCATCAAAACAACAATTGGATACGGCTCGCCAAACAAGGCCGATTCTTCAGGGGTTCATGGTTCACCATTGGGCGATGAAGAATTGAAAGCAACCAAAGAAGCCTTGGGATGGGATCCTGAGAAGTCATTCTTTATTCCAGAAGACGTGCAAGCGCATTTCGACGCGATGAAAGCGGAAAAAGCAGCGAAGTATGACGAGTGGGCAGAAATGTTTGCGGCGTATAAAGCGGCATATCCTGAAAAGGCAACAGCTTTTACGGCATGGATGAACGAAGAATTGCCGGCAGAGCTTTTGGAGTCGTACAAGTCTTGGGAATTCGATGAAAGCCCAGTGGCGACTCGTGTCAGCGGCAGCGTTGTTATGAACAAGATCGCAGAATACGTACCAAACTTGGTGGGTGGTTCTGCAGATTTGAACGCCTCTACCAAGACATACTTGGCAGGCAAAGGCGAGTTCCAAAGAGACAATTATGCTGGAAACAATATCAATTACGGCATTCGCGAATTTGCGATGGGTGCTGTGATGAATGGGGTTCAAGCTCATGGCGGCCTTCGTATCTTCGGCTCTACCTTCTTGGTATTCTCCGACTACGTAAAGCCGGCGCTTCGTGTTTCGGCATTGATGGGCGCGCCAGTGATTTATGTATTTACGCATGATTCCATTGCCGTTGGGGAAGACGGACCGACGCATGAGCCAATCGAGCATCTTTGGATGATGAGAAGCATTCCAAATGTAAATGTATGGCGTCCTGCAACAACGAAGGAAACGGCATTTGCATGGGTAAACGCGTTGAAAGAAACGAAGAAACCTTCTGTGATCGCTTTGAGCCGTCAGAACTTGCCGCAATTGGCGGGAGTGAATGAGGGCGCTGAAAAAGGCGCGTATATCTTGATCAAGGAAGAAAAGGAAACACCGGATCTTCTTTTGATGGCGACTGGATCAGAGGTTCACTTGATGGTGGAAGCGCAAAAAGTCTTGAAAGCGGAAGGCGTTGACGCACGTGTCATCAGCATCCCTTGCTTGGATATCTTTGAAGCGCAAGATGCAGCGTACAAAGAATCGGTACTGCCTGCAGCGGTTCAAAAACGTGTGATCTTCGAAGCGGGTTCAACGGTTGGCTGGTACCGATATGCGGGATCAGAAGGCGTTGTATTTGGAATCGATCAATTCGGCGAGTCGGCACCTGGCGATTTGTTGCTGAAGAAATATGGATTTACAACAGAAAATGTTGTGAAGCAAGCAAAATCAATTTTATAAGCGATAGAAGTTTGAAACTCCCTGCACAGAATCATATGCAGGGAGTTTTTTATATCGGGAAGGGATCACAAGGTTTTTTCTTTGGCGCAGGTGTCTATTGTGATAGAATAGAGGAAGAATAAACTGGGATAGGTGATAATTGTGAATTTAAGAGATGAGTTAAGCACTGCGATTTACCTGACATATGAGGCCGGTGTCGAGATTATGAAGATCTATGAACGCCAATGTGAGGTAATGTATAAAGAAGACCAATCCCCTGTAACTGAGGCGGATTTGGCTTCAAATCGAATTATACTTGAGGGTTTAAAAAAGAGTTTTCCACAACATGCGTTTTTGTCGGAGGAGTCGGAGGATGATTTGATTCGACTGGATAATGACTGGTGCTGGCTGATTGATCCTTTGGATGGCACGCGGGAGTATTTGAAACGAAACGGTGAGTTTTCGATTAATATTGCCCTTGCTTATCAAAACCGCGTGGTACTGGGTGTTGTTTATGCGCCGGTACAGCAGGAATTGTTTTTCGCGGTTAAGGGGCGGGGTGCTTATGTGGTGAGAGACAACCAAAAGGCACAACCGATTCAGGTTTCTACTCGTGAGCAGAATATTCGATTGGTGGTGGGACGATCGCCGAAATCGAAACACGTTCGAACCATGGCCAAGATGAATCAGGTTACGCGGATTATGGAAAAGGGAAGTTCTTTAAAGGGTTGTTTGATTGCAGAGGGAAAAGCAGATATCCATTACCGCTACGGTCCAACCATGGAGTGGGATACGGCGGCGATGCAATGCATTATTGAAGAAGCGGGAGGCATGATTCGCAATCTTGACGATTCGGACATTTCATATAACCGCGTGAACTCAACAAATGAAAAGGGATTTTATATCTTAAATCAATCAAATAATAAGTGGAAAATCGTGTAAGGAGGCGACCTCTTTATGAATCCAAATGCCGAGCATCGGAAGCGAATGCGTCAGCAAGTGCTGAAAAAGGGATTAGAGGGTTTTGAGGATTATCAATTACTGGAGCTGCTCTTGTGTTACTCCATTCCAAGGAAAGATACAAAGCCATTGGCAAAACGTCTTTTGGCGGATTTTCATGGATTTGCCGGGGTACTGGATGCAAATCCCCAGGAATTGATGAGACTGGAGGGGGTTGGAGAGAGTACAGCGGTATTTCTCCATAGTCTGCCGGAAGCATTTAAGCGTTACGAATCCAGCAAGTTTGAAGTGAAAAAGAAGAAAATCAACTCCACGTCATTAGCGGGAGATTATATTCGTGTTTTGTGTAAAAAGGAAACCTATGAAGTATTTTATTTAATTTGCTTGGATGCGCAAAAGCGCGTGATCGCAACAGAAAAGATTGCCAAGGGTACGTTGGATCAAGCGCCGGTCTATACGCGAAATATCGTTGAGGCGGCTCTGCGCAATCGCGCTCATAGCGTGATTTTGGCGCACAACCACCCCGGTGGAACGGCTCGGCCGTCCCGGGCGGATGTTGAAGTCACAGGGCGGTTGAAGGATGCCTTGGGAACCATCGGTGTTTCGGTGGTGGATCATATCATCTCGGCCGGAGATCGGTATGTGTCCTTTGTGGAAGAAGACTTACTATAAGGAGCAAGTATGAAGACGAGGGTATCTTTGCACGCATGCAAGAGGTATGAAAAGAATCTCGTGGTGGAAGCGATTGATAAAAGCCTGTCGGATCTCGGCGGGCTTGAACGTTTTTTTCAACCGGGAGAAACTATATTTTTGAAGGTGAATTTGCTGATGGCAAGGAAGCCGGAAGAGGCGACCACGACCCATCCTTTGGTTGTGGAAGTCTTAGCCGAATCGCTGATCGCCTATGGCTGCAAGGTCATTATTGGCGATAGTCCGGGGGGGCCATTTAATCTTTCCATCTTAAAACGCGTCTATCGAGAAACAGGGATGGAAGGGGTGGCAAGGCGGACTGGAGCGACCTTAAATGAAGAGGTCGGACGGATCGAGCAAAAAAATCCCGACGGTCGCATTTTAAAAAGTTTGACGCTGGCAAAGATGCTGAAGCAAGCGGATCATGTGGTGTCGGTCTGTAAATTAAAGACCCACGGCATGACGAAAATGACGGGGGCAACTAAAAATTTATTCGGATGCGTACCGGGTGCCCTGAAGGCGGAGTATCATTTTAAAATGCCGGATATCTACGATTTTTCCGATGCATTGATTGATATTTGCCAAGGGGTTCAGCCAACTCTTTCCGTTATGGATGCTATTATCGGCATGGAAGGGGAGGGACCTTCGTCGGGAACGCCGAAGGCGATTGGTGCGGTGCTGGCATCGCCTAGTCCGTATCACCTCGATATGGTGGCCTCTCGCATCATGGGTTTGACGGAGAACGATGTACCGATGCTGAAGCGCATGGTGGATCGCGAAATATGCGCCGAAGGGATGAAAGATATTGAAATTCTCGGAGAGTCGTTGGAATCTGTGGTCCAAGAGGAGTTTGAAGTGCCGGAGATCACCAATGTAAGTTTTGGACGGAACTATCCAAAGTGGATTCGAAAGGCTGCCTTTGCGTTGCTTCAACCAAAGCCGATCTTTCACCATGATCTGTGTATTGGTTGTCGGATCTGCGAG
>DAOUQF010000003.1 GCA_030625815.1 Eubacteriales bacterium
AAGAATTGGATGTTCAGTGGCAGTCCAAGGGGTGCAAAAGCAAGTGCGGCAATTTATAGTATCATCGAAACAGCGAAAGCGAACGGTTTGGAGCCGTACAAATATTTGTTATATATTTTTAAGGAGCTTCCAGGTGTGCAATTTGGCAGACATCCAGAATTTTTAGAAGAGTATCTCCCATGGGATGAAGAAATTCAGCGAATCTGCAAATCGAGTAGCTAGAACTTCGGATAATTAATCCGAAGTTCTTTGCTCTCACAGAACCGGACTTACGTTTGCCGTATCCGGCTCCTGAAATCTCTCGCCGAATCAGTAATAATTCGACAGCAACCCAACCTCGTACTGGCACAAATCAATCAATCCCTGTTCATCAAAGTACTGGTTCGGCATGATTTGATGAATGATGTGCGTGCTGGAATTCTTCCATTTCACCACATCCATCTTCTTGCCATTCCCTTTGATGCCCAACTTCCTCATCTCCTTGTGCATTTTCTTGTACGATTTCCATTGCTTCATTCGTATCATTCTCAATCTTCTTCGAATCCACATCATCAACTTTTTGGCAATCTCTTTGATGTTGGCAGCCCGGTAGTAATTCATCCAACCCCGAAGGACTGGATTGAGTTCCTTAATCACCACTTCGATTGGCCGTCCCGAGTTTCTTCTTGTGATTTGTCGAATCCGATCCTTGAACCGTTTCAACCTTTTGGCCTGAATCCCCAACGACTTTCTTCGTATCACAAACCCAAGAAATTCCACTCCGGCATATACACTTGTTACGTGTGTTTTCTTTTCATTCACTTTCAGCTTGAGCTCACCCTCCAACACTTTTCTCGCATACGCCATGCAATTCCCTGCATCCATTCGATCTCTGGCAAAGATCAGGATATCGTCCGCATAGCGGACGATTCGTATCCCACCCGCCATCATTTTCTGATCGAACTTGTTCAGGTAAATATTTGACAACAGCGGCGAGATCACTCCGCCCTGTGGGCTCCCGATCTCCGTGTTTGAGAATTCTCCTTTTTCCATAACACCTGATTTCAGAAAGCTTTTAATGAGATTCAGCACACTTCCGTCACTGATCTTTTCTCCCACCGCTTTCATCATCAGCTCATGGTTCAAAGTATCAAAGCATTTGCTTAAATCCATGTCCACCACGTGCTCAAGCCCGTATTTGTTCATAAACCGCTCTGCCTTTGCCACTGCCTGCTGTTGTGAATGATTCGGTCGGTATCCGAAACTTGATGGATGAAAATCCGCATCAAAGATTGGTTCTATGATGTTCACAATGGCTTGCTGTACCACCCGGTCCGTTACTGTCGGAATGCCTAGTTTCCTGATTCCGCCATCCAGCTTGTCCAGTTCGACTCTTCTAACTGGATTTGGTTGATACGTCTTGGTTTTCAGTGCGTCATGAAGAGATCTCACTCTATTCTCCGCATTTTGTCCGAAGTCTTCCACCGTTTCTCCGTCAATCCCCGGAGCCCCATGGTTTCGCCTTACCCGCTTGTATGCTTCTTTCAAGTTTTCTATCCGATAGATTTTATCGTATAGGCTGTACCATTTCTTCATGACCTCACCTCCGTTCCTGCTCTGCTTTCCTTCTATCTTTCCTCAGACTATGGGTTCTTCCATGCTTTCCGTCGACGTCTCTAGCTCTTCGGCAATCTTATCTTCCTTCCAGCATCTACTTCCCATTCGCGTCGTCGCACATATCAGTTTTCACCAGTATGCCGTACCTTCCGGGACTTTCACCCTTCTTTCAACGCCTTCGTCTTTAGTCCAACAAATCTTCAGCAGACTTTGAGATCTCTTCCGCCCTTCGCATCCGCTATCAGCTTTTGGCTCATAACGGCCAGGATGACCAGGCATCCCGTCACGAGAGTTTTCCCCTCCTCACTGTTACCAGCTTTCATTGGCTCCCGTTTCCTCACTACTACGGCTTCATCTGCACACTGCACCTGATAATCCCCCTTGGTTTCCCTTGTGAGAATTGCCTACAGCTTCGGTACAGCGCTTCCGAGGTTAAGCCTGCTCCGCCTGTTATGAAAACGACCATCCTAACGGTTAAGGTTTATTCCAGTTTTCGGACTTTCCCACTTTATGAAAGGTTATCCTCCTCACCCGCCAACCCTGGTTTACTTTCGTTCCATTCCCACAACCACCATCAGCTTCCTTCAGACCCCTCCGTCGCCGGAGACGCCCTTGCTTACAGCTTGCCTTCCCACTGGCGGGGCGGCAGGTCTTCTTTCAGACCATCGGCTCGGCATCATGCCTCGCAAACATAAAAGGCAAGATCCTCAAACGGGGATTTTGCCTTTTGCAATACACCGGCTTATTAGACGCTTACCATCTTTTAATCTTGTGATCGCGTTTACGATGTTGTTTCATGATTTCACCTCCACCGATACTCTAATCACAATCGGTAAGACATTATTGTTAATTACAAAAAAAGAGTCAAGCTAAAATCAGCTTGACCCTCCTCAATATTCAAAAAACCTAATAACACACATCTCGTTTTACTACTAATAAACTCGAACATCCATTATTTCAGCCATTTCAAGGTAATCTCATTTTTTATATTTTGAGTAGACCCTCGCCCCTCCCCTGCATGCAGGGAGGCCTCGGTTTCTTTAACACAAAGGTAGGCTTTGACGCCTACCATTTGTTAGAAACCGAGGTTCGGGGCTCGGCTCTCCCGAGGGGCCTGATCCCACTGGGACCAGTAAAATCATACGCCATCAATATTTAGATTGCTTCCAAAACACTCCCACTTATGTTATTCAGCCCGTTCTTTCCTTGTGATATGATTAAAATATCAAAGCAAAGAAGGAACTTGATATATACTCTCGCATTCGTATCGACATCCTCGGATTTTCAAATGAATTAAAGGAATCAATTGGAATTTTTGCTATCGTTGATGAAGCAGTTTTGCAACTTAGCATATTCCTATTATGATGACTATCTTGAAGATGAATTGCCTAATAGAAATAGTAGCCACATCTACAACTCCATCAAAAGTACGAAAGAAAGGAAATACCATGAAGAATCATAGCTTTATACAAGTTAAAAATTATTTTTCAAAAACTTATCATCTGCTTGAAGTCATCAATATGGATTCATTGTATTCCAATACATTCGAAACTCATTTTTCAAAAGAGACTTTCCAATTCATCATCGGCACCCTCTGTGCATCAAATAGTCTATACGAAATTAAAAATCCCTTCTATTGCATACCAAAGCAAACTAAGTATGGGCTGATCGAATCAAGTGAACAACAAATCGAACAATACTTCTTAGGTCACCTACAGGTACAAGGAATTTACTCGGGATATCGCTTATTCAGCAAATACAATCTGACAACGCAGATTTCAAAATCGATCCAGATCTATTCCAATCTAGTACCAGATAAAGGGTTCCAATACAAGAACATCATCGTAAAAAAATTTCCTTTTAAAATTACTGAAGACAACTATAGGCTACTCGAATTATTGGAAATTATAAAACTTCATCGTTCGATCGAAAACCTCTCCAATTACCGATTTCATGAATATATCGATCGGTGCATAACTAGCAAAAATATTCTTGACTCTGATCCAAAAATACTAAATTCAACTTTCTATTCCGCAAAATTAATCGAAGAATTCAAAAGTCTTCTACACAATCGTCACATATAAAATTTCCTTATAAACCGTTGTCAAAAGTTCGCAAAGGAGTTGATCCACATGAAAGTAAATCTTTACCATGATGATTTAAGAGATTGTCCAAAGGGCTTCGTTGTAGCAAGAACAATTGAAGAAGCGCTCGAGCTCTTTGCAACAAAGAATATTAGGATCTTTTTTTCTCGACCATGATTTGGGAAGTAATGAAACAGGAGACTTGCTATCGAATGGGTACGATTTCATTAAGAGCTTTTGCCGAGAGGATCTGCACGCAGAAAAAATCTATATTCATACGGATAACCATGTAGGTCGGGAAAATAGGTATCAACTATTACTAGCATCACAAAGACGAGGATTTATTGCTGATGATATTGAAATCTATCGCTATCCCATCATTACTAATACATATACACCAAGATAAAAGTATTCAATACATCTCCACACGTGACAATTATTCAGCAAATAATCGATACTACTAGTAACAATAAAGTTAAAGAGGTGATGATTATGTACAAACGAATTATAAAGGCAGTTTCTATGGATGATTATTTAATCAAGATAACTTTTGAAGATTGTGAGCAAAGAATTTTCGACTGTAAGCCATATTTGGATCAAAAGGTATTTTTGCCTTTAAAAAACAAGGCGTATTTCACCAAATTAAGAATATCTTTCGGAACAATCGTGTGGCCTAATGGTATAGATTTTGACCCAGAATTTTTATACAAAGAAAGTATTTCTGTAAAATCCTAATTATTAAAAACACATTCAGTACCTGATAATCACAAGATTCATCATTTTCAAATCCTTATTTTACTATCATAAACGTATACTCACAAACTTCAACATCCCCAGCCGCAAGTACCTTCTCAATTAACCGTATTTCTTTCCAGCCCACTACTTTAAACTTGTCTTTTGCTATTTCTCTTCCGTTATCATCTATAACAGATATTATGATCGATTGGCGATATGGTGAAATATTACCAAGATAAACCATTCTAATTATTTTACCTGTGAGAACTTTAAAACCTTTCTGCGTTACCGAATATACTTCAACGTAGTCATTCGGAATCACATATTCTACAAGCGGGTTTGATTTTGTAAGGGTTGCTACAACTTTATCTTTATATTCCCGACTTCCTTCCATTCATCTCCACTCCTCTCTACTTTTTGAGCATTAATTGTTATAGGAAAGAAAAAGCTTAGGTTTTATCCAAAATTTCTCTTTCCCCGCATCTAATCCAGCTACATAAATACTCGATACATATTACTACTCAATATCAATATCGTATCTGATAGCGATTGCCATCCAAGCAAGCTTTAAATCTTGTGCGTTTAGTCGACGAAAGATTTGATATTGATCTTTCGTCGGATACACATCTGTATAAAGTTGAAGAGCCAGTTCCATTAATGCTTTAGAGCTACCCTCAAAATAATCGAATGCATAAGGATAAACTTCACGAAAATAGAAGTCGTAAACCTTCGGAACTCCTTCAGTTGGGTTCATTTTCCCAATATTTTCTTCATCTCTAGCTATATCTGCTTTAATCATTTCATATAATTCATCATTCCCTGAAACTAAATAAAATAAGGTTTCACGATAAATATCCATATTCCTTTCACTGTCTACTAACTCGTAAAATCTTTTGCTATGCAAATCATCCATTTTTCTTAATACTTGATCAGCCTCGAGATCCTCTAGATACAAAACTCGATTATAATCGTGCCCATCCACCTTCATAATTGATAGTTTACAAGCATAAGATTCTTTCAAAGAAATTTTGCATCCACATTCTGGGCATGCATTGCTTCCAATTGGAGGTCTTAAAAAAATTTGTTCACCACAACTGTATTTGGCAAGTTAAAAATGGTTCTTCCGACAAATGGTTTGATTTCCGAAATTATGATATAATTTGGTTATGATGCCACATATATCCGGAGGAGTTTATGGACAATATTCAAGACTTTATTGATGAGTTTTTCCCGAACTATTTCATTTACAAAACGGCTAAAATTGATGGTGATAAGATCGTACTCCATTTTTCAACAAAAAAACGTATTTTGCGGTGTCCCCACTGTGGGCAAGAAACTTCAGAGTATGCGACTTACTATACTCGAACCGTACAAGACCTTCCTATCCTCGATCGACAAACATACGTGAAACTTCGATTCAGAAAGATGATTTGTTCAAACAAACAATGCTCCATGAAGTATTTCAATGAGCCTTTGGATGAGTATGTGAGTCCCAAAAAGCGTTTTTCGAATAGACTTTTAAATCTGCTAGTACGTATCGCGTTGACTCAACCTGCAGAAATCGGTTCAAGACTTTGCAAGGAGAAACACATCAAGGTTTCTGGAGATAAATTGCTCCAACTTGCAAAAGCTTTTACTCCGGAAATTGATAAGAATACAATTACCCAAATTGGAGTGGATGATTTTGCGCTAAAAAAAAACATCGGTATGGAACTATTCTCGTCGACCTCGAAACAAATCGAATAATCGATGTTATCAATTCGAGAGAAACAGAGATCGTACAGAAAGCTTTGGACAGATACAAGAATCTCAAACTAATCACACGTGATCGTGGAAGACAATACCGAGCATTGCATGGTGATTTTTATCACATTGCCGACAGATTCCACTTACTGATGAATATAACGAAAATGATGATGTCAGAAATGAAAAGATCAATTCCTTCACGAATCATTCTTGGAAACTATGAAAAAATCAATTCAAAGAAAGCTCATACGACAACGGATAAAAGAACACCTAGTCAAACAAGAAAAATGCAGTTAATTCAGCAAGTTCAAAAAGATTACAAATTAACAAGGAACATGTCGAAAACGGCCAAACGATTTTCATTAAATTTTAGAACGGTAAAGAAATACGTTAGTTGTAAAGATCCATTAGTCTCGTCAGACCGTACACGTTTCTCATACCTTGACCCGTACAAAACAAAAATATTAGCAATGTATGAAGCGGGCAACAGTACTGTGAAAATTTATAAAAAGTTGCGTAATCAAGGTATCGACTGTAAATGTCGCACACTAAATTATTTTATTCATAAGAACATCAAATCCCACAACCAATCCTTTGATTGTTTCGAAAAGGAGCACGTTGTTATAACCAGAAAGCAAATATTCAATTTCATATTTATGTATAAATCGGAACCGATAGTAAAAAAGCATATACGTAATCTAGTCACACAGTATCCTTTAATTGCTATCCTCAAGAAATTTTATAGTCCGTTGAGAAAGATCTTTCTCGAACAGGATTATGTTTCTCTGAAGAAAATTTTAAAACGCAAAATGAAAACCGCTGTATTGAACAGAATCATCAGAAGCCTAAATACCGACTATTGCGCAGTTCTAAACGCTGCAAGATATAAACTTAGCAATGGTGTAGTAGAAGGCAGTGTTTCCAAACTTAAGCGGATCAAGCACTCAATGTATGGAAAAGGTTCCATTGTTTTATTAAGAAATAAGGCCATTTATCAGTCATATTTTTTTAGATCGAATTAAACCATTTGTCGGAAGAACCTTAAAAGGTTCTTCCGACAAATGGTTTGTTTTCTGAAATTATGATATAATTTGGTTATGATGCCACATGTTTTCGGAGGAGTATATGGACAATCTTCAAGACTTTATTGATGAGTTTTTCCCGAACTATTTCATTTACAAAACAGCTGAAATTGATGGTGATAAGATCGTACTCCATTTTTCAACAAAAAAACGTATTTTGCGGTGTCCCCACTGTGGGCAAGAAACTTCAGAGTATGCGACTTACTATACTCGAACCGTACAAGATCTTCCTATCCTCGATAGACAAACATACGTGAAACTTCGATTCAGAAAGATGATTTGTTCAAACAAACAATGCTCCATGAAGTATTTCAATGAGCCTTTGGATGAGTATGTGAGTCCCAAAAAGCGTTTTTCGAATAGACTCTTAAATCTGCTAGTACGTATCGCGTTGACTCAACCTGCAGAAATCGGTTCAAGAATTTGCAAGGAGAAACACATCAAGGTCTCTGGAGACAAATTGCTTCAACTTGCAAAAGCGTTTACTCCGAAAATTGATAGGAATACAATTACCCAAATTGGAGTGGATGATTTTGCGCTAAAAAAAACATCGGTATGGAACTATTCTCGTCGATCTCGAAACACATCGAATAATCGATGTTATCAATTCGAGAGAAACAGAGGTCGTACAGAAAGCGCTGGACAGATACAAGAATCTCAAACTAATCACACGTGATCGTGGAAGACAATACCGAGCATTACATGGTGATTTTTATCACATCGCCGACAGATTCCACTTACTGATGAATATAACGAAAATGATGATGTCAGAAATGAAAAGAACAATTCCTTCACGAATCATTCTTGGAAACTATGAGAAAAGCAATTCAAAGAAAGCACATACGATAAAGGATAAAAGAACACCTGCTCAGATGAGAAAAACGCAGCTAATTCAGCAAGTTAAAAAAGATTACAAATTAACTAGGAACATTTCGAAAACTGCCAAACGGTTTTCATTGAATTTTAGAACGGTAAAGAAATACGTTAGTTATAAAGATCCATTAGTATCGTCAGACCGCACACGGTTTTCATACCTCGACCCGTACAAAACTAAAATTATGGAAATGTATAACGAAGGCAACAGTGTTATAAAAATTTACAAAAAGTTGCGTAATCAAGGTATAGACTGTAAATATCGTACATTGAATTATTTTATTCATAAGAACATGAAACCTTACAACCAATCCTTCGATTATTTGGAAAAGGAGCACGTTGTTATAACCAGAAAGCAAATATTCAATTTCGTGTTTATGTATAAATCTGAACAGATGGTAAAAAAGCAAATAAGTAATCTAGTCACACGGTATCCTTTAATCGGTGTCCTCAAGAAATTTTATAGTGCGTTGAGGAAGCTTTTCCTCAAACAGGATTATATTTCTCTAAAGAAAATTTTAAAACGCACAATGAAAACTGCTGTATTGAACAGAATCATCAGAAGCCTAAATACTGACTATTGCGCAGTTCTAAACGCTGCAAGATATAAACTTAGCAATGGTGTAGTAGAAGGCAGTGTTTCCAAACTTAAGCGGATCAAACACTCAATGTATGGAAAAGGTTCCGTTGTTTTATTAAGAAACAAGGCTATTTATCAGTCATATTTTTTTAGGTCGAATTAAACCGTTTATCGGATGAACCATTTCTAGTTTACCAAAAACAAAAGTTCTCCACTTACAAATCAGATAGAGCGTTTAATGTCGTCGAAGTTCACAACTTTTTTTATTACGTATAATATAACCCATTATCTAACCCAAAAATTACTTCAGATTAAGATCTTTCAGCATTATTTTTAGCATTCTACTTCCCGGTATTTTGTCTTTGTTTTTTTCAATGGTTGTTGCAATGTTATCCTTTGTCTTTTTATTTAACTTCGCTTTCGCTTTTTCAAATGACTCTGCTAAGAATTGTATTTCCATTCCCAAGGTGCTTGTTACGTGTTGATCACCGGCAGATATTATACCATTGTCTATATTAATTTGAGTATTCTCCCATTTTTCTTCGTCACCAAAAGAGTATATTGTGAATAATAGTATTCCCATCATATTGGTAAACGTAGCATGTGTCCCTGCTGTATGATTATGAACAGTATAACTACCTTGACTTCCTAAAACTGACATATGAAGCTTTAAACCTTTATACTCTTCAGGTATTGACACTAAATCCTCAAAGAAAAACAAATGGTTTTGTATTGATCCTACATCTTCGCTTTTTCCCATTAAATATTCTTTCATAATATCTGCAGAAGTCTTAAGTAAATTCAAATCATCAGGATGAATCTTCCCTTCTTCTTCAAAATAATCTATATCACGAATAAGACTTCTCCAACTTACAGAGGTAAGAAAGTAATTCATCCACTCACTATATTCAACAGATGTAAACTTCCCCAACTGGAATGGTCTAAATACTTTCTCAGCGAATAATGTTTCCGATACATTAAATCTATCCTCACATTCACCGCAAAGTAGATAGTGCTTTTCGCTGTCTTGTGACACAGCATTGGGCTCGCCGATGGTCCTTATCTTACCAATAGATATTCTTTTCAGGTGTCTAATAACAAACTTTGGAATAATATGACTTAACTCAAGCTCAACATCTTCTATATCACATAATGCACAAGTTCCCACAATCTTCTTCGCCATTTTTATCTCTCTTTCTACACATCAAATAACATCACGGTCACTTATTATTCTTCACTAATCGGCTGGATCTTTTCATAAGGAACACTCAGTAAAAGCCTATCAGCAGCAAATCGATGTTTCGCACATTCTTCAAGAATACTGTAAGCTAGCTTAATCACTATAGGCATTTCACTTCTTATCACCATTGTATAAGTTATAGTTGCAAACAAATCGTAATTTTTCCAACCATTATATCCTGTGGCTTGTATAAAAGTAATACTTATTGCTCTCAATATTTTTTCTTGATTACTCGTATCGCATTTCAGCAAAATCTCAGCCAAATTCAACCATCTATTTGCTACAATCTGTGTCGATATTTTCTTTTTTTCTGCCAGTTCTAGTAAATAATGTTCAATACTTGTATCATAGATTCCTTTCTGAATAAGCGTGTTAATACGCTTGACGTCAACACCTTTTAAATAATTATTAAATATGCCTTCAAATGATTCACTCAAGTCCTCGACAGTATTAAATCTCTCTTCTCTTATATCTTTTGTTGCTTTTTCCACCAATAACTTAAATGGGTGCGCCGTTCCTAAGTTCCCATTACCAAATATAAAATCGATAACTTTCCCAATCGAATAAACATCACTGATTTCGTCTAAATCAGTAAATTTCCTAAAACCTTCTGGTGCAACAAATTTATGCGTAGGCTTCGGTGTAACACTACTCAACCTTGATCTTAAATGATTACTATCTTTTGCAAATCCAAAATCGGAAATGAATGGTTCATACTTTTTAATCATAATATTTCCTGGATGTAAATCTCTATGAATAATTGTCATTTTATGAGCTGTGATCATTGTTTTTAATACTTGTCTTGTTAATTTAATTTGCTCTTCAAAACTAATCTTATTCTTGTCGAGAAGATCATATAAATCAAAATCCGCTCTTTCCATCAAAAATGAATTTGCTAGCGAATCATAGTCATAAGCTCCCAAAACTCTAACATTTGAATCATAAAGCCTTTTCTGTATTTCAAACTCATTCTTGAACCTACTTGAGATATCATGATCATCCCAGTACTCACTCTTTAATTGCTTTTTTACATACTTATCATCAATTAAATATACTTTCCCAAATGAGCCTTCTAAAAATTTTTCACTTCCATCAATCACTACCTGCTTATATTCATTATCATCGGAAAAAACCACATTATATCGATTCAAGTAGTTGGAAATCTTTTTCTTTAACACATCTTCTATTTTTGAATAATAAACAATATTAAATAGAACCTCTATAACTTTAATCCTCTGCGCTACATCAACATCTTCATATTGATCAACTAAACTTCTTCCTGCAGAATAATTTAACTCTCTAGTATGGAATGTAACGAAATCATCAAGATCTAAATACACTTCAGAGAATTTTGTCCCTTCAAATATCAATTCCAGAGGATCAACCGGATTAAAATTGTTATAATCTAGCTGATATAAATACTGATCAACGATATCTAACAGTTTATAATATGGCTTTTTATCCATTGAACTACTCCTTTTACTATACCTTCTCAGCAAATTACCATATAAACCACGACTAAAATTTTATATGATATTTGTTTCTCCTCAAATCAAAAGCTACTTCGCCACCTTCAAGAACATCACAAATATGTTGCTGGATTCCCTTGCCATTTAATATTCCAGCTTTAATATTCCCATCTGCTTCAAACACAGCTGTATTTTCTTCTATTGCCCCTATCCTATACTCAAATCTAGACTTATTATTTGGTGCATTAATACCGTCTTGATTTGCAATGATTATACCTTCAGCATCTCCACCAACAACTACATTAGCATTATGAGTAACTATTATTATTTGCCGATCGACTTTTTTATCTCGAATAAATGGGATAAGATCATCGAACACCGATCTATTATCGAGATCATCTTCAGGTTGATCAATCAATATAGGCGATTTACTTTCTTCCAAATTTATTAAAAGCTTCAATAATACAAGAGCTTTTTTTCCTGGTGACATTTGCTCAATAGAGTCATTATCCATAATAACTTTATACGTAATATTATACCAATCATCAAGAATAACTCTTAATGCACTTTCTTTTGAATACCCCCTTACTATGGGGAGTGTTCCATCAATGGAGGCTTTTATAAGCTTCCTTAATGATTCTCCACTAAACTTATTAATTTCCGGTGAATCAATATTTAAAATGTTTTTTCTTGAGCGCAAAGTCCTTTTGTCAAAAAGCTTACTGATTGTATTACAAAACGCTTCAGTACGGAATGGAATTTCAACTGAGAATTTCAAATCAACACAATCAAATTCAGGATTCTCATTAATTATTCGGGCATACGACTCATACTCCTTTAAATAATAATCGAATAATCCACTCAGTTCATCTAACGCTACATCAAACTCACTTTCCTTATTAGTAATTTCTTTTTCTATCTCCTCGATGCTTTTTAATAGTTTGTTTTGCTCCTGAATTAGGTCTGATAATTTCTTCATGGACTCATTTTCGTTTATTTTTCCACTCAATGAATCACGTTTTTGTCTATGTATTAGTAATGACTGTTTCAACTCTCGAACTGAATCTTCGAGAGTTTTTCGCATCTCTTTTTTCTTCTCACCCCAAACTTTATCTGCTTGTTCAACAATTTGTTTTTGTATTTGATTTAGCACTGATTTCGTCTCTATAGAATACTGTCCTTCAAATGGCTTAGGCTCAACTATGCTCTCTATCTTGTCAATCATTCTCATTTCAGTCTCAAATAACTCTATCTCCTCAGTTAACTCAGAAATAAAAGATACTGCATTATCATAAGATTCAATATCCTCTTCAGATAATGATATTTGTGATGAAATTTGATCTTTCTGTGCTTTCAATTTTATAATTTCGGCTATAATCCCTTTCTTATTTCCAATTTCTTTTGCACGCGCTTTCAATACACTGACGTCTTCCTGCAATTGGATGAAATCCAAAACATTCTTCGTGATGCTTTGCTTTTTTGTCTGGATTGATTTATATACTTGATCATGCATTTCTTTTGCTTCTTTTTTTAGCAGAACAATCTCTTGAATCAAATCATCAATTTCAGTTACTTCTTCAGAATTATCACTCAATCGATTTAAATACGTTTGCGGAACATAGACTATTTTATGTTCATCCTCTACTTCCGAAGTAACACTTTCGGTTCCATCAGCCCAGACCACCGTCATACTTTCGATTTCTTTTGTTTTATTTTCTGCCACTTCACGCTTTTTAGCAACCTGCTTACCATCTATTGCTTTAGCCATATTATGCAATAACGCTGACTTTCCAGTCGATTTCCCACCAATAATACATGTTAATTTATCGTTGAAAAATATTGGATCTGGTTGAAAATCGCCATCCTGAATAACCACATGCTCAATGACATGATAATCCGGCTTTTGTTCTGGTTTCAATTCGGAAATCCTAACACGATCTTTTGGCTCATAAAGAATTTGACGCAACCCGTTGAATGTTGGAGTGGCTTTTATCCAACAGTATCTATGTAGATCAGGTTCGAAAAGACGCGATAACTCATGTGCATCTGAACCATGAATACAAGGTTTCAAAGACCCACATTTTCGTTTAACCACTTTGCGGTCATCACTTCCAGGCTTTTCGCCTAAAAAATATGCACTATCATTCGGGTTTGCAGAAAAAACAGCATCCACAAATTGATACAATGCTAGTCTAACACCCATCAATTGTGACATTGCTCCTCTACCTTCACAATAATCAGAATGAGCTGTAATACCACTTGCACCATCAGATCGATTATTCGATACAACAATTATTACATTTTCCCTCAGTTCCTTATCATCTTTAAATATTTTTTTTACGCTTTCAATTGTTGGTATAAACTGATCAATCCCTCTCTTTAAAGCAGCTTCATTAGATATTCCAGGTTCTATTAGTTTTCCTAGCTCCATTAACGCATCGCGTGAAGCATTGAATTCTCTTTCAGCATATTCAAAGCTTAATTTTGTAAAGAATCTATATTCCAAGCTTTCAACAAAGGAAGGATTAAATAGAAAATGAATATTTACTGGCGCATTGTCTGCAATTGGTCTAACTCTCATTTCAATATTAGGAATTACCAATTTAACGGTCTCAGGTAAGCGTTGATCAGACATAACTCTTTTATAATTTTTAATTGACAAGTAATCGGTTATACCAATTACGCTAATATTTTTTTGCGAATCCTGACCATCACCTATATAATTTTTAATAGCTGTGTAAAAATTATTCCACTTCTCTTCCGGAGTACTTCCATCATAGCTATCATTCTTTTTTGTTTCAGGCGTATGCAGATGGAGATCCCATCTATTCCATTCCGAACCTCTTCTAAAACCACTCATTTTCACCCTCCGTAAATACTTATTCAAATTAACAAAAGTATGCTTGTTTTAAGTCGCTACAATCAATACAGGTAACTAAACATTGATTGTGCAATACTATAATTGTTTATTAGTTAATCGTATTTTTGCATCTATATATCTTAGTATTAATAATACTCTTATTTGTATATTCTGTCTATTTTCTGTAAAATGGTAATAAACCGTCTAACAGAAGCACATCTCATTGCAACAAATAAAATGCAAAACACCACCGTCATCATTTTGATGAGAAGTGGTGTTTTCTCTATTTTTCTTGTGATTTTGATTTCATATTTTCAGGAATTGCATCCGACCACGGCATCTGTCGATCAAGTGCTTCATGGTCTGCGATATCGATATTGCACAACCTCTAAAATAAATAGGTCAAATAAAGATATAACTAATTCTTGTTCATAACTATCTTTTCTTTCTTATACTTTCCTTAAGATATGAGCCATATTCATCATTCGGAGCATAATCTTTCATTATCCGTAAATAGATTACCATCGCAGCCATCATGTTTTGATAACCCAAAGATAATGCTTCATTTAACTTAAGCACTTTGTTTTTAATCGTATCATTATTGTTTCTTTCTATAAAGCACTCATGATACCTGTGAGTTATTGGATTTCGATATTCTTTCCTTAAAAAACCCAAGGCAGAGAACAGCCTTCTAAGTTCACTTAAATCTGCTAAGAATTGCTTGTCATTACTCCCCTTCAATAATTCAGTCGCTACTACATCAAAATAAGACTCTCTTTCAGTAAGTTTTAAATGAAAAACGGTGCTGAGTCCAAATCCTAAGTGATCCCAAAAAGAAACAAAATTCTGCACAGATTTAATGCCTATATGAATTACTTGTTCTGAATTTGCTTTTACGCCAAATTTCTCGTAAAAAGCAAGATACAACGCATAATCTTCTAAATAAAAAAATACCGTTTGCGATAAAATACTATACATAGTTTCTTTAAAATACAAACATTCAGCCTGCGAAATATTAATAGCATGAAGTCTAACTATCAAATCGGATCTATGTTTTAAGTATGTTGCACTATCAAATTGTTCGTACAATGCCCATCCCTCCGAAAAAATTGATTTTATTAATAATTTACACATACTACTGCAGTATCACTAAGTCTTTCAGCTCAAATTAAGGAATTCAATAATTATCTATCTGTTCATAATTATACCACTTATATGTATTGATTTAATTATCGTATTCGAGCATATAAACCATATTTAGATGCTCTTTCTAGTTATAAATACAGTAAAATTTGTATATTGTACGTATATTGTGTGTATATTACGAGGTCGTTCTTACCCCTACTTAGAAGATTTTACCAGCCCGCTAGCCCGCATGGTTACCGCAAACATTGATCCCATTTTTAATGAAAATTTAATCTCCCGTTAAACTGCACTTAAAGCCGCAAACATACAATAAGTACATAGGAAAAAAAACCGTTAGCCAAGAAAGGAAAAAAGATGAAAACTATTTTGCTTTTAACCGCCTCAACAGGCGGCGGTCATAATCAAGCGGCGAACGCCCTAACAGAAATCTACAAACAACAAGGCTATCAGGTTGCGACCATGGATATCTTTAAGGATTCCAATGAAAAACTGGATAACCTGATGGTAGGAGGATATGCCTTTTTAGCGACAAAAATGCCAAAAACCTATGGGGATCTGTATTGGCTCGCCAATCAGAAGATCGTGAATAAACCCGTTTGCGACGCCATCGCACGCAGGGTTTGGCGCTCCCTGCACGATAAAATCCAAGAGACCAATCCCGCATTGATTGTGTCCACCCATCCCTTTGCCGTTGAAATTATGGCGAAGCTGAAGCGACAGACAAGTCTTTGTTGCCCTTACCTTGCCGTGGTCACCGATTTTATTGCGCATCAAACCTACCTCAGCCCGTCTGTTGACGGATACATCGTCGGCAGCGAATGGACCAAGCGAGACCTGATCCAAAAGGGCGTTTCATCCGAGATTATCCATACCTGCGGAATTCCCACAAAGAGAGAGTTCTATACGCCATCAATCGAACGAAATCTTTCTGGGGAAATCAAGGTCCTAGCCATGGCTGGCTCTCTTGGATTGGAAGAAATATCCGATTGTCTCGATGTCCTCTTGTCTGACACCCCGGCAAGGGTAACCGCCGTTTGCGGCAACAATCAAGCCTTATTCGAGCTGCTTTCCCGTCAATTCCATAAAGAAATTGAAACGGGACGCTTAACCCTCTACGGATTTACGGAAAAAATTCGTAAATTGATGGACAACCACGATTGCATCATCACAAAACCCGGCGGATTGACGACGACTGAATCCATTCTGCGCCAAATTCCCATGATCATTCCCTTTATGATCCCAGGGCAAGAAGCGGAAAATACGGAATTTTTAGTCGAAGAAGGCATGGCAATCCATGTTCAATCACCCGAGGAATTGGGCGATCAGATTCTTCAGCTGATCCTCCATCCGCATCGCCTGCCCCTTATGCGTGCCCGCATGAAGACCGTTGCCGACACCTATTCGCCCGCTGCGATCGTTGCCCTTTCCGGTCGACTGATCCAGAAACGTCATGAGAAAGTGATGATTTTTAGCGCTGGTTTTGGCGCCGGCCATCAAATGGTCACAGATGCCATCGGCGAAGAGTTTCATGCGCGTTTTCAAAACGCATCCATTAAAGAAATTGATTTGATGCAGTGGTTGATGCCTCAATTGTCTCAATCCATCTATCACGGTTATCGCTATTTTGTAAAGAATTATGAATCTCTATACAATCGATTCTACGAACAAAAAGAGTCGGACGAACCCTCTTCGACTTTGCTTGGCAAAATCACGCAAAAAAAGACCAGCCGATTGCTGGCGAAGGAAACGCCTTCACTATTGATCTCGACCTTCCCCATCTGCACCCAGGTGCTTGGAGCTTGGAAGGAAAAGAGCGGCAGTCAGCTTCCCTTGGTCACGGTCATCACAGATGTCACCTCCGCTTCGGAATGGCTCCATCCCGCCGTCACGCATTACTTGGTTGCCAGCGAAAGCGTAGAGCAGGAATTGATTGAAAAAGGGGTCGAATCAAATCGAATTTCCGTAACGGGCATCCCTGTGCGCCGCGCATTTCAACTGCAACAAAAAAGAAAAGCGCGCCCGATTCACGATCCCATCCGACTCCTGATCATGGGCGGCGGATTTGGCCTTCTCCCAGAAGACCAGACCCTGTATCGTTGGCTTACGGATGATCCGACCATCGACGCAACCATTATAACCGGACACAACCACGAGGCCTACCAGACCCTTAAAACCCACTATCCCCGCTTACGCGTCAAGGGGTTTGTCCATGATGTCGCGGGGGAAATGAAACAAGCCGATCTGCTCTTGACGAAGCCCGGCGGAATCACGTTATTTGAAGCAATCCATGTGGAAATTCCGATTCTTGCCTATCATCCCAGCCTGGGACAAGAACAGAAGAATGCGAGTTTTATCGAAAAAATGGGCATCGGGCAAAGCGTCTTCACAACAGGAGAAATTCTGAAGGCCGTTGATTCCTACAGATCAAATCAAGCCATTTACCAGGCACGATCCCAAATGGCATCAATCCATACCGATCTCCACCTTGCCAATGAAGAAATCTGGCAACATTTAATGGAAAGTCAGTTTGACATGCAGTAGAGAAAGGAAGATGATGATGCAAGTATTTTGGATCACAATCATCACAATTATTTTAATTTATCAATTGCTGCCGAACCTGATTGCGCGGCATTTCGATCCTCGAGTCCTTCGTCATTTTCCAGCTCAGGGAAATCAAATCGCCCTGACCTTTGATGACGGGCCTCATCCAGTCTATACGCCTGAACTCCTTGATCTCTTGCGGGATCAAGGCATTCACGCGACCTTTTTCCTTGTGGCGGAAAACGCACAAGCACATCCGGAAATCGTCAAGAGAATGGCGAAAGAGGGCCATGCAATCGGACTTCATTCCCTCAACCATCGCAGTTTTTGGCTGGAAACGCCAAAACAAACCCGGCTGGATTTCGAGAAATCAATTCGAATTTTTCAAGAACTGGAAATTGAACCAATTGGCTTTCGGCCGCCTTGGGGAACTTTTAACGCCCTCACCCGTCATTATGCATGCAAATCCGGCCTCCCAATCTTTCTATGGAGTCGAAATGCAAAGGACTGGAAGATCAAAACACAGCCCGAAGATATCGTATCGCGGATATCGCAGAATCTTGCCGTCGGCGAAATCATCGTCCTGCATGATGCGGGCGGCAATCCAAAAGCGCCCGAACATACCATTGAAGCCCTGGGCATCGCCCTGCCTCAATTAAAGAAATTTTTTAACTTTGTACCCCTTACGAAAGGAGACGAATGCCGTGAATTGGATCCAACACCTGTTTCATAAATTCGATCAACACATTATCGATAAAAACCATTGGAACCACATTCCGGAAGCGCCCTCCTTTTATGGCGTGGAACGTCAGTATAAAGGCACACCGCTCCCCTTTGAATCGACAACCCTGAATCCGGGCGATTGGATTGTCGAGCTTCATCTTGACAATAAAAAACTGATGGAAGAGGGGCTTACCACGCCGCAATTGTTCCATAAAATCCGTCTTGAAATCCAGACCTTGAAAATTCTCCTCCCCCAAAAATATCCCAATGCAAAGGGCTATTACGGGGTAAGTGTTTTTGGACCGCTTTTAAAACGGATGGGCTTCGAAATCCAACCCTATCCCGCAAAAATTCAAGGATTCTTGATTGGGCTGTGGGAAAATGGGATCCGCTGGATCCATGGCAGCGCTTATAAATGGCATTCTCCTCATGTGCTGTTTCTAAGCCCCTTGAATCAGGAAAAGAGGCAAAAACCATGAAACAAAAAATCTTTCTGATTCTGCCTATTCTTTTGCTCATTGTCACAGGCATCCTACTTGGAACCAATCCAGAATTTTCGAATATTCTTGTGGCTGTCCGCCAGGTTACCCGCCCCTATCTCGGACTTGCCTGCGCCCTGATGGGCGGCTATTGGCTATTGAATGCCGGTATCCTCCGGCTGTTGTTCCGAACAGAGCACGATCAACTGACCTGGAAACACGCCATTCAACTCACCATGGTGGGACAATACTACAGCGCCATCACGCCCTTCGCAACCGGGGGACAACCGGCGCAAATTCTCTCCATGACGGCAAAAAATATACCCGTTGGCCGAGCAACCTCTTTGCTGATGGTAAAGTTTTTAATCTATCAAATCTGTGTCGTCCTTTACGCCTTTGTATTTTTCGCATGGGAATATCGATATGTGCACGCCACTCTGTCCCAAAGTTTTCCCTGGATCCTCTTGGGTCTGATCCTCAATGGCATTTTGATTCTTCTGATCTTCCTGTCCCTGATCAAGCGATCTTGGATGGAACAAACCCTCAATCGATTGCTCACCTGGTTCGGCAGCAAAAAAAGAGGTTTCAGAGACCAGCAATGGAGGAACAAGCTCCACCGAATCCTTGATGATTATGAAAAAAGTGCGAAAGCTGTACAAAATTCTCCGATGCTGGCCGGAAAAGTTTTTTTGATGACCCTCCTGCAACTGACCGCCTTTTTTGCCGTATCCTGGGCAATCTATCGTTCCTTTGGATTTTCCCATATCGGAATTCAAAGGATTTTGGCGTTGCAAGCCTTGCTCTACATGGCCATCTCCTTTATCCCGACCCCGGGGAACGCCGGCGCTTCAGAAGGCGGCTTTCTGCTGATCTTTCAATTGCTCTTCACAGGTGGTACCTTAATGCCTGCCATGCTTCTCTGGCGATTGATCACCTACTATCTCAATCTCCTTTTCGGCGGTCTCGTCACCCTCTACGATCATTGGGACTGTTCCCGTTTACCAAAAAAAGCGCCATCCCTAGGATGACGCTTTTAAATATGTTTCAAGCGCTTCAACGATCTCAGCCTGAAAACGAATCCCCTTTTGAGCGTTCAGAAATTTCAATGCTTCCTTCTGCGTCATTGCCGAACGATAGGACCGGTCTGATGTCATGGCATCAAACACATCTGCAACGGCAATCACTCGCGCTTCATAGGGAATCTCCATGCCCTTCAATCCCGCCGGATATCCGCTGCCGTCGATTCGTTCATGATGGTACAGCACCCAGTATCGAATTCTCATAAATTCCTTGGATTCCATCAACAAGTCATATCCTTTTCTGGCGTGGTCTTTGACTCGCTCATACTCGTCTTCTGTAAACCGCCCCGGTTTATTCAACAAATCTTCCGCAATTGCAATCTTCCCCACATCGTGAAGCAATCCGGCGGAATGAATTTCCTCCGCATTTTCCAATCCCAAAACCAGGGCAATTTCTCTCGCGTATTCCGCTACCCGTTCCGAATGACCGCGGGTATAGGGATCCTTTTGCTCCAGCACCTGAACCAAAAGAGCATACAGCTCCTGAACGTGATCCGACAATTCATGATTCCGTTCCTCAATCATAGCGGTTAGCTGATTCACCGCTGTTCCCAGTCGGTCAAACTCATAGTACCTGCTGACCTTTATCCGCTTGCTGTAATCCCCATCGGAAATCAGCTTCATTTCTTGTTCAAATTGGGTTATCTGTTTATAGGCTTGCACAATGATATATTTGATATTATATCGGATCATCCATACGAAAAAGAAAAGAATCACAAGGGTTGTAATCCCATACCCCAAATAAAAATACTCCACAAGGGAATCCATATCAAAATGATAGGTCAAATAGGCATCAATATTCCGATCGATATTCACCGAAAAGATCAATCGCTTCCAATGGAAAAAATCTCGATTCAAGTATCGGTCTTCCCGACTGATTTCCATGCGATTCAGCAAATTGCCTTCCAAATAAAGAGAAAGTTCTTGAAGATTTTCATCATGGATTGGAACCGCCATCAGAACCAAATAATCCTCGATTTGATCGCTCGTGGCATACCATAATTCCTCGCCCACCCAATGGAAACCATGCTGATGCAAAGTCTGCTCATGGTTGGCATGATATAAGCCTTCAGGGATCGCCCCCCCTTGATACAAATAGTCCTGATGAATTCCATCTTGCAATGAAATTCTAATATCAGAAAACCCAATCGTCTCCACACGTTTTGCAAACAATTCATCCAGCCCGGCCTGATCCCCTTTCATAAAGGCTACACGGGTATTGGGACAATGGGACCAGCGGGATACCCGAATGGCCGAATCCCGTTCAAACAGCGTAAAATACGACTCTGTGATCTGCGTATTGTGCTGGATAAAGCGATCCAAGTATTGCCGACTGGAAATGGTGATGGAAATACTGAAAAACAACACCAGCCCAACAATAAAGAGACCCAATCCGAATACAATTTTTTTGTATTTTTGATATAAAAATGATTTTTTCATAGTTAACCTGCTCGTTAAACATTTAATATCACAATTAGTTTACCCAACTCAATAGAACATATAGAAAAAATCCATTTTTATCCACCTTACACTTTCTTACGGCTGCAGTTTCTGATAGGTTTCCACAATCCAGTTCAGATCTTCCCCCTCAAAAGAAGCCAGCAGGATCGTCTTCACTTCCACCTGCTCTTCCTTTGTAAATCCGTCTTTCCGCAATTCAACAAATCGATCGACGGTTTCAGCCGGCAATTGCGCCAACAAACTCAATCCTTTCGCATAATCCCCAACCGAGAGGGAATCTTCAATCTTATCCACAGATTCAGCCGATATTTCCACACTGTCCTCAGCTGCTGAATCCTCAACTTCTTCCGGCAGGACCCTATCCGGCGGGTTCTCCGGCAACGCAAATTCCTCGGGTTCCGCCTCAACCAAATCAGTTCCAACCGGATCCAGTTCGCTTGTAATTGATACGCCACCTTTTCCCTCCATGCCCGCCGGCGCTTCAACGGTGTCCTCCGGATCAGTCCCAGGCGCTTCCGGCTGAATCGCTTCCTCATTCACTTTCTCCGGTTCAGTCACGGGTTCTTCGACTTCCACCTGAGCGACTGCCTCTCCCTCATCCACATTCACTTGCGCAGGCTCCTGTGCATCCAACGCTTCCAGTGGTTCCGGTGCCGCTGAAGCCAACCAAGCTAAAAAGAGGACAGCTCCCAATATGATCAAAACCAATGCGATTCCTTTTCTCATCTGCCTCCCCCCCGAGAAACCCTGTTCTCACCGTTCCTGTCCCTGCATAAATCCTTCTTATGCAACTCGTTTATTATGATCAAACGCCAATTGATTTTCCGTTTTTCATTACTCTTATTATACCATGAAGCATCCTCCGAACATGCTTATCTTAGTAGACTTTCAGAATATTTCGGGCAATAGTAAAGACGCAGAAAACTGCGTCTTTCGCTTCATCTTTTTATCGATTTAAAACAGGCATCTTTGTAATCATATACGCTGCTTCCGCTTTTGTTAAACTCGCCAAAGGACGAATCCCAATGGCGCTCTCCTGCAGCATCTTCAACTGGAATGCCGCGACCACTGAATCCTTTGCCCATCCATCAACTCGATCCTGATCGGCAAATCCCGCCAAAACCAGATCTCGATTCTTCACGGCCAAAGACATCCCGCGATATTCCGTGTAGTACTTCATAGCGACGGAAGACGCCTCCTGACGGGTAATGGTTCGATTCGGCATAAAAGTATGATCTGGATATCCATTGATCATTCCGACCTCCACAACCGCGTTCAAATACAGATAATACTCTGGATTGATTGTCGATCGATCGACATACGGTTCAGGCAATTCATCAATCGGATCAAAATTCAACCACTTCGCGATCATCACAGCAAACTCTTCCCGTGTAATCTTCGCGTCGGGATCATACCCATTCAATGATTCAATCGCGCCCGCTTTCACCAATTGCAAAATCGATTCTTGATACACTTCGTCCGTATCAATCACATCGCCGATATTCCCATTCTTCACAAGAAAACGCACATACTCGCCAGCCAGCCAACCCTCACGGAGTCCTGAGATATCGCGAACGCGATACCAGGTATAGCTCCCTTGCTTCACCGGCGCGCTATCCACGATCATGCGCTCCCCGTAACTCGCTTGAGAAACGACGGTTCCATTGGGCGTCTGACGAATATTCAAGGGCTTGCCTGCTACAACCATCACCAAATCTCCTGCTACATAGGGATCTTTTTGCACCAGTTCAAAGGCAATCTGATCATCCTTGTGAAACGGTGCCGGTGTCGCAAAATACGCGTCATTTTCCGGAACTCCATAGAATGGACCGACCTTCACTTTTTCCTGCGGAAGAAGATTAACCGGGATCGACGTAATTGCCTGACCAAATTCCTTTTGCGCATAATAATACACGAGCTCCTGATACGCTCTCGATTTCAGACCGGAGTTCGGATTGTTTTGCCACGACCAGCCATTATAGGCCCAGATCGCAAAATACCAATTCTCAAGAACGGTCATATCTCCATTGCCAATCTGCGGCGTAAACTCCGTATTCCATTTTCGAATGATCATCTCCACACCGGCATGAATATTATAATCAATATCAACTTTCAATCGTTCATTGTCATATCCGCTGCTGCTGTTGATCTGCATCAAACCAATATCATGCGTTCCATTTCTATTATAATTGATATTGGGTGAGCCATCTTTCTTGTAATGCTGATAATTGGATTCCACCCGTACAATACTCTTTAAAAGCACCGAAGGAATCCCATACTCCTTGGCGACGGTATCAATTCTCTTTTCCAATTCGATTCGATCCGGATTTTCAATAACCGCAAATCCGGGACCCGCTAATAAAAACCAAAATAAAATCGCAGTTGCTAACCCCATATACTTCTTTCGTTTTGCCATATTCCCCCTCCAAGACATTTTCCATTAGTATAATTGTATCGGAGGGGGAAATGAAATTCCATTACAGCTTCATGACAATTCCAACCATTTTCTTATTCCAGGTTTTCTCGACGAACAAGCTTCGATATCTCGTCCAGCCATTCAACGACACAAATATCGATCACAGTCTGTTCCTGATCGATTTTCACCTCGACAAATTGCTCTTCGATATTCTCCGCTTCACACAATTCCAAAACCCATTCGGAAATTTGGAACGAATAAACCTCTTCTTTCCACTGAATCTCCATCATTTCAACGCCCTGCGCCTGCGCTTCAATCAAGTCTGCCACGGAAATTCGCAGTTTCAGCGTTTCAGCATCCCGTGTCGGCATCAGCAATTGAATTTCCGTGCCATCGGTTTGATAAAAACCCGCCAGCTTCCCATCGCCCACCTGAGCCGTGGTGATTCCCCTCACAGTTCTTGAAGACAATCGCAATCGGCTCATGTCCACGAGATCTTTCTTGATCGATATGCGTCGATCTTTTGTCCACTTGACCTCAAAGATTCCCGTATTTTGATCGACCATATAATAAATTCCACTTTTCGAACTCAATGCGATATCCCGAAAGACTTTTTCCTCTCCGTTTCGCTGATAGACCCGATTTCGGTAATTGCCATATTCATCATACTTGACGATCCCCGTATCCCGATATACCACATAGAAATATCCATCCGAAAGCAATCGAATCCGCTCCACCACATCGACCTTTAACGGCACGCGGGAGTCATCAGACATCAGCCATTCGTCTTCCAGCTTATTTTCCACCGTTTTTACCAAGACCCCAGACTCTGCAGGATTCACACGGCCTCCCAAATAGACATGATATCCATCAAAAACCACAGACTGATACAATTTCAATCCCGTCATCCAGCCAATCAATGCAAATTCCTCGTTGATCTGATACACATATCCGCGTTCATCCATGACCAATGCCAAACCGTCCGCTTCAAAGATTGCCTCGAAAACATAGGGGCTTTCTCCCCCAAAAGACTGTATGACATAAAGCTCGCTTGGATCAATCTGCAAAATGACACCCTGCTTTTCATCCAGCACCCAAATTGCATGATCCGCCATAATCATCTCATCCGGTGTGTAATCATCCGGCAAATCCAGAATCCTTTGCTCGACCCATTCATGATCATATACTACGATCCGGCCAGGCTCCTGGAATGCAACATAGATCCCTTCTTCCACAGCCAGAATACCGACTGGTTTTTCCTCGCCTCGCCCGGAAATCTCGTCGCGTGCCACTGCTGATGCAAAACCCGGTTGCGCCATCAGCGAAAGAATCAATAAAGTTCCGACCCAACGAATCCATCTCTTCATCTCACTACCTCCCGTATTAACCTCCTATGAGTATTCAATCATTTTCCTTACTTGTTAAATCCTTGAATGTACAAAAAAGACGTGCCCAGAAACCCCCAAATGTCCCTGTTCACGCCCTACTACATATTTGCCCGTTTTATCTACAAATACTCGAATAGCCTAAAAAATAAACCGCTTCTTTTCAGAAGCGGCTTGCCATCAACCTATAATTCGATTTTCACACGATGAACTCGTTTTGTCATCTCATCCACTTGCTCGACAACAAAAAGCTCCGCCGTCACCTTGACCGATCCGTCTTCCAAACGATTCAAACAAATCTCAATCGTTGCATCATCTTGACACGGCATCGCAACCAAAAGCTCCGAGCAATCCAATTGACTCATCGGAATGGATATGCGGTCTTCACCAAATAAAATCACAAGGTTCCGTGAGAATTCTCCTTGCTTCGCCAACAGATCTTGCAGTGGGATCTGCAACCGCACATCCGATTCTTCCGTTTTCAACGGCGCCAAGTAATCCACAAGACCCGTGTCATCAATGTCTTTTTTCAACAATCCATATCCATTATCCCGAAATTTCGCAATTGTTTTGCCATTGAATGTCCGTTCTGCGATCAAAGATTTCGGTGTTCCCGCAGATGATGGATTCCAGTTGATCATATATAACGCATTGTCGAAATCAGGTCCTATCCATGAAACAATTGCACTCTGTTTGCCGTTTGCATCAAAATACATAATCATTCCGGGGATTTGAATCGAATCGACCAGTTGTCCCGATTGACTGAAACGATATAACACCCTGCTCGGACTTTTCATTCGGGATTCTGGCCAACCAATCAGCGCAACTTCAAATCCATTTTTCGTCGCCACCATGCTATTCAGCGCAGAAAACTCTGGAACATCCAACCGAATCCAATCGACACGTTCTAATTCAATATACGTAATTTCAGGATCCTGCTTAATAGTTTTTAACGCTTCAAGAACATAATAATCAACCGATTCCTTACTGTTCGACACTTCAATCAAAAGATACAGATTCTCCTCTGTCGCACCGTAATCGAAACCGCAAACGCGGAAATACTCAATGCCTTCCGGCATACACGCTTGAATCTCTTCTTCATACAGACTCAAAACCAGATTATTTTCGAAATCCACAGGATTCCCGCTCTCAGTATAATTCAAGAATCTGATCTCATTTTCAAAGTTGCCGAATCTTCCTTCGCGAAACCCAATTTCCGTCTTGCTCGTTCGATATTCACCTGGGTTCAAAGACGATTCGCCTAAATCTGTGAACTTCTCCATCATGGAGTCTGTCTGCAATAGATTCACTCCATTTGTTGTATAAATCTTATTGTCACCCGCTTGAATAACAAACGTCGGACTTTCATCATATGAACCGCTTGGCTCCATCACTTCTCCAACTCGATTTCCTGATTGATCATATTGATATAAATAGCTATTCCATTTATAACTCACATGTTGAACCAAATTGCCATTGGCTAAATAGTCAACCCCACCCATATGATACTCTGGTTCCGGGCCTTGATCAAAAGCATAAATCAATTGCAATCGCGAATCGATTTGAGATTGATCAATCTCGCCCTCTGGAACTTGACCGGCAAATCCAATATTGCAGCAAAGTAATACTGCCATGAAAATTGCTATCCACTTTTTCATTGTTTTAATATCCCCCTTTTCTCTTATTATATAAAACCAAAGCTCCTTCGAAGCTTACAATTTCTTACATTGTCACAAAAAAAAGATGGGCGTCTCCGCCCATCTTTCTAAATCATTCCAATCATTTTCAAGAAGTTCGCCAGCATAATTGCCGCTTCCGCTTTTGTCGCTTTCGCCTGCGGTCGATAATAACTGTTTCGGTTCGCCGTAATGACTCCGGCATCCATCAAATGTCCAACTGCATCAATGGACCAAAAATCAATCTCTTCTACATCCTGATAGGTTTGTGCCATTTTCGGATCCAGTTCTTCTGTCATTTCAACATACTTCAACGCGCGTTCCACTACCGCCGCCAGCTCTTCCCGCGTGATCACTTGATCTCCACGGAATGATCCGTCATCGTATCCATTGAAGATTCCCGTTTGCGTTGCCAATTGAATTTCTCGTTGATATCTCGCAACCTCGGTCAGATCCGTATAGGTCTTCGGTTCATCTTGTGCTTTCGTAATTCCCATCAACCGAACCATGGTATACGCCATCTCAGCACGGGTAATTCCCATATCCAACTGATAACGCGTCCCTTTTTCGTACGGCAATACCCCAAAGCCTGCCAGCGTTTCTATCGCATCTTTCGCATCCGATCCCTCAAGACCCAAAACAGTCTGCGGGGTACGCTCAATCAGCGTATAAGTTCCCATTTCACGATGAAGAATCTCAACCCTTTGATTTCCGTTTTCATCGACAATCGTTCGAGACAGAACCGGCACCCACGTTTTCGCTTCTTCATCGTACACAACCGCCATCAATGGATTCTCCGTTTGAGGAGCAGAGATGGATCGTATCACCAAATTCTCAAAGGCATTGATTGGCGTAGTTTCCACTCGCGTGGTTCGCTCATCAACCGCATAATTCGCTTTCAGCGTCAAATCGAATCGAATCGGTTCGACAACACCGATTACTCCAGTGGCTTCTTCCATCGCTTTGGTTGTGTCTGGATCAACATTTTCGATAGTGACATGCAATCTCGCACTCGCAAGATCACCTGCAAACTCCTCCGGAATCAAATCACTCGATCCCAGATCGCCCGTCGGTAAATCCATCGTGCCGATTGGTGTTCCGATCTGAACCTGCGGTTCACCGCCGTCCCGCGCGGCAATTGCATTGATTTGATCGATTGCAGACAATGGAATCTGAATCTGTTGGTTCCTCGCATCGCTTTCGCTGACAATCTGCAAGGAAGTCACACCCGCTTCATCCGATTGAATCTGTCCATTCAATCGATCCGGATTCACGGTAAGCACGGTTGTATCGCCAAAGTTCTGAATCGACACTGGCTTCGACGGCGCCGCTTGCGTCCGCACTTCAACCGCTTCCCCGTAGACAACGCCCTCTGCTTTGACCGCGTAGGCTCGCACATAATAGATGGTTCCCGGACTCAATTTCGCTTTTTCTTTAAATCCAACCGCTTCCGCTTGCGCGCCTAGCTGCAAGACGCCTTCCGCGTCCATCAGATTTATCTTTTTCACATCTCGATCATAAACAAAACCATGCTCCAACACCGCTTTCACACCATAGTGGTCAATGGCGCCTACAAAGGTCGCTTCAAAGCTTCCAATCCGCTCCGCTTCGCTTGTCGATACAGCCAATGGGTGCACCACATGAATCACGCGTTCAATCGGCTCTGCTTTATTGTCGTTGACATCCGTTACGTCATACTGCAAGGTATAGGTTCCAATTGAATTCACATCCAGCGGATTCGTCAATCGAATCGCAGCTGTAATCACTTCGTCTGAATCATAATTATCCGTCGCTGTTGCTCCAGCATCCGCATAGGGATCGCCTTGATCCATAAAAATTTCCGGAATTCCTGACAAAGATAGAACCGGGATCGTTGTATCGACGATATTCACGGTCCGTGTGATTGCTTCCGCCGCATTTCCATTGACATCTGTAACGGTATAAGTCACCGTGTACTCTCCAACAATGTCAAGATCGATGTTGTCGTTTGCGTCAATCTTCTTTGTCAACAACTCTGCATCATCATAATTATCCGTCGCTGTCGCTCCAGCATCCGTATACCCGGTGTGAACTTCCACATCCACCGAAGGCACCCCAACCAAGGCCAATTTTGGAATTGTCGTATCGACTACGTTGACGGTTCTCGTCTTCGTAATGGCCACATTGCCATTGGCGTCTGTAGCATTGTAGGTTACCGCATAAGCGCCCACTGTATGCAAGTTCAAATTATCGCTCGCCTTGATTGCCGCTGTGATCGCGTCATCCAAATCGTAATTGTCCGTCGCGCTGGCTCCCGCGTCTGCATACGCCAGATGTACTTCCGTATCGACTGGATTCTCTCCATCAACAGTAATCACTGGAATCGTTGAATCAACTACTTTCACGATTCTTGTGATCGATTCTGCCGCGTTTCCATTGGCGTCTGTCACGGTATAGGTCACTGTATAGATTCCGACTTGGTCAAGATTGATGTTATCACTCGGTACTATCGCCGCAGTGATTACATCAGCCGCATCATAATTGTCTGTTGCAGTCACTCCCGCGTCCTTATAGCTGGTATGCACCTCTACATCCACTGTTGGCGCCCCAACCAAGGCCAGTACTGGAATCGTCGTATCCTCAACTTTCACCGTCCGAATAATCGGTAACGCTGCGTTTCCGTTGGCATCTGTCACGGTATAAGTCACCGTGTAGGTTCCAACCGTATCCAGATCGATATCGTCGCTCGGTTTAATCGCAGCAGTGATCGCATCCGGTGCATCGTAATTATCCGTTGCAGTCGCTCCCGCGTCCTTATAGCTGGTATGCACCTCTACATCCACTGTTGGCGCCCCAACCAAAGCCAATTCCGGAATCGTCGTATCAACTACGTTGACGGTTCTCGTCTTTGCAGTTGCCGCATTGCCATTGGCGTCTGTCGCATTGTAGGTTACCGCATAGGCGCCCACTGTATGCAAGTTCAAATTATCGCTTGCCTTGATTGCCGCTGTGATCGCGTCATCCGAATCATAATTGTCCGTTGCGCTTGCTCCTGCATCTGCATAATCCAGATGCACTTCTGTATCCACCGGATTCTCTCCGTCAACAGTGATCACTGGAATCGTTGAATCAACTACTTTCACGATTCTTGTGATCGACTCTGCCGCGTTTCCGTTGGCATCTGTCACATTATACGTTACTGTATAGGTTCCGACTTGGTCAAAATTGATGTTATCACTCGGTACTATCGCAGTAGTGATTACATCGGCCGCATCATAATTGTCTGTTGCAATCGCTCCCGCATCTGAATAACTGGTATGCACCTCTACATCCACTGTTGGCGCTCCAACCAAAACCAATTTCGGAATCGTCGTATCCTCAACTTTCACCGTCCGAGTAATCGGGTTCGCCACATTTCCATTGGCATCCGTAACGGCATAGGTCACCGTGTAGGTTCCAACCGTATCCAGATCGATATCGTCGCTCGGTTTAATCGCAGCAGTGATCGCATCCGGTGCGTCATAATTGTCCGTTGCAGTCGCACCAGCATCCGCATAGTTCCCATAAACCTCTACATCAACAGACTGTTCACCTTCAAGCTTTAATACTGGTACAGTGGTATCCACAACTGAAATCATTTGTGAGTTCGGCACCATGGTTCCCGCGCCATTTTTAATCCAATATATAACGAGATACTTACCCACAAGATCCGTTTTTACAGCACTGGCATCGATTGTAATCTCGCCCACAATGCCACTCTCTGGGTCATCTGCCTCTACAAGATCCTGCGCATAGGTTCCAAATACTTCAATACTTCGGCTTGCCGGCATTGTCGTATAGACAGGCGCGGTTTTGTCGATTTTCACCAAACCAGTAACCGGTGAAGAAGCATTCCCTGCCGCATCGATCGCTTTCGCCCAGATACGGTGTTCCCCAGTACTCGACAAGGTTTTCGAAGTGCCCGCAACCCAGTCCGAATCCGCTGGCGTTTCATCAGAAATAGCATATTCATAGGTGATGGCGTTGGCATCACTGCTTCCGCCAATACTGATCGTTACATCGTGCGATGTCCAACCGCTTGGAATACCCGTAATGGTTGGCTCGCTTGGCGCCGTTGCATCAACACCATATCCTGTGAAGATCTTTGTCGCTGTATTGCCCTTTTGATCCTCTGCCACAGCGGTAATCGACCAGACTCCGTCTTCTGTTAAAGACAAATTCTTTGTTTTCGCGCTACTCCATCCCAACGGGGTTGACACTCCTGTTGTTGTGTTCAACAAAGTAACGGATTGCCGCTTGAATCCGCTTCCGCCTTCATCGGAGAAGGTCAAAGTCAATTCCCACGGATTTCTCGGTACCATTCCCGCAGTCTCGCTGATTTCGATGGTTGGATCCACCAAATCATCGACCACGGTCAAACTCTTCGTGTAGACTTCCGACCAGCTGCCGATATCATTTTGCACCTTCAATTGGATCGTATAGTCGCCTTGCTCCTTTGTGGCAAAATCTGTCAACGGCGTTGATGCCTCGTGCACCTTTGACCCGTCAGGACCAAAGACTGTCCACAATGCATCCGTAATCGCACGCCCTTGCGGGTCATAAGATTTGTCCATATACGTAATACTGGTACCTAGATGTTTCTGCAGATACTCGGGAGACATTGAGAAATCCGCAATCGGAACCGATGTAATGGTTGTTGTGGTCGAAATATATTTCGACGTCGTTCCACTCCACACATTCTGAGCATCAAGTACGCGCAATTGTACAATGTACTCTCTACCTGCCAAAAAGTCTGCTGGTGTCGGCTCTCTCCAAATCCAGCTTCGGTCTGATACTTCCGTTGAGGAAGTTGCCGTAACCTCTTTCCATTTCCACGCATGTGCAACAATCCCACCGTCCAAATCATAGGAAAGATTTGTAATGGTATTATCGGAAGTATTGAACACAAACTTCGCTACCGGTTTTCGATGGAAATTCAGTTTTGAAACCAAGGTGTCTTCAAAATAAAAATCATAGGAACCCGGTTGCGTATATTCACCTGGCAGATCATCTTGATCCGCATTGTCCCACCACATGGTGCCGCCAGGTGTTACATAGTAATTTGGATCATGAGCCACTCGCCAACGTCCATTTGGATATTCTGTCGTTACCGTATTCGACTTCAAATCTGCCGGATTCACCGTGATCAAAATCGGCTGGCCCACAACAAAGGTGCCAACTGCTTCCGGATTTTCAGAATTGAAAGTCGAGGATGTCGTAGTCTTCGCATTCACCTTGGCTACGACATAAGCCGCAATTTGATCAATCGCATCCGAATACGCCATCGTATCTCGATTCACGAAGGCTCCCATATCGTTATTGTCTGCAATAAACGCGTTGGCTTGCGCTTCGTTGCTGTTGTTTCCCCAACCAATATAGTGAATATCCTCATTCAATGTTCGATACAGGATCTCACTCAATTTCATTTCGTCTTCAAAATCGCCAATCAGCCCATCATCTAAGTTAATGATAAAGCGTTCCGCAGATTCCCGCCATGAAGGCTGTCGAATAACTTCAGAAAAAAGAAATACTTGTTTGGATGTAATTCCAATATCGCCAAAATATCCATAGGCTTGCGATTTTGCAAAAACGCCATAACCACCAGCCGGCAACGGATTCGAATCGACGTAATCCATAACTTTGACCATATCGCCCATCAAATTACCTGCTGAATCTACTAGACCCCGATATATCTCGATATGACCACCAGTCATTTTCACCTGTACTTTATATTTCTGATAGGCAACCCGCCTAAAAGATTCAGGTACCAGTAGTGTCATACTATAGTCGCCTTGACCCTTCGTTCTTTTGTATAATCCTCCCGGCCGAATAAATCCGCCTCCAGTCGTGACATAGACGTAGAAAGTATAGTTTTCTATAACGGAAACATCTCCATCAACATTCATTCGAAAAGTAATACCTAAGTTATCATTATCCGATCCACGCTGATCCATGATGCAAGAAAAATCAACATCAGCTATTGACTCGTTTGTTTCCCAATATCCTGTCCAAGAACTGCTATTAACCGTTGTATAAATTTCTCCCTTAGGAATATCAAATCCCCATTTCCCCGAATCATTCGGATAGTTTGTCCATTTAGTGAAGACATCCCCAGCATTTTCATCATTCGATGAGGTTGTACTGACTTCCAAGGATGAAACAACCACGGTTTCAGGGTCAACGCCCAACTCCGTCAACTTTATTTTCAAGTCATCCTTAAACGAATCCACTGGATAATCGGAATTACCCAAGGTCAACACCACATCCACATCCGGACGCTGTACAAATTGCATGGTCAAATCCGATGTTGCCGTTGCTTCAAAATCCATTCCTGCAAAAGCCGGCATAGTAAAGAACATACAAAAGCAAAGAAAGAGGGTGATCTGCTTCATTCTATTCTTCTTCATTGTCTGCCTCCTCTACGCCCAACCATACTTCTTGAGCAGTGCTGAAATATCCCTCGCAATGAATCAGAATCTCATAATGTCCCGCAGGGACACGAAAATCAAAACGTCCTTCTTCGTCACCAATAAACCAATACTTTTTATAGGCATCTAGTTCGGTAAAACGAATCTCAGGATGCGCAATTCCTTTCCCTGTTCGTCTATCAGTCAGCACGCCAAAATCCTCAATCCACTCTTCCGGCACCACCGAGAAACTGCACTCGCTGATAACGGTCTGATCATCCATCAATTTGTATTCCGACAACAAAACCCATTCTTCTTCAACCATTAATTCCAGTTGATAAAGTCCAGCTTCCAGGTTCAAGAAAATATAACCACCCGCGGCATCAGTTTCTTGCTCGTCAATCAACACCAACTCAATTTGTTGCTCTTTTCCAGCTGGTTCTTGAACTGCTGATTCAATCGATTTTTCCGCTGCCGGCTCTTCAACCGCCGGTTCTGTCAGTTCTTCTGCAACCGGTTCTTCGACCGCTGGTTCTGCCGGTTCTTCCGCAGCTGGTTCTTCGACCGCTGGTTCTGTCGGTTCTTCTGCAGCTGGTTCTTTGACCACTGGTTCTGTCGGTTCTTCCGCAGCTGGTTCTTCGACCGCTGGTTCTGTCGGTTCTTCTGCAGCTGGTTCTTTGACCACTGGTTCTGTCGGTTCTTCTGCAGCTGGTTCTTCGACCGCTGGTTCTGTCGGTTCTTCCGCAGCTGGTTCTTCAACCGCTGGTTCTGCCAGTTCTTCTGCAGCTGGCTCTTCAACCGCTGGTTCTGTCGGTTCTTCTGCAGCTGGTTCTTCGACCGCTGGTTCTGCCGGTTCTTCCGCAACTGGTTCTTCAACTGCTGGTTCTGCCGGTTCTTCCGCAGACGGCTCTTCAACCGCTGGTTCTGTCGGTTCTTCCGCAGCTGGTTCTTCAACTGCTGGTTCTGCCGGTTCTTCCGCAACTGGTTCTTCAACTGCTGGTTCTGCCGGTTCTTCCGCAACTGGTTCTTCAACCACTGGTTCTGCCGGTTCTTCCAGCGCTTCGACTTTCATCAGTCTTACTGCGTAATGCGCCAGCGCATTCCCATCAGTATCAACTACCCTTCCCTCAAGTTGAATTCCTATCGTTTCTATCCCTTCCATTGCAGTTTCCACTGCAAATGAAGGCATGATCATCCCAACGATCAAAAACCAAATTAGAATCACTGTCCGCAATCTTTTTCCCACTGTTTTCCCTCCATTAAAAAAACCGACACAAAAGTCGGCAAAATCACACAACTGGCTGCCTCAGTAAGGCCCTATAGTTTTGCGTCCCTGCTTTGCAACAGGTTTGCCCGAATATTCTCTTAATATCTATTATAAAACATGAACGCATTCACAATTCTTACAATTCCTTACATTTGTGTTGATTGTTTCTTTATTACCTCTACCTATCTATGATCTGCGACAAAAAAAGACTCGCCGCAGCGAGTCTTTATAAGAATTAATATTGAATGGTCTTCCGATGAACCACTTTCGTCATTGCATTCACCTGTTCCACAACAAACAACTGAACAACAACTTTTATATTGCCACCTTCGTCCATTGTCAATTGAATCTCAACAGTTGCATCATCTTGGCAAGGCATTCCCGCCAACAAATCCGCACAGTCAAATGTGCTCATCGAAATTGCAATCTCTTGTCCTTGATAGTTGATCAAAAGATTGTTCGCTCCTGCTGCCAATTTGGCTTGCATGTCCGCAAACGGAATTCTCAATCGAACATCATTTTTGTCAGACTTCAAAGGAGCACGATAATCAACAGCGCCTGATTCCGGATCTACCACCTTCAACAATCCAAAGCCATCATCTTTAAATTCTGCGGTGGTTTTTCCTCCGATCGTTCGCTCCGAAATAATGGGTACAGGACGCCCCGTCGATTCAGACTTCGGTTCTCTCCAATTCACTTGAACAACCTCAAAACGTCCATCGCATGAATCCTCGGCTTCATTATCAAATCGCTTTTCAATATAAATGGATGAACCGTTTGGCCCCTCAGTCAACCCTCTCACTTGAAAATTCGTTTCCACCTCATCGACTAACTCACCATCATAAGTAAACCGCTGAATTTTCCCCTTATCCAACGCCCGCACATGCGAAAGCACAACAATGTAGTCCTTTGTTGCATACAACGACAAAGCTACACTGGTCCGATCTTTCTCATTCTCAAAACCCGTGTCATCAATCAAAAACTCGTCAAGCTCTTCCCCTGTTGCTGCATCAACCGTACGGATTGCAATACCATAATTCACGCTTGCATCCGAACTTACATAAGTTCCATAAATCAACTCGGTCCCACTTGGATTGAAATCAAATGCCTTGATATGTCTGGTTTCACTGTAGACGGGTACAAGCTCGTCACTATTCGTAAAGGGGTCTAAGGTACCGATATAGAATTTCAAACTATCATCACCACAAGATTTGCGATACGCGACACGGTTACCGCTTACTTTAAAACCGCTCCAATATGTATCAAAACCAAGAGCTCCCAACTCCTCATTTTCATCCAAATCATATATTTTTGTATTACTTGTACCCAAATCAATTTCATAGTCAGAACTATAAGCCCTTCCGCCGTCAAACTCAATATAGGTTCTCGTCAACCCGTCTGATGTGATCGGATACTGCGGAGCCGCGATTTCATTTCCCTCCAGATCAAAAACAAGTTGATTTGCGCGATACCTTCTATCCCAACCGCAAGTTGGCATCAGCACATAGAGCGCCTCTTCTTCAGCATGATACTCAAGATCACGGAATGGTCGCATGCAATTAGTATCCATCGGTATTTCAAACAGTTTCACCTGCAAACTCGATCTTGGCACGTTCTGACGCGTATCCTCTCGTAAATCGTCCGCAAACGCACTTGAAAAACTTCCGAAAATCAAGCAAATTAATAAAACCAATATTCCCGTTTTTTTCATAATATTCCCTCCTTGTTCTTATATTATCTGAATTATTAAGATTCCGCCCTTACGTTTTCTTACAATTTATACAAAAAAAGAAAGAAACCCATATCTCCATGGGTTTTTAAATACCACTATTCATATGTTGGATTATCCTTCCTTGAACAACTTTTATAATCTCATAGACTTGTTCCTCAATGAAAAGTTGAAACACACCCCTCAAATTGCCAGAATCATCCCAGATCACCCTGATTTTCTCTCGATCCACAGTTTGGCTATCGCTATAAATCTTTACAATTTTTATCATTTCTGTCTATAAATTCACAAAATTTTATATGCGTGCTATAATAAAAGTACTACAAGCGAGGGCTATCAAATGAACGAGAAGATACTGATTGTTGAAGATGATCTAGATATTGCGAAATTAATGAGACTATTCCTAAAAAAGGAAGGCTATCAGGTTTACCATGCGCCCGATGGACAAACTGCCATTGGGTTATTCAGGGAAGTGAATCCCGACCTGATTATCCTGGATATCATGTTGCCGGATTCCAACGGCAAGGTACTCTGCGAGAACTTCCGTCACCTTACTTTGTCTCCGATCCTCTTTGTTACGGCTTTACATGATGAAGAAGACCGCATCGAAGGTCTTGACTTGGGAGCGGACGATTATCTGTCAAAACCCTTTAGTATGAAAGAGTTGGCGGCACGCGTGCGAGCGCAACTGCGCCGCGCCAATTTCTATGCTCATGATCAACAGCATACAGTTCTGCGCTTCAAAGGGATGGTTGTCAATCTGGAAAACTTAACCGTCATCGTCAAAGGAGCCAGTGTTAGTTTAACGGAAAGCGAGTTTACCCTGCTTTCTTCCATGGCCAAAGAACCAGGAAAAATATTCCATTACGAAAGGCTTTATCAGGAAATCACCGGTCAAGCTTCCCACGGCGACTACGGCGCGCTTTTAACAACCATGAGTCGCTTGAGAAAGAAAATCGAATTGCATCCCAACTTCAAATACATCCACACGGTTCGGGGAAACGGTTATAAATTTAGCGAGTTCGTTTAAATCAAAGAGCACTCCAAATGGTAGATAGAAACTCTAACCTTTGGAGTGCTCTTTATCTTATGAACTCACTTTTTCCAATTCAATCGTAAATACGGCACCTTGTCCAACTCGACTCTGAACTTTTATCTCACCATTATGCAATTCAACAATCTCTTTCACAATTGCAAGACCCAGTCCAGAACCTCCCTCGTCAGAACTTCTTGAACGGGAGACTTTATAAAACTCATCAAAGACCATGGGCAAATCTTCACGCGGAATGCCGATGCCATTATCTTCGACATCAATCGCAATGACCTTCTCCAAAATTCTCAAACGCAGCGTAATTCTACCGCTGTTCTTCGAAAACTTGATCGCGTTTTGAATCAAATTCGTCAACGCCTTTTCCATTAAGAATCCATCGATTTGTATAAACGCCTCATTTTCCGGCAACTCCAGTTGATAGTCATTCCCTGAACGCTTCACCACAATCATTGTGCCAAAATGTACCGTCTTCAAAAATTGCTTTGCGGAATACAAATCTGCATTCAGCTCAACCTGCTTGGCTTGCAATTTTGACAAATTTAGAATATCACCAACCATGCGATCGAGTGTATCTACCTTTCGCGTAATCAAATCATAGAATTCAGGTTTCTCATCCTCTTCGATCAACTCTTCTTGAAGCGCTTCAGTCGAGCCACGAATCGCGGTGAGCGGCGTCCGCAAATCATGGGAAATATGCATCAACATCCGATCTTTATCCTGATTTGCCTTCACTGCTTTTTTCCGTTCCTTGTCAGCTTCCGACCATGCAATTTCCGCTTCTTCTTTCGCAACCACAACCCCATAGAAAGAGCGATATGTCAAAAACAAACTCCCCGCCAAGGCCAATGCCATCGCCACAATCACACCATAGAAAAAGATTTCATTTCGGTCCGACTGCGGAGCGACCATCGCTCGCTCCGCTAGACGATCCCGATCAATGGTTTCAATGCATTTATTCAAAATCGAAGCCAAAATCGGTTGATTGGGTTGTACCGCCATCTGCATTAACGCATTTTTCTCAATCTCCCCAACTATTTTTAGGCGATCATAGCCAAAAAATGCCTGCTGATAACTAAACACCGATATTTCAACAACCACATAGTCCGCACGCTTCGTTTCCACTGCTCGAAATGCTTCCCCCTGATCACTGACCGTCAGAATCCGAATGTTCTCTGACATATGCTCTAAATAATCATTTATCCAATACCCTTCGGGTACGGCGACAATAGAACCTTCCAGCTCCGTTACTTTTGACATCACCTTCGGATTATTCGCTTCTCCAACAATCGTAACCGTATGGCTGCTATAGGGCCTTGTAAAGAGCATCCATTCTTTTCGCTCCTCCGTTACCGTCACACATGAGAGCAAGTCCAAATCCCCTGAGCGAAAATCCTGAAGCACCTGATTCCATGACAGGGTTTTCACCTTCGGATCATATACAAATTGAATGCCTGTCATCTCTGTTATTTCTTTCAGATACTCAATCCCCAGTCCCTGGGGTTCACCGTTCTCATCGACAAATTCAATAGGCATGTAATCGCTGATAAAACCAACCCTAAGCTTCGGATGTCCAGCCAAATAATTCTTTTCGGCTTCAGTCAACTTCAACACATTGGTGTTGTATTTACGATACTGTTGGCTAATCAACGCCCCCAATTCATTCTCCATCTGATACTCAATCTCTTTTCGCAAAATGGATGCTATTTTTTCTTCCTTTCTGACAGCAAGCCCATATCCATAGAAAAGATTGCGAAAGGTGAATGCAACATTAATCGGTGTATTCGTAATATCGATAACCGTATAATTCCCCGTATCCAAAATATACGCATCGATTTCATGATTCATTAACGCTTCCGGCAATTTCAGTTTTTCATTGTAAAAAACAGGTTGAAATTGCAATTCCGGATATTGATCAAGTACGTCTTCGTAATCGGAGCGAAACCGAAATCCAATCCGCAGATCATATAAATCATAAATTTCTTTCACCAATTCGCCTTCCAGCGTATAACAAGCGAGAGGAAATTCCACAAAAGGAGGAAGGAAAGTCAAAAACTCTTTTCTCTCCTCAGAGTCGACCAACCCCAAAACAAAATCGACGGATCCTTCCATTAATTTGCGTTCCAGCGAATCAATATTCATGGCAGGCTTGATCGCAATGTCGATTCCCAAATCCCGCTCAAAAATCTGTAATTCCTCCGGCGTGAAATCCCAAAAGCTCCCCGATTCATCTCTGTCCAATTGTGCATCCGCAAACTTTTTTTGATTCTCCCTTAAGGTTTCATCCAACACGATTGTCTCTTCTTTCGAACCGCCAATGCCATCGAGGAAAACATCGAAAATATCTTGAACGGTGACGCCCAATACAAAGGTTCTTCCTTGGACAGACTCCAAATACTCAATTTCGTCTTCGCTTAAAAACGCTGGATAGGATTTCGCATCTGCAAAAGCCGCATCATAAGAAATATTTGTGAAAATCAAACCAATTGCCAAGAAGAGCATCAGCATTCGTCTCATAGAATCACTCCGTCTTATTACCATAATAGCCTTATTATAACACAAAGAGAGATCCCCCGGCGTCTGCCGAGGGATCGGGGAATAGATGTATTGTAGGGAAATGCCGTACCGGGAAAATACGACATCTACAGTATACCTCACTTCATACTAAGTTGCAATATCATTCAGTAATTTTTTATGTGAATACATGAAAACGTTTTTCATAAACCAATAAATGTTTATTCGATGTGTTATTTTATAAACAAAAAGCGACCCAAATTGGATCGCTTTTCCCTTATCGATTAAACAAACGGTACATAACTGTCGCTGCTTCCGAACGTTTCAATCCATCATTCAATGATAATACGCCATTATATCCTTCGATTAATCCTGCCTTAATCACTTTGGCAAGATCTGCTCGATGCAAGGTTGGAATTTGATCCGCATCTGTATATGCTGACAGAATCGTTTCAACTTCCTCCTCAGCGATCTCTTCGTCAATCGCATAACTCAGCATCACCATCATCCCCAAACGAGTTGCCGCTTGCTCCGGCAAGAAGGATGCTACCGTACCGCCATAAATCAATCCATTGGCATATGCCGCATCGACATACGGCTTAAACCAGTCGTCCGCCTTTACGTCTTCGAAAAATGAAGGTGCACCATTCAATGGCAGATTTTCAACATTTACCAACATCTTCACAAACTCGGCACGCGTCACAGAATCCTCTGGAACAAATCGGCCTGTTCCATCCCCATTAATGACATGTTTTGCCGCCATGGATCGGACATATGAATTTGACCAATGCGTTGACATATCTGTAAAAGTTGTCACAACATTCAAAATCACATATTCACTTAAGTGGGTTAATTCCGCTACCAGCTTACCGTCTTCTATTCGCCCGCTGACAAATTCATAGTACCCGGTTTCCTGATTATAACGATACAATCCCAATGTGTCAAAATAGGCTGGCAAGATATTGTCTAGAGGCACTTCGACGTGCAATGGATTTGCACGATAATCAGTTAATCGCGTTTGTCCCGTCTGCTCAACCAACCAAAAATTGATATCAAACCCCAGAGCAAGACCACGAGTTACCGCCACTTGACGCAAGCCCGGATCTTCGACAGCAGCTTCAAGACTTGACGGTGCTGAAGTTCGAATGAATTGCAAATTCAACTCTCCGGTTGCGTCCGAAAAGACAACGCCAGGAATCGTTAACTTCCGTTCGCCAAGATGCAAAACAACGTCCATCCCCCCCTCCGACAAGGCTTCAACAGCTGCTTCAGGAATTGTGATCACGACCTGTTCAGCCACCTCTGCCGGTACAGCTGTTTCAGGAACCATAATCTCTACAGCGGTGCCCTCCGCCGCTGCCGCCGCTTGCTCGACTGCCGTCGTGATCGCCGCTTCATCGATCAATACCTTCGTAACCGTTTCCCCCGGTATCACTTCGATTGCACCGCCATCAACAACGCCTGGATTTTCAGGCGCCGGGTCAGGAGGCAGAATCAGTATAAATCCACCCCCGCTGCCGCCCCCGCCGGTGTCCGGTTTCGTCGAATATTCATGCAAGAAACCAAATGCTGTCAACGCATCCACCATCTTCTGTCGATTCGCTGCATCCTTTGCAATGTATATATCAAGCTGATCATTTAGATAAGCTTCAAGATCTGCCGCAACACTATCAAAATCAAACCCGGATCCAATGTTCGCAAACACTGATTCAGCAACTTCCGAGACGCTGTAAGCGCCGGAAGACGAACCAAAATTCAAAGTCTGTCCATCGTTCACATCAATTGATGTGGCTCCGGGAATGCGGCCCAAATCAAATTTCAATTGATCCGTATAGGTGTCATAAATCGCAATCTTCTTCTCTTGTGCCAATTTGCCCATATAATAGACCGCCGCGCCTACCTTTGATCCATCGTCCAAGTCCAAATCCATCGAATTGATTCCATCGATTAGTTCAGGCGCTTGTCCGCTGACAATCCCCGCCAAATCATCGTAAACTTCGGTTTTGCTTCCTTGCGACTGCCCGTCAAGTACTGCCACCATTCCACCGTAAAGATCATTAAAAACAACTTCCGACAGCTCAACCTCTATTCCATCCCGAAATGTTTCGGGCGAACCACTGTAAAACGTGGTTGGATCATCGATATAATCCAATGCAGTGTCATATGCATCAAATACATCCTCTAAATCAGCGCTCAGAAAAAGTGCTGTTAACGCCGATACCCCAGAATACCCTGTGGTCACCTCTGCAAACGCCGTTGGAATCATTGTGACAATCATAACTAGAATAATAAGATAACTACTGACTCGCTTCATTTGGTCCTCCTATCCCTTGCATCCATAAGATTTTTTTATAAAAACGGTTTGACATGACAGCCGCCTCAGCCCTGGTAATCGGATCCGCTGGTTTCAATTCACCTTCCCAGCCTTTCACAAATCCCAGTGTTACAGCCTGTTCAAATGCCTCTCGGTATTCTGGTTTAATCTGATTTGCATCTTTAAATTCTTGTAAATCAGCCGGCTCAATCTTTTCAAATTCGAAAGCCTGATACGCTCCCATTAAATAGCCAATCACTTCTTCTCGTGTTGCAAACGCCATTAATCGTTCTTCTGACTCAAACTCGATAATTCCCAATCCCCACGCTCGCCTTAATGGCTTGAAATACCATACCGACTCGCTGCACTGAATGACAATTTGCGGAATTTTCGTATCATCGTACACAGCAATTCGAGTTACCATGGCAAGAATTTCAATGCGCGAGATATAATCATCCGGATAAAAAGCTCCTTTTCGCTTACCGTTCACGATCCCCAAGGATGCCAGTGCCGTTACTTCGCCTTTTGACCAATGCTCATTCAAATCCTCAAACTGCGGGATTTCCGCCAGGGTCTGTATGGTCAAATGTCGAAGACCATGCTTATATGCATTAATTTGTGCCGCAGTGAATTCAATCGTCGGCTCCTCCGCAACAGCAGTAGGCGCTTCCAATGATCCCTTCGCATTTGCACGATTCAAATCACTTAATGCATCCTGATCCTCCGATCGAAACGCATCCACCAAATCCATGCGATCCTCGCGGCTCCAGGTTTTCAGCTTGCGTATATTCGATTGAACTTGCGAAAGGCTGTATCCCTTCGCTTCAATCTTTGCAATCTGCTCTTCCGATAGAAGAAAAGAAAGATTCTTCGCCAAGCCTTCCAAACTCGCATCCGAATCCATGGCGCCTTCCATAATTTCATAATATTTTGCTTGCTCCGAGGAAGAAAAACTATCAAACTCCTCAAAAATCGCATCCATCTGAGACATATCGACAGAATCTGCAAACCCAATTCCGTACACAAAAATTATCAAAAATCCAACAATGATTCCTTTCCTCATCGGATCGCTCCTTTTGTCGCATTCACTCCATTATTTTGTTTATTCCTGTCAAATCGTACAAAAGTTCAACTGAATCATTTAATGATTTTTGTTAATTTTTTCCTTTTTTCATTAAAATTGCACAGTTTCTTCATGCGTGTTATAATATGTAAGAAATCGTAAGAAAAAAGGAAGTATGAATATGCCGATACTGCGAAGTGCCCTTAAGAAAAAAAATATGGCGAAACATGATAAAAACACTTATCAGAACTCTGACTATCGCCTAACCAAGAAGGAACAAGAATCGCTCAGCATTATGCGAATCCTGCTCGTCTTGCCAATTCTATTAATGCTTATACTTTACGTCGCTAACTAACGGCGTTTTTTTATTTCTTGATCCATAAGCACCTTTTTCGGATTCTCAATCATAACTTGCTGCACAAATTCCTTCCCGACGTATTGCTCGATTCGCTTTTTCACTTCCGCCAGGTTTCGACAATTCCGAATCAACCCATGTGTATCAGTTGCAAGAAAATCAATTTGTTTTTCTTTCAACAGGGCAATCGCCGCTTTATGAAACATCCCGGAACCCGTTGGATCACACGCTTCCAATGTGACCTGAACAAACCCTCCCGCTTTTCGAAAAGCGCGAACAATCGAAATATCTTTTTTCACGCTGCCCATTCGTTCCGGATGCGCCAAAATTGGAAAATATCCCCGTAATTTCATTTCATAAACCAATTCTTCCGCTTCTTCACCACTCTCTAAGCGCATCGCTTCAACAAGGACATATCGGCTGTTCGCCAAAGTCAAAATCCCTTCTTTGTCAATTCGTCGTACAAATCGCCTATAGTTTTCAACCGCATGTTCCATCCCCAAATACAATTGAATCGGAATGGCTCGAGTTTCTTCTTGAAAGCGAGCAAATCGATCCTGTAGCCAATCCATGTTTTTCTCGCCTGCGAAAGCCCAGCTATGCGGGGTTACAATGATATCCGTCACTCCATTCTCTGTGGCTTGTTTCATCAAAACAAGCGATTCCTCCAAAGAAAGAGGACCATCATCCACTCGATACAACAAATGACTATGGATATCAATCATTACCGTTTCTCCTACGAGACTTTGACCTCTCCCCATAATAATGGTTATACACATATCCGTAATAGCCGCCTTCATCCATCGGCACCTTGTTGAGAATCACCCCAAGAATTTGAATGCCAATGTCTTCCAACTGCATCTTGGCATGTTCCAATCCGCGCACATCTTCTTGTTCGACCGCTGCAACCAAAATCACTCCGTCCGTCATGCGCGACAAGACCGCCGCATCGGTTACCATGCCCACCGGCGGCGTATCGAATAGGATAAAGTCATACTCCGCTTCAATCTCGTTAATCATTTCAATAAATCGCTTCGATCCCAATATTTCAGAAGGATTTGGCGGTTTTTGCCCCGTCGTCAACAAAACAAGATTCTCTTCTTCAGTCTTTTGAATCACGTCCCGGATAAGTTCCTCTCCGAGCAAAACTTCCATCGATCCCACAATATTGGATACACCAAAGAAACGATGCTGTTTCGGCTTGCGAAAATCGCAATCCACGATCAGCACTTTATGCCCCGCCTCCGCTAAGGCCAATCCCAAATTCCCTGTTACAGAAGATTTCCCCTCGGAAGGACCTGCACTGGTCAGCAATACTTTTTTCAAGTCATTATCTATATTCATAAATTGCAGATTAGTGCGTACTTTTCGGTATGCCTCTGCAACCGGTGAACTGTCGTGTTTCCGAATTTTATGTTCTGCCATTTACTTACCCTCCGCATTCTTGTCAATCGGAATCATGCCGATCACCTTCAATCCCAATTTTTCGACATCAGCCGGCGCCTTCACCGAATTATCGAACGCTTCCAATACAAAGGCCAGAAATACACCGATCATAAGGCCGAGCACCAATGAAATCGCGATGTTCATTTTCACATTGGGTTTAATCGGATTTGCGGGTGTTTTCGCCTCGTCAATAACCTGCACATTGTCTATTTTCATTAGTTCGGTAATCGTCTCCATAAACACACTTGCCGTTTCATTGGCCAATGTGGACGCAACCACCGGATTCGTATGTACCACTGAAACCTTAATAATCTCCGTGTCTCTGAGCATCGATACATTGACATATGAACTCAATTGCACGTACGAATCACCCAAGTTTAAATTGAGTTTGACTTGATCCATCACCTTATGGCTCTTGGCGATTTCCGCATAGGTCGATATTAGCTTTTGATTCAGTTGAATATCCGAATACTCAATTCCTTGAGTTCCCGTCTGATACTCTTGAGGTTTCCCTAAAAGCAAGGTGGTTGTGGATTCATATTCAGGCTCTATAAAGAAAAAGGTCGCTCCCGCAACACAGGAAACTATAATCGCCGTAATTAATACAATCAGTCCCATTCTTTTTCGCAAAATGAAAAACAGCTCTTGTAATGTAATTTCTTCCATGTCTCTACTCCTTTATAACCGCTTTTTCCAACAAACCCTCTGGATTGGGATAATAAGTCGGAACAAAATCCTGCAGCCAAGAAATCAGCTGACTTTTATTCATTGCAGGAATGCGGATTTCCAACCCGTCCAGTCTTGTCTCCAGCAACTGTATATCAAAATCTGCCGGTTTTTCAACAAAAATTTTCCGATGACGCGTCGATTCCATGTCATCCTGATTGATCAAAATTTCCTCATACAATTTTTCGCCAGGCCGCAACCCAGTTATTGAAATCGGAATTTCCTCATCCGGCGCAAAGCCAGACAATCGAATCAATTCCTTTGCCAAATCAATAATCTTAATCTGCTCCCCCATGTCCAAGACGAAGATCTCGCCGCCCTTCGCCATGGCGCCGGATTGCAGCACCAATTGCGCCGCCTCCGGGATCGTCATAAAATAGCGTTTCATCTCGGGATGAGTAACCGTCACCGGTCCGCCTTCTTCAATCTGTTTCTTGAACAAAGGAATAACCGATCCATTGGAACCCAGTACATTTCCAAACCGTACCGCCACAAATTCCGTTCGACTGATCCGATTCATTCCCTGAATCAGCATTTCGCAGATCCGCTTCGTCGTTCCCATCACGTTAGTCGGATTCACCGCCTTGTCCGTCGAGATCTGCACAAATCGTTCCGCATGGTATTTATCCGCCATTTTCATCACATTAAAGGATCCAAACACATTGTTCTTCACCGCTTCTTTTGGAGAATCCTCCATTAACGGCACATGCTTATGCGCCGCCGCATGAAAGACAATCTGCGGTCGATAGGTCCAAAAGACCTCCTTCATCCGAGCACGATCTCGAATTGAAGCAATCTCGACTCGAAATTCCAACTCAGGATACTTGCGCTTGAGTTCCTGTTGCAAATCATAGGCATTGTTTTCATAGATATCGAGAATATACAACACTTCCGGTTGAAACCGCGCCAATTGACGACAAATTTCGGATCCGATCGATCCGCCGCCGCCAGTTACCAAAACCCGTTTCCCAGTGACAAACTCTCGAATGGAGGCCGTATCCAACCGTACAACGTCTCGACCCAACAAATCCTCGATCTCCACATCCCGCAGCTGTCCAACCGTCGCCTTCCCGTCTATCAATTCATATACACCCGGCAAAATCTTCACAGGAAGCCGCAAAGGCTCCATCGCCTTCAAAATTCCACTTCGCGCTTTCTTGTCGATGGATGGAATCGCCACAATAATTTCATCCACATGAAATCGCTCTACGGCGTTTTCCAGTTTTGCTTTTCCTCCGAATACCGGTACATTGTGAATGCGGCCTCCCCATTTCAAGGGATCGTCATCCATCACAACGACAACTCTTGCATTGAGATCCGGTTTGTTCATATATTCTTTCATGACCATCTCGCCAGCATCACCGCCGCCATAGATCATTACTCGCTTGTCTTCCTGAAACACATGAACCCCTCGATGATAAACTCGTCTGACAAATCGATACGACAAACGAAGCCCGCCAATCCCCAGAACTTGAATCATCATAACAATCAACAGGACACTTCGCGAAACCGCCACCTGCACCAAAAAATAATACATCATGACTAGGCCATTGGCGACAAAAACGCCAACAACCACATTCATTAACTCCCGTACGGACGCGTACTTCCATACACTGGTGTACAAACGCGCAAAATAAAATACGCCCAGCGAAATAACAATCATGGCACTCGCATGCACCTGTACCAACGATCGAAATTCAATAGGCACCTCACCGCCAAATCGTAAAGATAAGGATAAATAGTAACTTAAATACAATATCACCAAATCGCAAATCATCAACGCGATCATTCGTGACAATCGTCTCGCTCGATTAACCATTGTTCACCTCAAATACAAATATTAGTCAAAACACTATTTCTATTTTATGACACTTTCACGCCTATTACAATTGAATAGCACCGATTTTAAAAAAAATCATACAAACGTAAACGAATACAAAAAATTTTTTCTCGATGTTTAAGAACCAAAAATAATTCCTAATTTCATCCAACTGAAATGCTGATTCCAACAAAAAAGCCTCTCAAATGAATGCTCCATCCGATATACTAAAAGTAAGAGAACTAATCATATGTAAACGGAATCAACAAACCTATGGACACGATCAATTGATGGCACTATTTTACGAAGCAAGCAAACAACCGTAGAATAAGAATGTTATGCAACCATCATCCTGTTCGTGGCATCATCAAAGAAGAATTAACCGAAGATTACTGAACTTGGTTGGATCAAACTTATCCCGATTAGGAGCCGCTATGAAGAAAATGACCATTGGCGAATACGCGAAACTGAGAAATATAACCACAGAAACCCTGCGCCACTATGACAGAATCGGGCTATTTTATCCCATTGAACGCGACCCCGATTCCGGATATCGCTATTATTCCATCGAGCAGGATGAAAAACTGGGCACCATCCGCGAACTGCAGCAACTCGGTATGAGCACGGAGGAAATCAAGGTGTATTTCAATAAACGAAACCTGAATCAATCCTATGAACTCTTGCAGAAAGTCCATGGGCAATTACAAGATCGCATCAAAATCCTTCAAAAACTTGAGTATACCTTGGCGGGGCGTATCGAACATCTCGATCAAATTATGCAGCACACAGACTTTCACACCATTGAAATCAAGCAATTCAAAAAGCGCTTCCTCTTGCAAAAGTCAACACCCGTTTCCAGCGAAGCCGAATACATCTACACCTCTCTGGAATTGGAGCATGCCCTAAACGAGCCAACCCCGTTGATTGCCAACAATCGCCTCGGGTTTATGATGGAGCAGAGTGAAACGGATGTAGAACGTGGCATCCCATTTATCCTCATCAATCAAAAAAGTTCAGCTGATCCAACGTATATTCATTCCATTCCGGCCGGTCCTTATGCCTGCAAATTCTATAAAGGAGACTACCGAAACATATTAAAGGACGTCAATCTTATGACGAACACGCTAGCCAAACAAGGATATGCCGCCATTGGACCAACCCTTCAAATTGTGCAAGTCGACATCAGTGTGACGGACATCGTCGAAGAATCCATTTTTGAAATTCAAATTCCCATTAAAAAGACTTGACCTTTGTGCGACACAAAGGTTTATACTAACTTCTAGAACTCAACAGCCCTTGCATTTCGTTGAGCCATGGAGGTCTTTTTATGCAAGAAAAAATATTAGGCACAGAAAAAATCAGCAAATTATTTATGAAATTCACCATTCCCGCAATCATTGCCATGATCATCGCCAGCATGCAAACCATCATTGACGGAATTTTCGTCGGCCGGTTTGTTGGAGAAAACGCCCTGGCCAGTGTCAATATCGCGCGCCCATTTATGGATATGATCTTTGGCCCCACTTTTATCATAGCCATTGGCGCCATGAGTTATATGGGTCGCTCCTTGGGAGCAAAGAAAATTGAAAAATCACAGTCCATCTTCCGCACGGCGACCCTTTTAGGCGTTGGACTCGGATTGTTAGTTACATTGATCGGCACAACTCTTCATCAACAGCTTGCAGGATTCTTGGGCGCGAGCCCTCTATTGATGGGATTCGTATCCACCTATATCAAAACCATTGCGATCTTCGCACCATTCATCATTCCCATGTTTCTATTTGGATTCACAAGCCGTTTGCTGGGCAAACCCGAAGTCTATTTAAGAAGCTCCATCCTCAGTGTCATCGTAAATATCAGCTTGGATTATCTTTTTATAAAGGAACTTCAAATGGGAATCCAGGGCGCGGCTTTAGCAACAGGGATCGCCTATGCCGCAGGTTTATTGATCACCATCCTTCCCCTGCTGAACAAGAGCAATACACTCAACCTCTATAAGGGTCATTGGACGCCATCCGTTATTGGACCGATGCTGTATAACGGTTCTTCGGAGGGGATTGTCTCCCTTTCTGCCGCCGTCACCGTCTACTTGTTCAACCGAACCTTTATGGCTCTTGCAGGAGAAAGCGGAGTCGCCGCCTATACCACCATCAGCTATATCGCCACCTTCGGCATTATGGCGATCTTTGGCATCTCCGATGGCATCACATCCATCATCAGCTATAATTATGGAAAAAAACAATTCGATCGAATCAATCATTTGATGAAAATTTCGCTTCGCGCCGGCGCAGTCATTGGCGTCGCCCTCGTTGTGATACTCAATTTCTATGCAGAACCCATGATTCAATTATTCATCAAGGACAATCCGAGTGTCGTTGCCATGGCAACCCAAGGCGCCTCCCTCTATTCCCTCGGCTTTTTAATCACTGGATTCAATATCATCAGTTCCGGCTACTTCACCGCCATAGGCAACGCTCGCGCCTCGATCCTGATTGCCATGTCGCGCGGACTCGTCGGAATCATTCTCGGGATCATGATCCTGCCGAATTTCTTGGGAATCAATGGGATCTGGTTGACCGTCCCCTTTGCAGAATTGATTACCTTCCTTTTGGTGAATTTCTTAAAACGACGCGAACACACTGCAGATTTTGCCCCTCAGAAAGCTGGCAAAACTCGGCTTAAAAACCTGCATAAATCAATCTAAACGATTCATTTTCAGACAGTCTTTGGACTGTCTGTTTTTTTGTTTCAATTCACTGCAAGTTCCCTTTTTACGCCTATTAGTTCTTCATTACTCCCCAAAGTCCCTTAAATGCTCACAGCATTCCTTTCTAAGATGCATGCTGTGCTTGAAAGACGTGAAAACAATGAATAAATCTTACTATACGGTCAATCAAGTTGCTGCGCTTTTGCATATGCATATGAAACCCGTTCGACCTTATATTCGAGAAGGAAACCTTCCTGCCGCCAAGGTAGGCAAACAATAGCGTATCACCGGCCACGACCTCAGTCTTTTTGTGGAAGGGGATCAACCCTGAATATTCAGATGTTGCCGAGCCAACAAAAAATACGGGTATTATTATGGAGAACACACCAATCCACAACACTATATTCAGTATATAAAAATATGAATTTGAACCGTAGCTTGACTACGCGTTCAGTATACAAGGAGCAAATCATGAAAATCCCTTCTGTTTACAATTCACCCGAAGGAAAACGCCTAGTCTTATCCACTTACGAGAAGATCCTGCAACAATGGCCACTCCCCTACGAGATTAAGAAAATTTCAACAAGCTACGGTGAAACAGCAGCCATCGTTTCGGGCGCAGATGACCTGCCGGCCCTGATCCTTCTCCACGGATCCTCCAGTAATTCTGCCATGTGGATCCATGATGTCGAAGCCCTAAGCCAACACTATCGGGTTTTTGCCGTCGACATCATCGGCGAACCCGGCTTCTCAGCCGAAACCCGCCCCGATCACAAAGGCAATCATTACGGCATCTGGCTGGAAGAGGTGATGATGCAGTTCAATCTGATGCGCGCCACCGTCATGGGCAACTCCCTAGGGGGATGGATGGCCTTGCAATTGGCGAAGTATCGACCCAATCGTGTCATTGCCCTCGTCCTGCTCGCCCCGAGCGGCTTGGCTCCAGCGCGCCTGTCCTTTGTCCTAAAGGCTATCCCCCTGACCCTGATGGGAGGTTGGGGTGCGAACAAGCTCACTCAACTCGTGTACGGACAAGAAGAGATTCCGGAGGAAGCCCGCCGCTTCAGTACGCTGATTATGAATCACTTCACACCGCAGATCGGCTCCCTGCCGGTAATCACCGATGAGGAACTGAGGAAATTAACCATGCCAATCCTCTACGTCGGCGGCGAAAAAGATGCCCTCCTGCACACCCAAGAATCAGCAGAGCGTCTTCAACAACTATTGCCCCATGCAATCACCCGCATCGTCCCTAATACGGGGCATGTGTTGATCCATGAACAAGAAGAATACCTGAATTTTCTGAAAAACCGCAGCGCAAATAAAAAAACCGGTGTCTAATGACATCGGTTTTCCACATTTCTCGTTTTTTTCCATGAACTTATCCACATTCATTCCCTGTTATCCCGCAAAACAATTCCTTCAAGGCTCGTTTCATTACGCTCCTGTTTTCCGGCTCGAGTTTCCATTCCAGTTCTTCTTTTTACTTTACCTCAAATTCATTTGTTGCACAACTATCTGTTGCCTAAAATAGACGACAGGCAACAAAATGTCCCGTTTCACTCTCTTGAAATTCAGGAACAATATTATGGCAAACCTTCATGACTTTCGCACTTATAGCACATACATCAATTCAACATGGCCTTGAAGAAAATGACTCTCCAAACTCTCACCCTCTACCCGCACCATTGAAACCAGATCCGACACATGATCAACCGGTCCATATTTCGATTCGTTCTGTCCCCAGAATTGCCAGCCTTCCGAAAAATGTGTAAGCGTGTGTGCTTTTCCAGAAATTCAAAATTCAATTTCTCTGCCTTTCTCCAGATCTCGCAAAAGATCCCTATATTGATATGGTTCGCTCTCTCTCATCCATTTCTCCTCAATCAATCCAACTCGTGTGATTGTATACTTTGTCAAAAGAAAATGTCTCGCAAAACCACTTTAATTGCTTTCCATTGGCTAAAAACAAATACTTTTTATATTCCGCAATTGCTTCGTTCTGCACGTTTTTCAACAAAATATATCCACTCAACTTCGCCTGAAATTGTTCTTCCTCCATCAATCCATTGGATTCGCGCACAATTTCTCGCCGTGTGCCCGCATCCTTTGAATTGTGCTCATCCCCATATAAAACATTGCCAATATCGATGGGATCGACATCGTGGTTGGCTTCGACCGCAATCAAATTCACATTCTCCTCATCCGCTCTCCAATTGAGCGAATGAATCGCCGTACGAGCAGAATTCGTCAATTGTTCTCTTGTTTCATCGCTGGTCATCCGCACTCCCCCCATGGTGTAACCGGGTGTCAGATGATCCAACACCTCTTCATCCGCTTGGTAAAAAACAAAATCCATATACCGATCCGTCGGCAGCTCAACACGAATCATTTCCTGATCGGCAATTTCAGCAACACTGCTAAAGACTTCAGCGACGGTTTCCACATCTTCGAAATCCAAATACGCGCTATGATGCAGATCATAGTAAAGTCCAATAGAAACTTGCTCCAATACCTCATGTATCTCGCTAACAATCCTTCGATTGATCTTCTCCATATGCATTTCATTTAAATGCTTGATCTGTATCCAATACTGCACCCCATCGACAATAATTTTCAAGTCTGGCGCCCCCATGCGGTTGGGTTCTTCATACACCATCTGAAAATCAACACCATTGTATCGAAGTTCCCGATACAATTGCCCCACCAAGTTCAATTCCGTAATATAGTCTCGTCGGTTACGCTGATCCTTCTCGATCTTCTCAAGAATTCGTTCAAATCCAAGGCTTTTCACAATATCGCAATTCACCTGAAGCAGCCGAGTCTGCACTGCATCCAGCTGATATTCGCTTTTCAAAACACTGAGCAATTTCTTCATCCTCGACTCCTTTCCCCACTTCTATTTACTTATATTATATCCCATAAAAAACCATTCCCTCACTTGATCCCGCAACTCCTGCAAATTCTCCTTTGTCACACAAGCTATCGAATCCGTTTCAAAGCGGTAAGAACTCAAATGCAAATGCCAATAAACGTATGAAACATCTTGCTTTTCTATCAAAACACACAATACCTCTTTTAAATTTCCCTTTTTTTGTCAGAATACTATGATAAAATGGAATTATCAAATCAGTGGAGGAAATAATGGGACCCAACTTTTTTGCTTATGCCAATACAGAACTCACCAATGACGGCTTGATTTGCTGGCTGATCGATTGGTGCAAATATCCAGGCTCTGAACTTTACGGCGTTGCCATGGATCTGCTTGCTCTTTTATTGGGCGAGCACGCGAAAGACCTGCACGTCACAAAACTGAATATTCGACAGCAATATAAAAATATCGACATGCTGTTTGAAATCAATGATGAATTTATCCTTATTATTGAAGACAAGATTGATTCTAAGGAACACTCCAATCAATTGCGACAATATCGCTCCGTCGTCGAAAATGATTTTGAAACCTATCAGGATGAAAACCGTGTTTATGTTTATTTGAAAATTGGAGATCAAAGCAATTATGACGAAGTGACTGCCTCCGGATATCGTGTTGTTCATCGCGAGGACTTGTTGCAGATCTTTGAGTCTCACGACTATGTCAAGCATCCGCTTTTTCGACAATACCACGAGCATTTGACATGGATTCAACATGAAGTGAAATCCTACCAAGACCTCGAACCATCCCAATGGTTCCCTCGAGCTTGGCAAGGCTTTTACAAAGATTTACAAACCGAAAAGGAACTCTCCGGCAATCATTGGGGCTATGTCAGCAATGCCAACGGCGGTTTCTGGGGATTTTGGTGGAACTATGCATCATTCCCTTCCCAAACTGAACCCGAATATATGACCTATTTGCAAATCGAGGAAACTCGAATTGCCTTCAAAATCGAAATCACAGACCCCAATCGTCCCGGCAAGGAAAAATCTGAAATTCGAAACACGATATGGAATACTTTCGAGGGCTTGATTGCGGAACAGGAATCATCCCCTTATCTGCCGACAAAAACCCATTTCCACCAAGGCACATGGATGAGTTTTGCGGAGATCAAAGGCTTTTCTAACCGCGAGTCATTACTGGAAGCCATCGCAGCCGCAGAAACTTTTCTCACTCAACTGAATCAACAGCTGCCGCTTAGACCAAGGTAATCGCCTTGGTCTTTTTATTCTTATTTTTCGCAATACTTCGCTTACACATTAGGCATGCTCACATCCAGAGGTTGAACGAGAGAACTCATGATGGTTTCCCCCCGGATTTTTGCACCTTATTCAATAATTTGTATCACTTTCCAGATAATGATGCCCCAGATCAATAAGATCGGAATCCCGTAGACCCAGCGTTTCTCCAAGGGCTTTTCCTCTAGCTTCTCAATCTTCCTGCGGCATTCATCTATAACAGCATCCGGTATCAGTCGTATGCATCCCGCAATCATCAACGGCAAGAGAATGAGATCGTCAAGGTAGCCCAATACCGGAATAAAATCAGGAATCAAATCAATCGGCGAAAGCGCATACCCCAGCGTAAAAAGAATCGCGCCCTTTGCGTACCAAGGCGTATCCTTGTGTTTGCTTGCAAGAGAAAGCACAGCAATCTCCGATTTGATTTTTTTCGCCCATTCTCTGATTCGCATCGTACCTTCCCCAACTCTCATTTGACGTCTTTCTCATCCTACTGCCGCGAAACATAATTTTTAATCCTCCGCTAGTCCTTAAAGAAATCGACTTCAACTCCCTTTGCATCAATCAATTGAGCGGGATCCGATTCACTGTTATTCCAAATTCTTTTCTCTGCCATCACAAAATCACCGGTTCCATTTGCATCCCATGAAGTGATTTTCAATGTCTGATTCGGTTCGATAATGCAGCCTTTCGGAAAATCAAAGTACTGAGGTCCCGTTACAGAAATCAGCTGCCAGCTGCCAATATCGACTGCCTCTCCCGAGATGTTTTTAATGATCACATACTCGGCACTCTTATTGAGTTCCGTAATCACGACCGCCGATCCAATTTCTTCGTTCTTCGTTTCACTACTCGCTTCCAATGATGATTCTACACTCGGCTCTTTCTCCAGTTCTACAAAAACTTCTGCAATTCTTTCTTTCTCTTCCATCGCTTCCTGCGGTTCTGCAGCTTCCGGTTCCTCTACTGTGTTCTTCTCATCGACATCAACTTGATCGATCGATCTGCTCTCTTCGGCGCCAACGTCTTCAAGCGCTTCAACGAAGATCCGAGATCCATTCAGCGTCATCACAATGGTTCCGTCCAAATCCGTTTCATAGGTGGATATTCCCATGTTCCTTAACCGATCCAAAATTGTTGCATCGGGATGTCCGTAGCTATTATCCACACCAACGCTAATCACTGCATAGTCCGGGTCGATTTTCGATAAATACTGAATGGTATTCGAAGTTGAAGATCCATGATGGCTCACCTGGAAAACATCCGCATGCAAATCGACTCCAGCCTCCACCAATTCATGCTCCGCCGCAGCCTCGGAATCCCCAACCAAGAGCACACTCTGGGTTGCATTCCCAATTTTCAAAATCACGGAATAATCGTTCGTGCTTTCATATTCCGATCCCAATGGACCCAATACTTGAATTCCCAACTCCCCCAAATCATAGGTCGCTCCAGGTTCCGGATGCACTGCGCCAATCTGTTTTTCATCCAAAATATTCATTACATCTCGATATGCCTTAGAATCATATGCTGTACCCGACATAAAAATCTGATCCACTTCAAACCGCTCTAAAATCCGATCCATGCCTCCAATATGATCTTCGTGAGGATGGCTGTTTACCACATACTCCAATCGATCGATTCCCAAATCCTGAAGATAGGAAATAATAAACTCCGCATCCCCTTCATTGCCGGCATCATAAAGCAGTTCATTCCCCTGCATATCCCTAACCAATACACTTAGGGCCTGCCCCACATCCAGAAAATGCACTTGCAAAACTTGATCATTTTCAGTCCCTTGCTCCTTTGAATCCTTGGTTTCTTCCGACTCCATCACCGGAGTGTTCTGACTCGCATTCTCCGATTCCTGCTCAACCGACGCCTCGCCTGTTTCTTGAGAATCCAATTCTTCCGAAACCGCGATTTCCGGCTTAAGATCCTGCGTCATTTCAGCCTTAGACGATTCTTTTTCCTTCTTTTGCACCTCTTCAACAGCTTGCGCTGGCGCTTCCTCGCTTACCGTCACGGCAGCGTTATCTGCGCCGCCAACGCTAACCCCCAATGTTATGATGGCAATAGCTGCAATGCTTGCCGCTTTTCGCTTTCCGCTCCAACCTTCCTTCCTCAAAATTGCGAGGATCAACATCACTGGGAAAAACACAATCCACATCAAAATCTTAACTACCCCGCCCTTGTTTTTCATTCGGCCTCCAAATATGTTTTCTCCATTCTACCATTTTTCATTCTGGAAAACCCGATTCTCAGCCATTTCATCCGCTACTCCTTTTTCAATCGCACCGCCTTTTCCGTACAAAAAAATTCAAAATGTACTTCCGAATAAAAATTCTATTCAAAAAAAGGGAGCCTGTCAGGCTCCTCGGATCAAATGATCAATTACTCGCTTTCTCCGCCACAATCAAATAATTGGGTGGATTCGAGTACAACTTTTCGCGCTCGAAAATCACAAACTGATGCGCTTGAATCTCCTCCTCCAGCTTGCTCGTGGATATAAAGCGGATCAAAGGCGCAGCACCAAAAACCAAACTAAGTTTCATCATTCGCCGCAACCACGGCTCCTCATTCCCCAAGCAATCCGTCGCCGAGATAAAAATCCCACCCGGTTTCAACGCGCGTGAAATTTGCTGGTAGACCTCCTCCGGATTTTCCAAATAACACAATAGATTAAAGGCAACCACCACATCAAAGGGCTCGTAAACCTCAATCTGCTTTTCCGCCTTCTCCACGCAGAAGGTGATATTCGAAATCCCGCCATAAGCGGCTTTCATCTTTGCAACTTCAATCATGTTGACGGAATAGTCGATCGCGACAATCTCCTTGACCTCCCTTGCCATCTGAAAGGTTATCAACCCCGTGCCGCAACCCAAATCCAAAACCCGATCCGTCTTCTTCACATACTTCTTCGAAATCAGCAACAGCTTTTCGTAGGCTTGCTTATATCTCTCTTTTGTATATTCATCATAATTCTTTGCAACGCTATTCCAAAATACTGAACCATCCTTCACTATAACACCCCATTTCCAAGGTATATTTTTTTCTTTTATATAATATTCATACCACGAAAAATCCTCGACCATAAACCCGATCAAAATTCTTATAAAAAAAGTCCTACCCATAGGCAAGACTTACACTACTCTTTATCTAAATCCATTTTATCCATGCAAACCATGAAACATCAAACCAATACGCAGAAATCCAAGCGAACAAAAATGCTCCTGCCAACGCGTAAATCAACGACCCCATAACACCCATTAAGTAAAATTCCGACTCCTCTTTATTGGGATGAAGATGAATGGTCAGGTATGATCGAACGCCTACGATAATGCCAATAAGCAGCAAACTTCTAAAGAAAAACGCGCCCACATAAATCACGGACTCCAAGATCCCCAACATCTTGCCATTGGGACCATTGGGTACGAAGATAATCTCTTCTTCCAGGCTCCAATCATTCTTCCTCATTTTCTTCAGTTTCTTGTCGACCGCTCTGTAATATTGCTTCATATAGGAATTCTTCCACCGGAAGATCACACGATCAAACCAAAGATCTCGCAATCCGAAAAACCCCAAAACCCAAATCGCCACAAACAATGGAAATTCCCACTGCCCCAAATTAACAAGCCTGATGAGATTATATTGAGAAACAAGAAAAAGAACGCCAAAATATGCCAATGCCAAGAAACAAAAAAGACTGACCGCAACACGATACTCGCGCACATAATTCATTTGTTTTTTTATTGGCTTTTTTTCACCCATTTCAATAGGGATAGTTTTTTTGCACTTTTTCATGATTGATCTCCGTCTCAGTATTGAATTCAAATTCACAATATTCATTATATCAAAGAAGCCCCTCAAACCCTATCGATTTAAAGCAAATCAACAAATTAAGAAAAGACCTCGATCTGAAACCAGAAAACGGCCTGCCAAAATCAACAGGTCGTTTTATTCATCATTCACGATTGGTAATTTCCTTAAAACGAAGAATTTCATATCCCGCGAAGGCTCCAGCCAGATCCCATATTAAATCCAAACCGCTAAACTCGCCTTGAAGTACCAGACTCTGAAAGCCTTCATCCGCCACGGAAATAAACACCACCGTCAAAGCCACCAGCCACATTCGCCTTCTGCCGGCAATCCCCCACCAAGTAAAAGACGCACTCACAAAAAATCCCAAAAGTATAAATGCTACAATTTGAACAATCTTTTGCAGTACCACCTCCAGCCAGTCCAGATTCCATTCAGCAGAGAACTGCCATTGAACGGCCATGCGTTTGATAAACTCGATGAATCCCAACCCAATATCCGTAAAGCCCATCTCGATCCGATATGAGGAATAGAAAATCCCGGCCATACAACCCAAGACCAAAAATATACCAAAGACTTTTCTTGTTTTGCGCTCAAATCCATTCTCCATCTCACTTCCTCCTTAATGATGTTCGTCTCAGCTCTCTTTACTATTTTACCCAACTTTCACCCCCTCCCAATAACGACTCGCCTTTACTCAGACAACTCACTTCATTAAAAAACTCCGACTAAAAGTCGAAGTTTTTTTACTATCCCTTAAAGTTCTTTTCGAAATTCCAAGAATCCCGACACATTTCTACAATCCCTCGACTTGCCTTCCAGCCTAATTCTTGTTCCGCCTTTGAAGCGTCCGCATAGCAAGAGGCAATGTCCCCCGCGCGTCGCGGCACAATTTCAAAAGGCACCTTCAAACCATTGGCTTCCTCAAATGCATGCACCAATTCCAATACTGAGGTTCCTCTTCCAGTACCCAGATTGTAAATATGAACCCCAGGTGCTAGATGATCCAACGCATCGACATGGCCCTGGGCTAAATCCATCACATGAATATAATCCCGTACCCCAGTTCCATCTATGGTTCCATAATCATTTCCAAACACACGAAGCTTCTCCAACTTTCCTTTGGCCACCTGCGCTACATACGGCATCAAATTATTGGGAATCCCATTTGGCGCTTCGCCGATCAATCCACTTGGGTGCGCGCCAACGGGATTAAAATACCGCAACAAGGTAACCGCAAGATCAGGATGCGCTGTCGCTGCATCCGTTAAAATTCGCTCACTCATCACCTTGGATTCGCCATAGGGATTCGTCGTCGGCAATAATTTCATGGTTTCCACGAATGGCACTTGATTGTCTCCATACACAGTTGCCGAGGAACTGAATACAAATTTCGCCACCCCGTGTTTCACACACGCCTGAGTCAACACCATGGTGCTGACAATATTGTTGTAATAATAATCAATGGGTTTCTCCACCGATTCACCTACGGCTTTTAATCCCGCAAAATGAATCACACCCTCAAACTGATGGTTGGAAAACAAAATATCAATCAACGCGGAATCAGTTACATTGATCTTGTAAAAAATCACTTTTTTCCCGGCAATCTCCTCAATACGATCCACCGCTTCCCGCTTGCTATTGCAAAGGTTGTCTGCTATCACCACAGAATGCCCCGCCTTCAATAATGCCACACAGGTATGGGATCCGATATAGCCGGCTCCGCCTGTCACTAAAATATTCATCTCTCGCCTCCAAAATATTGATAATCCCGCTCATTTCTTTCTCCTCATATCGTAACATAAATTGCTTTTGTTTTGTGAATCAAATAACAAAAAGAATTAACTTACTACTTGTTTAGATGGTCTTATACTTGTCTTTCACAAGGAGTATTTCTTGATATGCAAAAAACCACTCCCAACATGTCAAGGAAGTGGTCCAAATCATAAAACTGAAATAATTAATTCATTATTGGCCGACTTATAGACGATCGACTCTACGACCTGCCTTTGATCCGTTTCATCCTGTTTCGAGCGCAACTTATTTCTTCCTCGTTCCCTTTAGAATCTTCGAATCAAATATCTCACCTTACCCGATGGCGCCCGTTCCAATTCCGAAACTTCCTCCCAAGTGATTGTCATCTCGCCCAAAAACTCGCGGCAGTTTTGCCGCATCTTGTCCATAAATACGGGCTGAAAATCATCTTTTGGAATCAAGCGCACATGAATCTCACCCGGCACATCTTGAACGATCTGCATGGCAATAATTCCCTTCACACCTTTCGTCAAACGACCGATCCTTCGAACCTTTCTGCCCAAAGCCGTAACCAGATAATCCTCGACCCGTCCGGTCAATTCTTCGATATAGGTGCTCTGCCAACCGCAGGCGCAACCTGAATTGCGAAGGATTCCGCGATCCCCCGGCCGATACCGGATATAAGGCGCGTCCATGGACAACAAATCCGTAATCGCCAATTCGCCCTCTTCCCCTTCCGGAAGCAAATTTCCTTCCGCATCAATCACTTCGACCAAACAACGATCCAATATATGATAATGTCCCTCTTTGCATTGAACCGCAACCAAACCAACCTCGCTAGTGCCGTAGGTCTGATACACGGGACACGAAAAAGCCTCTTCCACAACGATTCGCTGCTCGTCCGTCAACCCTTCGCTGTCTGTAACAATTCCCCGAAGAGATAAACGCCGATCATGGTGTGCGAGCATCGATTCTGCCAGCAGATACCAGGAAAATCCATACCCCGTACCCAGTTCAGCGCCGTAATCGAGCATGGCCTTCAGATAGTCTCCATAGGTGTTCCCATCCACATGGTCGATGGAACACTGCAATTGCCGGAATGGATAAATCACAAACCAATAGGGCGGATGATTCACATCCGGTGCGGCAATAGGCACATTGGACAATCGTGCAACCTTCCCGCCCCTAACACCCGCTGCAAATTCATACAATCGATCATAGAGGGCATACTCGTAATGCATGGTCTGCTTGTCTCGATGAAAAACCAGACTGCTTCCCGTTGTTCCCCCGGTCCAGCCCTTCCACAATCCCTTTTGAGGCTGCGGATTCACCATTCGAATTCCCTCTTCTCGAATCATATCCTTTGTCAAAAAGGGTATTGCAGCCAATTCGCCAACACATGCTACTTCATCGATCGATAAAACATCTTGATAATGGGGGATGATTTCCCCGCTGTGCTTCAACAGCCTATTCAGCCATTCCAATTGTTTTTCTCGTTGATTTTCCTCCAACATCTTTTCGATGTCCATCTCTTGATAATGCCGATAGTACTCTCCCCCGTGACGAATGCGCTTTCGCCGAATTGCTTCCAGATTAGCCATCAGTTGGCGAACCCGATACGGTGCACGCTTGTAAACCGTCTTCATCCAACTCATACCATCTCATCCTTTCCAGCTCTCACCATGCAAGGTTGTTTAGGATCAAATCTCCAGCCTGGAATCAAGTATTGCATGGCAACTGCATCATTTCGATCTTCAGATTGCAGGGTCTCGTACAACGCATTGGCAACCCGCACTTGTTCCCAATCCAGCTCAACCCCCATCCCTGGTTTCTCTGGTACCTGAATCTCTCCATTTATAATCTGCAAGGGACTTTTTGTTAACCGCTCCGTCCTTTCCTGCCAAATCCAATGGGTGTCAATCGCCGTGATGGAACCCGGAATCGCGGCGGCCGTTTGAACCATCATCGCCAAGGAAATATCAAAGTGATTATTGGAATGACAGCCCCAAACCATTCCCTGCTCCCGGCAAATTTCGCCAACCCTTACGGAACCTTCCATGGTCCAAAAATGCGGATCCGCCAAGGGAATATCCACGGCCTGTAAAGCCATGGCATGCTTCAATTGCCGCCAATCCGTTGCAACCATATTGGTTGCCGTGAGAATGCCGGTTTTCTTTCGGAATTCCGCCATAATCTCGCGCCCGGAAAATCCATCTTCCGCGCCGCAGGGATCTTCACAATAAGCGATCAAGTCTTTCAATTCCTTACCATATTCGATGGCTTCCTCCAAGGACCAGCAGCCATTGGGATCAATAGTAATCCGCCCCTGGGGAAATTGCTCTTTCAAGGCGCGAAGCGTTTGAATCTCTTCCCTTCCCGAGAAGACACCGCCCTTTAATTTGAAATCACAAAACCCGTACTTCTCATAAGCCGCTATCGCCAAACGAACCATAGCCTCCGGCGTAACCGCCTCCTCCCGGCGAAGTCGATACCAATCGCACTCTCCCTTCGGTTCCCTAAAATAAGGCAGCTCCGTTAAATCTGGATTTGCCACATAAAACAAATAGCCCAACACCGGCACAGCCTTTCGCTGCTGCCCTGTCCCAAGCAAAGCGGCCACCGGCACCCCTCGATGCTTTCCGACTAGATCCAGCATCGCGGATTCAACGGCGGTCACCGCATGGATCGCCACTCGCTGATCATAGGTTTGATTGCCACGCCCCAACCGATCCCGGTCTTGAAAATCAGCTCCGATCCGTTTTTTTACATCCCAGACCGCATCGATCGATTCTCCCCGAACGAACTTTCTCGCCGCTTCCAAAGTATTTCGGATCTGCTCGCCCCCGGGCACCTCGCCGATTCCAGTCTGTCCCGTTGAATCGGTGAGCACAACAAGATTGCGAGTGAAATACGGGCCATGGGCGCCGCTTAAATTCAACAGCATGCTGTCGCGTCCCGCTACGGGGATCACCTTCATTTCTACGATTACCGGTGTGCTTTCCATCCAACTCTCCTATCGTCTTTTTGTCTTAACTCGCAACCGCCTGGAATTTCGGATGGACAGCACCACCGAAAGAAGGATCAACCCCCACAACACCACAACAATGGGACTCTTGGTGAAAAAGATTGCGAAGGTTCCATAAGACTCCAAGCTCTTGACGAAATACGTCTCGGCCGATTTTCCCAGAATAAATCCAATAATAAAAGGGGGTACTTCCAATCCAAATTTCACCCCGACATACCCGATGATTCCAAAAACCAACAGGGTCCAAATATCAAACATCACGCCATAGTTTGTTGCATACGCGCCGATCACGCACATCACTACAATTATGGGATATAGGATGTATTTTGGCACACGAACGATCTTGGCTAAACCACGGATCGAAAAAAACATCACCACAAACATCACGAGATTCGCAAAAAACAAGGCCGTTAAAATCCCCTTCCACGTCTCGGGATGATTCCCGATAAACAAGGGACCCACCTGAACTCCTTGAAGGGTGAATGCGCCAATCAGCACCGCCGTCGTGCTGTCTCCGGGAATCCCCAGGGACAAGAGGGGAATCAGGGCGCCGCCGGTCAAGCCATTGTTCGCGGCTTCCGAGGCAATCAATCCCGTTGGTTCTCCCGTACCCATGGCATCTTTTTTCTTCGAATAATTCTTCGCCTGGGAATAGGACAAAATGGAAGCCGCGCTTCCCCCTACCCCGGGTAGCATGCCCACAAAGGTACCAATAAAAGAGGAACGAATCAGATTTCCGATCTGCTCCTTCCAAAGCCGCCAATCAAATCGAGCTTTTTTCGTCAAGTCAACATCGTCAAAGGACGGATTCTTCATCCCCGTCTCCACTTCCCGAATCATGGTTGCAATGGCAAACAAGCCAATCAAAACCGGTAAAAGGGAAAATCCGTTTTTCAAGATCGGCGCCAAGATCGAAGGAACCAACCGCAACTTCCCATTTCCGCCAACGGATATGCTATAAGTGCCCACAAGACTTATCAAGATTCCCAATGTCCCGCTGGTTAGCCCAACCAGCATACTTCCCTTGGAAAGAGCTGCAATAACTGTCAACGCAAATAAAATCAATAAGAACTTCTCCACATAAGAAAACTGAATGGCTACGTCAGCCAGCAAAGGCGCAAAAAGTGCAAGGATCAAAAAACTCACCAGACCCCCGAACAGAGATGCTGTCACCCCAATCCGCAAGGCTGTCGCCCCCTCGCCCCGCTGAGCCATGGGATAGCCGTCAAAAGTGGTGGTGATCGAAGACGGCGTTCCTGGAATATTCAATAAAATAGCCGGAACTAAGCCCCCTGAAATCCCTCCCACATACAATCCGATCAAAAGCGCGAGGGCTTCCTTGATCTCAAAAGCATAGGTCACCGGCAAAAACACCGCAACCGCCATGGTTGCCGTCATTCCCGGAATGGCGCCAAACACAATTCCGCCCAACACCCCCGTCACCAATAAAATAAAAAAGGCTGGGGAAACGATTTGCATGAAATCCAAAACAGGTCCCCCTTCCTAAGGCAATGTAATATGAAAAATCTGCCCAAACAAAACCCACGCCAATATCGGCGTCAATAATGAATTCACAACCCCTGCGATCATCTTTTTCTTTGTCCGTTGCCCCATAAACAAAAAGGAACTGACGAGCATAAAGGCAATGGAGCAAAACAAAAATCCGTACCCGCGATTGGGGAAGAAAGCCCCCACCCAATCCATTGCCCAAAAGTAGAGGAACAAAAGCGCCAATGTCAGTCCAACCTTTGCCTTTTCGGAATCAACAAAGAAAAACCGGACGGATTCACCGGACCGAATCATTTGAATTTTTGCAGGCAAAAAGCGGATCACCAGTACAAGGGTCATCATCACCAACAACCCTAGAATGATCCGCGGGAAAAACAAATGTGATTCTTCAAAATCAATCAACACGTTCAACATTTGTCCACAGCTCCCTTGTCTATTCCTTCAAAGATGAAATGATCGCATCATAGGCGGCAACCTTTTCCGTCAAATAAGTTTGAGCGTCTGAAATGTCCTTGTAGTTTGGAATAAAGAAGGCATCCTTCAATTGCTGCACCAAGACTTCGTCGGCAAAAACTTCAGCCGCCGCGTCATTGTACAACTTCACCAGTTCCTCATCCATCTCCTTATGGAAAAGCATAAAAAACTCCTTATCGAAGGTGAAGTCTTCCTCTTCATTCATTGGCACCGAAACCTGCGGGCTGACATAGGCCAGCATGTCTCCAATATTCATGGATCCAAACCCAGAATCATTGGTCTGCAGGATGGTTTCTTGACGCGCTGTCAGCCAGATGAATTTCATGGCCTTTTGATCATCCATCGGAAGTTGAGCGAACTGCTCATTCGCCTGAATGGAGGAGTGGATCACATCCACTTGGCCGTCAAAGAGCAATTGATTCTTATCCGATTGAGATCCCGTATGTACGGCAACTAGATTTTCTTCCATGCCGGGATATTGCATCTTGATGGCGTTTTTCGCCGCGCTGTAGCCAATCTCCGAAACGCCGCCCGGCTGAATGGCTATCTTCACGACTTCGCCATTCCCCACGGCTTCAATCACATCTTCGATGGTGCTGAAGGCTGAATTTTTTGGCGCCGAAAAGGAATTTCCGGGATTAATGGCCAGGGTCGGTCCAACTTGATAGGACGAAAAGATATCCGTATATCCTTCCCGTTCATATAAATAACCCAAATACGCCATATCATGAAAGATCATAATGGTGCTGCCGTCATCAATCCGATTGATGGCGTCAAATCCATTGGAGGCGCCCACAGCGTCCACCTTCACATTTTTCCCCAATACTTCGCCCAGCTTCTGCGCCACCATATTCGAAACCTGATACGTGTCGCCACCCGTGGATGTCGAACCAATCACCACCCGCACATTCGGCGTAGGAATCAAAAGTTCCGCCCGCTCAACCAAGCTCATGGCAGCCAAGGCATTAGAATCCTTAGCTGCCGACTCATTCAAACAGCCAACCAGCGCCAAACCAAGCAATACAATCAATAATCCAACTAAATATTTGCGTTTCATTGCCTTCATCATTCCCTCCAACTCACTGTTTTTCTATATTTTACCCAATCTTCAACCCATTCCATACAAATACCCCCAAGTGAACCAACACTCAGGGGCATTTATCGATCTTTTTATTTTTTGTTCTGTCGGTGATACATGCTTTTTAGGGCAAGGTAGAGTTTTTCTCCTATCGGATTCTTTCTAATCCTTTGAATCATAGCTGAAATCCGATACGCCAAGAAAAGTTTCTGAAGCTTTTGGCGATTCGCTTCTTGATCCCGAGTTAAAATTGGCGTCGAATTCAAAGATGTTTCCTGCGCCCGTTTCACATAGTCGGAAGAGAAAAAATCCTCCCCGGTGAAATCTAGTAAGACACGGTCCTGATTCATGACCCTTCGGCTTGCATCCGCTTCCAAATCATACATCAATAAATTTTCATGATCCGTCTCGCCGGACTCCGAATTATAGGCCACCATGGCGCCATAATCGCAGAGATTGGAAACCGCCCCTTGAAACTTGCGCCTTGTGAAATTCGGACGCTTGTCGGAAAAATAAAAGTTTCCCAAAGAGTAGTAGACCGCTTTCCCCTTATATCGTTCAAAGGGTTGAATATTATGGGGATGATGGCCGATGATAAGATCACCGCCCAAATCCAACACATCATGAGCCAATTGCACATCTCCCGGCATGGGCAGCGGATTCAATTCAAAGCCCCAATGAAACACTGTAATGACTTTTGCTTCCGGATTCTCTCTACGCAAGGCTTCAGTTCGATGCAAAACCAGTTCTTCCTCCCGAGGCGCACAACCCGCGCTTTGCTCCGTGGCATATACGGTCTCTTCCACATACCAGCCAAAGTTTTGAATCATGACCGCGTCTTCTCCCACTCCCAATTTCATAGGCATGAGCGCCGCATCCAAATTCATCCCCGCGCCTGCATGGGCGATGCCGTTCTCATCCAAGAGTTTCAGCGTCTCTTTCAAGGCTTCTTCCCCAAAATCCATCATATGATTGTTGGCCAAACAAACCCCCACCACATTTAATTGCTTCAACACTTCCATTGCCGCAGGGCTTTGATATATCCTCCTCCCTCGCTTTTCTGCAGGATTCAGGGAGGGGACAAGTCCCCCTTCCAGATTGAGGATCACCTGATAGTCGTTCTCTCGAATCCACTCGGAAAGCGCCAAAATATCTGCCTGAATTTCCTCGTACGCATAATAAAAATCACCCAAAAACAAAAGTTTCATCGCGCCCTCCTTTACTCAAAGTTACGAATCACTGTCTTAATCTTCCCAGAAGGAGATTTCTCGATTTGCTCAACCACTTCCCAAGTTATACGCATCTCGCCAATTATTTTTCTGGCATTTTTGTGAACCGATTTCATTTTTTCCGGCTCAAAACCTTCGCGTGTTTCAACACAAATATGCAATTGCCCCGGCTCATCTTGGATATATTGAAAGACTCGGACGCCTGGAATCCCCGCCATGATTCTTGCCGTATGATTCACTTTTCTGCCTTCCGCGGTCACGATGTAATCCCGAACCCGTCCCGTCAGTTTTTCCAAGTATGGTCCCTGCCATCCGCAGGAACACCCGGATGGCTGCAGAATTCCCCGATCCCCGGGACAATAACGTAAAAACGGCGCGTCTGTTGACCACAGATCCGTTACTGCAATTTCCCCGTCCAAACCATCCGGCATCGGTTCTCCCGCTTCATCAAGAATCTCAACAATCACGCGATCCAAAATATGATAATGACCTTGCTCGCATTGCACCGCAATCATGCCCACTTCACTGGTTCCATAGGTCTGAAACACCTTGCAGGCAAACGCCTTTTCCACCATCTGCTTTTGTTTTTGCGTCATTCCCTCGCTATCCGACACCACCGCCTTCAATTTCAGGCGATCATCCTTATGCGCCAGAGCTTCCTCCGCCAAGCGTAGCCAGAGAAAGGCGTATCCCGTTCCGATATCCGCTCCAAAATTAGCAATGGCTTGCAAATACCCCGCATACGATTCTTCGTCCAAATGATAAACCGAGCATTGCAATTGATTCATCTTGGACACTTCCATCCAAAATGGCGGAGTATGGGAAGTCGGACCTGCAATTGGCACATTGGAAAACCGCGCTTTTTTCACATTCGAAACCCCGGCCGCAAATCCATACAGCCGATCGTATAGGGCGTATTCATAATGCAGACTGCGCAAGTCCCGCAAAAATTCCATTTGCCCTGATGTTCCTCCCGTTGTCCCATGCCAAAATCCCAGTACCGGCTCAGCATTGCTATAGCGATCAAGATTCCCACGCAAGTCCTCTTTTCTCAACAGCGGCAACTTGGCAATCTCCTTTAAGCTTGTCAATTCCTCCGTCGGTATCGACTCTCGATAATACGGAATATTGGTCCTGCATGCAGCCAACAGTGCATTCAACCGTTCCAGCTTCTCATCTGAATGATCCTCTGAAAGAATCCGAAGCATATCGATATTCTCATAATGTTTTTTATAATCACCGCCATGGCGCGTTCCATTTCTCTTTACAGCCTCCAAATTCGCCAACACCTTTCGGACGCATAATGGCGAATGCTGAAAGATCGTTCTTTTCCACGGTTTCATTCCCACTTCGACTCCCCCCAATCTTCTTATGATCGCCGATCCGATAATTACTTGTAATTTTATCATTCAACAACCTTCACCTCTTTCGGTGCATGATCAATGCCGCCCTATCGATCAGATAAATAAGAGTCCGGTTCATTCATAATCAGATCAATCGCATCTGTCGCACCGTTCGCCCGTGCCACATTAATCAAATCCTTTACGACTTAAAATGATTTTCAATGTTCCTCCTCTTCCTTCATTTTGCAACTTTTTATATGCTAATTATAACGCTTCTATACGTCTATAAACCAAATAGGGAAATATATCTGACTGGGAACGATGATTATCTATTCACAATAGTCGAAAAAAAGGGTAGAATTAAAATATGAAATACCGGAATTTTGATTTTTACAAATCATAGTCAAGGAGGCGTACATGAAAAAACTTTTATCCGTACTATTAGTCACCGTTTTACTCTTGACCTCATTCACCCCCGGCTTTGCTGCCTTAGAAAGAGCAAAACTGCCAGACTTCCCCGTAACATTCAATGGAACTCCCATTGATAACCAACGGGCGACTTATCCATTGATTGTATACAAGAATATTACTTATTTCCCAATGACTTGGGACTATGCATCCGCCTTAGGCCTTTCATCCAACTATACAGAAGCCCGAGGATTGGTGATCGAGAAAAGCAACTCCTCAGTCAATCTGGTGCAAAGCGTGACGGCAAATAATAATCCAAATTCATCTTATACCGTCAGCCTTCCCTATTTCCAAATTACGGTAAACGGAAAGCGAATCAATAATGCAACTGAGCCGTATCCATTGCTGCTCTTCAGAAACATCACCTATTTCCCTCTGACTTGGGCATTTGCCGTAACAGAATTCGGATGGGAATACTCTTATACCAATGTAACTGGACTTAAAATTAAAACCCATCCGTTCCAGCCAACCAGCCCGCAGCATGAGCAGAAAACCCTCAACTACGGCAACGGCGACAAATATGTGGGTGAAGTCTTGTTTAGCAAAAAAGACGGTGTTGGCACCTTCACCTGGGCAAATGGCGATTACTACTCAGGCGAATGGAAAGCAGGCCAAAAGCATGGCACAGGCACCTTGGTTCGCGCCAATGGAAACTCCTACTCCGGCGACTGGCACTTCGACGAAAAGAATGGAGTTGGCACAATTACCATGTTCAATGGCGACCGCTACACAGGCGATGTTATTAAAGCCACCTATTCCGGAATCGGCACCTATACTTGGGCGAATGGCGACGAGTATAAAGGCGTATGGCTGAATGGCGAACGCACCGGAGACGGAATGTTCACCTTTACCAACGGAGACCGATATGTCGGCGAATTCGAAAACGGCAAATATGACGGCTATGGAAAGTTGACCAAAGCGGACGGCAACATCATGGAGGGCACTTGGAACAATGGAACCCTTTCAAAATCCATGCCGCAAGCCCCTTCCAATATCACCCTGGAAGTCGTATCTGACAACAAAATCGCGCTTCATTGGACACCCGCAGCTAACACAAATTATGCCACCCTCTATGTTGCGACTAATCCAGCCGGACCATGGGCGGACATGCGATATGCAGACGGATCAGAAATCAAATTGCGCGGAATCGGTTACACCTTTGCGGATGCCGTTTTCAAAGAGGGTTATTATTTCAAAATGACCTCCACCAGCAGCGGAATCGAATCGAAAGACAGCATGATTATCAGCGCCAATACCGGCGATACTGGCAATACCATCACGCATCATGTTATTCAATCAAAAATCAAATACAAGTTTAACGGATATAAAAATGCAAAAGTATTCGAGCTTGAGAACGGTCAAATTTGGAAACAAACCTCATTCGAGAGCAAAACCGCTAAACGATTTATGCCGGAAGTCCTCATCTTCCTCGCACACGGTCAATACAAAATGATTATCGAAGGATACGATGAAGAACTTACTGTTGTACGAGTCAAATAAACAAGCTTAAGGACCATGATTGAAGTCACTTCAATCATGGTCCTTTCTTATTTCTATATCCACAACTAAAATACTACTCATCCACACCCCGATGCCGGGTATTCTCTTCATCCACCCAATCCTCTTCGTGATAGACATTTCCCTGCCGTCCCGGAACTTTTCGAATAGGTCCCGCTTTATAGAAGGGACAACTCTTCGGGCCATAGCAAAAGGTCTCAAACCGGTATTCCAAAACTCCCGGATTCCAATGATCCACCGTAATCTCCACGGGCATTCGACATCCCCAGATACAAGACTGGCACTTTGCATGATAGGTTCTCGTGTCCAGCCTTCTATGGCCCCTTGCCCGATAGATCTCCAGCTCCGGCGGGTTCGTTTCCCACGGAGGAGGAGACTGAGCTTCACCCTCTCTACCAGCAGCTTTTACAAGCTTCGACACTTTGTAATACCCCACCCTCTCAAGGCGATCATCCGCTACCGGCAGGCACTCCCCGCTGATCTGATCATTCACTTTGAATTGATGCTTGGACTGTGCCCCTTTGCCGATCCCAACCCAGATTACGCTCAGTTCGTCAGCGAGGCTTCCCTCCACTAAAATTGCGTAACCCATATAGTTATGTTGAAATTGATCGAAGGAACGCCCCAATCGAATACGTGGCTGCACGGCTTTTACACTCCCTGCAAACTTCAATTTTTCCATCATTCCACCCCTTTCGATACCCTCGATTCCGACTCAAGATGCACGAAATCTTTCCATTACATTTTTACCCAAATAAAAAAAGAATCAAGCGCATACTTGATCCCGTCCTTAATTAATACCCGATCCTATGATTTTTGTGACAACCGCTTCTTTCTTTTCTTTTTTAAAACAAGAAATAAAGCGATGGCAAGCACAAGCATCGCAACGCCAATATAAACCCTGATATCAACTTCTTTCTCGTATACCATAAACACAAATTGCTCTTTCGGCCACTGAAACACAAGATAGCTGCCGTCCCAAACAGTATCGAGTGATTGCCATCCATTGCCTACCCACGCATACAGCTCATACTCTTTATGTTCAGGCGTATGATACCGGAAGGTATAGCCCTCATTCGCGATTTCATTATTCTTGATTTCCACATGCCACTGACTGATTTTATTCATGTCAGTCAGCAAGTCCCTCTCAATTTCATGATCCATCGTCATTTCAAGGGTTGTCCCTGGAGTGAACGTACCTTCTGTCAGCAGCTTTGCCACTCCGTCACCTTCGTCAGAAGCAAGGACTTGTTCCAACGGCATATATTCCGCTATGATCGTATCTGGAAACACCAGCTGATCATAATCATACTCAGGCCACTGACCAAAGTACCCCGGCTTTTTTGGAATCTCCGGCAAATCTTTCACCTCAATGCCATCTGTATATTCAAACGGATACTCGAATACCGTCTCATCAGCAACAAACGTCAATTTCAGTTGTTTAAAGGCTGTCGGCAAGTTTTCATCCTCAAGTAACTGTTCATATGCAATAGGTTCCGCTTTTTGTGAATAACTGACTCCGTCGATTGCGGCCCACTTCCCACCAACAAATACATTGTTTGCGATGACAGGTTGCAGCTCCTCTTCCTCAAATTCCATTTCAGATTCCGTTTCGGGTTCTTTATCATTTTCCCCAAATACTCCATCTTGTACATCACCCGCAATCATGCCAATAAATTCCACTGCCTTATCGATGGTTATCATGGATGTACACCCTACAATCCCTGTTCCAAATCCAGCAATCCCACCGATATAATCCAAGCCTGACAAATGGCTTAAGGAATAACTGTTTCGAATGACGGAATAAGAACCGCCGGCAATACCTCCAACATAATTGCCGTCACTGCTGACAACTTCACTGTTGTTGAAGCATTCAAACAAACTGCCCAGATCCATACGGCCAACGATTCCACCAGAATAATCTTTTTTCGCTGTAACCAAACCCGTGTTTTTACATTCGGCAAGCACACCTTTTGTTTGGAATTGAAAATGCATCAAATTGCCTTCCGTGGATGTCAGATCGCCCTCCGGATCGAAGTCGTAGTCAATCGCGAGAGTGCCTGCTATTCCGCCCACATTGATATCGCCGTTGATACTGCCTACATTGACGCAGTTTAGCACATATCCAAAGGTCGGTTCCATATCTTTGAATTTTTCCGCATCCGCCGCCAACATCTCTTCGTCAGAAATGTCTTTAAATACTTCTCTATCTTCATCCATTGCATTTCGGTATCCCTTTTTAATCAAATCAATGACAACGAATACCTGATCGTTGATCGCACGAAGATCCGCCGTTAGCATATCAACCGTACTTTTCGATATTTGATTCAATTCTGATATCTCTGCGATTAGTTTATCGCCAGAGACAAAGAGTTCTTTTTTTGCCGCATCCACACTCTCTCCAAGAAGTGAAAACTGTGGGGCGCCAAGTTTTGCCTCACGATTCAAGCTTTGGTTAATCTGATCGATTGCGGCGGTCAAATGATCGCTGGCCTTTTCGAAGTCCTGTGTCGCGTGAGAGAAATTGTCAATGCTATATCCCGCCATCTTTGAAGCATTCTCAAAATATGTGGCGGCATCATTGAAATCATCAATTCCTTTGTTTATATAATCCAGGCTTGTTTGAAAATAAGAAGCTGCCTCGCGAAAGTAGGTCATTGCCAGGGAGATTTCTTTTGAATCCTTTTCATATTCTTCCTGCAAATGGATGAGTGCTTTGCTCATTTCTTCTGACGCTAAATTGAAGCTGGTTCTCGCTGATTCAAGATCGTCTTTCGTTTGATCAACAATCTCGTCAAGATCTGCGTGAAGGGGATCCTCAGCAGCTGCAAGGATATCCGTCAGTTTTATTAACGCACCCATAAGTGCATCGAATCCATCGTTCATATGTTCCATGCCGCCGTTGATCTCCTTAATGGCGAGATCCAATGACTCATTGTTTGAGAGCGCTGCATCAAGATGATCAAATCCTTGTTCCATTTGGCTTGCGCCCTCTTTCAGTTCATCCACACCTATGCTGATATCTACTAATCCGTCGCCAATCTCACCGAATCCCTTTTCTATATCTTCAGCTGCCATGGACATGCAAATAAATCCTACATTCATGTCTTTTAATCCTGCCGAAAAATCTTCTGTGCCAGCCTTCAATTCCGTCGTTGTACTTTCAAGATCAACGACAACATTGTGTATTCGATCCAATGTATCATTAATGGTTTCTATATTTTCATCCGCATAATCTACGGTTTTATCCGATAAGATTTCCATTCTGTCCGCAACATTGGCTATGGACCGATTCACGTCTTCAAGCTGGCTGCTTACTTCTTCATTGCTGATGTCCACTTGATCATAGGTGTTATCGATGAATTCTTGCAAGGAATCCAGTTCCTGTTCCAACTCCTTGAAGAAATCTTCATCACTTTTGATTGCCTGATAGGGTTCCATCTGCCCGGCAATTCCACCTACGTCTTTACGGCCAAATATCGTTCCATGGTTTACACTCGACCCGATGTAACCGTCTTGTCTTCCGGCAATACCGCCTACATTGTAACCGGCATGAAGATATCCTATAACACCCTCATTCACACACCCTTCAATAATTCCTCGATTGAATCCTGTGATTCCACCGGAGTTTGTCGAGGAAACAATGCTTTCCGCTGAATTGATTTCATTAATCTTGATGTCTTCAATATGCAATGTCGAAGGAGTTACGGTTGTATTTACCGCACCTTTGTTTTTACAGTTTTTAATCAGTCCAAAATTCTCGCCGGCAATGCCTCCCGAAAAATTTTCACCGATGAGTTTTCCCGCAAATCTGCAATCAAGTATTTGCCCGGTCGATTCATTTTTACCCGCAATTCCACCGATATGATTTTTCCCCGACAGAATCCCGTACACTTCACAGTTTTCAATAATTCCTCGGTTTTCACCGGCAATGCCACCGATTCGATTCTCTGTTCCCGTCAGCTGAAGGTTCACCTCTACATTCAGATTTTGCACAACCCCTGTCGTTTGAATGTATCTGAATAATCCAACCGTAGAACCCTCATGTGTCATGTTGACACCGGAAATGGTGTGGTTTCTTCCATTGAACATGCCGCCAAAGGTTGGGATCCCCCGGAAAGAATCATCACCGAACTGAATATCCGTATTCAAGATTACCTTTAGTCCCTGAGAGTAGGTATCGAGCGTACAATTTTGGGCGAGGAGAATCAAATCTTCTTCATTTTCGATAGTATAAACTCGATCTTCCAGACTGAAGACATTGGTTTGAATCACAGATAGAAAGACGCATATCATTAACAACCTGCCAACAACTTTATTCCACCTCATCTTCATCACCTTCTTTTCCAATATTCACAACACCTTTAACACTGCCTCGAATCGTACCGTTAACTGTTGCATCCATATATCCATTCACATATCCATGGAGTTTTCCATTGATTTTCATACTGCCGGACTGGCTACTGATCAGCCTTTCCCGGTTTATGACAAATGCCGTTTTTTCGATAAGCGTATCACCCAATAGAAGGGTTTGCGGCAATACCCCCATGACCAGTATCAATGAAATAATCGTCCCTCTTCCCAAACATACGCCGATTGATGCCACCGCATAATCCGAGGATAAAAATCCGATCAAGATCCCTGCCGAAGCAAGAATGGTACCGGAGGTGATAATGGTTGGAAAAGCCTGATTCAAAGATGTTGTCATCGCATCTTCTATGCTCATCGTTTTCTTAAGTTCCATATAGCGACTGGTAATCACAATGGCATAGTCAATGGTTGCACCCATTTGAATCGCTGTAACCACCAGATAGCTTAAGAAAAATATGTTGGTTCCCATGACCGACGGAAAAGAGAAATTAATCCAGATACTCCCTTGTATCGTCAATACCAAGAGCACTGGCAAACCTGCTGATTTAAATGTAAACAACAAAATGGTCATAACAAAAAGAGCAGATAAAACGCTAATCAAAACATTATCAAAAGCAAAGAAGGTGGCCAAATCCTGATTGCTGGTAGACTCTCCTACGATATAGGCTTCCTCATAATATTTCCCAATGGTTTCATGAAACTTCGCCAAATGATCATCGGTCACTTCCCCTTCTTCCGGTAGGTCGGTAATCAACAAGAGCCTTGAATAGGTTTCACTTTCCAATTGATTCTTCCCTCGGAATAATTGTTTGTATAAGTCATCGATTTCCTCTTCCAATTCCTCATCGAGAGTCACATACCCTTCCTCCTTTTGATCATAGAGATACATAAACATATCAATCAAGGGAACCGGATAATCATTCAAACCGTTGATCAGTTTACTGTACGTTTCATTGTGTACAGCGTAAGCGCCATATAGCATTTTCGCCACTTCTATATCCACATCCGTCAATTCTGCAAACTGTCTTGGGATCAGCTTATCCGTTACCATATGTCCGTCTAATGCTTCTGTATTGGCCAGTCCGACCGTCCGAGTCACCATGTCATACGACTCCAATTCCTCAAGCAATTCGGCTTCCTTGTCATAGTCGCCCGCCGGAACAATTACCGCCATAATATTGTCCTCACCGAAATTGTCCTTAATATTCTTCTTTGCAATTTGCGACTCATTTTGTGCAAAATTATGAAGGGTGGTATATCCAAATACATAATGGGTCTGATTGGAGAAATAGATGGATACAATCAAAATAACGATAAATATCGGAGGTATGATCATTCTTGTTTTGGCAACAAATCTTCCCCAAACGGATATATCCGGGACAAAATTTTTGTGAACGGTTTTGTCCATTAGGTTGCTGAAAATCACTAAGAGTCCGGGCATAAGTGTAAAGACAACGAACAAGCTGAATATCAATGCCTTGCTTAAAACCAGTCCCATATCGAAACCAACCTTAAATTGCATAAACATCAGCGCAAACAGGCTGGAAATCGTAGTTAAACTGCTTGATGAGATTTCCGGAATCGCTTTTGACAATGCCTGAATGGCGGCTTCCCTGGCCTCGAAATGCTGCCTCTCTTCTGTAAAGCGGTGACACAAAATAATAGCATAATCAATGGCCAATGCCAGTTGCAAGACAATGGCAATGGAATTGGATATAAAGGAGATCTCTCCATAAATAAAATGGGTCCCCATATTTAAAAGTGCCGCCACACCAAAAGTCAGTACAAGCACAGGTATTTCCATATATGTTTTTGATGTGAACAGAAGTACGGCAAGTATGATAAATACCGCAATGATCAGAACCGTGCCAATTTCTTTTTCCAAGGATGCCGCCATATCTTCCGTGATTTCACTTTGAACATACGTATCATACTCATCAAGCAATGCGATCACCTGATCCATCGCTATTATGGTTTCTTCATCCTTTGTTTCCTTATCAAAGGTAATGGAAAACAGCGCCGATGCAGATTTAAAATGTTCATCGCTGTTATCAAAGACAATACTATTGACACCACTGATCGCCAACATTTGGCCCTTTAATTCTTTCGCCTTTTCATAGGTGATATTGCTGACCATGACACTTGCCATGCCGTAGGTGGTAAACTCTTCTTCCGAAATGATCAGGCCTTGTCTGGTTTCTGTTTCTTCCGAAAGATATTTTGTTATATCATCGTTGACGTCCACCCAGCTTCGAGAGAACAGACAAAAAATACAGGCAATAATATATAAGAGAATAAATCCTGTTCTTTTGTCTACAATAATCGTGGACAGTTTTTCTATAAAACCAACTTCTTCTTTCTTTTCCATGGTATGCTCCTAGTCTCATCTCTTTGTGATTACTTCAATAAATTATAGGCTATTCCACTTTTTAAACCATAGACACATTGTCAAAACTGTCAAAAAACCAGACGAATTTAGAAAATTGTCTAAAAATAACCATTATGGTATAATTCGGAGTGCCACAAAACTTGAATCTTTCCTATTGGAGACCTACTATGAAAAGCGAAATAACAAAAGATACGCTATCCGCAGCATTAAAGAAAAACCTTGCTCATAAAACGCTGGATAAGATCAGCATTAAAGAAATTACAGACGACTGCGGATTAAATCGCCAAACTTTTTATTACCATTTTGACGATATTTACCAATTGATGGACTGGCTATTGAAAAAAGAAGCCGTTTCTATCTTTCTTGACCAAGGCGCGCATTTAAACTGGAAAGAAGGCCTGACCTTGCTTTTTGACTATATCAGCGCCAATCGGGAAATGTGTTTTAACGCGTTGACTTCCGTTGGCAACCAGTATATCTATCGGTTCTTTTATGATGAATTGTATGCCATTATTCGAAACAACTTAGAAAACACAGAAGAAGGTTGCGGGCTTGATGAAAAGCATAAAGAACAGCTGGCCAAGTATTATGTCATTTCATGGGGCTCTTATATTGTTGCCTGGATGATGGGGATTGTTGAAGAGACGCCAGAAGAGATAACAGATTTTTTGATTAGTCAAATAAAGACCAAGTTCCTTTAAGTGGCGGTGATGCTTTGATACGCCCATAATATAAAAGCCCGCCAAATAACTTGGCAGGCTCTCTTGCATATCCACTTCCTGATCATTCTTGCTTACGGTGCCACTAACGCTATCATTTCCCCGGCAATTTACTTTTCCATATAGATGCGCTCCATCCAGATGAGCATCTGCCTACCCCGCGCAATGTTCAGCTATAAAGTATGCTCGAAGCCTTTTCTTCCATACTCTTAATCACAGAAGCTTCGAAACTCTCCATCCCAGCCAAACCCATTGACTGCATAACCTCAACCCCGCCCCTTTTTTTAAAAAAGATCTCTCTATCAACTGTTTAATAAGTCCTTCTGTAAATAACCGCTAAAAGTATTCGCAGGCAATTTTCTGCGTTTCTTCAGCATTTCCAACCAGATTTGATTTCCTTCACCCTCTGTTATCAATCTCTGATTTAACGCTTCTTCAAGAATCTCACCCGTCGTAATCGTTTGAACCGAATACTTCTTAACATAGTAATGAATATCACAATAATTATTACTCGCTACGATCCCCCCATTTACGATGGCAAGCGCAAGAGCTGAAGCTTCTCCTTTTCCAATTACCTTGATTCCGCGATCCAGATTCTTCGTCATTTCATCAAACAACTTCGCTTCACGCGACCCGGTTTGGAAACTCATGCTTTTCATATTTCCGGATTGAACCATTGCATCTACTCGTTTCTTTAAATGAGGGACACTAGGTCTCGAAAGTTCATCATACGCATGTTTCGGCACTATCATCCGTTTTGCATATAAATCAATCAATAGCTATTCTTTCCGAACCCACAAGAATGAAGAAAGACAATCGGTGTCATAGAATTGTTTAGTCATACAATTCTTCACCTTCTTCATCTAATCCATAAACAATATCATCCCTGAATGCGTCCAACATCATTTCCTCATATTTACTTTCTGTAATTCGCCCCTCTTGTAGCGCCTTCTCCACTTTCTTAATATAACCACCCAACGTATTATACTGCGCTTCTTCCTTTAGCGGTAAGTAAAGGCGCTTATCAAACCCCAACCTTCTTGCCGATTGAATAATGTTTTTTTCCATTTCAGCCGTCTCGGCTGCATGTAAATAACCTTCTCCGATCAAACGCCACAATACTGCCTGCCGGCTCATGCCAAAATGCTGTTCAATCCGTACAACATCTTCAAGCTTCAGCTTTTCATCTTCCTTTTTCAGATGATTTCTCACATACATATCCAAGGCTTCATGAGGCATTAAAAAATAAGACGCAAATGTATTCGCCTCAATCTCTTTCGAATCTGCAAAATCAATATTCATCGAACATAAGGTTGAACCTGTCAGATCATGAAAAAACAAATGGTATAACTCATGGGCAGCGGTAAATCTTTGCCTGCCCAAACTCATTTTTGAATTTAATGCTATAAATTTATTATCATGGTCTTTAATACACATCCCACTCAATTCCTGACTCATCGCATAAAAAATCAGCGTAATATCATCTTGCGAACTGATCAATGCAAAAATATCCATCGGTGAAAACGTATCTTGTCCAAATTGTTTGCGCAAGCGAATTGCTTCTGTATTTAACAATAGTTTCGACTTCATTTTACTCACCACTTTCAATTGAATCGATAAAGCGAAGATTGAACACCAATTTATTAATCACACGAATTGCATGTAAATCTTCCGTCACAATTCCATTTGTTCGAAAACCAATTCGCAAGGGTTCGAAATCAACCGATTCTTCTAAAAAATAAGACACCTCAACACCAAATAATTCTGCCGTTTTCTCCAGTAAATCGTAATTCATGCTTCTTTCATTTTTTTCGATTTTAGAGATATAACTTTGATCCACCTCTAAAAATTCTGCTAATTGTTTCTGACTAATCTTTGCAGCCTTCCGAAGTTCTTTGATTTTCAATCCAAATTCACTCATAATCGCCCACCTCTATATTCAGTATATACCCGCTTTGTCATATTTTCAATAATTTTACCATTGCTAAATATGACACAACATTAATGACAAAATGAATATTCCATCCTTTATACGAAAAAACGCATCAGATCATGATTCATCCGATGCGCTCTTCTCAAACTCACTTAAATCCCGCAATACTCCTCCATCAACAGACGGTTTCTTTCATCAGCGCCATCTACATTCGAACTCCTAAAAACTGGCGGCTCCAATCCTTCTTTCACATAGTTCTGAACCACCTCCGTAATGAGAGACTGCATGATAAATGCGCCAAGAATCGTTGATGTCGCTCCAACTGGCGTTTCCAGCCCAGGGATTTTTGTCGCTGCATCACCAAAATCCCCAGCATTATCGATAACAAGATCCGCTACATCCATCAATCTTTTTCCACTCGGGTGTCGACTGGATACAGCTAAAGAATGGGCCAAATTCGTTAGCGCAATCACCTTGCAATTCCGCCCCTTGGCTCCTAACGCCATCTCGACAGGAAATGCATTCCTTCCCGAATTCGACACCACGATCAATACATCCTTACTCCCAACACCATACTGATCCAACAACACGTCCGCGTATCCAGACAATCTTTCAACCATGGTACTCTTCAATGGATGTTGATGCAACATCAGCTCCGGGTCTAAAATCGGATGAATCGCTGCAAACCCTCCCGCACGGACATAAATCTCTTCCGCCATCATATGCGAATGCCCCGAACCGGCAATAAAAAATTTTCCGTCATTGCTAAGCGTCTCAAAGATCATATCTGCGGCTGTTTGTATCTTGCCCGCTTCATTTTGAACCACCTTGTCAATTTTTTCTTTAATTGAATTTCCGTATTCTTGAATCATTTCATTTCCTCCTTTAAGACTACAATTAGAAAGCAACTCCTTCTTCCAGCTCATTCATTTCAAGCCATTTACTCTTACTATCTCCTGTGATAGCATGGTATAGACAACATATCATTCCACCAAAATTGGTTGTTTTAGGAGCTGTTATGAAACAGATTGATCAAGTTTATCAAGCCGTTTATCAGACATGTAAAGCCAAAGAAACGGATGGACTTTCCCTTGAGGTTACCACCAGCGAAATGACAGAAATTTGCGGAATCCGCAGATCCAATCTGTCTCGCATCCTAAACACCCTCGTGCAAGCAGGTAGGTTGCAAAAAAACACGGGACGCCCCGTTCTCTATTCAATCGATACAAAACAAAATTCAATTCCCTTAAAATCAGAATCAACCGTTTTCAGTCATATCATTGGCGCAGACAAAAGCCTAAAAAATGCCATTCAGCAAGCCAAGTCCGCGATGATGTATCCACCCCATGGTCTTCATACCATGCTGGTTGGAGAAACAGGTGTTGGAAAATCGATGTTTGCCGAGCAAATGCATCTATACGCCAAGCAAATTAACCGAATCAGCAAGAATGCACCCTTGATTTCCTTCAACTGCGCCGATTATGCCAACAACCCTCAGCTTTTGCTCCTAATCCTCTTTGGCGCGAAAAAGGGAAGCTATACTGGCGCCGATGAAGACCGGGACGGATTGGTTAAAAAAGCGGATGGAGGCATTCTCTTCCTCGATGAAATTCATCGTCTGCCACCCGAAGGTCAGGAGATGCTTTTCTATCTTCTCGATAAAGGCACTTATCGCCGAATGGGCGAAAATAATACCATGCAAAAATCACAAATCGTCTTTCTCTGTGCAACAACTGAGAATATTAATTCAGGGCTTCTTCAAACCTTTCTTCGAAGAATTCCCATGATCATCAATTTGCCGCCCTTGCGTGAAATGACGATTGAAGAACGTTGGGAATTGGTGCAATGGTATTTTATGCAACAAGCGGAGTTTCTGAAAATTCCAGTTTCCATAACCGCCAATGTAATCCGTTCCTTTTTGTCTTACAATTGCGCCAACAATATCGGCCAACTCATCAGCGACATTAAATTATGTTGCGCCAGAACCTATCTTGAATACATATCAAAGAACGAAAAGGAAATGGTAATCCACTACTCCTATCTCCCCAAGCATGTGCAAAATGGGCTCCTGTTCTACAAGGAAAATCAATCCGCCTATGAATCTGCGGATCTTCCGAAAGAGCCGGTGGTGTTTGCTGTCGACAATTTCAGCCAACCCGCTTCACTCGATAACGCGCCTTTTAATTTATACGATGTCCTTGATCAAAAATCGGCAAGTTTGAAAAAAGAAGGGTTGAATGAAACGGATGCCCATCTTCTGATGAGCCTGGAATTAGATCACTATCTCGACAAATACATTCACCGCACGTTAAACGCGCCGATTGAAGAATTGCAAAAGATCATCGATCAAGAACTCATCGCCCTAACGCAAGTCTTTGTCGACTATGCCTTCAAAAGTCTGAATCTGCCTTTGAATGACAAAAATGTCCTTGCTTTGGCGCTGCATATTTCTTGCACCCTTGAGCGACTAAAAAAAGGCATGCCCATCAACAATCCAAACTTGGATGAAATTAAAACTTCGCACCCTGTGGAATTCACCCTGGCTTCGAAGTTTGTCGCGACCCTCGAAAAGGAATATCACCTCGACATTCCTGAGGATGAGGTTGGCTTTATCGCCATGTTCTTGCTCCATGACAAGAAATTACACGAAACCAAATCCGGTCACGTCGGTGTGATCGTCGCCATGCATGGGGAGAGCAGTGCAACCTCTATGGTAGATGTTTCCAATCGCTTGCTGGGCACCAACCATGCCCATGGCTACAATATGAGTCTGGATCAGAAGGTTGAAACCGCGCTAGAAAACCTAATTGAACTTGTCAAGCACGTCAACGATCAAAAGGGCGTCATCCTCCTTGTTGATATGGGCTCCCTTCTATTCTTGGGTGATATGGTTAACAAACGAACCCAAATCCCTATAAAAACCATTGAAATGGCCAGCACCCCCATGGTACTGGAAGCCACAAGACGCGCCCTGATGGAAACTGATCTGGAGGCGGTTTATCAATCCGTCATCGATTTCAGCCCCTATATCGGCCGGATGTACGACAATCATAAGCTCTTGAATCAGACTCAAAAAAACAACGTCATCATCACGGCGTGCATCACAGGCGAAGGCACCGCCATCAAATTAAAAAGCATTATTGAAAACAGCCTGTTGCGGGGGCAAAACAAATGGAGCGAACTGCCTGATATCTTACCGATTGAAATCATGAATCTGGATGACTATAACCAAAAACTGCATATGATTCAGAAACAGAAAAAGATTATCGCCGTCGTCAGCAATGTGAAACCGCAAAACAAAAACCTGCCCTATATTCCAATGGAAGAATTGCTTTTAGGGAACGGCCTAAGCCGGCTCAATCATCTGATCACCGCCCATGAAGACCCTGACTTTTTCCATCGCATGCGACAGGTCATTCAAGATCATGTTGAAATTCCTACCGATACTTATATGAACGCATTTCAAGAATTTCTATTCATCCTTCAAAATGAAAACATCTTCTTGGATCAATCGATTCTTTCCGGTTTGATCTTGCACATCGCCTGTGTAATTGAAAAGCATCTGTTGGGCACCTTAAGCAATCGGTTTGCAGTTGATCAAACGGTATTGGACCAAAATCAAAACATATACCTGATTTTGAAAAAGGCTTTTGTTTCCTTTAGCCAGGCCTTCCAAATCGATTTTCCTGAAATCGAATACGTCAATGCCATCAAATTGATTCGAGCCACCAACTCATAGCAAAAGAATAACCCCGCTTCAAAAGTGGGGCTTTCTGATCAGCGCATCAATTCTAAGGCATATTGAACAGCTCCAAAAGAAGCTTCTTTCTGCAATTGTCGCACTTCGACCTTCGGATAAAGCGACCGAATTTCTTCTGAAAAAATCTGACTGATTCTTTTATTCTTTGTCACAATGCTGCCATGGGGAACCAAAACAAATTCCTTGTCTTCCCATTCCATGCGACGAACCAAAGTTGTCGCCAACTTGCATAACGCTTCTGCCGCTTGCGAAACAATCACCCTTGCATCAGAATCTCCCGCCTCATCCAGTTCGCAAACAATTTCTGCAATTTTTGCTATGCGTTGCTTCTCAAAAGGCGCCTGATACACAAATTCCATAATCCCGTCGATCCCCCGGTTGCCCATTTCTTCGATCATCCGCTGAAACAATACCGAAGGCACTCCTGTTTCATCCCAAGATTCCAATGCTCGCTGAATGGCTTTTACGGCAATCCAATACCCACTGCCTTCATCACCCAGCAAATAATCCCAACCGCCTGCGCGATAGACTTCGCCCACTTCATTCTTCGCCAAAGCGATTGATCCTGTACCGGCGATCAACAGCATGCCGCAATCATCCTTCACCGCAGCCTTCAGTGCGATATCCGCATCGCTTGTCGCCAACACATCGCATGAAAATCCTAGATTGGTTAAGCAAAATTCCATCTTCTGCTGATTCAAATCCGTATCAATCCCCGCAGCACCAATGCAAACGCCTCTACAGCCTTCCATCGAACAGCCACTCTCCAATAAGAATCGTTGAACGGCTCCATCCAAGTTGGAACTTACCTGTTCTTGCGAATCAGAATGCAAGTTCGTCGCACCAAAGTCCACCTTCCCAATCACCTTTCCCTCCAGATTGGTGGCCAGCAACATGCTCTTGGTTCCGCCTCCCTCAATTCCGATCACATAAGAATCTTGTCTCTCCATTTCCAAGCCCTCCTTATTGAAATTGTGGAAGGTATTCTTTGTTCTCAAGAAGAATATCATCTAGAATTTTCTTCGCGATACCCGCACTGGTCACCAAAGGATTCATTGTTAAAGCCTGCAGCGCGACGCCATAATCTCCCGTCACAGCTGCTTCTATCGTTAATTCTTCATACGCCTTCACAACCTGCATCAACCCTCGGATTTTGGTTTCCACACGGCCTGTATTCAGCGGTAGCACCCCATGCTTGGTAATCAACGCGCTGGTTTCTACCACAACATTTTCCGGCAAATCCGCAATGGCGCCATTGTTCCGTACATTCACCGGCATGACAATTCGCTTATCGTTGTAAATGGCATGAATCAGGGTACAGGCGGCATCGGAATAGTATTGCCCGCCACGCTCTTCCAATTGCTTGGGTTTTACATCAAGGTCTTGGTTCGCATAGATCGCAAACAATTCCTCTTCCACTTTCTTGACAACCTCGCCTCGGGTGCCCACCGTCTTCGCGGCCTCTATCTCCTCTTTCAACATTTCATCCGTCAAATAAAAATATCGGTGATACGGACACGGCAGCATATTCAAATCCTTGATCTGTTCGGCGACCCACTCGTTTTCCGGAATATTCTTGACACCGGACTGGATATCATGAACAAGCAAATCGACAACTTTTTCCGTTACATCCTCGCCCTTGCAATACACCTTTCTTCCCCAAACCAAATGGTTCAAGCCAACAAAGTGAACAAAAATATCCGTTTCCTCGGCCTCCATCATTTCCGCAACCATCTTCTGCATCAGGATCGGCACATTGCAAAGCCCAACGCATTTGATTTTTGTGTGTTTCAACACTGCTTCAGTGATAATCCCCGATGGATTGGTAAAATTGACAAGCCATGCGTCTGGACACAATTCCTCCATGTCCCGGCAAATATCCAAGATCACCGGAATCGTTCGCAAAGCCTTGGCAAATCCGCCTGCTCCCGTCGTTTCCTGACCCATGCAGCCATAGCGAAGCGGAATCTTCTCATCCCGAATCCGTGCGTCCAAGAGTCCAACACGAAATTGTGTCGTCACAAAATCCGCATCCTTCAACGCGCTTCTTCGATCCAGTGTCAGATTTATCGTACAATCAACGCCCGCTTTTTTCACCATGCGCTTCGCAAGATTCCCAACAATTTCTAATTTATCTTTACCTGCTTCAATGTCCACCAGCCACAATTCCTTGACCGGCAACTCTGCATAACGGTTGATAAATCCCTCAATAATTTCAGGCGTATAGCTAGATCCCCCTCCAATGATGGCAATCTTCAATCCTTTTTCTATCATTTCACACACTCCAATCTACCAACCGTATCGGTTGGATCCCCATGACTTCATTTCCTTTTCCTGCTTCACGACAACCAATGTCTCCGAAGCGATATCTTGATCAATAATCGCCCCTGGCCACAGGGCAACATTGCACCCAATTTTCACGCCGGGCAAAAAGATGTTTCCCACGCCCGTCCGGCTATGGTCGCCAATAAAAATCGCATCGGAATACTGCGCCGGATATTCCATCCGACCTTGAATGCGCTGAGGCGTAACCCCGTCATCAAATCGCAGCGATCCCGTCAAGCAGCCCGCTGCAATATCGGTATAACTCCCAATCACACCGCGCATTTCACAATTATGCGCCAAGCTGACATGATCAAAGGTCACCCCTGCCACTTCCGCATTAAACCCAATCTTATTGTACACACCTATGGTGGTATGCGATCGGATACAGCAAATATCCTCGATCCGACAACCGTCTCCGATGACAACCTTGTCTTCTAGGATCGCCCCGCTGTCAATCACCACATTCTCGCCGATATAGGCATCGCCCTTGATCATGACATTCCTTCCAATCCGGCTTCCTTTCCCCAGATGAATCTTTCCGCCAATCCACGCAGAATCATCGATGAAGGTTGATGAATCGATTTCATTCGTTTCCATCTTTTCAAACAGCGATTCAATCATCAACTCATTCGCCTCCAGAAGATGCCAAGGCTTGTCAAGATCCAAACAGAATCCAGTTGCCTCAACCGCCGATACGGAAATCCCGTCCTCGATCATCATCTGCATGCTCTGCGCCAATTCCGCTTCCTTATTCGGCATGCCGCCTACGCAGACATTCATCATATAACCGGGATTTGAAAGCAGATAGGACATCGCTGATTGCGGCAAGGCAAAAACACCACCCAAGCGCGAATTCACATAATGGCTTCTTGGATGGCCATAGATCCCGCGCACTTGTTGTTTCTCGCAATCCGCGCAAATCCAATCGATGGATCGCTCTGTCGGATCCAACTTTTGCGTCAGGATAACCGCTTCGCCCGTTTTTTCAAAACAATCTATCACTTCTCGCATACTTTGATCATCCACAACAACATCGCCGTAAACAATCAAAACATCATCATTCTCATTTTCAAGTCCAGCTAATGCGCTCTTCGCGGTGCCGGCTGCTCGCGCTTCTTCAACAATCCGCACAGAACCGTATTTCCGCAAGGCATAACGCACCATTTCAGCATGATGCGATATCACTACCACAATCTCTGAAATCCCAGCCTGCTCCAGTTGCTCTACCAATCGTTCCACTACGGGTTTATTGAGTACGGGCAAACAAGCTTTAGGTCGCCATTCTCCGAAAGGCCACAGCTTCTTTCCCTTACCCGCACATAAAATGATTCCCTTCATTTCGACCATCCTCTTCCTATTTGCGTATGGAATATCCCATTCTTCGGTAGGTGTGTCTCTTTCCTCGAACCGCGACAGACAACGCCATAATATTCTCAGGGTCCGCCATGCCCGAATGACCTGCATCGCCAATATGCACAATATCGGCACCCGCCATCTTCGACATCATTCCAATATCTTCAAGAACTCGAATGCTTGAGCCCTCTTGCGAGGTACCCATCGCTGTTTTCGCCAAGGCTCCCGCACAATGAATCGCCTCAATCTGCTTTCTTGCAAGCTCTTGATCCATTCCCGGTACAGTTCCCGGCGCGGGAATCATCACCACATCGGCACCAGCTTCAGCAAAATCAACCAATACCTGCGGATCATAGATGTTCTCTCCTCCGGCACCATGCATTTTGCCGGCGATAATCATCACGTGATCACCCAGAATTTCAACCGCTTCCTTGATTCCTTCCAAAATGGTTTCCACCGTCACTCCAGTATTTGGATTACCGGTGATTACAATATAATCAAAACCCAACTCCAATACACGCTTGAGATTTTCTCGATTCAAACGCAACCCCATGGGATAATCCGACCCCTCTGGCACCGGCTCCATATTCACGCCGACAAATCTTCCCAATACGCTTTTCAGCTTACGGATATAATCTAGATTCTTGCTTTTCTCCAATACAAATTCGGAAAATTGAGCATATCCGTCCGCCGGGTTATCTCCTTCATTATCAAATTCATCCAATCCATGGACAAATGGAACCTGGAAATTAAAGGTATTCAAGGTAATCATGTCAGCGCCAAAGGCTGCTGCTGTCTCGGGATTGCTCGTTCCATAAATCAAGCTTTGACAACTGATCACAGTCTCCGCCATAATGGTTCTGCCTTCAGATCCCCTGATGCATTGAACCAGCTTCGCTTTATCACAGGTCATCACATCTTCATGATTCAGTTCAAATATTCTTTTCAACGTAATTGTCCTTTCTTCCTAGACTCTACACTCAATCATGCCCACCATTTCAGCAATTAAATCCTTCGCCAAGGTTGCATTCATCAAATGATCCTGAGCATGAACCATCAGCAAGTTGACTTCTATTTTTTCACCGCTTGCTTCCGCCTGAAGCATTTTTGTTTGCACATGATGCGCTTCCAACAGTTCTTGATCCGCTTTTTTTATCAATTCACCTGCTTTATCCAGATTTGATTTCTTGGCTTCACTTAGCGCCTCAAAACTATATCCTTTTGCATTTCCCGAATGAATAATAATTGACATTATCGTTTCTTCAAATCCCATGTTCATCACCTCCACCTATTTATTAAAGCCCAAGGGCTAAATCCAATGCCTTCTCTCCGTCTACCATTCCATAAATCATCGGTGCGATCAGCGCAAATTTCTTGTCGTACTCCATGCACGTCTTTGAAATTTCTTTTTCCTTATAAGCCAATTGCGGTCCCAAAAGAAATACATCATAGGTCTCAATCAATTCACGCAACTCCAATGCGGATCGCGCTTCGATTTCGATATTCTCAATCCCGCGTTCTGCCGCGACGACTTTCATTTTCTTCACCAATAGACTGGTTGACATTCCCGCATTGCAAAGCAATAAAATTTTCATCATTTCCCTCCAAAATTTTAATTTCCATCAGCAGACAAGTGATCCCTGCCTGCCGATAGAAATTGAATTAGCTAATTGCTTTTTCCTCTGATTCTGCTGTCACGCTCTTAGGAAGCAAACTTTGTTTTTCAGCACTTTTGAAGAACGGATAGTATACGGTTGCCGCAATTACAATTGAAATCGCACTCCATACCGCTGCTTTCCAGTCTCCGCCTGTTGCCAAATATGGTCCAATAATGGCAGGCATTGTCCAAGGAACCGCCGCCACTGGACGGCCGATAATATTTAAAGCCATTAAAATATACGTCGTTGCTGTCAATACAAATGGTGTCGCAATATACGGAATCATCATAGTTGGATTCAATACAATCGGGAATCCAAAGACAACTGGTTCATTGATTTGAAAAATTGCCGATGGCAATGACAAACGTCCCAATTGTTTGTACATTTTGTTCTTTGAACGAATCATCAACAAAACCAAAGCAAGGGTTGCGCCAGTTCCGCCGATATTAACAAACATCGGAATGAATCCATCCGCTGCAATATATGGAATTGGATCTCCTGCTGCAAATGCAACCGCATTGGCCGCCAAAAATTGAAGCATAATCGGGCTACCCATCGCGTTCATAATTGCGTCCCCATGAATACCTACCGTCCACAACAAAGTAATCATCAACATGTATACCAATAGTCCTGGCAATGTATTCAAAGCAAAAACAGCCGGTTGGAAGATCATTGTAATAAAATCATTCACATTAAACTCAAGAACAATTCGAACGACCCACAAGGAAACGATCATAAAAACAATTGGCATCAACGAAATAAATGAATTCGCAATTGCCGGTGGAACGTTTTCCGGAAGTTTAATAACAAATCCTTTTTCCACAAAGAATTTCTGCACCTCAACAGCAAAAATTGCTACGATCAGCGCTGTAAACAATCCCTCAGGACCAAAGTTCCCCACAAGCAAACCTGCTCCCGGTTCTGTTTGAAGCAATAGAAAACCGACCAATGCCATAACACCGCCTGTAATTTCATGCTGCTTGAATTGAACCGAGAGGTTGTAGCCAACCGCAAACGATGCAATCAAGCCCAGGCAACCAAAGGTAACATCCACCGGCGCCAGCATTTTATCCATATATGGTTCCATAATGGCTTCCCATCCTGGAATCGGCAAGAACGAAATAATCAAGAAAATACTACCGGCAATCGTGAAAGGAATTGTTGCAATCAAGCCATCACGGATCCCCATTAAATGCTTGTTCTCTCCCAACAGAGCAAGTTTTGGAAGAACTTTATCAATTAACCATGCCATAAAGCCTTTCTTTTCCATGTTTTCATCTCCTTATCTAACACCCATTATTCCATTTTACGCTACTCATGATCATAACACTACTGTCTAGACACTACTATTTATTGCAAGTACCGTGCCAAAAACACTAGCGACCCCATTTTATGCGATTCCTCGACCAATTTACTTGAACTCCATTTGTGTGTAAAGGTTTTCCTGCAGTGTGTATGTTTCAGGTTTATTTCAAATCCAGCAACCAGAAGGATCCCTCGGCGCTCATACCGCTTGCAAGCATTCTGTGTATAGTGTGTAAAAAAACTTGTACACATTTCTTGATTTTTTCACACAAATCACGCTTCCCTTTCCGCATATCCCCTTCTCAACCTAGCGCTTTATCGCGAATTCAAAAAAACAGACTGCCAAAAAACTGGCAGTCTGCTCTCCGTTCTTCTATTCCACGCTTCGCATATTTCCGACTTACAGGTTCAACTGGATCTATTCCGTTGTTTCCGAATGAAAATAGGCTTTCTCTAGCGCCGCTTTCGCCAAAGTAGGATTCCGCAATTCTGCGCAAAAACGATCAGACTCCCAAAATATCAGTTCCCTTATATTTATTTATCGCGGTGTTACTAACGCTATTGTTTTCCCGGCAATTTGCTTTTCCATATAGTCATACGCCCCATCCAGATGAGCATCTGCCTGCCCCGCACCATACTCAGCTATAAAGTACGCTCGGATCACAGCCAGTAGTTCATCTCCTTTTACAGCATCCTTCTCCGCTCGAATCCAAAGATTATTATACGTAATGACATCGCCAGAACCATTCTCGTTTTCAAGACCCGGATTGGCATAATCAAAATCGCATTTTTGAAACCCCCTTTTACGCCAAAATCCCTCCCGCTGTACACAGGTAACGCCACAAAATTTCTCTTCTGCCACAATCTCTTCCTCCGACAGTCCTCCTTGCTCCAGCACCTCGCAAAACCAAAACTCATCCTGATCGTTAGAAATTAAGCATTCAATCACCTGTCTTCCCAATCCCCGGTTGCGATAATTCCCGTCTGTAAAGGCATACACGATGCCATGATACATCCGATCACCTACCCAAAGGCGTACAGAGACGGTTCCGCTCACTGCTCTTCCATCCTCTTTCACATAGGTAAAATAGAATTGCGCCTGTTTATCAGCAGACGACAGAATTTCCAGAAACTCTGGTTTGGTGTCTTTGTCGCTTTCCAACCGAATCGCCGCATTATAGCCTTCAAACATTTGACGCGTCAATTTCTCGTCGGCGTCTCTCACATTCACCATCATCACTTGATTCATGACACTTCCCCTCTCAGAGCCTTTTCTTCCATAATCTTATTCATAAAAGCTTCGAACTCTCCATCCCAGCCAAACCCATTGACTGCCCAGGCATCGCGCTAATTATCTCTTTGGGCATAGACATGCATGACCTCAACCCAACCTTGCCACTGCATATTATGCTTATTGAATCCCCTCGCCTTACACATCACAAATGCCCGCTCAAAGATAGCAAACAAGACAGAATAGGCGATCAGATATGAGAGTGATTCCAATACATCTTTCCATTCCACTAAATTCTGCATCTTCTTCCCTCCGTTTTCCACAGCACACCATTCCGTGCAGCTTGTTATCCACAATCTATCCTCATTTTAACCGATTTTTCTACAATGAACTTAATTTCAGTTTGCTTTTCTCATACCATTATATGGGTTTTCCACATCACACACAAACGAAAAAATCGTCGGTATTCCTATTCCATTTGGTCCATCGAATATAATCTTTCCTTCACGCTAAAAGAACGCATCCGATTATGATTCATCCAATACGCTCTTCTCAATTTCACCTAGATCCCACTACATCTCATCGTTAATTGACGAAACTAGCACTTCAAGAAATGGAAAGATTTTTCGAAAAAGAATAAGAAATTATGCAATTCTTCCCAGTGCATTGATAGGCTTCCTCATCATGCATTTTCTCGACAATTTCCTCTGCTTTCAACTCCCCAACAGCGGAAACAACCGCATCCATAGCCTCTCGTTCTGTTTGCGACAATTCTTTGATCCTAAATTCCAATACCGGCTTGAACTTATATCCAATATGATCGCCATAGGCAACCGTATCAAACTCAACCCCGTCCAACATTACAATTTGATCATATCCTTCAGGAACTGCACCCATAGGCAGCGCACTGTATACCAAACCGCTAATCGCTTTTCCCTCACGCTTATAATGAAGCGCATCAGAATACCATAACATCTTCATTAGTTTAACTTTGTGCAGACTGGTTACTTTCGATGCTAGATAGTTTATCATCTCGACAACCTTTTGCAAATTCAACGAAACGCCACCCGTTATCTCTTTATTTTCAAACTCCGCGTAAATCGCTTCAATCGATTCAAGAAGATACTGATTTTGTTTTCCCTTGAATTGAGCAGCTCCAATCCGATAATATTTCTGATACGCTTTAATCGTAATACGTTCTTTCACTTGTTCCAGCGTATCCAGAAACCACTTTGGATCCGAATCAATTTTCTGCAGTACAGCATCGTGGGCACGATCTTGCACCTGATGATTTTCATATCGCGTAATCGTAGCCTTTCCCCAATCCAAAATCTCCGAAAAATCCTTTTGGCTTACACCATATTGATTCCGAATTTCAATAATCTCGTTCGAGGTTAGTAATCCCACTTTTATACGATACGCGTCTTTCATCGCAAGGCTATTTGCCTTAATCATTTCTTCCTGTTCAATCAATTGATCTGACCTTGAACAATACTCATAAACCGCTTGAAAGGATACTTCTTCCCCTTTAAAGATTTCTGTATCTTCCACCTCTACCGTATCCACTTCATGAATTTCCATACAAGCCAAACACAACTTAATCTCACGTTTTGTACTCTTCATGCTACACCTCCATACTACCGAAAAGGAAACTCCGCACCACGTTCCTTCTGAAAAGCAACATGAACAAAACCACTTTGAATCGCATATTTTAGCCGATCAATATAGGTTTGCACTTCCATTCTGGTTTCAATACGTTTTCTTTCATTCCCTTTATTCATCTATATTATAACGCCTCCTTAGATTGACATCGATGTTTTTGGTATCAATTGATTCCATGAAATTTTTCTATAAAAACAATTCTGGTTCCTTCTCTTTCATTCTAACCAGCACAAAGGACAAGACAGACAATACCGGATGTTTCAATTCTCGTGCATTCTCAGGACACTCTTTCACGCAGGCACAACATTGAATGCATTTACTGCTGTCGCAGATGGCTTGTTGATCAATCGCGCCCACCGGACAAACCGCTACGCATTTCAAGCACATGGTGCAATTCTCTTTCGGTCGTGATGCCATTTTCGGCATGCTTATTGGTGCCTTCTCTGAAAACTTTCCGGGAAGGTTCAACGCTTGCGTCTTCAGGGTTCCTATAGGTGTTTCCTGCAGTTTTCGCATTATCTTCTGCCCGAAGTCTTTTGCAATCATAAGATCGCTCAAATTCGGTCTTCCCTTAGCAATCTCTCGCTTTTCATTGGACCAAGCATGTTCTCCGATGAATCCCGCTCCTGCAACCGGATGGAAACCCTGATTCTCCATGGTCTTTGTCAGCTCCATCAGCGCGTTGCCAAAAGAGTGATTGCCATAAACAGACACACAAACAATTGGCTGTCCATTCCCCTTAATGGCTTTCAACCGTTCCATGGCGGCTATCGGCACCCTTCCAAAATGGACAGGCGTTCCGACTACAACAAGATCTTCTTCGCCAATAACCAAATCTGTATTTTGACATACGATCGTCAAATCAACATCAATGACTTCTTCCATATTCAAGCCTTCCGCAATCCCATGCAACACGCGCTTTGTTGTATGAGTTGGAGAAAAATAAATCAATACCACTCTTCTCATTTGTATCCCTCCACGTTTTCGCACCGTCTCCGATCGGACAATATTTCCAATCCTTATCTCTATTGATTCTACCACTCTTCCTCTACCCAGACAAAGAATCAGACTCGCTCAAACTGTCTCCTACATCTTCGACTGCCTCTGAAGTATACAAAAAATCCCATCATTAAATGATGAGATTTGATCTGTATCCATTTTCAATTCGATCATTTCCTGATTCTTTTGTCCATCGATTGTGCTGAACACTTCCTTCAAGTTATGCCTTCCAGCTTCTATACAAACAATTAACTGATCCTTTTTGAAGATTTCTTCGTTCTCTTCCCTGATGTGTCCGCATCGATCGTCAAGCCGTTTGCAGACAAGTTTTTCTGATACGCTTTCAATCCCACATACAACTCTGATGTAATCGGATTTCGTTTCGTCTTCATCATCGTGAAGATCTGGTAACCAAATACCCCCGCATTAAAAACCAGTGCCGCTACGCTCAACATCATCAGCGCCTTTGGATCATGGGTAGATTGAATTTGGAAAGCCGGATACTGCGCATAATTCATAGTCAATGAGAACATCGCCCAAATCGCAAGGGTCGCCGCCCGATGCTGCAGCCATGCGCCTCGTTTAAATACCTCGGCAACCGTACAGGCTACAATCAACAGCACACCGGCATACATTGCGCGATCCGAAATACAGTTGTAGACATAAGCCAAGTTCCACAAGTCATACCCGATAATCCAAAACCACAATTGATCCGCCCAAATCATATCTTGAGACTCGGTATTGGCTACACGAATCTTTGCACACCCTGTCAGGGTCAAAATCACCAGGATTCCAGCAATCGCATTAATCAGATTCCATGGTCCGCCAAGCAAGGTAATGCCGTTTTCCACTTGACCCGCCATCGAATATACTTCGATATCCCGGAAAACAGCTTCCAAAATATTCACCGATAAAATGACAAAGGGGAAATATCGAAAATACTTGTTCTCTCGTAGCGTTTTGGTATACCGAACCGCCATAAAACCAATGACCCCGGCCAAAGCCGAGTAGGTTTTCACCCATGCGAACCAGTATCCGCCGGATGTACCGGCACCCGCTGTTTTAGGCCATACAAACAAGGTGGCCAAAATCGGAAAAACAATAAAAACAAGGACTGCCGCCTTTTTGTTTCTTCGCGTTACTTCATTTAATAAAAGCATAATTCCTAATAAACCAATCACCGCAAGCACTGAACCCACCGTATAATTCTCAAAGAAAAACATTTCAATTCCTCCTATTCGCATTTCCGTTCTTCGATTTGTGGTTTAACCACGAATACTCGTTAAAAGATCAACATTTCCATTGGAGAAATACAAGGTTTCTCAGAAAGTATTGACAATAATAGACAGCTTTTTTGTTATTTTCTCTTTCCTATGTAATAAATATGATTTATACTATACTTGGTATCTGGTTAAACCAGAAGCAGGAGGGGTTAGTGTGTTTAAGGAAATTGTCGCACCATCCATGAAAGAACTTTTTGTGCAATCCATCGAACATCTTATTTTATCCGAAGAACTTCCCATCGGAACCAAGCTTCCAACGGAACGGGAGCTGGCAATAAAGATGAAAGTAAGCCGTTCCATTGTGAATCTTGGACTCAATGAGTTGGAACGAAAAGGATTTATCGAGATCATCCCCCGCCAAGGAACCTACGTGGCAGATTATATCCGAAAAGGGAAATTGGATACCCTTATGTCCATTGTCAACTACAACGGCGGACAACTCAATCATCGCCTCTTCAACTCCATTATGGAATTCCGAATCATCAACGAAGGAGAGGTGGCATATCTCGCCGCCAAAAACCGCACGGAGTCCGACTTGGAAAACATGGAACTCCTATATGAAAAGATCCTCGTGACAACAGCCTCGAAAACGGCTTCTTCCAAAGCCATTTCTCAAGTCATCTTTGATTTTCACCATGCCATTTTTTGCGCCACTGGGAATACAATCTTCCCCTTGGTCTTCAATGCCTTTGAGAACATTTATCTTGTGATGATCGCCACCATTTTCCGTTATCTCAAGGCTGAAGAAACTACCGACCAACTTCAGCTGATTCTCGAAATGATTCGCATCCAGGATGCCGACCTAGCAAAAGAATCCATGATCGCCCTCATTCAAGGCGGCGTGGAACGGCTCGAAAAAGATTACTTTACTAATGGAAACAAAGACGCATAAGAAGGAGGTACGGAGTTTTCGTTCTTCGAAATATATTGATAGGAATAAATTTATGACAGAAGAGAAAATACTTTTAATGATAAAATTAGATGTTGAAGCAAAAAAATACACCCTCCGCAATTGCGAAGGGCGTTTCTACGTTTTATGATTCAAGCAAAGCAAACGCACTCTCCACTTGCAAGACAACCCCGACAGGGATACAATCCTCATCGGCGTCAAAGAATTTATTATGTGCTGAAGCCGTTATCCCTTTCGCTTCGTTTCTGCAGCCCAAATGATAGAAGGAAGATGGCACCGCTTCGGCAAAGTACGCAAAATCCTCGCCACCCATGCTCGCAAATTCCTTGAACTGAACCTTCTCCTCGCCCAATAGCTTGACTGCCACGTCTTTTATCACATCAGTGACCGCGACATCATTGACTACGCCGATATATCCCTCTCTAAGCTCCATGTCCACCGTCGCGCCAAATGCGGTCGCGATCTGAGTTGAGATCTCTCGAATGGATTCTTCAATTTTTGTTCTCGTCTCCCAGCTAAAGGTACGTACCGTACCTTCCATCTCGACCTCTCCGGCAATAATATTAGCCTGGCTTCCGCCAGCAATCTTGCCGATTGTCAGGACTGCGGTATCATGAGGCGATACGATTCTGCTGACGATCATTTGAAGGCTCGTCACAATCTGTGCGGCAACAGCAATGGAATCCACCGCCAAATCTGGAACAGCCGCATGACCCGCCTTCCCCTTCACCGTCATCAACAACTTATCCGTAATCGCGGTTAAGGTGCCGTATTTCATCTCGATATTCCCCGTAGGAATCGATGCCTGAACATGCAAGCCAATGACATGATCGACCTCTGGATTTTCCAGGCATCCTGCCGCTATCATCCGTTTGGCTCCCCCAACCGCTTCTTCCGCCGGTTGGAAAAACAACTTCACCGCACCAGCGAATTCATCTTCTCGCTCCTTGAGGATTTTTGCCGCACCCAAAAGAATCGTTGCGTGCATATCATGGCCGCAGGCGTGCATCACACCATCGTTTACAGACCGATATTCCCGATCCTCCGCTTCATGAATGGGTAGCGCGTCGATGTCCGCACGCATGCCAATCACCTTTCCGGTGCCATTCTTCTTGCCCCGGATGATGCCCACAACACCCGTATCCGCAACTCTTGTATTCTCAATGCCCCAGGCATCCAAATAGGCTTCAATCTTTTCTGCCGTTCGGTATTCTTTGCTGCTCACTTCCGGATGCATATGAAAATCCCGTCGAATCTCCACCAATTCTTCGAACAATTCCTGTGCTCTTTCCTGTACCTCTTTCATTGTCTCCCCTCCGATCAACCCGAATTCCAATTTGAACGTCTAGCAGCTTTCCTCTATTTCTTTTTGATACACCACTTCACCATCGATGATCGTCCAAAGGGGTTCCGATGCAAGCTCGAAAGGATTGCCGCTCCAGATTACCACATCCGCGTCCTTGTCCGTTTCGAGGCTCCCTATGCGATCATCCATTTCAATGATTTTCGCCGCGTTGAGGGTGATCGCCTGGATGGCTGCCTCAAAGGACAGTCCCTCCTTCATGGCCATAGCCGCAAGAATATTCAAGTTCTGAATCGGCACCACAGGATGATCCGTCATAATGGCAACCAGCACTCCTGCTTTATGAAGGATCGCCGGCGTCTTAAAGGTGTTGTTTTTCAGTTCAAGCTTCGAGGGGAACCCGAATCCCGGTCCCGTAATGGCCGGCACACCAGCTTTCGCAATATGTTTCGCAATCAAATGCCCTTCCGTGCAATGCTCAAGGGTGAGCTTCACATCAAATTCCTTGGCTATGCGAATAGCTGTCATAATATCGTCTGCCCGATGCGCGTGAACCTTCAGGGGAATCTCCCTGCGAATAACTGGCAGCATCGCTTCCAGCTTAAAGTCAATCGGAGGACGCTTCAAAGGATCGTCTCCCGCATATCGGACCTTTTCTTCGTACTCAAGCGTTTTCACCAGAGTTTCCCGAAGCACGGCTGCGTTTCCCATCCGCGTCATCGGCATCTTCCCCTTGTCTCCGTAGGTCCGCTTGATATTCTCTCCAAAGGCGCATTTTATGGCCAAAGGCTCCCTCAGCAGCATCTCGTCGATGGAATCTCCATGGGTCTTTAAGACCGCAAACTGACCGCCGATCGTATTGGTGCTTCCCGGTCCGGATGCCACGCAGGTCACCCCGCCTTTTACCGCGTCCCGAAAGGCTGGATCCAGAGGATTCATCCCGTCGATTGCCCTAAGTTGCGGCGTCACGGGATCTGTCTTTTCATTGACATCCATTCCGCTAAATCCGATTCCATGCTCAACCAGCCCCAAATGGCAATGGGCATCCACAAAGCCCGGCAATACCCACGCGCCTTGCGCGTCGATCACTTCCACGTCTTCTTGCACAGGGATCTCCCTACCGATATCCATGATTTTCCCATCTTCAATCAGCAAGTCTCCCTGCTCAAAATCTATGCCTGTACCCGTTATGATTTTTCCGTTTTTGATTAACAGCATCGCATTTTGCTCCTTTATCCAGCTAAGCGCCCAAAAACTTCGCCATAAGTGTTCCCGCCAAGATCAGGGCGAGAAGGGTTATTAAAAGCTTCGGAAGAACCATTCGAAAGATCGCGATGGAAAGGGCGATCACATCCTTATATCCGACCACAACCTTTTGATTGTCTTCTTCCTCCGTTAAATTTCTTTTGTCTCTGAAACTCATCTTGTCTCCTCACTTCACCAAATGACACCAAACCGTATGCCCGGGCTCCACTTCTTTCATCTCTGGAGCGACTTCCGAGCAAATACCCATGGCTTGCGGGCATCTCGTATGGAATTTACAGCCTTTAGGCGGGTTCGCCGGACTTGGCACGTCCCCTTCCAAGATAATCCGATCCTTGACTTCCGACGGATGAGACCGCGGAACTGCCGATAGAAGCGCCTGAGAATAGGGATGCATGGTATTGGTGAAAAGCTGTTCCGACGTTCCGATCTCCACAAAGGATCCCAAATACATGATCCCCAATCGATCGCAAAAATAGCGAACCAAACTCAGATCATGAGAAATAAACAAATAGGTTAACCCAAGGCTTTCCTTCAGCTCTTGCATCAGGGTCAAAACCTGCGCCTGAATGGAAACATCCAAGGCCGCAGTCGGCTCGTCGGCAATAATAAACTTTGGATTCAACGCCAAGGACCTGGCGATGCCAATCCGTTGCCGCTGCCCGCCTGAAAACTCATGGGGATATTTCGAAACATTGCTCTTGTCCAAGCCGCAGATTTCCAGCAGTTCCTTGGTTCGTTCCAAGGCTTCCTCTTTCCCCATAATCTTATGCTTGATCAGTCCTTCTGACACAATGGCACCAATGCTCATGCGGGGATCCAACGAAGCAAACGGATCCTGAAAGATCATTTGAATATTTCGCCGCATCTTCTGCATTTTTTTCTTCTCGATATAATAGTTTTTATCCACATCAAAAATCACTTCGCCGTCAAACACCACCTTGCCCGCCGTCGGCTTGTACAGGTTGGAGATCGCACGGCCCGCCGAAGACTTGCCACAACCCGACTCGCCCACCAAACCGAAAATTTCTCCCTCGCCAATCGTAAAGGTAATATCGTCCACCGCCTTGATATCGCCGACTTTCTTTGAAAAAATGCCGCCGTGAATCGGGAAATACTTCTTTAAATTGGTTATTTCGATCAATGATTTGCTCATTGATTTTCCCTCCTCTCCTGATGCAGCCAGCACCTAACCTTATGATTCGGTGCAACCTCCACCAACTCTGGCATTTTCTCTTTGCAGATCTGCATGCAGTGCTTGCAACGCGGTGCAAAAGCGCACCCAGTCGGTAAATTGTTGAGCGGCGGAACCATGCCCTGAATACATTGAAGGGCTTCGCCCTTTTTCACATTTATGACTCGCGACGAAAACAGACCCTTGGTATAGGGATGTTTCATCTCGTCAAAAAGAGTCACCGCATCCGACTCTTCCACAATCCGCCCTGCGTACATCACCGCGACATCATCCGCCATCTCGGCAATAACGCCCAGGTCATGGGTAATAAACATCACGGACATGTCAGATTCCTCGGTCAAATTTCTCATCAAATCCAACACCTGCGCCTGAATAGTCACATCCAGGGCCGTCGTCGGCTCGTCTGCAATCAACAGTTTTGGATCGCAGCTCAAGGCCATGGCAATCATCACGCGTTGCCGCATGCCACCGCTCAACTGATGAGGATATTCATCAATAACCTGATCCGCTCTGGGAATCCGCACCTTTTTTAATAGCTCAACGCACATTTGCCGATTCTTTTCACCCTTCAAACCCTTGTGAATCGCCAAAGATTCTCCAATCTGATTCCCGATGGTAAACACAGGATTCAGAGCCGTCATGGGTTCCTGAAAGATCATGGCAATATTATTTCCCCGCACCTTTTGCATCTCCAATTCACTTAATGCAACCAGATCTTCTCCCTCAAAGAGAATTTCTCCCGTATCGATAAAGCCCTGGTTCTTGGGCAGCAATCGCATAATCGAAAGACTGGTCACACTCTTGCCGCAGCCGGATTCTCCCACCACGCCCAGGACTTTCCCCTTCCTGATGGTGATATCCACATGCTGAACAGCTGTCAACTTCCCTTCCGAAGTCTTAAATGAGGTTGTCAGATCCTTCATCTCGAGTAAAATTTCAGACATCTCCTCACCCCCTATCGTTTCAATTTTGGATCAAATGCATCCCGTAATCCATCTCCAAGAATGTTGATGGACAAGATCGTGATCAGCACCATCATTCCAGGCGGGATCCACAACCACCAGTGCAGTCTGAGCGATCTCAAACTCTGCGCTGCCGCCAGCATATTCCCCCAGCTCGGTTGCGGTTGCTTTACGCCCAATCCAAGAAAACTCAGGCCCGCTTCCGACAGGATTCCTACCGCAATCCCCAGGGTTGCATAGACGATAATCGGCGCCAGAATGTTCGGTAAAATATGCTTCACAATAATCTCTCTGGATTCCAGCCCCAAGGAAATGGCGGCTTCAATAAACTCCCGTCCCTTGATCGACATGACTTCCGCCCGCACAATGCGGCAGATCTTGGTCCAACTTAAGATTCCCGAAATAAACATAACGTTATAAATGCTTGGTCCTAACACCGCTGCAATGGCAATGGCAATAACAAAAAACGGAAAGCACATAAATACATCTACAATCCGCATAATCAAGTTATCGACCCATCCGCCGGAATACCCGGCGATTGCTCCCAAGAAAACACCAATGATCAGGGAGATGGCCGTCGATACAAGACCGACGCTTAGCGAAACCCGTCCTCCATAGACCAGACGCGTAAAGGTGTCGCGTCCCAAGTCATCCGTTCCCAGCCAATGTTCCGAGCTTGGCTTTTGATAGCTGTTGGCCATGTCTATTTGATCTCGATCGTAAGGCGTCAACAGCGGCGCGATAATAGCCGTAGTCGACAACAGAATCATGATAAACAAAGCGATCAACGCCAGCTTGTTTCTTGTGAGTCTCTTATAGACAATCCCCATTGGAGAAAGACTTTTTGCATCAAGTTTTTGCGTACTCATACTCAAATCACCCTTCCTCCTTATTTGTATCGAATCCGCGGATCAACCAAAGCGTACATGATATCCGCAAAAAGATTCGCCATTAAAATCATAAAAGCAAGCACCATGGTCGCATCCATAATCACCGGATAATCCCGATTCATAACCGCCTGAAAGATTAGCGTCCCCATGCCCGGCCAGACAAAAATCGTTTCAGTCAAAACCGCGCCGGAAATCAATTGCCCCAGAGACAAGCTGATAATGGTGACAACAGGAATCATGGCATTGCGAAGCGCATGCTTATAGATGACAATTCGTTCGTTGACACCTTTCGCCCTTGCGGTTCGTATGTAATCCTGCTGAATCACTTCCAAGAGCGCGGTTCTCGTATAGCGCATAAAGGAAGCCATTTGAATAAAACTCAACACGATCACAGGCAACGCCAAGTGATAGGCCAAATCCAAAAATTTCTTCATTCCTGTATAGCCGCTCGCCAAAGTCTCCATCCCCGATATGGGAAACAGCTTCAGATCAATGGCAAAAAACTTCACCAAAAGGAGCGCAAAGAAGAATGCCGGGATCGAAAGGCCGATAAAGGCGATAATCGTGGCCACATAGTCGAAGACCGAGTACTGCCTGGTGGCGGATATCACCCCCAGAGGTATGGCCACCAGAATACTTAATAGGAGCGCTACCCCCGAAAGCAGCAAGGTATTGCCGATTCTTCTGCCAATCATGTCGGAAATTGGTTCTTTGAACTTGATGGAATAACCCAAATTTCCTTGCATCAATCCCCCAACCCATTTTACATACTGGACTGGCAAGGGATCGTAATAGCCAATAGCTTGCAGCATGCTCTCAACATCTTCCGCTCTTGCATCCGATTCAATCAGATAGGCATATGGATTGCCCGGCATCATATGAATCAGCGAAAAAACGATAATAGAAATGCCAATCATGACGGGAATCATTAAGAGAATGCGTCGAATTACATAGTTTTTCATCGCTCTCCCCCTTTCCGTTTTCTAATTTCAGGCAGTTTCAACCCCTGCCTGCAATGCATAAAGCCCGCAGACAACAAAACCCTCTCTTGGGCATTGAATCTGCGGGATTCATGAACCAGAGAGAAACCGAATTCCAATGGCGATTAGCTAGACTCGGCTTCCCTCTTTCTGTTCATTATTGTATCATCTGGCAACATCGACTCTCATACAAATAAGGGGACTTCGCTGCTGCATAAGAAATCACGCAACAGAACCATTTTCAATGTTGTTCAGCGATATGCAAATACCCATTTCTGATTGTTTAGTTCTCGAAGTACCAGTGGTTCGCATCGTACCACAATACATTCGGCGCCGAGGCTCCTCGCAAGTCAGAACTTACGGCACAACCCAATTCTGGCGTGTACAAGAAGATAGACGGCAAATCCTGATTCAGGAAGACACCCCATTCTGCGTACACCGCTCCACGCTCGTCGTTATCGATAAACGAAATGCCCTTGTCCAATAAGCGGTCGTTTTCTGCGCTTTCATAGTTCATCAAGTTGTACTTCGCTCCCGTTTTCCAAAAACGACTTTGATCCGGTTCAACACCGGCGCCGAAGCCGATTAGGAACAACTCGAAGTCGTCGGCATTCAACTGATCAAACATGGTTGCAAATTCCATAAGCTGCAGTTCCAAATCAATTCCGATATCCTTCAGGTTCTGTTGAATAACCGGCGCTGATCGTTCACGTGTTTTGTTTCCTGATGGGTATTTCAGTACCCATTTCAGTTGCTCTCCATCGGGACGGTACATGATACCATCTTCATACTTGAATCCCGCTTCTTCAAACAAAACAATGGCTTTTTCCGGGTTGTAATCATAGTTGTTTACCGTGTCTTCACCCGGATGCGCCCAACTGGAAGTTGGCAATGGCTGCGTTAAAATCTCGCCGTAACCATACAACAGGTTCTCCACCAATCCCTGTCGGTCAATGCCATACATCAATGCTTGTCGCACTTTCATGTCTTGGAAATCTGGCAACAAGTGGTTTACGCCCATAAACTGATAAGAACCGCCTGCAGTTGTCAGCACTTGAATGCCTTCATCCTCATAAAGTCCCATATCGTCCGGATTGAAGTCCGATACAGTCATGTAGTTGATCTGGCCGCTCAATAATTCCGCTTGCGCTGTATCTTGGTTGGTCGCCTTGATAATAATGCGATCCAAGTACGCTCGCCCGTCCCAGTAATCTTCGAAAGCAACTAGACTAACGTATTGATCCGGTGCGAATTCATCCATCATAAACGCGCCGGTTCCAATTGGATTTCTCAACATTTCTGTTTGTTCACTGGCTTTGCCAACTTCAATATCTTTCCAGATATGCTCCGGAATCAGGTTTGCCTTGGTTCCTACCATGGTCAATACAGAGGCATATACATCATTGAAAGAAATTTTGATTGTATATGGATCGATGATTTCAACACCTTCGATCTCTTCTGTTTCGCCATTGTGGAATGCTTCCATGCCAACAATTGGCGCAAAGTTCGAATAAAGCGGTCCCGTATATTCAGGATTCGCGATAAATTTCCAGTTGAACAAAACGTCATCGGCGTCAAAGTCTTCGCCATCATGCCATTTTACACCCTGGCGCAAATGGAAGATCATACTCTTGGAGTCATCGGCAATCTCCCAGCTTTCCGCCAAACCCGGCACCAGTTCGTTCTTGTCGGTAATAAAAATCAACGACTGGAACACCACATCCGTTACCAGAAAATCATTGTCCGTAGATGTAATCAAGCTCAAGAAGTTCCCGCTTGGCGGGTTCCAAGACGCGCGGATCAATGTGCCGCCGTACTTGCTGTCTTCTGTCGGCTCTGCTGCCGGCTCATTGGTTTCCTCACCCGGCGTTGCCGGTTCAGCCGCTTCTGGTGCCGGTGTTCCGCAACCGCTCAACATGGTTGTGAGCATCAAAATCGCTACCATAAATAGTATAAATCGTTTTTTCATTCCTTTGCCTCCTCTTATTCAGCAAACATGCTGTTCCCTCTTATAAAACGTGAATTTACTCTACTCACGTATCTACCCTATGCTCGATTGACCAACCATTGGAATAGGTTGTTCATTACTTTCGAGCTGTCAATCATATCCTCCGGATGCCATTGCACCCCAATGATCTTGTCTCCCGATTCAACGGCCTCAATCACACCGTCACCAGCTCGGGCGCTGACCGTCAAGCCCTTGCCCAATTGACGTATGCTCTGATGATGCAAGCTATTGACCGACACTTCCGATTGCCCGAGAATGCCATGAACCTTTGTGCCCTCGTCAATGGCTACCTTATGTACGCTATGGCTGCGCTTCCCACTCTGCAGATGCTGATAGGAATTAGGAATCTGATTATTGATGTCCTGATACAGATTGCCTTGCCTCGCCGTGTTGATGATCTGCAAGCCGCGACAAATGCCCAACACCGGTTTCCCGGATTTCTCCACTTCCACATACAAACTCAACTGAAAGGTGTCGAGCTCCGGATCAATCTCACCCAGGCGGCTGTCCGGTTCTTCTCCATACTGGCTTGGGTCGATATCGCCTCCGCCAGTAAACAAAAAGCCGTCACAGATTTCCACTTGACTGGAAATCACGTCCGGATCCCCAAAACAGGGAATAATCACCGGCAATCCTCCAGCGCGAAGTACGCCTTTCACATATGCGCTATTCACATATGCTCGCTCCATATCTCCAAAAGGAGTATTTGATATTAATGTATTGCCTACGATTCCAATCACTTTTTTATCCATAAACATCGTTCTCCTTTGATTCCGTTTCCCACATGAAATTAATTGCAAGTATCATGCCAACTCAACCAAATCTTGGAATACGTGTAAAATACACCATTGCGATTCTGTAATAAACAAAAAGAGGGCTTAATTGGTCGAATCATTTCGTCCAATTGAGCCCCATCGCTCATCCATTTATTTTTTTTCTTTCACCAACTTCAACCCATCATCCGTAAGACAACACCCTTGCCGTCCTCGATGCACCTTCATCAGATTTTTCTCAGCCAGCTGCTTGCATAACTTTCTAATCTTGTATTCGCTGATCTCGGTCCCGCTTGATTCCTCCAGCTCCTCCTTTAATCGCTCCCGTCCAATGCTTTCGCCTCTTCCCTGAGCCTTGTAGCAGATCTTCAGAATTTTATCCTCCAAGCCGCTCTCCCCATGGTCCTGAACCTCCACCACAGAATTCAACAAATACGGGGGATAGGGTTCATCGGTATCCTTCATCAGCTTAAAATAATTCGCCACATTCTCAAGCTCGCGCACATTGCCTTCCCATTCATGGCCGATCAGAATCTGTCTCAACTTCATCGACAAGACCGTTTCCGGTTCTTCCAAAAACAAGTTGAAGAGCAGCAAGATATCTTCTTTCCGCTGATTCAGCGGCGGCACTTCCAGTGGAAGCACATTGATCCGATAATAGAGATCCTCCCGGAACCGCCCCTGTTCCACTTCTCTTTTTAAGTTCTTATTGGTCGCGGCGATGACCCGCACATCGACCCCAATGATCCGATCGCTGCCAATCCGCATAATCTGTTTCTCTTGAATGACTCGAAGCAAACGGGATTGCAGGTTCGTCGGCATATCTCCAATCTCATCCAAAAAGATCGTTCCGCGGTTCGCTTGTTCAAACAAACCTCGCTTGCCTTCCTTGCGCGCCCCCGTAAAGGAACCTGCCTCATAACCGAACAACTCGCTTTCCAACAAACTTTTAGGCAGAGCCGCGCAGTTTACAGCGACAAACGGTGCCATATTCCGTCCGGATTGATTATGAATGGACTGGGCCAACAGCTCTTTGCCAGTCCCACTCTTCCCTTCGATCAAAACGGTCAAGTCATTCTCGGCAAACCGCCGCGCCTTTTCAATGCATCGCTTCATGATCTCCGATTGCGAAACGATATCGTCAAAGGTGTAGATCGCCTGTTGTCCCTTGGACTTGGTTTTTTCCCAAACGGAATTCTCCAGTTTTCGAATATAGGTAATATCTCGAAACAGCATCATATACTCGTCAACAGAGGTCATATGATTCACTTTCTCACTGGAGACCAAGACCCATTTGCCATTGATCTTGACCAATTCATCGGTAAAATTGCCCTTGCCTGCAAGGTCGGTTCCTTCTAGCAGGGATGCCAGTCGTGTCTCCCCGTCCATAATGTTCCAATTCAAATCCTTGGACACAAAATCATTGTGCATAACAATCACGCCATCTTTTGAAATCAGTAAAAATCCTTCCCGAGACATGTTGACCACTGTTCGAAGCTGCGCTTCCCGCAAACGGGTCCTGCGATACTGCACCTTGATCCCTTCATCCAGGTTGGCGGTGCTGTTGATGTATTTCAAAAGCTTTTTGTTGATCTCCCAGTTATTCATGCCCAAAATATTGACAATGTGGATCATGGTTTCCGCATCGATGCAACGGTTGCCAACATCGATGATGTTTTTGATTCCTACCGGTACAAGCCGGCTCTCCCCCGGGGTAACCGCCACACTAAACCGCGATGTATCCATCGTCGTATCGTAAGGGATCACCTTCAAACCCGTAATCTGCAACCGATAAATCATCGCAACAGTTTCCGACGTATTTTCGATGCAGTCGTTGACCAATAACACTTCCGACCCTTCGGGCATATCCAAGAGCTTAAAAGCCATGTCCTCCTTAATGGTTCGAGATGCAACCACCACATGAGCAGCTGGGTCAATGACTTCTTTGAACTGATCCGCTCGTCTCTGCATCATAAAGAGAACCACATCTCCAAAAATGGGTCTCTTCGCATTCATAGCGTCCACAAATAAATGCTCAATCTCCACATCCAGGTCCAGCACTTCCCGCAAATTTCGATCCATTTCCAAATGAACACCACCATTAAAATCCGTAATTACGACAATCTTCTTCATCCTGTCCCTCAACAATCCACAGAGCTTCATACTTTTCTTGTTATTATATCATACCAGCAACAACTCATCGCATCCGCAGCGCATGAATTCTACGTATCTCCTATTCCAAACAATCCAAGTGCAAAGCCCCCATCCACCATAGCGGGCTCCAATAAAAAGGACACCCAAATCCGGGTGCCCAACCAATTTCCAAATCACTCTTCTATCAAATAATACTCCCGGTACCAATCCACAAACCTCCGAATCCCTTCAGAAAGCTTCGTCTGCGGCCGATACCCAATCGCTTCTTCCAATTCGGAAATATCCGCGCAGGTTCTCTTCAATTCCCCAGGCGCCATCGGCAGATACGCCGTAATGGCCAGCTTCCCGCTCGCCTCTTCCAACTCGGTGATCAAGTCCTCTACCGACACCGGTTTATGACTGCCGATATTATAGATCTTGTACGGCGAAAAACTTTCGCTCAAAGAACCCATTTCTTCGCTCCAGTTCGAATTTTCCTTAGGTCTCACAGGAATCAATCGCACAATGGCTTCCACCACGTCATCCACATATGTAAAGTCTCGTTCGATTTTGCCATGGACCTCAATCTCCCGCCCCGCAAAAAGATCCCCGGTATAGGAATAATACGCCATGTCCGGCCGTCCCCAAGGACCGTAAACCGAAAAGAGCCGAAGCCCCGTCGTTGGAATCCCGTACAGATGACTATAGCAATGCGCCATCATTTCATTGGCCTTCTTGGTTGCCGCATAGATGCTAATCGGATGATCCGCAGGAGATTCCGTTGAATTCGTTTCCCCTCGGTTCCCCCCATACACGGAACTGGAGGAAGCAAAAAGCAGATGGGACACCGGCAAAAGGCGACAACACTCCAATACACTCATAAACCCAATGACATTGGATTGCAGACAACAATGGGGATCTTCCAAGGAATGTTTCACCCCCGGCTGCGCCGCCAGATGAATCACCGTTTCCGGCAAATGTTCGGCGAAGACCACATACAAATCACCCTCATCCATCAAATCCTGCCCGTAGAAATAGAAATTTTCGTATTCTAGCAAAACCGCCAAGCGATTCCGCTTCAATTGCATGTCGTAGTACTCACAAAGATTGTCCAGACCAATTACCTTGTAAGACTGCTCCAGCAGGGTTTTCGCCAAATGAAACCCGATAAAGCCAGCAACTCCGGTAATCAAGATTCGATTCCCGCGCTTCACCTCCATGATCTTCTCCCAAAAACGTATTTGACTCCTTCATATGTATGATATCCCTCTTCCGCAGGTTCATGCATCGAGAAACAATCATCGCTCCGAACATCCAAATTTCCTTGAAAGCTCTTTTCTCATTATAAACACCCCTGAAAGAAACGACGAAAATGCTCGTTTCTTTCAGGGGTGTTTCTTCCATTCATCGAGTCATAAATTTTTTATCTGCCATATAATTTTCCCATAACATTGTAGAGCATTTGCGCGACTTCCGCACGAGTTGTTGTGGCTGCTGGATCAATTCGATTCTCCGTTCCGTGAATGATATCGGCACGAATCATAAAATCAACACCTTCTATTGCATCTTCCGCCACCATTTCACTGTCATCAAAGGTTCGATAGGTTTTTTCTGATAAGTACAGCTTCTCCGCTTTCCCAGAAACTTTCAATGCCTTAGAAAGAATCACCATCATGTCTTGTCGTGTGATCGGCATAAACGGGTGAAATTGATCCGCTTGGCTCGAGAGTATCCCCAGGGTCTTCGCCATTGAAATAAAATCGGAATAATACGAGTGATCTGCTACATCGCTGAAAGAATCTGAAAGTTCCGCTTCTAATGCAAACATTCTCATGATCAGCGTGACAAAATCCGCTCGCGAGATATTCTGCTCAGGCGAGTATGCTTGTGCCCCGGTGCCCCGAACGACCCCGCGAACCGCCAGCGCTTCCACGGCCTCCTTCGCCCACGTATAATTTTCGAGATCCTCGAATTGTTGATCAATATACATAAGGCTGTAGCAGCTAAGATGATTCGTTTCAAATCGAATTTGTGTCCCGTCATAGATCCCATCAAGGATTTGAACACGCCCCGCTTCATCGATATACACCGCAACGATCTTATGATTCTCCAGATTGCTCTCAAAGGAGAATTCGATCACTATGGGTTCTTCGCTTTCATACTCAGCCTTTTCACCGCCAATCCAGAGCGAAATATCAAAGACTGGCAAGTTCCCAATTTCAGCCCGTTGCGCCTCCGTAAGGTTAAGCGCCCTCAAATCCATCAGTTCGATTCGGATCGCTACTTTCTGAGCTTCCATTCCAGCAAAGGCTTTTCCATTGAAAACAACCTTGATTTGATCCCTCTCAATTGAAATCACCTCATCGGCGCCCTTCGCTTCCCGCGGAATAACCGTTTCCATTGGTTGAATCACCGGCGAAGAAACACCGCCTCCTCCCGTAGAAGGATTCGCATACGTTTTTACGGCAAGCGGCAAACTCGCTTCAGAGCCCAGGCTTGTTTGGGACGCCTTTACTCTTTGAATGACTTCATAAACGGTACTCACTTCAAGACCTAGAAAATGATTCTCCTCTTGCCAAGTTGCCCCGCCATCGATGGAGTACTCATTTCCTACAATCTCCACCACCGAGATTGCTTGTGTCGATCGACTCAACAAGACAGGTGGCGCGGGAATTTCCGGCGTCGCTTTTGCAATGGGTTGAGTTGCGTCACTTGCCAATTGCCCAAGTTGCTCACTCGTCGTCACCACCACACGGATCCCTTTCTCCATATCTTCAGCGACCAAGCGATATGTGGCGTTTGTCGCCCCAGCAATTTCCTGGCTCTCTCGGAACCACTGGTAAGCGACCGCTCCGGTCCCGTTGGTAATCCCGAAGATATTGCACTGAAGCACTTCATTCCACTCGGCCAGCCCTTCAATAGAAACACTGCCAACCAATGTTTGCGGTGACCACTTTGCATACAATGTTAGGTTCGAAGTCACCCCATCTTGATCGAAGTTCCATGGATTCTCGAGTGCCAGTTCTTGATACCAGCCCGAAAAATCAAATCCTTTTTTTGTGGGAGGCTCAGGGGCAAGAACAGACTGTCCATAAGGAATATCCACAATAGACGCTACCGCACTCCCCTCCCTGCTGTCAAAAGTCATATCACACTTATCGGAGAAAATAATGGAAATCGTATCATCTTCCTGAATGTTCAACAAGGTGTACCACCCTTGCTCTTCAACAATTGTGTACCCTTTTACCGATGTCACTTCGTCTACAATGTTTCCGTCATTAGGCGCTACTATAAAGTCAAGATTTTGACCTTCATAAATCTCCTGGATCGTGTTCGGCGTGACAGAGCCGTTTCCGCTCACTACAAAATCAACCGTGAATTTTTCCAAGACTCTCCAGTTCGCATAAAGCACCAGATCTCCAGTTTGGCTCTCTTCAATTCTCGTCACAACCTGAGTAAACTCGCGATCCAAATACCAACCTTCAAATACACATCCAAATCGTGTCGGCTCTTTCAGTTCGATCATGTTCGACTCAACCGTATAGAATGCCGGGTTGCCTGCCCCGTTCACACCATCATCGAGCTCATAGGTGATGCTATAGTCAATTGGTGTTCCTTCCTTCATGTACGCATGTGTAAAATTTGTAATTTGTGTAACGATCGACCGCGAGGTTAAATCCGTCCAATGGACTTCCGAATATCCAACCGGCACCGCACTCGGTAAATCGATTGCCGTGAGAAACTCATTTCCTAAAAAGGCATAGCACCCCACATACTCCACTCGATCCGGCAAAACAACAGTGAATAATTGATTGTCATAAAAAGCATAATCGCCGACCCACTCCACACTTTCCCCTAAATAGAGTTCCTGGATTTCATTTGACTCAAAAGCCGACTCATTGATATCTAAAACCCCATTCGGGATTGCGACTCGAGTCAGTCGATTATACGCAAATGCATAATCAGCGATAATTTCCAGACTCTCCGGCAGAATCACACGGAACAAACCATGCTCCTCAAAACTGTTCACTCCCAACATTCTCACCGGAAGTTCATTCCCCTCTATCAGAAAGAATTCTGAAATTTCAATGTCTAGCGCCGTACTGTTATAACTAGCGATATCCGCAGCACCCGGAAATAAATTCACATCTTCAGGTGTCAATGTATAGGTTGTAAAATCCCATTTTGAGAAAAGAACAATGTTCGTCGTTGTTCCTTGTGGAATTAACGTAACCTCTTTGCCGGATAAATCAAACCACCCGATAAATGTAGCCCCTTTCCGGATGGCGGGCTTTAAAACGATCGTTGGATCTTCTTCCGTAAATTCTACTGGATTTTCAAAAGGATTCACCCCCAGGGGTTCATTGTAGAAAACGGTGTAAATCTTCAACCATTTTGCAAAAATTGAAATATCGCCCGTGCTCCCAGCAGGGATTTCTGTAATTGACTCCGAAAAGCTCGAATCTAAATACCAGCCCGCAAAGCGATAATAATTTTTCATTGGCGATTCAAAAATAATCGTATCATCTACACTTGTATAAAAGTCTGGAGCACTCTGATTGATTTGTCCCCCATTGAGGACATATTCAATATCATACCGCTTGGTCCATTTCGCATAAAGGGTCATATCCCCTTGGGTGCCTGCAGAAATTTCCATCGTCTTTTGCGTCATTTCCGCATCCAGGTACCAACCAACAAATACATAGCCTGTTTTTATTGGCTCTTCCAGTTTCACCGCGTCATCCAATGCGGTGAAGATCAGCGGATTAGATGGATCATTGATCCCCTCATCCATCTCATACGTAACGTGATACTCCTTCGTATAGCGTGCAAAAAGTTCAACATCCCCAGTGCTTCCGTGGGGGATCTCGGTAATCTGTGATGTGAATTCCGAATCCGTATACCATCCAACAAAACGATACCCCGCCTTTGTCGCCGGTTGAAGCGTGATCAAAGGGCTCAGTTCACTGTAAACAGAAGGGTTTGAATCAGAATTGACCCCCTCGTTGATTTGATAGAGAATTTCGTAATTCTGCGCCCATTTCACATATAAGGTTTTTCCTCCGACACTACCCATCGGAATAGCCGTGACCCGCTGCGTCAATTCTGAATCGGAATACCAACCAGCAAAAGAATATCCCGCTTTTGTCGCATCGTTCAGCAGGACCGTGTCTTCCACCGTATAGGTGCTTGGATTCTCCGCCCCGTTTTCTCCTCCATCAAGCATATAGGTCAAACCGAAGGCAATCGGCGTGTAACTCCTTTCATAGCCAAGATCGAGAGCGTTAGGATCGAGTTCCCTAGGGGCGATAAACGTCGCAAGTTCACCATTTGAATTTTCCCATCCATTGTAAATGTAATAATCCTTTGGAACCGGATTGACCGGCAAACCAATCCCCGATCCCATATAGCCGGAAAATGCGCCTGCGCCGATTACCCGCATGCTTTCTGGAATCAGTACGTCGAACAAAAGGCAATCTGCGAACGCACCCACGCCAAGATAGGTGCTGGATGGTGGCAAGAACAAAATGCCGCCAATTCCAGTATCCTTAAACGCTTCGTTCCCAATACGGGTAAGTCCCATCCCCCCGACAAGTCCCGTGATCCCCGGATTGTGATAAAAAGCCCGGGTATCAATGGTTGTCACAGAGTCTGGTATCACAATTGCACCAGTAAGCACATTGCTCTCAAAGGCACTTGCCCCAATGGTATGCAAGGTGTTCGGTAACTGCACGTGCTCAACCCCACAGTTCGAAAACAAATTGGCCGACAATCCGTACACCGCATGACCGAAAATCGTGCCAATCGCGATATTTTGATATCGACTCTTGTCGAATGTGTCTGAACGCGTAAGGAATCCGCTTGGAACTGTGCGATAAACATCCAGGCCACCTTTCAACAAATATGGAACCTCGTCTGCAAATCCTGTCATAATCGGCGAACTCGCCAGCATCATGATGACAATCAAACTCCTGGCAATCCATCGTTTCAACCCTTTCTTTTTCATTGCTTATCCTCCTTGTCTTTTGTTCTATTTAATTGAGGAATCTCCCCTTCAACCGCGATGCAATAGTGAAAACGCTCCTCCTTTTTGTTAAAATTCGGCAATAAGAAATGATGTGGATCGACTTTTCCATATTTATTGCCGATCATCATATACAACTTCGGGAACTCCCTTATCTCGAGCACTTGCCCCTTGCATTCCAAAAACCCTTCCGGTACATCGTCATACGGAAACAAGCGAATCTCACCCAGTACGCCCATAAATCCTCCCTCTCCTTTTGCTCTTATTGTATAAAGTTGATTATTTTGTTACATCTGTCAAAAGATGTATATTAAAAAAACAACCCTTTCGGATTGCTTTTCATTCTCGCTATAAAATTTTCAGTTCAGCAGCTTTGGAGATCGCCTGAACCCTGCTTTCAACCTCGAGTTTCTGGTAAATTCTACTCAAATGTGTCTTCACCGTACCCACGGTTATATATTCACATCGGCTGATCTCCCGATTGGAAAGCCCTTTTGATACCTGTCGCAGAATTTCGATTTCTCTGCGCGTCAAGATCGCATCGCGACCGTCATTTCCCCTTACATCATGCAATGAAATCTCTTTAATCCTTTCACATTTCATCAATATCAAAGGGAGTATCCCCCGAATCAAGTTTGTGGCTTCATCCACGCGCTCAACTTTAACGTGCACATAGACCACCCCCACCAAAACATGAAAGAACTGAATCGGTATGCAAAGAGCCACCAATTCTCCGTTTTCTTGTACTCTCATAAACCGATCCCCGGTACGGTGAACATAATTTATCACAATCTGATCAACTTTCGACTTGTTTTGAATAGAAATGGGACAGGTGAGAGAAATCGTCTGCCGCCCCGCTTCCTTTTCATAAGCCAAAACCAGCTCGCCATGCTCTTGAAAAATAATCGCCCCATAGGTCATCTGAACCTTTTCAACCAAGCTTTCCAAGAAATATGGAATCAACTCCCGCTCATTCATCCCACTTGCCTTCTCATTGAATACTTGTAAAAAACTCTGATTCGTATAATTTGCAAGCGTTGGTCTCGGAGAACAAGCCCACTGCACACTCAAAGTTGCAACGATAAAATCCGCTCCCCATTTTTCATACGAACAAAGCGCTTCTTTTTGATAAAAGCCTTTAAGCATCGGTTGCTCAATGCAACTTTTAGACGCGATTGCGTTCCCAACCGCCGCAAGAAGGAAATTTTCCTTTTGCACCGCCCTCGCAATCGCTTCATTATAGAGTCCCACCGACCGGGTTGCATCTCCAAAAACTTGATGATAAAGCCCTTGAACGATCCGCAATCGCACTTTATGATTGTCCTCAGAATGGAGGCAGGTTTCTTCCAAGAAGTGCAGGTGTTCATGAATCAATTTGCTATTTTCCTCTTTACGCTGCCCATGGAGTCGCGGGTGCATTTCCAGTCGGATCAAAAGAAAATAAAAAACCACCTCCGGGTATATGATATGACCGAGCGCACGAAAAAGTTTGTCTTTGATAGATTCAGAAATCATAAATGCTTCCTCAATCTTCTCCATCAAGTAGCTTTCTTGCATTTTTGTCCATAGAATCACAAGGGTGAACGCCTCTTCAGGCTCAGTGGACGCGACAAACTTCTCTGCATCCAAGGCCTTGCCATGGATAAGAAAATCCACATGACTGTTCAATCCATCCGTGATAAAGGCTTGTGTAAATTGATTTTCCGCAAGCCCCATCTCGGCAAGAAGAAGCAACTTTTCTTCCATTCTCCGACGGATAGATTGCAAGTTCTTTCCTTCTACAAATAACGCGAACATCAAAGCAGTCATCATATATTCGCTATTGATAATTTCTCCCATTTCCAGGCTCAACGCAATCGTTTTTTCCAGATTTTCAATCGTCTCTCCCAAAGGATACGTCCAATGATGAACAAAACTGAGCAGGAACGAAAGGACCCGAATACCCATCGGATCGTTTATTCCCTCTTGGAGATTATTCATGGCAGCATCTAATAATTTTTTTCCTCTCTCCAAATCATGAACAATATGGTAAAAAACATAGCTGCTTGCCGCATATCCTATATTGAAATACTGTGAGTTTCCTTCCCTCGCTGATAGAACCGCAATCTTTAATAGAACATACATAAAATGCTGCTCACTGACAATCTGCGCCGACGGCATCATCTGATAGTAAACTTGCAAGGGCAACGAAGTCTCCCCTTCCATCGGTTTCTCGGTTGCCGTAATCCGATCAATAAACGCCTTATCGTATAATCGATTGATCCATTTGATCTCTTGATCGATATCACTCTCTTGGTAATCACAACCTAGCAGTTCGAGCACTTCAATCCCAATGGCAAGTACTTGCTGATCCTCTCCTAGAAATGCGAGCATCTGCATAAAACTCAATTGAATTCTGCCACGCTCGGGCCCTTGCCCATATGTGCGCAATAACTCCAGATAGTTTTTTTGAGCAGACTCTCTATCATCAAGCTGATACTGACAAGTCATAAGCGATAAAAGAACCGTTACGCTTAGCTCTTCTTGATCTTTAAAGGAAAAGGCATTCATCAACTCATTGCAGGCTTCGCAAATGAGCGTTGCATGCCGGAAGTTCGCAGTTTCGATGGATAGTCGAATGGCTTTGATTAATAAAGGCAACCATGCTTTTCTTTCTTCCACTGCCCATTCCAAACAATTGGTTTGGATCAAATGCGAAGTGAATCCCATCAAATTTTCACAACGGCCATCCTGAACAAAGTCGTATTGCGCGATCGCGTAATGATAAGACGCCGCTTGCCTTGTCTCAATCATTTGATACACGTATTCAAGAATAATATCATGCACAAAATTAAAAGAATTCTCCGACTCTCTCCTCACTATAAAAGATTTTTGAATGAGCGAATATGCAATGGCTTCAATTTCTGTACGCTGAAAAGGCAGCAATGCGTTCAATTTCTTCAGATTCGATCGTCCTTTGCAACATGATAAATATTGCAGAAAGAGCAACTCTTCCTCGCCCAACGATTTCACATTGTTCCGCATTATCTGCTCAATATTTTCTGGTGTTTCAATCAAATTTAAGCGGTTTAAGTCCATCCGACACGAGGTTTCGTCCTCAGCACAAATAAGTACGGCTTCCTGATTCAACATTTGAATTGCCTTTGTGATATAAAAAGGATTCCCCATGGTGATGCCATAAATGTATCTTGTAACATACGCCAAGTGTCTAATCTCATTTCCGAAATGGGTCTTTAACATCATTTGAATCTCTTCTTCGCCGAGGAAATCCAGTTGAATATGTAGCGCGAGCTTTTCAATTCTTTCAATTCTTTTTCTTGAAGATAGTATAAGTATCCATTTTTGATCCGGTTTTTTTGCAAGGTACGCAATTAAATCCAACGTTTCATTATCCGCCCACTGCAAGTCATCTACAAACAGAAACAATCGCCCAAAAACATCGGAAGCACAGACGAAAAATGACTTGGTCGCCTTCCGAATCTTATATTTGGTTTTACTGTAATCGATGGAATTAAAAGTCCGATTCTCGTGAAAAATTTTCTTTGCCGTGTCGCTAAAGAGACAAAGATAGCCAAGATCCTTCCCAAGTTCCCTTTTAATTCTTCCAATTAAGTCCCGATAAGGTTTCCTCGGCAACAATAAAATATGATGAAAGAGTTCCTCAATCATTTCCCCAATCGCCGCAAAGGGTTCGGCCTCGCTCTGCATGTATTTCGCGTGCACTTGCAGACAGTCCGAATCATCATCAAATCTTTTCAACAAGGTTTCGATAAAAAACGTTTTCCCAATGCCCGCTTCCCCACAAACCAATATCGTATTTCTGTTTGTACCAGAAACATCTCGAACCATAGCTTCCGCCATCTCTAGTTCTTTTCTTCGACCAACTAAGCATATGTTTTTATTCAAAGTTGAGTTTTCTTTCATATTTTCACCCAATTTCACCAAAATTTACCTTCTATACACTTATCTTACCATATATCCTTCTATTTCCCCTTGCTACGCCTTCTCTATTTAAAAATCCCAATAACTTTAAAAAGGCTGATGATGAATTCCTTCATCCCACATCCTTTCGCTTTCTTGCAATTCGACCCGTTTCCCAAAAATAAAAGAGCCCTGCATTTCGCAGAACCCTCACCGTAAATCAGCTTTATTTTCCCTCTAGCTTTTCGATATTCTTCAGTAGAATCTGTATCCTTCCATCCTCAGTCGTCTGGAATTCAATAAATTCCTCCTGATTTACCCGTTCCATGGGAACATGGATCTCAATCCCGTTGTCGGCCACAATCACGCGCTTCTTCGTATATTTCCGTTCCACTTTTTTATTCACGACCACATTTTTTTGAATGCCAGACGCTTCCATCTTTTCCTTAAAGGCCTTTTGCGCCTCCGGCTTATCGTGAAATCCCCGCTCCACAATCTCATCCATATCGATTCCGCCCGATTCCCCGATGATTTCGGAGATGCATTTCTCGACCTCGTTGTTCTTTCGAATGTCCTCGTCATAGTAATAAGCGATCACTTCCGATACCGCGTCTTCAATCGTCTGCACTTTTTCAGACAGCGACGCCTCCATCTCCAGGTCAAAGATTTTATCAATCACCGTGTCCTTCTCTCCAGAAATCATGGCCTGGCTCGAAATCAAACTCGCAATTCCCGCCTCCAGATAAAAGACGATTCCATCAGAGATTTTTTGACTGGGGCTCGGCAGAATACTTTGATGCAAATGGATTCTGGTGGCAATCCCACCCTCTTCATACTCGATCTGATGGATATATCCCTTTTTATAGTCCAATTTGATCATGCCGACAATCTCAGCCCCGTCAACGGTTCCGTCAAAAAAGACAAGATCGCCCCCGCGAATGCCTTGGTCCGCATAAAGCTTATGGGCTTTCTTGGCATAAAAGGTACTGAAGGCAATTAAATCCCGTTCCTCCATATACTTCTTCAGCACCAAATTCTCTCCCTTTGCTTTTCCCAAACGAAGATTGGTGTCCCCTAAAATTTTCTTAGTATGCTTTTCAAAATACCCAAGCGCCAAATCATCGGTTTGCAGCGACTGGCCAATCACGGGTTCTTGCAACTCCTCATCGCATAAATGAACGATGGCAGATCGTAGTATCAATTCACTTTCCATGTTTATCCTCCTGTTCCGTACAAGTCAACCCGTCTATCATATCAGATTCTGCTGCCCTTTTACATGCAAATACCACCTTGCACCATCCAATTGAACCTCACACCTCAAAGGTCTTTCATAGGGATAATTGTTCGGAACTACAGATTACAACACACGATTCATATGAGCTCGATCAAATTTTTGGTAATACTGACTCTGGCTCCATTCTTTATACCGCGCGTGACTCGGATGGGATTCATCCGCCATCACCTCAAGGAAATCTTCAAATCCGTATTCCCCTCCCACATCTTCAGGGGGTGCATCCCCTTCGCCTTCCAGACAGAGAATACCCGGAGTTTCGGGATCGTGCACAATCTTTTCCACATCGATCAAATGAATCCAATTGTCCCCAAAATCGTAGACATAAATCATCTGATCCGTCATCCAATCTCTCAGCTGTCTACCGCTTTCCAACTCCATGCGCACATAGGGGTCTCCATATTCCAAATCTTCTTCACTCTCCACCAAACATAAGGTTGCCAGCATGCCCCGCGGATGATATCCTGGATGATTTTCCAATGAATCATCTTTTTTTGCTAGCTCACCGAATAAATAATAGCTATGCAAATGATAACTCTTCCAGCCAAATACCGTTTGGATCACTCGATGAAAATCTTTAAATGTCAAATAAAGCGGCACCTGCACCCGCCGCCAAACGGAAAGATTCTCAAAGTCCAACTGAATTTTCATAATCACCGCAGCGGTTTCCACCACAGCTTCCCCCGCAAATTCCGTTAAGAACGCAACCAACGCCTTTTTTGGCCAGATGTGATCCTTCCTCCAATCACCCACAATTCGCTTATTCACCTGCGTACTTGCCGTAATTTGAACCAATCCGTCTTCTCGGTAACGATGAAAATACCATTCCAAGTTCCGAACCGCGTAATTGAGCCTGGCAATCATCTTCTGGTCCTTGGTCTTGGTCAATACCAATTCTCCCATTTGCGCCAGATACTTCTCAATCACCGACGCCTTGATTCCTTCCGCCGCCCAAACCTTGGCAACCCCCTCTCGGATCACCGCATTCACGTTCTTCCAGTCCTTTGCTTTCAAGCCGTAAAAGGCAATTTTATATTGGGTTGAATCATGGACCAAAACCAGCATCTTTCGCCTGTCCACCGTTACCACATTGGCATGCCACGAATAAACCTCGTTTTCCGTTTCCATCTTCACAGGCTTCATCTTCAACTGATCCAATAATTTCTTTGTGCATTGCAGCTTCATGCTATTCCTCCTCTTTGCTAAGGCATCATTTTTTATATTTCTTGCCGCTCCCGCATGGACAGGGATCATTCCTGCCGATTTTTACGTGCCGCTCTCTTGTTTTCCCCTGTATTTGTCTTCTAAAATCACATAATTTTTATGCTTGATCTTGTCCCATTGCGTTTTCTGATACTGAATCGCCTTCAGCATGAAATTGATAAATTCCGGATCATATTCCCGATAATCCACAAATTCCGAGAAATTGCTCATTCTTTCATAATCCGGATGCTCCTCATCCTGCAAGGCTTCCAAAAAAGTATAGTACCCATGGATTCCCCCCACATCTTCCGGCGGAGCAGTTTCCGCCCCGTCTAAAAGGGTTGGAAATCCAAAGTAGTAATCATGTACAACCGCTTCCAGGTGAACGGTAAACCACCAATTGTCACCAAAATCATAATTGTAGCGAATCATCTGATGCGTTTCCAAATACTTGTCAATCTTTAGACCGCTCGGTTTGCGCACTGACACTTGAAGCCGCTGCTGATATTCTCTTTCAATTTTTGCCAGCTTCGGCGAAAGTGTTTTCAACCGCTCTGCATACCTCTTTTTATTCTTCCGATAATCCTGATGTTCCAAAAACCACTCATCGTCATTCGTCACCACCCGATTCTCTTCTTCCAAACCAAAGGTGTACAAATGATACCCGTCACTTGGATATCCGCCCTGAAAATTCGTCACATTTTGAATTACATCATGCAATCTTTTGTAGGTTGCCCCCGCCGGCATCACCACTCTTCTCCAAATCAAGGGATTCGACCCTTCCAGTTCGATTCTAATGATATATGATTTCACCCGATTCTCCTCTCCATGCGCAATCCGAGCTCGATATCCCAGATCATTCTCGCAACTTTTATACCCCTCCATTCTATCATCAAGGTTCCCCATTTAGTCACTCCTATTTTATCGAAACTTCGCATCACTTTTCCATTTCCAAGATTGTTGTCGTCTTTCCGGATCCCTTCATCCCGAACAACGCCATGACCAACAAAAGCATCGGCTCGCTTGAGACGGATTTCGTCGCTACAAAAACAAATGAAAAAATCTACTATCAGATTTCTGCTACAATCATGGATAAAAAAACAAGAGAGCGCGAATTGCGCCCTCTTCAATCCATTTCCGACAATTATCCCAAAATAATCCTCACCATGAATCAAACCGTTTTTAATGACTATTCCGGTATCAAGGTTCAAAATATCATCGGTTTTCTCCTTGAGTAACTTACGGCCCTAATCAAGGGCTTTTTCCCCTCGTTACAGCATCAGCAACTCATCCAAATCCTCATACCCGTTCTCATTGAACACATATCGTTTCACTTCACCGTCAACCGTAGCTGTAATCATCCCCACCACCTGGCCGGATTTCTTTTTAAATGTCATTGGCAGCTCTCCAAAGAACGCCGAACCATATTCCGACTCCATGAAATCTTGACCGTTGAGATGAATGGCGTGAATAAAATTAATGATATTCAGATCAATCTCTTCCTCCACAGTAAACGCCACCCGGTTAAGCCGTTCTTTTCCCCTCTGCCCTTCCAACTCGTTTTTCTCGTATGGAATGTCGCAATGCTCGCACCATTCCTTCATAATCCGCTCGTATCCCGCATCCCTGAAATCATACCATTCCTGCCGGACGTCAAATCGGTCAATCGCATAGTCAAACCGTCCAAATGCCCCTTTTCCTCGAATCAATTGTAAAACTATCTCGCGGGCTTCTGCCCCCAGGTTATGAGCGAACGCTTTCATCAGCTCGTAGGTTTCCTGAGTTTTATTTTCCGGCAGAATAACCAATCGGTCCCCGCCATTAATTGCTTCCCAACCAAGCATAACCTGTTCCCGCGCCACCTCAGATAGATCTGCGAATTCCTCTTCCGTCTCAAAACTTTCAGCATGCCGAATATCCTCCTCCGTGATCACAATCACTTCATCACTGACGCGATCATAATAGGACGCAAAGGTAAAATCATTCGTGCAGTCCCACATTTGCGCAAAATCACTCAACTTCATCGATTCATTCCCCTTTCCTCAACAGCATATTTGCACAGCTTAACCTAACGATCAAAACTCGAGCCTGTCTTATCGGACTTGACTATTCAAAAAATCAACTGCCACCATGGCCATGGTTCTTGTGCAAAGTTTAATGTATTTTTCGTCCACAACAAATCCGGGATTGTGCTTTGACACGTGCCCGCCTGTGCTGACCCAAATCAGGCAAGCGGGGGCAAGCTGCGAATACATCCCAAAATCCTCGCCCACCAAGAGAGGCTGCGCATCCGTTATCAGATAATCCTCCGGTACCCCGTCCGCAATCCCCTCATAGAGCTTCTCCGAATGGGTTTTAATGGTGTTGCACACAAACTTCGTAAAGTTTGGATCATTCAGCACAGAAGGGTATCCCTCATTAAAATCCAATTCACAACTTCCGCCCATGGCTATTGAGATACCATTGCAAATCCCTTCGATTCGCTCAAGCATGGACGCTCTCGCTTCCGGTGTCAAATTCCGGAACATGCATGACATTTCCACCTTGTCCGCCACAATATTCTCCGCGTATCCCCCGCGGATCACCCCGATATTCAGGGTCGAATTCGCCATGGGACTGATGTTTTTTGATACGATTCCATTCAAGGCGGTCACAACGGATGCGGCGATATTAATGGCGTCCACCCCTTCCTGTGGCGCTGAGGAATGAGCTGCCACCCCATTGACCGTAATCCCGTAACTATCCGTATACGCGGTAATATACCCCGAACCCGCGACAATCTCACCCGGTGTATTCGTATCCACATGCAACGCAAAACAGGCATCTGGCACCTCATCCATCAGCCCGGCCTTGATCATTTGTCTGCCTCCGCTGTTGCCGCCAACTTCCTCCGCCGGTTGGAACACCAGCTTTACTTTGCCTCTCCAATGCGCTTTGGTTCGGTTCAAAATCTCCCCAACCGCCAGAAGGTTTGCGGTATGCACGTCATGTCCGCAGGCATGCATGACATTCGGCACCTGAGATGCATACTCAAGCCCCGTTTTTTCCTGCACCGGCAGCGCGTCCATATCCGCACGCAGCATCAAAAACTTGCCCGGCTTTCCGCTGTCGATCCACGCAATCACCCCAGGCTCGCAGGGGCTCAGTTCATAGGGAATGCCGATCCGCTCCAATTCCCTGCACACCAGCTTTCTTGTCTCAAACTCCTGAAACGCCAATTCGGGATTCATATGAATCTCCCGTCGAATTGCTATGGTTTGCACTTCCAATTCATCTGTCAATTGCATGACCTGTTCCACCAACTCCATCTTTACTCCTCCAGACATTTGTAATTTCTTTACACTTTTCTTTTCCTTCAGAATATCAAATAACTGGAACAAAACGCAAAAAAACTTATCATCGCGAATAAATATTCATATGCCAACTGACAAACTTCCATTCCCATTGCCTGCCTTGTCTTTCTTGTTCATAACATTGCGCTAATCTAAACACATAAAACGGCTCGGTAAAGGCAACAACCAGATCGGTTGTCGCCAATAGATTTAATTTTCCATTTGCAAGATATTCTTCAATCTCCGTACCTAGGTGTCGCGCCAAAACTTCTTAGTGTCGCAATCTTTCACAATTCGCTCGCAGAAAAGCAGCGCGCTCCTCGACCGTCTTTCCCTGAACCACACGAATCTCCATCGCCCCTTCCAGGACCTTGACAAATTCATAGAAATTTTCATAAAAAAACTCCAACTCGTCAAACCTTCTTTCCAGAACTGTGTTTTCCCCACGATTGAAATTCCGTTCTCGGATTACCTCAATCGGCTCATCCAAATAGTATCCAACCCGACAATGAAAATGCGCAACGATGGCTAAAAGGTTGCGCCGGTCTTCCGGCTCAATCGGCGATGCCCCATACAAGTTCCACAATTTATGTAAAACCCCTCCCCCCAGAACAATCCTGCGCTCTTGTTCATAGAGATAGTAGTACCCGCGATGATTGATATTGTACCAAAGCTTCAATGTAGCAAGGTGCCAACCTTTTTTCTTCCAAACCATCCGTAGCATTTTCACCGAAAAAGAAGGGTCTTCCAGCACCACTTTTATTGCCTTTCGAAACTTGATCCGATTCCGAATTAGATAGGATCGCCGCTCGTTATCCGCAACGGGAAGCTCTACGTCACAATGCTTTTCAAGTTCTCGAATTGTCGTCGTCTTTCCAGATGCGTGGATGCCGAACAAATCCAAGACCACCATGATTCTCTCTCCCTTCTTACTTTCTATAGTAAACTTCTACCCCCTAACTTGCTTTTTCTTACAACTCTTCAATATCCAAATCGTTTATCAAAAAAAGTGTGTACGTTCCCTTGAACATTCAATCGTGAAAAGCTTTATTACCAAGTTCGATCGGACACCCTAGTCATTTCATCTTCAAAATACGCTTTCTATCTCCTCTTGTTCTTTGTAGGTCAATCGCCAATGGGATTATGTCATTTATGCTAAATCCTCTTCTAATTGTAGCGTGCATGTCAAATCAACTTTATTCTCTCCATCAATCTCTTCACCTGCTCCACAGCATCCAACCATTCAATTGCAGAGACATATTTATTCTTCGAACAGTATTGTTCCCATAATCGCAGTAATACTTCCGATTCCTCGATTGTCTTAATATATTCCAAACCATTCATTTGAATATTCCCATAACTGCCTCTATGCTCTGATGTATTTTTGAATGCTTCATTCAAAATCACTTCGTTAACTTCCTCTTCATGCATTGCCGTAAGAAGATAAACATCATAAAAATCGCGCATCCTAGTTGTTGTTGTGCCGCGCGATAAAATGGTTTCCAATTTTTCAGCAAGAACAGTTTCCAAATTATAGGCAAGTACAGAAATGCTTCGCTCTTCCAACATCAATGGATAAGAATATTTAATGGCTTCACGGGTTATTCGATCCCCCGTCGTTATATCCACTTTCATGGTCTGCCTTGTCTTGTCAAAAACCGCATTGATTGATACTCTGTAACCAGGATATTCAGCCTCATCTCTAATCGATTCCAGCTTTCTCAGTGTCATGGATACACCATCTGCAACATTCGTTGCCAAAATCTCATTGATCACATCTTCCAGCACTCCCTCCGACAGCATAATATCCTTTACTGTTACATCCATATCCATGGTGGATCGCGCGTCAATACCTGCGATGGCAGCAATCAACAAACCGCCTTTCAGAATAAACCGATTACGGTACTTCGATTTCGCAACTCTCTCCAACAACCTTTCATGCATAAAAGTTCTAAGAATAACTTCAAGCTGAACATTTTTTTCTTTGGACAAATTGCGGATTAAAGCTTTTAATTGTGTAGATGTTTTCATGCCCAAACCTCCAAATACGACCGCAACACCGATTCAATCCTTAACAGCTTCGCAAATTTCATCAACCGATTTAGATCTTTGTCTCTCCTTGCTAAATACTTTTTGATTGCATCCTTGACAATGGCAGGATCCTGATTGTTTCTGTCCCGTAAAATATCGCAGATCGTCCTTTCCATATCATATGTTCGCACCTGGTTACCATAAATCGTTTCTTTACTGCATACGCCAAGTTCAAGCAACTCTCTCTTTATCGTGTGAATAATCAGTCCCTCTTTCTTAAGTCGTGTAGGATTATATCCATGAGGAACTGTTGCAACGTAATTGACAGGATCTCGATCCGTCAAGTCATGCAAATATAGCGCCGTTTCATGAGAATAAACTAGTTTGCGCTTTCTGAGTTGATAAATCATCATTTTATCTTCCCAAATATCCGGAGTGATATAGACACCATGAGCAACTCTTTCAAGCTCACCATTTCCTACCAGTTCTCGCAGATACTCCCTATGAATATGATTCTCTTCCGCCAACTTAGTCGTAATCACACCGTTATTTTCTTTTACAAGCATGCGCAACTTTTCTACCCCAGTCATAAGCCATCCCCACTTTGTCTTTTATACTAATATAATATTTTATATTAGTATAAAAGTCAAAAAACGTCGTATCCATATTCATAATATCTCTCCTATCGAAACCAACCATAATACCGCTATATTTCCTCGTATAACTCGACACAATTGCGAATAAATCAAGCAGTTGCACCTACGACAGTGTGCTTTGCCACACAGCCTGGGCAGGCGGGATCCCCTCAAAGATCTCTATCTCCACCAGAAGATCGTCGAATTCAAGGACTGACCCTGACTGACAGGCCCTAAAACAGCCGATGAATGGAGCACGGCGAGACATGCCTGGAATTCAAATGAACAACACATAAAAAGACCGGCAACTTTGCATAAAAACAAAGTTGCTGGTCTTTTTATTAGGAGTTGTCAAACCCTTCCATGGACATGCAATTGATTGTCGTTCTTCTCAAGATACGCTCGTTTCACTGATTGTGGCGGGAAATAATGATTCCCTTCAATCACAATGATCTTGTCGCTTTCCGCTAGTACGGTTTGTTTCAAATGCCAGTTCATGACTGGCTGCTGGAGGTGTATCTTCATTCTACTTCTGTTATTTATTTGTCTTCAAAAACGAATCAATTCGCTCGCACAACATTTCCGGCACATCGATAAACGGGGAATGTCCCCAATCACCAGTGACATACGTCGCCCGCTCTCCAAAGGCATCTCGAATTCCTTCCCCCATGCTCGGCGGAACAACCAAATCCCGATCGCCTTGAAAAACCAGAACCGGACATTGAATCTGATCGATTCTTCCGTTCCCTTCCACAACCCCATTATGCTTATGGGACATATTGAAATGCACCAGAGAATAGTCGACATCCACCAAATTCCGCTGGGTCATCATATCATCCAAATACATTTCGTATCGCGCTTCCTCCGGCTGTCCATGGGTGTAAATCACCGCATTCCAGATGGCGCGCATCAACTCTTTATTATTCTCCTTGTAGGCTTGCAAGACCGGTGCCACTTGAACCGCATCCTGCGCGATCTCTTCTTTTGTCTTTAAAAATTCGCCAGCAATCGGCTGGCCTTGCGCGTCTTTTTTAAACATCGGATAGCCTTGGATCCCAACAGATTCAATGGTCACCAAGCCAAGTACGCGCTCCTTAAGCTTCGCGGCAATCTCCATGGCAACGCCGCCGCCAGTCGACCAGCCCCCCAGATAAAACTCCGCAATCTCCAATTGATTGATTACTTCTATAATGTCTCCAGCAAAATCCTCTAAGCTGTTGATTTCATTCTTAAAACTCGATTGTCCAAATCCCCGCAAGTCTGGTGCGATGACTTTCACATCATCCGGCATTCTTTCAAATAAGATATCGAAATGCGCGCTCGATGACATATTGCCGTGCAAGATCACAAACGGGATTGCTCCAGTACCCTTTTCCCGATAAGCAATGGTTTCACCATTTGAAAGTTCTACAAATTGCAACATCGTTTTTTCCTCCTCTTCTATAAAAAGACCAATCTCCCTGAAAAAAGGGGAGAGGGGTAGTGTTACCCCCTCTTGTGTCTTTGCAACTATACGTTTTTAACAATAATTGCGGTTCCCATGCCGCCCCCAATACAGAGAGAGGCCAAACCATACTCAATCTTTCGTTTTTTCATTTCATGAATGAGTGTAACTAATATTCGGTTGCCCGACGCACCCAAAGGGTGACCCAGCGCGATCGCGCCTCCATTTACATTGGTAATCGGCAATAAATCTCCTACCGCTACGCCATGTTCCTCTGAGAGCTCTTTCATAACGCCCAGCGACTGCGCCGCAAAGGCTTCGTTCAGCTCAATCAATCCCATATCAGACAACGACATATTCGCATTTTTCAATACATTGCTGATTGCCGGTACCGGACCCAGGCCCATCACAGAAGGGTCCACGCCGCCTTGGCCGACCGCAATAATTTCAACTAGCGGATTCAGCCAATACTGATCAACCACCTCTTTCGATGCAAGCAAGGTCATGCTCGCGCCATCATTGATTCCCGAGGCATTCCCAGCCGTAACGGATCCGTCTTTTTTGAAGGCAGGGCGCAAACCCGCCAGCTTTTCAAGATTGGTCTTTCGATTCATATGCTCGTCCGCATCAAACCAAAATTCTTCTTTTCGATTTTTAATCAAAATCGGCACAATCTCATCGCTGAATCGACCCGAATCAACTGCTGCAATGGCTCTTTTCTGTGACTCATACGAAAAAGCGTCCTGCTCTTCCCGGGTAATTCCATGCTTATCCGCGATATTTTCCGCCGTAATGCCCATATGATAGTTATTGAACACATCGGTCAGCCCGTCTCCGATCAAGGAGTCCACTGCCTCTAAATTGCCCAATTTGTTTCCCGTTCGATTCTTGCCGGAAAACAGAAACGGCGCCGCACTCATCATTTCAACACCACCGGCCACTACCAAATTCGTGCTTCCGCTTTGAATGCCGGCAACTCCGTTCATCACAGCCTTCATCCCGCTTCCGCAAACCATATTCAAGGAATACGCCGGAGTCTCTACGGGAAATCCTGCGTTCAAGCTGACTTGCCGCGCAATTCCCTGTTTCAGACCTGCCGATAATACGTTACCCACAATCACTTCGTCGACTTCGGACACCAATTCCTGATGGTCTTTCATCATGTCCTTTAAGACCGCCGCTCCAAGCTCGCCGGCGTTCCCGTTTTTCAATGTCCCCAAAAACTTGCCTATTGGCGATCGCTTCGCCTCGATGATATATACTTTTTTCATAATTCCCTCCATCATTGATGCGAATAGCGGGATTATTTAGATTTACACACGATAATAGGCCACAAACTGCCGTGCATGTTCAAGCACCAATTCCTCGATCGGAATACTGCTAAAGGTATCCTTCGATAGAAGAAAGATTGTATACGCCCCCAAAATGCTATTGATAAAGGTTGCCGCCATTTTCTCGGGGTCGCCATTGACCAGCCCCTCCGACTGAAGGTGAGTAAAATATGGAATAATCCCTCGTTTAAACCCTCTCGACATCTTCAGTTTTACGAATTTCTCCATATTGTCCGGCAATCTCATTTGAATCAAATAAAGGCTCTTGTTTCGCATGCAATACTCTAAATAATCCGCTGCTATTTCACACATGCTTTTTTCAAAATCCTGACTGATCAGCCGATCGATTTCATCTTTCAAATGCATTTCTTGTACATAAAACTCCAGCGTCTCTTGAAATAAGGTTTCCTTGTTGCCGAAATGACGAAAAAGAGTGATTTCATTCACATTAGCTTTTTCCGCAATTTGTTTGGTAGTCGCCCGTGTATATCCCTGCTCCGAAAATAATTGTAAAGCAGTCGACATAATCCTCATTCTTGTTTCGTCTTTTTTCGACATATGATTTCCATCCATTCTTTTATTGAATTCTTGCACTCATGCAAGTTATTTTGCAATTATGCGATAATTATATCATTTTTTTGATTGAAAAATCCTTCAAACAGCTGATAAAACGCGTTGGGTTTTTCATACATTGACGCGTGCCCACACTGATACAACTCAAAAAACTCGCTTTGCTTCAAATGTTCATGCAGATATCTCACTTCATTGATCGGCGTGATATAGTCATGATCCGCGCCTACGACAAGCACCGGACATTCAATCTCTGTCAATCGATCACGAATATCATAGTTCCTTGAACTGTCCGTCAATCGGATCATAGCATCCAAAAATTGATCCGTAAAGAACTCAACCAACAATGCCTTTCTTGCATGCATCCACTCGATATGCTCCGTATAGAACATGTTGGAATAGATATAGGGCAATGCCACATAATAATAGCTTTCCGGATCATGCAACTTCGCCGTCCGATTCCAGGCCTCCCCAATGTCTTTCAACCATGGGCTTGTATAAGCCGATACATTGAAGAGCGCCAGCTTGCGAACTCGGTCTGGCTGAGCAAGCGCCACTTGTAATCCGACCTGCGCGCCATAAGACACGCCGCATAAATCATAGTCCGCACTTCCTACCGCATCCATAACAGCAACAACCGCATCTACTTGCAAGTCATGATCGTAAACTTGCCCTTCACATTTCTCCGACTGTCCCTGATCAAAAAAATCCATTAAAATCAATTGACGATTTTTTGTGATTTCAGGAATGAACTTTTTCCAGGAATTCATGCTCATCATAATCCCGTTCAGAAGGATAAGCGGCGAATTTTCATTCGGCTGTCCAACCACTTCATATGCAATTTTCTTATCTCTACAGCTGCACGTTTTCATTCGCTTCACCTCATTATGATCCAATCGCCTGCAGCTTTATAGTCTCCATCTCTTCCGCTTCCATTTCCACATCTTCAGGAGCGATATAGTGATATTCCAGAGCCCGTTCAATTAATTCCACCCGGAAATCCGGATGGGCGATTGATACCAGGCGCAAAACTCGCTCACGAATATCCGTGCCCCTAAGTGCTGCAACTCCGTATTCCGTTACCACAAAGTCCACATCATTTCGAGACAATGTGACCCCGGCGCCCGGCTTCAAAAATGGCACGATCTTGCTGATCATTTTTCGGTCGCCCGTTTCCTTGTTGCGAATGTTCGCTGTTGAATAAAGGGCAATAAAGGAGCGTCCATTTTTTGATCGTTGCGCGCCAATCGCCGTATCGGCTTGCCCTCCGGTTCCGCTGAACTGAACGTGTCCCAGAGATTCAGATGCACATTGTCCTGTTAAGTCAATTTCAATGGCGGTATTAATGGAAACCTGATTGTCATTTTCACCGATCACACAAGGATCATTGGTCCAATGACCATCCATAATCATGACCGATGGGTTGTTGTCCAAAAAATCATAGAGTTTCTGATTGCCCAAAGCAAAGGCACATACAATCTTGCCGTTATTGAAGTTCTTTTTCTTGCCGGTAATGACACCCGCCTCAACGAGATCCACCATGCCAGAAGTCATCATCTCCGTATGCACGCCCAAGTCTTTTTTGTCGAAAAGAGACGCAGTTACAGCATTGGGGATGCCGCCAATTCCCAATTGAATGCAGTCACCGTCCTGAATATACGCCGCAATCAGCTTGCCGATCCCCAAGTCCTTCTCATTGGGCTCCACATCCGGAATCGTCGGAATCGCGTAATCCACTTCCACCATATAATCGATATCCCTGACATGAACCTCCATATCACCAAAGGTCCTCGGCAATTTCTTGTTGATTTCCAATATGACCAAATCCGCCGCTTCCATCACGCGCTTCTCATATACATTGCTCAAGGACAGGGATACATACCCATGCGCATCAGGCGGGGTCGCATTGCCGATATACACATTCGGCTTTTCATAGTCCAGCCGCTTTGTCGCCGCCAAATGCAAATGGTTGGGGATATAGGAAATCCGCCCGTGCTTCTGCATTTTTCTCAACGGTCCTGTATAGAACCATCCGTTCATTTGAAAATGATCGCGATAGTCTTCATTCATAAAATAGTTCGCGGAGCAGATGGGAAGGCAAGTTGTTACTTGGACATTCTCCACACGATCATAGATCGTGTGGAGTTTCTCCAAGATTGCTTTTGGCTCCGCAGCAGCAAGACCGCTGACTACCACATCATTCGAATGAATATACGACAATGCTTCTTCTACGGTTATTATCTTTTCTGCATACGTCATTTCTTCACCTCGTTTATTCTGTCATTCCTTTATTCGCCTAGCATGTCTTTGATGCTCTTGAATCCGATAAATGCTTCCCAACCTGATGCTACGTCTGGGTTCATGCGCAATAGCGCCATTTCTTGCGTACCCAGGCGTTTGCCGTCTGAGAAGTCAATCGCTCCGCCAAATGGGTTTTGAATCGGTTCAGATTCCATCGCCGCAATGTAAGAATCCCAAGTTAAATCGCCTTCAACATTTTTCAAACCTTCAACAAAGAAGTGAGCCGCAATCCATCCTGTCATGGCATACGCATTGCTGGACAAATCTTCATCTGATGTTTTTGAAATCCATTCACGGTAGTCTTTGATGGCTGGTTTGGTCATATCCACCCATGCGTCTGAATAAATGTCAAACTGACCGTTTACCGTATCTTTTACCGCTGCTGTCATCCGTTGATCGGAATTCACATACGTTGTAAGCGTGGTTTTGTTCAAGCCTTGTTTCGCCATCTCTTTGGCGATTTGAGGAAAAGTTCCTTGGATTGCCGCAATGACAACCACGTCTACGTCTTCATTTTTCAATTTTATTACCGCTGCTGAAACGTCTTCCGCATTTGGAGGCACTTGTTCCGCAATTACTGTCACTCCGCCGACTTTTTCCGCTTCATTTTGAATCCCGCCCAGCAAATCTTTGCCGGCATCGTCATTGGTATAGATGACGCCAATTGTTTTCGCGTTAAATTCGCCGACAGCCCATGCAGTCATGATTCGGCCTTCCATTGGATAAACGGGTTGAACGGGGAATGCGCAACGGTCCGCTTCTCCTGCTTTTTCGTTGTAAAGGATGCCGGTTCCTGTTGCAAAGTATACGGCTGGAATTCCAATTTCTTTAATATCATTTAATGTTGCGCCAACAATCGGTGTTCCAAAGTGGCCAACAAGAGCAAAGATTTTTTCATCGTTGACCAGTTTATCGAAGGCCGCTTTTCCTTTTTCAGGATTGAATTCATCATCTTGATGAACATACTCGATCTGTCTGCCATCTACGCCGCCGCCTTCATTGACCATCAAGAAATACGCTTCGATGCCCGCTTTAAACGGCACGCCAACGGGAGCCAAAGGACCTGAAGTCGCAATTGAGTTACCCACTTTAACAGAATCTTTTGTAACGCCTTGTGCCATTTCGCTCGTGGTGCCCGCAGTGCCACATCCTGACAATGCAAGGACAAGTACCAACATCATTGCTAAAACTGCTGTTCTTCTACGCTTCATTCTTATTCCTCCTCATATTTAAATGCTATGATGCATTACCGCCTAAATAAGCTTCGATCAAACGTTTGTCTTTGATCAGCTCGTCCGCTGCGCCCTCCATGCTTACATTCCCAACTTCTAAAACATAACCATAGTCTGATATTTTCAAGGTCTGCAGCGCATTTTGTTCAACGATCAGAATCGTCATCCCTTCCTGATTGATCTCTTTTAATATCCTAAAAATATCCTGAACAATCAATGGAGCCAAACCAAGAGAAGGCTCATCCAACAATAGAATTTCTGGGCTTGCCATCAATGCGCGTGCGATTGCCAGCATCTGCTGCTCGCCACCCGATAGTGTTCCCGCAACCTGTTTCTTTCTCTCCTTCAATACAGGAAAGTATCCATAAACCCGTTCAAAGTTACTCTTCAATTTCGCACGGGTTTTTAATGTAAATCCACCAATTCTCAGGTTTTCCTCCACGGTTATCTCTGGAAAAATCTGCCTTCCTTCGGGAGATTGAACCACACCCAGTCGATTGATTTTTGCAGGATTCAAACCAACAATGGATTCCCCGCTTACCGAAATCGAACCGGATTGAGGTTGGATCAGTCCCGATATGGTTTTCAGTGTCGTCGTTTTTCCCGCGCCATTGCTGCCGAGAAGAGCCACGATTTTCCCCTTTCCCACCGAGAGATCAATCCCCTTAAGAGCTGCAATGCTACCGTAAGAGACATGTAAATTTTCAATCTGTAACGCCACCATTTAATCAGTCTCCTTTCCCAAGATATGCTTCTTGAACATCCTTGTTTTGCTGTATTTCCAGAGCGGTTCCTTCGCCAAGCTTCCTGCCGAAGGAGATCGCGCAAATCCGATCGCAAACATCCATCACAAGCCGCATATCATGCTCAACCAATAGAATCGTGCACCCGTATTCGTCTCGAATCTCTTTAAGCAGGTTCGACATGTCCTCGGTTTCAAGGTCATTGAGACCAGCAGCCGGCTCATCCAATAAAATCAGTTTCGGGTCGCTCATCAAGGTTCTTCCCAATTCCACCTTTTTCAAAACGCCATAGGGCTGCCCGCCGATATGCGCATTGGCCTTGTCCTCGATTTTCAAAAACTCCAGGATCTTGACCGCCTTTTCTCGTTGCATCTCTTCTTCGCGCTTTGCTTTTTTTGTTCGAAAGCCAGTCGCAAGAATCCCCGATTTGTATTCGATATGAGCGCCAACCAATAGATTGTCGATCAATGACATATCCTTGATCAATTCGATATTTTGAAAACTTCGAACCAACCCTTCATAAATAACCTGATGGGTAACCTTGTCATTGAGATTTACAACTTCTCCATGGCGATTCGTAAACCGAATGTCTCCATGATCCGCCTTATAGAACTGCGTGATGCAGTTAAACACCGTCGTCTTACCCGCCCCGTTCGGACCGATAAGCCCATAGATTTCGCCTTGATTCACTGTGAAAGAAAGATGATCAATAGCCTTAATCCCACCAAACGCAATCGATAAATCATTCACTTGCAGGCAATTGTTCTTTTCCATGTTTTCTCCCTTTCTTCCATAATTTTTTCATGTCATTTCCTAAATAAATCATGCCATTGGGATAAAACATAATCACAACAACGATCAAGACCCCTGTAAATACATAGGCCAATCCATCCACATTTCCAATCACCGGAAGCTGTTTCAAGATCAATTCCGGCACGCCGAATACAACAAATGAACCCAAAATCGGTCCTTCAATGGTCTGCATGCCGCCAATAACGATCACCGCTAAAATTTGCAACGAAAGCATCAGGTTCCATCCGGACGGATAGGCAAATCGAATAAAATGCACATACAAGACGCCGCCAATAGCCGCGTACGCAGTGGCAATCCCAAATGCGGTCAGCTTGTAGCGAAACAGATTGATACCCATGGCTTGCGCCGCAGCTTCACTGCCCCTCATGGTCAATAAGGCCCGCCCCGTTCTCGAATGAATAAAGTTATAGGTAAAAATCATCAATCCAATCAACACGATAACCATAAAGATAAAGGTCAATTGCCGATCAAACTGAATGACGCCGAACAGTTTTGGGTAACCTGCGTTTTTCCCGGAAAATCCATTCGTTACGACTTCAAACTCAATAAACACTTGCCGGAAAATTTCGGCTACCGCAAGAGTTGCTATCGCCAGATAGTATCCCGCCAGCCGCAGTGAAATCAATCCAATCACCAACCCGATGATCAATGGGATGCAAACCGATACCACAACTGAAAGAAGAAACGGCAGATTCAAATCTGCTGTCAGGTATGCGGACAAATACGCGCCCATCCCCATAAACCCTGCAGTTCCCAGTGAAATCAAGCCACTGTAGCCCAGCAATACATTCATGCCGATTCCAACAATGGCGTAAAAAATCACAGTGCCCAATACCGTTATCGTCGCACTCCCGATCAATCCCATTTTTTGTATGGTCGGCAGCAAAATTAAAAACAATCCAAAAAGAAGGTATGCCTTATAGGGTGGTTTTTTCTCGGTCACCTTCCGACCCTTTCCTTTTTTATCTATCCCATTCACATCTGATCCTCCTCGTTTGCTTGCATCGATTCCCCGTCGCTTATCTTTAACCTCTCGCATGGGTTATACCTTCTTGATCTTCTTCTTGCCAATCAGACCATTCGGTCTGAAAATAATAAAGATCAAGATCAATAGATACATCAATGCCTCTCCCCACGTGGACGACACGTAAAAGTGCAACAAATTCTTGCTGAGTCCAATAATATAGGCTCCGATAACCGGTCCATAAAAGGTTTGGAATCCGCCCAATACACAGGCGACAAGCGCACTGATCTGAACACTGTCCATCATGGAAACGTTGACAGTAATTGCCGGCGCCAACATCAAGGCAGACAGCGCGCCCAATGACGCGGCTACAGCCCAGGCACCCATGGTAATCAATTTGGTTGGTACGCCCATCAATTGTGCCGTTTTTTCATTGGATGCGGTTACCCGAACTGCCAATCCCCATTTTGTCTTCTGCAAAAACAGAAACAACAGGGTCATTAAGGACAACCCGACCACAATATTCAAAACAGCATTATGCGTAACGCTCGCCCCCATGATTTCAAAGGTTCCACTTTGAATAAATCGAGGGAAAGATAGGGGACTCGTACCAAAGATCATCGGCGCGATCCCCAGAAAAAACATAATTAACCCAAATGTGATGATTTCCTTGCCAATCGCTCCAACGTGTTTGGCATTGCGCATGATCACGAAATCAACCAGCATACCAGTGACAAACGCACTCAGCATGCCCACAAAAGCTGCGAAATACGGTGAAACGCCTGTATTTATCAAAAAGAAGGTCGCTACAAATGCATTAAGCATCCCGACTGAACCCTGTGCAAAGTTCTGCATGCGGCTGGTCTGGAAAATAATGATAATCCCCAAACTGGCCAGCGCGTATACACTCCCCGTCTCCAACGAGCTAAAGAGTATTTGCATAAAGGTTGACATATTACGCTTCCCCCCATCTCACAACATTTGCCGCCCATACATATCCGATGCCGGCTGCAATCATCAATACAGTATCACCATCTTTGACCTTGCCTGAGTCCAGTCCAAGCTTCAAAGACAAGATCTGATCCACCTGGCCCATATGCCCGTAGTGGTTCAAATAAACGCTTTGCTCTTCCGTCAAGCCAAGCTCGCCCAACATAAAGTTGTGCATGGATTTTTTGAAATGCAATACCGCCAAATAATCAATTCCATCTCTCCCAATTCCAGATTTCTCAAGAGAGCGGTCAATGCATGTCATCCAATTCGGCATGGATACTTCATTCAATCTCGCTTTCATTGGACCCGGATTCATCAGCGTCAAAGACTGATACGCACGGTCCATATTTTCTTTGGTAATCGGCTGATTGATCCCGCCGATCTCCACCCCCGCGTCTCGGCTTAACGAACCGTCCGCGATGATATGAGAACCCAAAAGTAAATTCTTGGTCATGCCTTTCTTTAATACAATGGCGCCGGCACCGGCTGAAAGGTTGTACATCATAGACATGCTCTTGTCTTCATAATCAACAAAATCGCCGTTGCGATAGCCGCCAACCACCAGTACCGTATTGATTTCCTCATCCGAGATCAACATATCCTTCGCCATCTTCATGGCTGTTACCGTTGTGCAGCATCGGTTTTGAACATCAATTCCCCACGCGTTAACGGCTCCAATCTTATCTTGGATATACAGGGCAGATGTGGTAAGCGGGTATTCCTTCCATTCCTCACCCATGCATAAAATCACATCAATCTCTTTCGGATCAATTTTGTACTCTTCCATTGCCGCAAGGGCTGCCTTCACACCCATTTCCTGAGTCCCGTCATTTTCGCCGGGAATGCTCTTTTCCACAATGCCCAGCTTGTCGATAATGGCTTGTTCCGCCCATACGCCTTTGGTCCCTTTTGATATTTCCGCCGCCGTCATCCGATTTTCAGGCACATAGATTCCAACTGCCGCAATTCCTACATTTTCCTTCATCATTTTCACCCGACCTTTACTTAAAAATTCTTCTTGCTCTATAATCTCATTCCGCCATTTACGCTCAAGTTATGACCCGTTACATATGATGCTTCATCGCTTGCCAGGAAGCAGGCCGCATTTGCAATCTCTTCCGGCTGGCCCAATCGACCCAGCATCGTCATTCCTGCGAATTTTTCCAGCAATTTTTCTGGTACGGTCTGCATCATATCTGTCATCACATATCCTGGAGAAATTGCATTGACACGTATTGCCGCGCCTTTGCGTGCAAATTCTTTCGCCCAAGTTTTGGTCAAACCATAAACCCCCGCTTTGGTTGCGGCATAGTTGGATTGGCCGATGTTTCCAAATTCGCCCACAACTGAGGCGATATTAATAACAGAGCCTTTGCCTGCGGTTATCATCATGGGGGCAATATGTTTGGACAGATTGTAGACGCCCGTTAGGTTCACATTAATTACCTGATCCCACATCTCGTCTGTCATCTTCTGCAACAAGGCATCTTTTGTAATGCCCGCGTTATTGACAAGAATATCGACTTGTCCGAAGTTTTCTTGCAGGTAGTCCGCAAATGCTTTGCAGTCTTCCCGGTTTGTAATGTTCAGCTGATAGCCGGTTACGCCTTCCAACTCATAAGACAATTCCGTTAGATCCACACCAACAACCTTTGCTCCCTCGGAAACAAACTTTCTTGCAATCGATTCACCAATTCCTTTTGCCGCGCCTGTTACCACTGCTATTTTGCCTTCCAATCTCATGCCGAATCCCCCTCAATTTTTATAATGTAAGTACTTACTAACATTTTAACGGAAAAACGCTTTCCTTGTCAACAACTTATTTGCAGACAACCAATTTATTTGAATTACACACCCAATTCTTTGCTAAGCATTGGAATAATTGTTTTAAAATCGCCAACAAGTCCTACGTCCGCATATTCAAAAATCAGCGCGTCGGGATCCTTGTTGATCGCCACAATATAACCCGAGTTTTCCATCCCTGCAATATGTTGAATCGCTCCCGAAATGCCGCATGCGATATACAGTTCCGGCCGTACCGTGGTTCCTGTCTGACCGACCTGACGGGGTTTTTCCACCCAGCCTTCATCGACTGCCGCACGGGAACCTGCCACTTCTCCCTTCAGAGAATCCGCCAGTCCGCGCAAGATTTCAAAGTTCTCTTTAGAACCGACTCCGCGTCCACCTGCAACCAGCACCCTTGCAGATCCGATATCCACATGAGATTTTATAGTTTTTACAACTTCCAACACCTTCACTCTGACGGTTAAATCCAGCTTCGAAACATCCATTCTTTCGACTTCCATTTTGCTTTCGCCTTCTTCGCGGGTAACCACCATCACACCGGGTCGCACTGTTGCCATTTGAGGCCGATGATTTTCACAGATGATTGTCGCCATGATATTTCCGCCAAAGGCCGGACGAGTCATTAAAAGATTGCCTGTTGCTTCGTCAATTTCCAGTTTCGTGCAGTCTGCCGTCAATCCTGTTTTCACGGCTGCCGAACAGCGCGGTGCCAAATCGCGGCCGATTGATGTCGCCCCAATCAACAAGATATCCGGATCTTCTTCCCGAATAAATGAGGTCAAGGCTTCTGTATACAATTCTGTACGATATAGCTCAAATTTCTCGTCGTCGCATATAATCAATCGATCCAAACCGTACAACTCAAGCTCTGCAGCCGAATTCTCCAGCTGGGATCCAATCAGCACCCCCACTACCTGTTTGCCTTCCTGAACCGAAGCCAATCTTTTCGCTTCACTGATTAATTCAAATGCAACCGACTGAATGACGCCTTCCCGTTGCTCGATATATATCGCAATGTCTTTTGCCATTTTCATTTTCCTTTCTATAGGATATTTAATCCCTTCACATAATCCGCGATTCTTTCAACGCCAACCTCAGGATTATCCACATAGCAGATTCCCGCCGATTTCGCGCTCTTCGTTACGGACTTTTTCACCCGTGTCGGTGAACCCTTCAACCCAAGCTCCCGTTGATCAACCTTCAAATCGTCTGCCGTCATCAACTGAATTTTTCGCTCTTTCATGGTTCTAACAATATGATGCGTATGCATATATCGCACATCTATCTCTTCCGCCAATGTTGTCAGCAAGCATGGCAACGGCAGTTCCAATTTGTAGTCGCCGTCTTCGAACTTTCGGGTTGCAAAAACGCCTCCACGCCCAAGCACCGCATCGCTCACATAGGTTGCTTGCGCCAGGTTTAAATGCTCTGCAATTTGCGGCCCGACCTGAGCCGTATCGCCATCAATCGCTTGTCTTCCGCAAAGAACAATGTCCGCCCCGATCTTTTGAATCGCACCGGCCAACGCAATCGATGTCGCCCAGGTATCCGCTCCGGCAAATTTTCGATCCGACAAAAGAGTTGCTTCGTCAGCGCCCATACACAAGGCTTCAATCAGCACACGCTCCGCCTGTGCAGGTCCCATGGTCAATACATGCACACAAATCTCGGGTTTCAAATCCTTCATGCGAAGCGCCAATTCAATTGCCGCCTTGTCATCGGGATTCATAATGCTTGGCACGCCTTCCCGGATTAATGTCCCAGTTTCTTGATTGATTCGCACCTCGGTTGTATCCGGCACCTGTTTGACACATACAATGATTTTCACTGTTCTCACTCCCCTTATCTCAATAGATTCGTCGCAACCACCATGCGTTGCACTTCACTTGTGCCTTCATAGATCTCGGTGATCTTCGCGTCTCTCATCATTCGTTCCACCGGATATTCTCGGGTATATCCGTACCCGCCGTGCAATTGCACCGCCTTCGTCGTCACATCCATGGCTACCTCTGAAGCAAACAGCTTGGCCTGCGCAGCCTCCACGGAGTACGCTTTGCCCTCACCCTTCAAGGTTGCCGCCCGATAAACCAGCAAACGCGCCGCTTCAATTTTTGTCGCCATATCCGCCAAAACAAATTGCGTATTTTGGAACTTCGAAATGGAACGACCGAACTGCTTTCGCTGCTTCGTATAACGCACGGTTTCCTCGAGCGCGCCTTCGGCGATCCCCAAGGCTTGCGCCGCGATGCCAATCCGTCCGCCGTCCAGCGTTTTCATGGCGATGGAGAACCCTTTGCCTTCCTTGCCCAGGCGGTTCGCTTCTGGAAGAAATACATCTTCAAAGATCAATTCGCAGGTTGCCGATCCCCGAATCCCCATCTTTTTCTCTTTCTTCCCAATTCGAAAGCCCGGGGTGTCCCGCTCCAGTACAAAGGCGCTGATGCCCCTGGTTCCTTTCGCTTTGTCGGTCATGGCCATAATCACATACAGATCCGCATACTGCGCATTCGTAATAAAAATTTTCGACCCATTCAGGCAATATCCGCCCTCGACCTTTTCCGCCTTGGTCTGTTGAGACCCGGCATCGGTTCCCGCTGCGGGTTCTGTTAAAGCAAAGGCACCCAATTTTTCACCGGACAACAAAGCCGGCAAATATTTCTCCTTTTGCTCTTCTGTTCCGAATTCAAAGATCGGAGCCGCACAAAGGGAGGTATGGGCGCTGACTACAACCCCAGTCGTTGCGCAGACCTTTGATAATTCTTCCACGCAAAGCACATAATCCAAAATGTCGCCGCCAGCACCCCCGTATTGTTCTGGAAAAGGTATTCCCAACATGCCATTTTCAGCCATCTTCTTCACATTTTCAATTGGAAATTTCTCTTCTTCATCTACCTCAGCCGCCATGGGCTTCACTTGCTCTTCAGCAAATGCCTGAAACAGCATCTTCATCATCTTATTTTGTTCGCTTAATTGAAAATCCATTTCGTCCTCCGTTTCTTATTGCGCGGGTGGAATTACAACCGCTTCGCCTTTTAACACAAGATCCCCGTTTTGATTGCAACACTCCGTCTTCAACCTTGCACGCTTTTTCTTTTGATCCAACTCTTCCACTACAACGGTTGTGGTAATCGTATCCCCAAACCGCACGGGAGCCGTGAACTTCAATGATTGCTTCAAATAAATCGTTCCCGGACCAGGCAATTGCATCCCCAATACGGCGGAAATATATCCAGCTGTTAACATGCCATGAACAATTCTTCCCTTGAACATGCCCCTGCTGCTTTCCACCTCATTGAAGTGCGCGGGATTTAAGTCTCCACTGATTCCACCGTAGATCACAACATCCGTTTCCGTTACAGTTCGTGAATTCGTTGCTTCTTGTCCGATTGTCATTTGGTCAAATGTGTAACTCATTTTCTTCTCCTTCGATAAATTAATGTATGTAACCACTTGCATACTATTCCTTTTCTTTTCGTTTGTCAATAATTTAACTAAAGTTTTTTTTGAAAATAAAATATTTTCAAACAATTCCACGATAACAAACCCATTTCATATATTTTTTACATAAAAATAACCCCGTTCCGATTCAACTTCCATCAGAACGAGGCAATAAATTTATGATTTTTTTTAAATTTATTCAGTAAGATTTTTAGCCAAATGCCACCCCGCCGCTTGCTTATTCATACTCCGTTTCGGCTAACGCTTCACAATTTTCCAATAAAAACCACACCCGATCTTCCAGCTTTTGTGATTTCACCGCCCGCACTTTCACTTGATCGCGGATCGCATCAATAAAAACATAATAATTCTCATAAAGAAAATCCAACTCATCCAAACGCCGCTCCAAAAAGGTATTTCTTCCTCGATTGGTGTTCCGGGCTAAAATCACATCCTTGGGCACATCGAGATAGTACCCGCCCTTACATTGAAAATGACTTAAAATCGATGCAATCTCTTTCCTGTCCCTCTCGGTTATGGGGACCAACCCATAGGTTCCCCAAACCTTGTGCAGCATACCGCCACCCAAAACAACCCTTCGATCCTTTGTAAAGAGGTAGAAGTAGCCGCGATGGCAAATGTTAAACCAGGTTGCGATGGTATCCCAAGTCCATCGATGCTTCCTCCACATCATAATCAACAAGCGAAATGAAAAAGGCAGATCGTTGAATATAACAACCAAAACCTTCAAGGCTTTGCAACCATTACGGCGCAGATAGGAATATTTCTCGATTGCCGTTACAGGCAATTCAATCTCGCATTTCTTTTCCAATTCCAAGATTGTTGTTGTCTTCCCGGATCCATTCATCCCGAATAACTCCATGACCACCATCGCCATTCCTCCTTTTGTTCATTTTATAAAAAATCACACCGTAATGGCCTTACGTTTTCTTACAAATTTATTCTTCCCTAAAAAAATAAGCCCTGCTTTCGCAAGGCTCATTCCAATCCAATTCTCTTCAGCCGGATAGCGATCACAACCCCCGATATGAAAATCATCACAAACAAAGGGAGTAGGAATTGAAGATCCAAATTACTGCTCGTCATCTGCTTAAACCCCCAAGTAGCGGGAAAGACAACACTCGCTGCCGTAAACGCTTTTGGAAGAAGCTCCGATGGAAACATAATGCCTGCCAGCATGATAGAAGGCAGAAAAACAAATTGCGCAACTAGCGTTAATCGAGAGGCGCTCTTCACAAAGAGTCCCAAAACAGTTCCAACGCCAAGACTCGCAAGAATGAAAATAGCAAGAGAGACGAAATACACCCCAAGTTCCGCGGGGACACTTGCTTGGAAGAAGATTGGTGCCAAAAAGAAGATGATCAGACTCATGATATAGAGATGGATAAAAGCAGAGATAAGATTGTTGACCGTTGCCACCCACAAGGGGATTCCCCCCATCTTGTACGCCTTCTTGATCTCGCTTCCATACAGCTCAACTAACGGAGCGGACGCACCCAATATTGCGCCCATGGTCACTCCGAAAATAGTCATGGACTGAATCAGAGTCTGCTTTGCCGCTGGGTTGATCGAGGAAAAAATCCCACTCATAAACGCAAAAAAGACCAATGGCACGATGTAGTATGTAAGCAAAATTCCCTTGTTTCTTAGATCAAGTTTCCATTGCAATGCGACACCAAACAAAAAGGCGCTCATTATTTCCCCTCCCTTGCGATGTCCATAAACCGTTGCTCCAATGTGGCTCTTTCAATCTTCACATCAAGAACGATGTTCTGCGTCTTTTTGCAATTCTCAAGCACCTTATACAAGGTGTCCGCAATGTTCGAAGATTGAAAAATATAGTAGCCTTGCTCGAGGCGATCATGCTCGAGAAATTCGCTTGTTTTGACATAGATTTGACACTTCGTTCCCATTACGCTCGTTAATTCCTTTGGCCCGCCGGAAAATGCAATCTTCCCGTCTTTGAGAATCGCAATACGATCACAAAGACTTTCCACTTCCGCCATATCATGGCTTGCCATCATAATGGTTTTCCCCTCGGCTTTCAGTCTGCGAATATGTTCGTGAAGCGCCACCCTTCCTTCCACATCAAGCCCCGCTGTAGGCTCATCCAAAAAGATAATATCCGGGCTGCCGATCAAAGCGATTGCAAGATGCAGCCGCCTTTTTTGTCCCATTGACATCTCGGCATATTGCTTGTTTTTTAGTCCCTTCAAGCCCAAACTTGAAAAGAGTTTCAAGTCCACATTCGTCCGATTCCACTTACTGAACAAGGTAAAGGCTTCGATCGCTTTCATATTGGCCTGCAGGGACGAGGACTGCAATTGCACACCGATTGAACCTTCAAGAGAAATTTTTCCGCTTTCATACCTTCTCAAGCCTTCAATGCATTCCAGCGTCGTCGTCTTTCCCGCGCCATTGGCACCCAAAAGCGCGAAAGCTTCGCCCTTAGCCACCTCAAATGATATTTCTTTGATCACTGTATTTTGTCCATAGCTCTTGATCAAATTCTCAACCCGAATTGCCATACCCATATCATTCCCTCCTTATACGGCTCTCTTTTTAATTATTACCCTTTTTATAAAATTACCCGGCCGCATCCTTTCGCTTTTATGCAATTTCACCCATTTTCCCAAAATAAAAGAGCCCTGCATTTCGCAGAACCCTCACCGTAAATCAGCTCTATTTTCCCTCTAGCTTTTCGATCGCCATAACTTCCCCAGCAAATTCCGTACGGAATGTTTTCTGTAATCATTCAATGTTAAAACACACAAATCGATGTATGACAAACAATTCATATGCTTTTTCAATTTAAATTCCGTCATAATTTTGCTTCTCGTATGGCATAGGCGCTTTGCCAATCATTCCTTATTCAACAACTGATTATACAAGTGCCCAAACCCGTCCCACCTTGTTATCAACGCATAATTAAGAAAGAAAATTTCCGTTATTTCCTGTTCCATAATAACATTTTGAATATTACCATCAAATAATCTCGGATCTACCACAATGACTTTTTCAGCAACATCCACCAAGAAAGGCACAAATGCGTTCGCATAAGAATCCTTTAACACTAGAATGCGCCTCCCATTTTTATTCTCTGTATCAATACCAACAATCGGCTGATCTCCGCCTATAAAAACGCCATACTTCTCATCCAGCGCCAACCATCGTTTCACCAATACATTGCCCTCGTTATACCCAATTCTATCATTTAGTCCTGTTAACGTATGCGCTGTCAAAGGGCTAAATGTTTCAACATCGTCAGGGGTTCTTGCGATTTGTTTATTCAATGTCACTCGATATAAGCCACCTAAAAACCCTTCGGTAATTTCATATTCATAATCATCTAGCCGAGGTGCTTCTTCTCCAATCAATTCAGCATATTTTACAAACGCGTAGTATGCGCCACGTTGTGTCCAGTGATGATCCGTTCTAAAGAACAAATACTCATCGCTATGCTCCTTCATAAAATCGAGAACATCGATAGTTTTCACTCTCTCTGAAAAAAGATCATTCGTTCTCTCAATTGTTTGTTCTTCCGGTACACTTAATGATTTATATTGCTCATCGTCAATAAATTCAATCTGAGTCGGAACCAAGAGTGAATATATTTCAAGATCTTCAAATCTATCCGCAAAAGCATTAATAGCATTTGCATAATTCTGAGCGGCAACTTCATTAAAATAATTGATTTCTATTGCAGCACCATTATATATAAGCAGCGTTCCCCATTCCGACTCTTCAATCTTATTTTCCGGTTCGTCAGTCACGCCTTCCGATTCCTCAACCACGCTTTCCGGCTCCTCTACCATTTCTTCCGATTCCTCAATCACGCTTTCCGGCTCCTCTACCATTTCTTCCGGTTCCGCAGCCAAACTTTCTGATTCCTCATACCGACCTTCAGATTTCACTACCGGACTTTCCAATTCCTCAATCATGCTTTCAGACGCCTTGATTTTCTCTATGATTTCACCGCTTGCTTGATTAACATTAGCCCCTTGATAAGCAATAAGCTGAACCTCGTCATTTTTAATGCCTTTCATTAATTTAATATCTTCGCTCAGAGCAAGGAATTCTTCTCTTCCCATAAAATGATCCGAGAGTTCTTTCTCAAACTTTTCGCCAAAGCCTCCATTCGATATTGAATCGATCAGTATCTTTCTCTCCATCGTTTCTTTTTCTGTATCTGTAAGATAATTCATCAAGCTAATACACCCAAGAATACATATAAATGCACAAAACACATAAATACTGCTATATCGAAATTTCATTATTCAACTGTAATCAACCATTTGAACTGATCGATTAATCTCCTTTATCAAATTTATGTCCACTATTGCAAGTTAAGAATACTTCACAATAATCATCTCTCAAAATCTGAAATACAAAAATGGATTATATGTTTCACCTATCAATAATGCTGTTGTAACGACCAAAACGATTCCTACAATTAATGCATCCAATAAATGTCCATACTCATAACCGATTTCCGATATCCGTCTTCTAATCGTTCCTTGATATAAGTTTTTCAACAATGGGGTTGAACAAATCGAAGCGATGATAAAAAGCATACTGTTGTTCCTCATATAGATTATGGTTTTCATATCCACTAAAGCCGTATGCTCAAATAAAAACATCACTCTCAATACCTGAATTGCTTGATTCACGTCTACAAAATAGAACAATACCCATCCTATCAATACCACAATAATTAAATAAATATGTGAAATAATCCGTGGCATCTGCTGTAAAACTTTCAATAAAAACAATTTCTCAATTATTAGCCATCCAGCAAAAAAGATTCCCCATAATACAAAATTCCAACTTGCTCCATGCCATAGTCCAGTCAAAAACCAAACAACGATAAGATTTCGATACAGATTCTTTTTATTCCCACCCAAAGGAATATACACATAATCTCTAAAAAAAGAACCTAAAGAAATATGCCATCGGCGCCAAAAATCAGTAACCGACACCGCAATATATGGATAATTGAAATTCTCTTTATACGTAAATCCAAACATCCGCCCCAAACCAATCGCCATATCTGAATAACCCGAAAAATCGAAATAAATCTGAAATGCAAACATCGCAGTTGCAAACCATGCGCCCACAACTGTTATTTGATCAATCGAATTTCCAAACATCAGCTTCACAGTATTCCCAGCAAAATTTGCCAAAATCACTTTTTTGGCTAGACCCTGAATAAATCGTTTTACACCATAGCTAAATTTGTCTTTGTTAATAACTCGATTTTCAATTTCTTCGCATATGTCTTTATATCTAACAATTGGTCCCGCTACAAGTTGATGAAACAATGAAACAAACAATAAAAATTTCGAGTATTGTTTTTGTGCTTTAACATCCCCACGATACACATCGATAGAGTATGAAAGCGTCTGGAAAGTATAGAAAGAGATCCCGATCGGCAAAAGAAAACCATGATACGGAAGATTTGTTGCGGTCAATAAGTCCATATTATCAACCAAGAAATTCCAATACTTAAAAAAGCCCAAAAGTGATAAATTCACCGTGACCGACATACACAAATAAAACTTGCTTTGCCAATTGCCCCTGTATTTTTCAATCAACTGTCCAAGTCTGAAATCAACCGTAGTACTGAATATTAATAAAATACACCATACAGGCTCTCCATATGCATAAAACAACAACGAAAAAACAATTAATATCCAATTTCTTGTTCCCTCTTTTTTTGCTGAAAAATATAATAACAAATTAATTGGTAAAAAAACAAAAATAAAGACTAAGCTTGAAAAAACCATATGCGTTTATTTGCCTCCCTAACAATGTTTCATCCTTCTTGATAAGCGCTTTTTTTAATGAGAGCTGCACCCGTCCCCGTTCAGGCTCTTCCCTCCCACATGTAAAATCTTATAGGTGTCTTATACCCTTCAATTCAGACAATAAAAAAAGCAACCCAACAGGATTGCCTAAAAAAACATATGCTTTTCAGATTCTAGCTCTATCATAGCCTTGCTCATCTACAGGACAAAGGGCAGCACACTAGCCGCATATAACTTCCCTGCCGGCTTAAGCATTCTCATGCAGCCGGATCACTTTTTGAAAGTCATAACTTGGAAGTTGTCGCCTTTTAGCGCGCATCGCCATTCGTATCTGATCCCCATCAGAAATATTCATATGACCCTCTCTATAATACTGATACAAAATATCGTCTGATGTCATTAATGGAATTGGAATTGATTTGGAAAGCGCATAAACATCCTTCAAATTATTGCTCGCTAAGGTTCCAGCAAGTCCTTCAGCAATAACAATCGCAGCCGCTTCTCCTTTACCAATCTGTTTTGTTCCTTTGCCATTAATATATTTCATATATCGAGTTGCCATCTCGCTTAAAGCGGCCATGACATAGATTTGAAACGTTCCGTGCCCCACTTCTTGAATAAGATCCAAATATACATATGGGTACCTCGATTTTTTCATAAACGCCAATTCTTTTTCAACAATATCTGGGATTAACATTGATCCGGCATATAACGTTTGTAAAATATCTAGACGGCGAATCCATAAAAAAGAAGAAATGCAGTCCGTATCAAATACGATAGGCGTCTTCGGTTTCATCGTGTTCATCCTCACTCTCAATCAATAGATCGAAATATCCACCTTCCATCAAATATTCTTCATATTTTCCTTCCGTGATTGCAGCTGTTTCCAAGAGTTGATGCGCAATTTCCGCATAATCCGAAAAAATAAGCGGTTCAGACAAAACGGTTTTCTGATACAGTTTACCATCGTACCCCAGTCTCCGGGCATTGCGAATTATATTCGGTTTCCATCGCTTCATTTGTGCCTGACTGATAACCTCCATCCAAAGCAATCTCTGCAACATCACCACATGACTCACCATAAAAAGCTGTTCCAAATAGATCACATCCGCGAATTCAATTCCTCTGCCATCTAATCGTCTTTCCAAATGATATTCCAACGCTTCTTCGGGCACTAAAAAATAGGTAGCAAAATAGTTCGCTTCGGTTTCGCTATTCACATCCTGATCAAAGGTATGAATCAAACAAACACGGCCTTCCATTCCTTGATCAAACCGCATATGATAGTATTCATGCACCGCAGTGAATATCTGGTGACCAAGGCTTCGATTTGCATTCAATACAACCATTCCCTCATCGCCTTTTTTCAAAAAAAATCCTGATAGATCCCCATGCATATCGACAACGCTCAATGTAATCCCCTCGATTTCCATAAAAATGCGAAATGGATCAACAGGAACCAAAGGACTGATATTTAAATGTACTCGTTCTTCCCGCGCCAAGGCTTTAATCCGTAAAACGTCTTGTGCCTTCATCCCCTCACCCCTTTAATTGCTTCATTTCATGCAAATTATTTAAAAATCGTTTTGCCCATTCAATCACTTCAAAATCCTCTGAGCATAATTGATCTGCACGGAATGCAATCGAATATTCCTGAATAGCTTCCACCTCATATTCTAAAAAATATTTCATCTGATAACTATACAACGATGCAAGAGATTCCAGTTGAGAAAGGCTTATTTCTCTTTTCCCTGTCTCATAATAAGATAAAAGAACCTGACTGATCCCTGTAATCTCCGAAACCTGTGCTTGTGTGAATCCAGATTTTTTCCTAGCTTCCTTCAATCGAATTCCTAGTTCCTCCACTTTCATTCACTCGCCCTCCTTTATAGTTATATTATACCACCATAATTCGTATTATATAACATAAAGTTATTTTTACGGATGCAAAAAAGTCCATCTGAATTGATGGACTTTTCTCTACGCCGATTCATAACAAATCATCGATCTTCACTTCATCTGACTCTTCTTCGCTTTTTCCGCTTCCGCCCTCCAAAATGATTATTTCAATACGACTTTAATTCTATCCTACGTCAGTTGTTTTATAATACGCCTTATACCAATCACCGAATCTCTTCAAGCCTTCTTCAATGCTTGTTTGCGGTTTAAATTCAATTCTTCCAGATCCGATACGTCTGCATAGGTTCTAAGCACATCTCCTGGTTGAATCTCATAGAGTCTTGCAAGCATCAGCACCAAACTATACAGAGAAGATGCTGAAATCTTCTCAAAGTCCCGTTCCGGCATCTCTCTTAAAACAACCTCTTCAGCACCGCATTCACCCGCTCTAGATCAAAGACCGGCTGAAAATGCCCCTCGCTCCATTTCTTGTAAAATTTATGCTCTGAATCAGCTTCATCCTTCATTGCCTCCATAAACCGCTCAAAACCCGATTCACCGCCTACGTCCTCCGGTGGTGCAACCCCCTCACCATCCAAACAGCGTACAAAAGGCGGTTCACTTTCCTGAAGGATCTCTTCCACTTCAATCAGATGAATCCAATTGTCGCCAAAGTCGTATTGGTAGAGCATCTTGTCTGTCATCCAGTCCTTCACCGTCTTGCCAATTTCCATCTCCTGCCGCACATAGGGGTCCCCATATGCCAAAGTCTCCTCGTTATCCACCAAACAAAAGGTCGCCAGCATGCCTTCCGGATGATATCCCGGATGGTTTAAGAACTTTCGGTCCCGTTTCGCCAGATCCCCATAGAGATAAAAGCTGTGCAAATGGCAATTTTCCCATTCAAACACCGCTTGAATCACTCGATGAAAATCTTCAAAGGACAAAAATAAGGGCACCTGAACTCGCCGCCAAACGGACAAATTCTTAAAATCCATCCGAATTTTCATAATGGCAACAGCGGAATTCAAAACCGGTTCCCCCGCATACTCAGCCAGAAATTCCAACAGCTTGTCGATCGGCTCATAGTAATCCGCCTTGCCTTCCCGCACAAGCATGCGGCTTGCCCGCTTACCCGTATCCACCTGAACCAATCCATCCTCGTAGCAATAATAGAACTGCAATTCCGCTTCCGAAACGGCAAGATTGAGTTTTGCCACTGCGCTTCTGTCCCGGGTCTTGGCAACTGTCAACTCCCCCATTTCAGCCAGATACTTCGCAATCACGGAATCCTTGATCCCTTCCGCCGCCCAGGTCTTGGCAATCCCTTCACGGATTACTTCGTTCAGATTCTTCCATTCTTTGGCTGTCATGCCATAAAAAATGATTCTATATTGCGTCGGATCATGCACGATCACCAGCATTTTTCTTCGTTCAACCGTCAGAAAATTCCCATGCCATGAAAAGCGCTCGTCCTCAGCTTCCATATTCTCCGGCTTTATCTTCAACTGATCCAATAATTTCTTCGTGCATTGCAGCTTCATTCAATTCCTCCCATTCCCATGCCCGCTTTCACATTCAACCCAATTTCTTCTCTAGTCCCGCTGATACAAATCCCGCGTATAGACCTTCTCCACCACATCCATCAACTCATCCGCCATGCGATTGGTTACAATCACATCAGATAAATCTTTAAACTCATCCAAGTCAGAAACAACCCGCGAATTGTAAAAATACGCTTCTTCCAAGGCGGGCTCATAGACCACCACTTCAATGCCCTTGGCTTTGATCCGTTTCATCACTCCCTGAATGGAGGACTGCCGAAAGTTGTCGGAATTGGTCTTCATGGTCAACCGGTAGATCCCCACCACGGACGGCTTTCGTGCCAGAATCATTTCAGAGATATGATCCTTCCGGGTTCGATTCGCATCCACAATGGCCGCCATAATATTATTGGGCACATCTTCATAGTTCGCCAGCAATTGCTTGGTATCCTTCGGCAGGCAATAGCCGCCATAGCCAAAAGAAGGGTTATTGTAGTGATTGCCGATCCGCGGATCCAAACACACCCCTTCAATAATCTGTTTGGTATCCAGCCCTCGGAGTTCCGCATAGGTGTCCAGCTCATTGAAGTAAGAAACCCGCATGGCCAAATAGGTATTGGCAAAGAGCTTGATGGCTTCCGCCTCTGTCGAGTTGGTAAACATCACGGAGATATCCGTTTTCACCGCCCCTTCAACCAGCAGGGATGCAAACTTCTCCGCACGTTCCGACTCTTCCCCTACAATAATTCGGGATGGATAGAGGTTGTCGTACAGGGCCTTCCCCTCCCGCAAAAACTCGGGAGAAAACAGGATGTTTTCCGTTTCAAACCGTTCCCGCACCGACATGGTGTACCCCACCGGCACAGTGGATTTAATCACCATCACCGCAACAGGATTGACATCCAAAACCTGTTCAATCACAAGCTCCACAGAACTCGTATCGAAATGGTTCTTTACTGGATCATAATTTGTCGGAGTCGAAATAATCACATAGTCAGCACCCATAAAGGCAAGCGTCGGATCAATGGTTGCAACCAAGTTCAAATCCTCTTCCGCCAGGTAGCGCTCGATTTCTTTATCTATAATGGGCGAGCGCCCCGCATTGATCAGATCCACTTTTCCCTGATGAATATCCATGGCCACCACTTCGTTATACTGCGAAAGCAGCACCGCATTCGACAATCCCACATATCCCGTACCTGCAATTGCTATCTTCATATCCGACCTCCTAAACCACTATTGTCAACTAATTTGATTATATCATTATTGATGAAACCACTGTACGCAACCCATTAAAAATCTTTTCCCTTCGAAATTAAAACGTAAAATAATAATACCGTTGTGAAAATATTTGACAAACAGAAAATTCTTTGCTTCCATAAACAGGAAGAACCGCACCTGATGAAGGCGGTGTCGCCATTTTGGAAGGCAACACCCCGCTGGACAAATGGTTTATGGCTTTTCCCGCACCCGTACTGCATAAATCCCTCGCAGTATTTGTCATAGTCGTTTCTGATGGATGATACCCATCCAAAACGACTGCCACTTCCTTAAAGGCATCCCCTCAAATTCACCAAAGATCTCTTGTGTGAATTCCCAATTCGCGTACGCCGTATCTTTCTTAATCAAATCAACGGTTTTATATATGGAATATGGCAGTTTATACATATTCCTTAGCGATTTAAGTACGCAGGTAAAAAACCTGGCTACTTCGAATTATCAAAGCAGACCTCATCCAACAATTAAATCCACATAAATAACAGCCAGGAAGACGATTATCCTTCCCGGCTGTTTTATAACTCTCTATAGATTTCTCGGTTTTACTTGTGGCCCTCTTCAGGCACGATACAGATAAAGCGCAGCTCACCTTCTCCTACATTCTCAAATTGATGCAATTCATTGTTCGGAACATAAGCAATAGAACCTGCTTTAACAGGATTCTTCTTGCCGTTTAAGAGCAAGGTTCCTTCTCCCTCAATAATATAATTGATGTGCGGCCATGGGTGCGCATGTTGCGGGGTATGTCCACCTTTTTGCAGAATAAACTCCCTCATCACATGTCCTTCCCAGCCTTCCGCCCGACCAATCAATACCTTCATGGTTGCGTCTTGCGCTTCCGGATGCGTAACGACCTTTGTTTCAACCTGATCCTCATGTGAAATAATCATGCTTCATCTCTCCTTTTCATCTAAATTATTAGCAGCAATGCCTGCTTATACAGGCTCTTATCCTATAGCAAACCCTTTTATTAAGAAAATTATATCACTCTGATTGTTCCCATACAATTGGCAAATATATTTCTCGACAATCTCACAGCCTCCAATACCGATATCCCGCATTGACAACCTCATCCTTGTTCAGCATGAAAGTGCGCCAGATAACTTGTCTCCTTTTTCTTCTTTCCATTCTCTTATTCCTCTGGTTATGGTAATCTATTACTGAAAATAAAAAAACGCAACTAAGTACCTTTAGAACCATTTCTAAATATAGTATACGAGGAGAATTGAAATGAATAAATTTATTTTTTTGGACCTCGATGGGACGTTGCTTGACGATCAAAAAGCCATTCCCCTTTCCGCGGCAAAAGCAATCCGCCTGGCCCAGGAAAAAGGACACAAGCTGATTGTGGCAACGGGCCGGTCCCATACAAGCATCGTTCCAGAAATTCGAAAACTCGGGTTTGACGGGTTTATCTATTCGGCTGGTGCGGTTGTGGAAATCGAGAAACAGACCATTTTCAAAAATAAAATGGATTCCGCCCTGGTTGGCAAGTTGATTGATGTTATGGATCAACACGATATTGGCTATATTCTTGAAGGCTATCATCATTCCTTTTACAATCAGCGTTTCATCGACTACTTAGGATCTCGAAAACCCCTTGAGAAAATCAACCCCGCCTTTCAACCCATGGAATCCTATGAGCACGCCACCTCAAAAGTCTACAAGATTGCATTTTTCGCGTCCGACCTCGATCACGCAAAAATACTGGAATCGAAGCTGAAAGACTGCTCTGAAATATCCGTCTTCACACATCAAGAAGTTCAGGGCGACCTTATCAACGGAGAAATCACCAGTACCGGTGTAACAAAGGCCAGCGGCATCAAACTGCTGATGTCTCATATCGCAGAACCCTTGGATCACACAATCAGTTTCGGTGACAGCCTTAATGACCTGGAAATGCTTGCGATCACAAAGACCGGGATCTGCATGGGCAACGGCGTAAAAGACTTGAAAGACATTGCCGACGATATCACAGAGACCCCCGCAAACGACGGGATCTACAAGGCCTTTGTCAAACACGGCTTAATTTAACAATCCGATTTACATAAAAACAGCCTGAGAGAACAAATTGTTCTCCCAGGCTGTTTTTAAATATCCTTTACTCACCCAACTGATTATAATTGCTTAGTCTGTGAATGCGAAGATATGCTCGAACAAATACTTGTCCTCGTACATCATTTCGTCTGCAAAGAATCGTTCAAGGAACCAAATATCCCTGATCCTCAAGCTCCTTTTCAATGTAATCCAGGATCCCATCGGAATCAGCCTCAACGGTATGATAGTGATACTCGTTGGTCAATCGGCTTAACGGGCTTACTTTGCTGGACTTTATCGATGCTACAAAATCATTTACGTCTTTTCTGGAATGAATGGACAATGCAACACGGAATTCCCCGTAGACCTTGTGATTAACGAAAACATCCACGATATGACCGCCAGCATCGACAATTGCATTTAATTCGGCTGCAATCTGGTCCGAATTGTGCTTCACTTTATAAATCCGTTGTTTGCGAGGATTCACCTCTAGAATATAACCCCTGTGCGTCGATATGATATTATACTTGCCGGCTCGAAGCAAAGCGATATCATGAACGATCACCTGACGACTGACTTTGAAAATTTTAGCCAGTTCAGCGCCCGAAACAGGTTTGGAACTGGATTGCAGTTTTTCAATAATTTCTTCCCGTCTTTTTTCACCGTTCATAAATCACACTCCATTTTCTTAGTATGGTTATTATATCACTTCAAGGTTCTTCAATGAAAGATCAAGTATAAAAGACGAATGGGTCAACGCCCCGCAGGATATGTAATCAATGCCGATCCCGACGATTTCATCAATCCTGTCACCGGTAATATTGCCCGAGCATTCGGTTTCCGCCCTGCCGTCAATCATTTCAACCGCCCTTTTCATCGTGTCCGTATCCATATTATCCAGCATGATAATATCCGCACCCGCTTCCAACGCCTGCCGCACCATTTCAAGACTTTCTGCTTCCACTTCGATTTTTCGAACAAATGGCACATATTCTTTTGCCCGCTCAATGGCAACCTTCACCCCGCCCGCGGCATTGATATGGTTGTCCTTGATTAAAACCCCGTCGGAGAGATTGAACCGATGATTATAACCACCGCCGACTTTAACGGCATATTTCTCAAAGATTCTCATGTTCGGTGTTGTTTTCCGGGTGTCCAATAATTTCGTTTTCGATCCCTTCAAAGCGTCGGAAATAGATTTGGTGTGGGTAGCGATTCCACTCATTCTCTGCAGATAATTCAATGCCGTTCTTTCGCCGGAAAGAAGCGCATGAACATCGGCGGTAACAATAGCCAAAACATCTCCTGAACCGACCGTATCGCCATCGTGAAAAAACACGTCCATCTCCGTTGTCGAGTCCAGCAATTCAAAGACACGCTTGAAAATATGGATTCCCGCCATCACCCCATTTTCTTTGCACACCAACTGCACACGCCCTCTGCACTTTTCGCGCATAATGGCATTTGTTGTGATATCTTCATTTGTTATATCTTCTTTCAACGCTTGCATCAGCAAGTCATCCGCGTTCAGGTTAAATGCTGCCAAATGGTTCATATTGATCCTTCCTTTCTATTTCATCCAAAATGATTTTCTTGTAGTCTCGCTGCAATTGCTTGATATTTGCATGCCAAGGGATCCGTTCCAGTGGCTTTGGTGCCGCATGGGATTCAAAATGCTCGGAAATATGGTGCGCGGAACGCTTTGCAAACACAAGCACCTCTAAAAGGGAATTACTTGCCAATCGATTAGCGCCATGCACCCCGTTGCAGCCGGCTTCTCCAATGGCATACAATCGCTCAAGAGATGTTTCGCCGATAGAATTCACCTTGATCCCGCCCATGTGATAATGCTGCGCAGGAACAACGGGAATGCATTCTCTTGTTACATCGTAGCCTTCTTCCAGGCAATGCCGATAAATATTCGGGAAATGATTCTCTATTTCCTCCCTGCCGATCTCTTTCATAGACAGCCAAACAAAGGAACGCCCATCCGCTTTCATCTGCTTCAATATCGCTTCGGTCAGAAGGTCCCTCGGCAGCAGTTCATCCACAAACCGTTCCATCTTTGCATTGTAAAGAAGCGCCCCTTCACCACGCACCGATTCGGATATCAGAAACCGTCTGGCGTTTTTTTCCGAATAAAGCGTCGTAGGGTGGATTTGAATATAGTTGAGATCCTGCAATTCAATTTCATGTTTCAACGCAATGGCGATGGCATCGCCGGTGATATGCGGAAAGTTGGTCGAACTTTCATATAGTCCACCCACGCCGCCAGTCGCCAGCACAATGTATGGGGCATGGAATTGTTCGATATTTTGCTCCGAATCGCATGCGACAATCCCCCGGCAGCTTTTGGAATTGCTGACCAGATCAACCATTGTCGTATGTTCCAGCAGGGTAATATTCTTTCTTTTTCGCACTTCCGCCAGTAATTTTCCAGTGATTTCCCTGCCCGTTGAATCCTCATGGAACAGAATTCTCGCTGCGGAATGAGCGCCTTCGCGCGTAAATTTGTATTGGCCATTTTCATGTTCAAACGCCACGCCATAAGCAATCAAGTCATGGATCACCTCGGGTGATTTTCGAATCATCAAATCGACGGAGGTTCGATTGTTTTTGTAATGGCCCGCCCTTAGTGTGTCTTCAAAATAATCGCGATAATCCCTTTCATTTTTCAGGACGCAGATTCCCCCCTGCGCCAGAAAGGAATCGCTTCGTTCCGCCATTTCCTTTGTAATAAGAAGAATTTTCATATCCTTCTCTAGATTCAAAGCGCAGAAGAGTCCCGCCGCACCCGTACCAACGATAATAACATCAAACGACTTGTTCATATCCTCGCCTCTCTTACTCTGCAAGTTCCAGCATTCGACTCAATACATGATTGCATTTATCGGCAACAGCCTCATCGACTTCAACCTCATTCTCCAATGTACGCATTGCCTCTAGAACCGTCTCCACCGTGATCGATTTCATACCGGGGCAAACCTGATTGTCATCGGTAAAATAAAACTTTTTGCTCTCATTGCTTTTCTCCAGTTCATACGAAACCCCTCTTTCCGTACAAATAATAAACGAGTCCGCTTCGCTTTCAGCGGCAAATTCAATAATCCCCGAGGTGCTACCGACATAATCCGCCAAGGCAAGCACATCTGCCAAACATTCTGGATGGGCCAGCACTTTCGCCAACGGATCCTTTACTTTTGCCTTTTTAACACTTTCCGCTTTGATATCCGTATGTATATGACAGAAGCCGTCACCGAAAATAAAGTTCTTTTCAGGCACAAATTGCGCGACATATCTGCCAAGGTTCTGATCAGGAATAAAATAAATGTTTTGTTGCGGCAATTTCTGCACAATCTTGACTGCATTGGATGAAGTGACGCATACATCCGAGTGCGCCTTTACGGTTGCCGTTGAATTGATATAGCAAACGACCGCCAGATCCTCGTATTCCTTTCTTGCCCTTTTGATTTTTTCGACATCCGCCATATGTGCCATGGGGCAGTCGGCAGCAGCATTGGCCATAACCACCCTTTTGTCCGGATTCAAAATTTTAGCGCTTTCGCCCATAAACCTGACGCCGCAAAAAAGAATATTTCTTTGGGGCACCCGTGTGGCGACTTTGCTCAGATAGTACGAATCTCCCACATAATCCGCAAGGGCTTGCACATCGTCATTGACATAGTAATGCGCCAGCACCGCAAGATCCTGTTCCTCCTTGAGTTTCTGAATTGTTTCCGCAACATTTTTCACTTTTCTCCTCCTCGATTGATCCCTGGTCCATTAACATTCCCTTTTAGCTTTTCTTCAACGTTAATGATAAGAGCATACCACCTGTCTTTACAGGTGTAAAGACAGTTCTTGTTTCTATTTTGTTTTCTCTCGATTTCCCACTATTTAGCAGCATTGTTTTCAGTGAACCATTTAGGACCACAATCAGGTTACAACCGTTGAAGCCGAAAACATAAAAAAAACAGGCACTCAATCGCAAGATTGTATAACAAACACAACCCTCCGCTGGCTGATATGATACCTCGATTCGCGTGCTCGGCACACAAAACAAAACACTCCCGAAAGCAAAAGCTTTCGGGAGTGTAGCATTAAATAGCAATATTAATTATACTTGTCACCTTTTTATCCTTCTATGTTGTCATTTTCAGTATTTGTAATCTCGTTGATTTTCATAAGTATGAAAACAATTGTTGTCGAAATAACATAACCAACATAATAAAGGATATTTCCCTTTTGTCATAGGGAATTGCAAATCCCCCTTCGACAATATGAAAAGAACCTTTCGTGATCCTGCGGTCATGGACTGGATTGCTCAAAATCCCCTGCTTGATGCGATAGCTGGATAGATAGTCATTGATAAATACATCCCCATCCGGCGGCAGGGACATCGCCCAGGCCAATCCATGTTGATCCAGGGTAAAAAACTCATCAATCACCCTAAGGCTGCCAAATTCATCACCGAAGGTTTCGTCAAAAAACGCATTGACCCGTCGATTGATTCCAATTTCACTCGCATCCACGCGTCGGATTTTCTCCTTGTAGTTCTTGATAATGCCGTCAAACAACTCAATAAA
>DAOUQF010000031.1 GCA_030625815.1 Eubacteriales bacterium
AAGAATTGGATGTTCAGTGGCAGTCCAAGGGGTGCAAAAGCAAGTGCGGCAATTTATAGTATCATCGAAACAGCGAAAGCGAACGGTTTGGAGCCGTACAAATATTTGTTATATATTTTTAAGGAGCTTCCAGGTGTGCAAATTGGCAGACATCCAGAATTTTTAGAAGAGTATCTCCCATGGGATGAAGAAATTCAGCGAATCTGCAAATAAAAGGCAAGATCCTCAAACGGGGATTTTGCCTTTTGCAATACACCGGCTTATTAGACGCTTACCGTTCTTGCAAACAACATATCATCCAGTGATGGTCTACATGGTCGAAGAAACCTGAAATATCTGCATCAACCACCCAGTTCACTCGTTTGAAAAGAATAATTTCATTCAATTGTTTGATTGCTCCATGACAACCTCGATTCGGCCTGAATCCATGTGAAAAATCCAAGAAATCCTGTTCGTAAATTGCGATCAAGATCTTGGATACTGCCAGCTGAACGATTTTATCCTCGTATGCAGGTATACCCAAGGGTCTCATTTTGCTACTTCCTGTCTTCGGAATTTGAACTCGTCGTACTGGTTGTGGTTTATACTTCCCGAATTTCAAGTTCTGATAAAGTTTCTCAATGTTGCCCCTTGCCTTACTTTCGTACATCTCTTTTGTCACTCGATCAACCCCTGTTGCCTTGCCATTCTTTAATTCATGATGGCATTCCAACAATAGCTTTTCATCAATCAAGTGAGCCAAGCTTGTGAATTTCTCTTTGGGATTTTCTTTTGCGATTTGTGTTATTCTTGCAAGTTTTGTTGTCAATTTTTCCCCACCTCTGCGTATGGTCATTGTTTCCCTTACAAGAGCTTTTACATGTGACCGCCTTCCCTCCCCGGGAATTACCCCGATTCATCAGTACTATTCAGCCATCCGACTTCCTGCATCTCATCTGCTTTCCTTGCTTGGTTCTCGCTTGTACGGCATACCCGTTTCCAGGAAAATGCAGGATCTCCCAGGTTCCCGTTGCTTCTTAATTATAACGTGCCAAGTTCTCAGACCCCGGGGCGTCTCAATCAACTCGCCTTAACGCTGATTGAAATGTTGCCTTCTGCAGGTGTAACAGCATCGGCCGTTCCCAAGTTAATTTTCGAGGCTCAATCACTTCAGCTACCGCTTTCGGCCCGCTACTTTGCCGATCTACGCTTAAAATTTGTTGTTACCAACAAATCTCCAAGACCTAGCTACACGGCTGTTGGCTAAACTTTACCATGATGGGACTTCCACCCACTAGAAACAACGACCTTGCCTGGCCGCACTACACCCTCATTTAGAACTTCACCAGTCTTCTCTTTCTATGATCTTTCTAACTTCTTTCGCCAATTTAAATGCCATATGAGGTGGTACTGCATTACCGATCTGCTTAAAAGCAGTTGTTCTCGATGACTCAAAATAAAAATCATCTGGAAACGTTTGAAGTCTTGCCGCTTCCCTTACGGTAATCGACCTGTTTTGCTTAATGTCAGGATGAATAAAATAATGACCATCTTTAGATAAGTGAGCTACTACGGTATGCGATTGTCCCTCAGAATCAACAACTTTAAACCGGTCTAAAAAACTTTTCTCATTCTTGTGAGTTTTCCATTGCTTCGGTAGCTCATTATACATGAGTCTTCGTCTTTCCTTATTCCAAACATCGACTACCATACGGTAAATATTCAGATCTCGTTCTATGTGAGGTCTTGCCACATGTTGTGTAATCACATTGATTTCACTAACTATTCCTAGCCTCTTAAGTGCCGAATTTGGTTTAGCAAATGTGAGCTGATTCTCATAAGACATTCCTGCATTTAGCTTTGGTAAACCAAAAAAAACATCATTAACAGTATTCCCATTATCAATCTTTTCAACATCTGGATAACGAAAATCACATCCGATTAACCACCCAACAATAATAACACGCTCTCGTGATTGTGGTACTCCAAAATCCTTCGCATTCAAGAGCTTATATTCAACATGATATCCAATATCTTCCATGCCTTTTTTTATTACAGGAAAAACTTTCCCGTTTTGAGCGGTGAGTATTCCTTTTACATTTTCAAACAAAAACATCTTAGGTCGATATTTTTTCAAAAACCTCAAATACCCTTCATAAAGATAATTCCGCTTATCTTTCGCCATACCAAATGGATCCCGCGCTCTTCCAATTAATGAATATGCTTGGCAAGGTGGACCTCCAATAAGAATATCAACAGAATCTCCTTGAAGTATCTTATCGATTTTGTTGAAAATCTCACTTTCTTCTTCCTTTTCACCAATGGGCTGGTTTATTACTCTATTAAGTAACTCGCTTGGTACGGTTTCATATAATTCATCACGCGAAATTTCATTCAACAAATAATCTTCATATCTATTGAGGGTTCCATTCTTTTTATGATAATAATAGGCAATCCTAGTTCTTAAAGTCAATGATGCTGACCGATCATTTTCAACGTGAGCAACTACATCAAAACCAGCCTGTGTGAACCCTTCAGACAATCCGCCAGCACCAGCAAATAAATCAATACACTTCATTTATTACCCCCCGTTTTATTCCTCGAGTAATTATACCAGGTTAAAATTTGAATATCAAACAAATCATTCTGTTTTCGCACAATAAAATTGAGGGTGTTTGAAAACGGTAAAATCATTTATTAAACGCGAAACAAACACTATGTCGAATTCTTAACTTTTTATTGTTTGTTCCCATAAATCAGAATAGTAAAACGATCAATTTCATTACATTTTTTTAAAAAAACCGATAGATTCATCAGTGATTGTCCCAATCAACATTCCACGATCAAGCAGTCTATTACCATTCTCACAACAAGTTTCCGGTAAAAGCGCACAATTATGACAAGCAGCCAAATTACAAGAATCTGGTCCTTGTCCTTTCGATTCAATACATATTGGATCAGCCGTACACCAGCGCGCATTACTTATTGCTTTCCTCATTGTGTTTTCAATTACATTTGGAATACCTTGATTAACCAGTCCACCAAGAGAACCTTCTGAATCCCCTGAAGCCGTATAAATTAACACACCATACATATCATTAGTCAATTCTCCTTTATCGCAATATATCCTTTCTCGCAAAGCAGAACTACCATAACCACATTCAAAACTAAGTTGATTAATCAAGATATGAGCAAAAGTATGCAGTAATATATATATAGGATTCAATTCAATAGCTTTTCTCGACATTTTGATGTTATACCTGTGATAATTATCATCCAAACGAGCGATTCTATCTTGTACTGATTTTTGTTGCATCCATCCCATCAGTTTTTCCTTATTGAACTGAAAAAACAAACCTTCGCCATATACTACTATCGCTGGCAACCAAGAAACTTCCTCATTACTTAACATATTCTTCTTATCTGTGAAATTGGTACCTGAATCAGGTTGAACCCTCGAAAACCCTAAAAAGGCTCTAGTTTCTCTCAGCTTTTTTACTAAAGTTATACTTTCAAAATAATCTTGAATCGCTGAATTATATTTTGAAATTGGAAAATTCACCGTATGAAGGTCAAGATTCTCATTCCCAAATGTTGATATGAGTTTCTTATACTCATCAAGCCTGAATTCTTCTTCTGTAATTCCAGCTAAATTTTCGCCAAACTCATTCTCCCCATTAATTCTTGACAATAACGTTTTGTATAAATCTTTAGCATCAACTTTTTTGACCTCCGCTATAATTTCAATAGTTGATAAATCGATTTCTCCATTCACTCTTGAATCTTCTATTGATTTTTTCAACTTCTCATAGTAGTCATCAACAACCTTCACTACTCTTTTATCAACTTCTTGTTCGTAATATGGTATCGTAATAGAACTTCTAATGTCAGGAAACCAAACATTTGACCCACCACGTTGAACGACCTTTACACTCTTTCCACATTTTTCATTTTCATACCCCAGCCAAGGTTTTAATCCTTTACACGTATATCCAATATTATCAAGTACTCCCTTTTTCGTTGCCCCTAACAAACTTGAACTGGCACCACAAGTACAAGTATATCTAACCCCAGCCAACGAAGTTGATATTCCTCCAGTACTTCTTCTTAATTTACAGTCAGACTTTCTTTTAGGACCATTTCTATGCACCCATTCCATCAATGGAAAATCATCGATATGCCCATCTTCACATATTACTATAAACCGTTCAGGAACCAAAGTTCTTCTCCTTGACAAAGGTGTCTTATTCGAACAGCTTCTACCCTTTGTCCAAGGATATGCGTCACACTTATCTCGAGAATCCAAATATGGTGGAGCTTTAATCATAGAACCACAATACGGGCAATAATGCCACAACGGAAACCTGACAGCTGGAATACTTAACAAAGATTTCCCATTGAAATCGGGAGGCAGTCTAAGTTCTTTAACACCCAATCTTTGTGTTAGTCTCTTGTCGATTACACGGTAGCGTTCAACATCCTCATCATCATAATGCCAGAAATCTAATCCTGCAATCATCAATGATTCATCATTAGGGAATGGAACAATCGCACCAATCCCCCAAGGACTAAGTATTTGAGCTCTCCTAATTGGTCTTTTTGAATAAACCATTATTCGTTCACCTCTTTATTTAATATACGAATCTCGCATGCAGCATCTACGTTTCTCATCGATGTAGGCGTGGAAAAACCTACCCGATTCCAATCTTCATTAGGACTCATTGAAGATGGGTACATCAATACAGGATCCTCTTGATCCACAAAAGTATGATACTGCTGAGGTAAAAAAGTTTCCCAATGTTTAAACACATAATCAATCAATGCTTTTGTACCAGATTTCTCTTCAATCGCGACATTTTCAACCCTATCAAGTATCATTTTATATATTCTCTTCTTAGTCTCTTCATCCGGAAGTTTTCTTGGATCATCATACGTACTTGCATCACCAAATAATCGTACATACCCAATTATTAATGCATGCATTGCTCGTTCTCTAACCCTTTCAGAAAAAGGAGTAACACTCGTTGGTTCTACTTGACTATAAATCTTCATATGATATGCCTTAAATTGCTCATAATGGGATTTATCCCTGGGTTTACCAGGACTATAAGTAACAAAAACAAGACCGGGTGCAGTATTGCTTCGACCAACCCTACTGGTTGCCTGTATATATTCCGATGTCGTTTTTGGTTGTCCTACTACTGTCATGAGCCCCAATCGAGGGATATCCACACCAACTGATACCATATTCGTTGCTAAACAAATATCTACAGGTCTTGGTTTTTCATTTGGATATTTCACACTTAAATTTTCCAAACTCATCGGAATTTTCTCATTTGAGATTCTACTTGTCAGCTCTTCAAAACGATAGATATATCTTCGATCAATTTTCTTGCTACTATCTTTTCTTTTATCTCGTTCAATATATTTGCGACCGTAGATAGTGTGCAAATACTCTTCAATGTCCGCATTTATCCAAGTTGCCGTTTGCCCCAGCTCACGCAAGCTATTGTAATATCCCAAATTTGTCCAATAAGGATCCCTTTCACTTTCGTCTTTAACACTAATCTCTTTCGCCGCATATAACAGAGTCGCATATAATCTAATGTTGGTCATCGCAAACGACGACGAGCCTGGCGCGAATATCCCTACATACTTCCGCCCTTTAGCCTTGTGATCTAGCTTCGCAAAAAACGAATCTCCCGCATTGATACCCATAGGAGGAAATTGTTTAACATTGTTTTTCCCACAATTATACAATGCATGACATTGATCGCTTGCATTTCTGATAGTAGCTGTTGAAGCAATTATTTTCGGTTTTATCATGGAACCATCATCATTATATTTTGTGCACAACTCATCAATCAGTGTTTCATAATGACCTACCATAGTCCCTAGAGGACCCGAAATAAGATGCAATTCATCTTGGATAATCAGTTCAGGTGGACTCCAATCACAATTTATCCCAAATAATCTTTGTGCCTTTGGAATATAAGGCAACATTGCAAACTTATCTACAGTCCCTAGTAATAATGTGGGAGGTTCTTCGTAAATCTCTTCGTCAATCACCGTCATTGGTAGAGCATTGTTTTTAACACTGAACTGACAATCCGTATTACTACATTGATATACAAAATGTTTTTTTGGAGTATTATTTTTTTTGTATCCTCGTAACGACACTTTTCCTTTAGGATGTTGAAAAACACCCATTTGAGCACCGCACCATGGGCATTTTAAAACAATAAAAGGATTCGCAGTTGTTTTACCACACTTTAATTTTTCATATACCTTAACAGCATCTGCCATTTTTTTTGGTGTAGTTGCATTCCCAACCCATAATCCTATAGTTATTTTTTTATCTCCTAATTTCGAAATTTTTTCTTGCCTTATCATTTCACAAGAACAGATTAATGATGCTGCGCGTTGATATTGTTGAGTAGTTAATAAGCGCAAGGTATATCTCATTAAAATCGCAGTACCTGCATCCTCTTTATTCTTTAACCGTCTTAAAAATATGGTGTATGCACTTAGACCCAAATACGCCTCTGTCTTCCCACCCCCGGTAGGGAACCATATTAAATCAACTAAACTGCGCTCTTCATTTGCAGCATCATTCATCGAAATCAAGTTCATTAGTATAAAAGCAATTTGAAATGGTCTCCACTTACCATATCTACTCGCATCGCCATACCATGTGCTTTCATCCTCAATATCTGGTAGCACATTATACATTTTTATCATTTTCGCATTACTATTCTTTGTATCCCACAATGAAGTTGGCATATTAAAATGTAGTTGCTGCATTAACATAGCACGGTTCATATACTGAAATGCAGTTCTAACTTTTTCATCTCTTTCTAGTAATTCTATTCCCTTTTTCATACGATTCATACTCTCTTTGCATAAAGCAATATGGCGTTTAGCAGACTCCCCATACTGTTTTGGTAAATTCATAGATTCCGTTTCGATTCGTTTTATCCACGATTTATACTCAATAACCAATTTGTTCAATTCGTAAAGTGCTCTATCAAAATCACCCAAATCACTCATTAATTTCATACTTAAAGAAACACCCTTTATCGCGGTTGGTAGTATCGGTTTCAAATCAAAAGTTGGGATGATCTCAGTTCGAATCACAAAAACATTTTCTTCTTCATCTTCCCAATTAGCCGAGCAACCATGTCCAATTGCATAGTTTTTTTCGTTTCGATACAACAATTCATTAGATGCATCGTCTTCCGACAAAAACTCTTTTTCAACTGAAGGTATTCTTAAGAAACCACAATTTGACTTAATAGAAAAACCAACTTGAAAAAAACAATCCTCATCTAACGCACTCCGCGTTTTCCGTTTCTTATTGATTAATGAAAATGTATAGATATTTTCAACTTTTGTATTTTTCCTATTGATAATAATAAGCTCTAGCCCTTTATATTTATTACCTTCTCCAGATACTTGATATTTTTTTATCTTCTCAATTTCATCTGGTAATTCTATGAATTCACCGGAGTTGTTCCAGAACATCGGTCGCCGATAATATAGTATGCGTTTTTTCCCTGCATCAGTATATTCTACTTTCCTTTCATATATTGCCGCCTTTACCATTACAGATATTTTATCTATATTCTTACATGCCGAAGTTATACTGATTGCAGATTGATTGTACGCATTCGATAGCTTAACCGCTTCCTCAGAATCAGCTAAAATTTCTCCTACACTCGCATGATTTGTCCCGTTTATTTGGATATCCGACTCCCTTACATCTTTCCCACTTCTCTCAAACCCATCAGTATCTTTCTCATCATCTTTGATTTCTTCATTTAGGGACTCTCTTGGATAAAGAATTCCTGCTGAGTATTTTATTCTAGGCGATTCAGTAAGAATTTCTTCCCCATTTGGTTGTACATAATTTGGTGAATCAATCGGATTGGGCCCAATGATTTCCTTTTTTATAATATCTATGATTTGATCACGAGCACTTAGATCGCTCATTGAAAAGACCTCCTAATAACACTTTTTCTTTCCTTATCAGCAGTTTTAGATTCAAAAATATACAATTTTGTTTTCGCTCTACTTAATCCAGTATAAAGCAGTTCTTTATTATTAATCGTTTCCAAATCGCAAATTATTATCACTGAATTTTCCAACCCTTTAAAAGAATGAACAGTACTAAAGGATATCTCTTTATGATCGCCAATTGAGTATTGTCTAATTTTACATTTTTTATTGTCTATGCATGATACAATTGATTTTTCATATTTCCTCGGACTTAAAATTGTAATTTTACTTTTTTCTATTTTTTTGACTTTTATTAAGTTTTCTAAAAGTAATTGAAGCTTTTCCAAATGCTCGTCACTCGATTTATATATCAAATAATCTACAGGGGGGCCATCAATATCATTTAAAAAGCGAAGTTGGTTTTTAGATTCAGTTAAAAAATTAACTTCCTGTCCAATTTGCCTTGTATTCCTACAGTTCATAGTTAGCTTAAATCTGATAAAAGAAGTCTTCTGATCTAATTCCTGCAATCCATTTTCGATTTCATCACTTTTGCAATATAATTTCTGCAACTCAAAATCTCCATAGAAAGACCAACGACCTCTATCAATACCATTCGTTAACATACTGTCCATTACCGCCAAGTACTCTGGAATCAACAAATCTTGTGCTTCATCAACAATTATTTGATCAAACGAAACATCATTATCTTCAAGTGATTGTATAGCATAAATGGGCAACTCATATTTATAAAATTCTGGATCATCAAAATCGAATTCCTCTTGACAAGACTCACGTGCCCTATCCAACATATAAGAATGAAATGTCCCAACATATACCGGCTGCATTTCGTCTGGTAAATCCTTAAAATATTCTATTATCCATTTTGCCAATAACTTATTAAAACAAAAGAAAGCAATTCTTTTCCCATCGACAACTTTCCGTTTTGCCTCCTCTAATGCAATCAATGTTTTCCCAGTACCAGCACGGCCTTGAATTAGTATCCTTGCATTGTCTTCAAGTTGATCGAGACATCTCAATTGTTCGCTTGTAAAATGATCAATCTTTGATTCTGCAATTCGTATTTTAGTATCAAGTGTAACTGGGAAATCGAAATCAGGACGAATTATCCTCGTTAATTCCTTCACTTCCTTTTTTGTCGGAATTTTATTGCTAGGAATCTTCCCATACTTTTCTTCCCATTTATGGATTGAATTGCTTGATAAATGTTTGATAAAAGATACAATATCTCCATTATTGTTTTCATCATAAACTTGCCATTGTTCTGAATCCAAATCTTCAATTATATATTCAATATCTGGAAACATCACTCCATAACCAAATAGTATATTCTTCGCCTCATAACTAACATCATCTATCTTTTGGATTTCTTTTATCAAACTAAAAACACCATCTTTAGCTTGCTCGAAAGGACCTCGCAATTTACTATTTGACTGCCCATATCTATTTGTGAAATACCACTTCCCCATTTCTCGCCTAACTCTCCCCCCTTTTACCTCTAAAGCAAAAAGGCCTAATTTAGGCGCGAGAACAACAAAATCAATTTCTCCATAGATTACACGATTATGATTCGATATTCCCAACGAATGAAACACAACCCAATTCTCAGTCCCAGGAGAATTTTGGAACAAATCAAATATTTTTCTTTCTGCATTACTTTTAACTTCAGGCGAAAATTGTCTAGGTATCATTTTTGACATTTATCTTCTCCAATCATCCAATAATTTATTTAAGATAGTTTTACTGATCTTTTTTGATTCAAATACTTCCTCTATCAGCAATAGTCTAACCGTCCCAATGTTTTCAATTTCAAACTCAACTTTCTCATCAAGATCAATATATTCCAAATCGATATCATTTAATACATTTCTCAACTTCACTTTCAGAAGTTTTGTCAATATTTTACCTGCTTTAATATGGGCTCTTTTAACCTGTTTTCCCGCTTCAAATATTTCCTTTGCCCTTTTCAAACCATAGCTATTTTTCGCTAGTGCCAATATGATCTCAACATGTTCCAGCTTTTGTGGAGTAATCATATCTGTATTATTGATCCAATTTCTTACTGTCAGTTTACTTACATGACATCCCATTTCATACAATCGTTTGTAAACATCAGAAAAAACATTGTCATCCATTTGCACCTTTAAAATCATATGCCACTCACTTGCTTTCTCACGTAACCTGCCCATATCATTTTTATTTAGAATTTCATCTGCCAAATCTCTCAGTATGTCTTTTGCTGTCTCTCTCATCACAATAAAATCACCGCTATACACATTTTTTGTCTCCTTGTTATTTATTGAACCATTTTCATTAAACAGTTCATTAATAACAATCATTTTGTGCGTTTCTTTAAAAAAGCCATAACTGTCATCATGAAATTTTATTGGAATCGCATCAACACTTTCTTCATCATTTTCGTTATTATAATCAGATCTAGCATATTTACTAAAAATATATTCGCCTATGTAATCATCAAAATCCCCAAAACTACTATTTTCAACTTCAGTATTTACTGGAGTATTTATATTTTTAGTATTTGATATTCCAGTTATATCACTCAACAGAATATCGTTATTATTTTGAATTTCATGTCTAGTCCATTGATACTCATGAGCTTTACGCCACTTATCCTCAATCTCATATAGTAATATAATAAGCTCGGAAGAATTATAAGCATTGATGATGCTTCTCATCTTTTTTTCACCAAACCATCCTGTTATAATAACTAAATCATAGAAATTGTTTTTCTCAGCAAGAAATTCTTTGTAATTCATGATATTAACACTGTAGAATTTTTTTATATTAATCCGTTTCAAAAGATACTCTTCTGCTTCATAACAAAACTTACTTTTTTTCATTACAATGCATACTTTCTTCCTAGAAATATTCAATAAATACTCTTCGAGTTTCAACATTTTATCAATTATTGATTTTCTCGAGTACAAATCAGCAATCGCTTCAAAAGCATTTCTAAATGAATCATTTTGTGATTCAGAAAGTAATAACTGATATTGAATAACCATTTCATAATAGTATTCTAACGATTTCTTTACCGTTACAATCTCTTTAAAATTAATTGGCGAAACTTTATTCAAAAACTCATACGTTTTTTTATAGAGAAACGAATATACTTCAACAAGTTTCCCTGTATACTCATCTAAATATCGATTTAGATAAAACAACTCTTTTAAAGCAGTCTCCAGCGAATTGTTTTGGCACTGTATATAGTGCTCTACTCTATTAACATAATTGTCCTGTATCTCATGTAGTGCTCTCTCTTCCTTATTCTGAAACAAACTTAGTGTTAATTGCTTATTCCATTCCCATACAGGAAACTCACGCATTTCCAATTGTTCCAAATATGGTGTCATTTCCATACCACATAGACATAGAATTTCAATGTTGAAATTCAATATTTCATCGAACGCATCGAGTTCACTTTGAAATTTATTCAAATTATAAATTGGTAAAATCACTTTATTAATTTCGAGACCAGTTTCAATCGCTTCGATCGCCGAATACAAACTCGTCGATATGATTATTTCCGGCTTACCTTCAAGTTTCCCTTTCGTTACACTAATTATTTTTCCAGATTTATCTAATCGTGAGACATAGAATAACTCTGTGAGTTCATAGCCATTCATCTTGTTTTTTTGAAAAAATTCTATTAATTCGTTTTGAGAGGCGATAATACATATTGTTTCATGTGTATGTGTTCTCAAATTTTTCAATTTCATAACTAGCTGATCTTCACTATGTTGACGACGTTCTTTTTCTTGTTTTTTAAATTCTTTATAAAATTTTTCATACTTCGATAATTTTTTTTTCGTACTTGTATGTTGAAAGACTGGTGCCAAATCAATTGGAACCCCATACATCATACCGTTCGCATTTTCAATCCATATCAATTCTTTTCCCGACTTATTTTTTTCAATTCTATCGAATCTAGCTACAGAATTCCCGCATTTTAACAAATCATCTTTTTTGAATTTTGTTGGGTCATATTCTTTCGAAAACTCATTTGAATCAATTCTATATATTATGTGAAAAAGTAGAAATAAATTAGTATATTGCTTTAATTCAGGAAACACAATCAGCAAATTATTTTTATTTCTTTCAATAATTGATGTGCTTATGTATAAAATTTTTGGAAATTTTTTACTACTTTGTGAACTGTTGCTAAACATCAAATCATCAAATTTTATATATTTACTCAATTCCTCTTCAATATATTCTTCCCACGTTTTCATCAAACCCTCCCTACAAATAAACTGATAAATCCCCATAAGTCAATAACAATATAGAGTATTGGATAATATCCTATCTAGATAATTCACGATTTATTTCTTATATTATTCACAATTTCATCTACGACACCTTGAAAATCTTTTTTCAACTCACATTCCCAAATCTCATATACCGTAAATCCTAACTTCTCAAGTTTACGCTTAACAATTTGATCTCGTTTTCTATTCGTATCAATTTTTTTCAACCAAAAGTCTGTATTTGATTTAGGTGTGCATGCATATTTACAGCTCTCATGACCATGCCAAAAACAACCATGAATAAAAATAACCGTTTTGTATTTCGGTAAGACAATATCTGGTTTTCCAGGATATCTAGTGTCATTTTTTCTAAATCTAAAACCTTTCTTATGAAGATAACTTCTTACCATAACTTCATACATAGTATCCTTTGATTTGATTTTAGACATAATTTCACTTCTTTTTTCTGGAGAAAACTTATCCGACATAGCCAAACTCCTTTTGTTTTTCAAAAACTAACTCAGTACTCATAAAATTTGAAAATCATTTCGGAAATTCCATCCATTTCTATTTTATCATGTTTTGAGTTCAATGTACGAATACGAGTTATCTCACCAAAGTAATATAACCCTTGCTAAACATTTGCTGTTAATCCCATTCCACTAATAAACATAAATAGCAAAAAAGAACCACAACTGATGTCATGGCCCCTCACATAATTATACTATACTAAATTTCTTATCCCGCTAGAGCTCCAACCACCCTCAACTCAAGCCTTGCAATCCTCTCAAGGGAGTACTGCCAGTTCTCACTGCTGATGGTGTATGTTGGCTCTTTGAGTTCGATCTCGTTTCTTGTCAGGTAATTATCCATTGCCTGTCTGATTTCTTCTTCTATTTGATCCGTCAGCTTGCCTTGCGCCATATTAATCTGGCGGAATAGGCGCTTGCGGTATGGAATCTGAAACAGCCCGCCCATCGGGTTTCTTATGGCCGCATACCTGCCGTATTCAATCTGTTTGTTCCCTACTTTTCCTTCCATCACCACCGGTAAATCCCCATGGAGCCGTTTTAGAAATGTAATGGTATTTTCCAAATCACTTGCTTTGGATCTGCTGATTTTCACAAACCATGGTGGCAATTCATACCCATTGAAACTGCAACGATTCTGGTAATCAACGGGTTCCCCATCTTTTATCACTGCAAGAGAATACGCATCATCTTGCTTCTTCACATAAATAAAGTCTTTCAAACGATGATGCCGCGCTGCCGATAGCAACTCCAATGCCTCCGCGGACCGCCAGGTTAACACGGGATTTCTCAAGATGTTTTTTGCGTCCGTAAGGAACCCGCTTCCCGTCAAAAAGTAGACAGGCACTGCGAAACCGCTCTGTTCCATCTTATCTTTCAACTGATTCATAAATTCTTTTGCCCGCTCATGCAGCATCAGATTCATCACCCAATAGTTCTCCCTAGTAATCTGATTTCGAATGAGCTCGACATCAGGGGTGACAACATCCTCCACATCAAACTCTGCCAATTGCCGATGCCGCAATTCCTCGAGTGTCATCGAGGTCTCCTTATTCGAATCAAAGAGCTTTTCTCTGACAAAATCTTCGGATTCCAAACGATATCGCCCGCCTTTCGCTTGGATCCGAGGCAACTCCTCGCAAAAATCCTTTTGCACAACAATAGAATCGATAGCAGCAAAGGAAATGCCGCATGTATCAATCCATTCTACAAAATCCCCATTCGACTGAGAAAAAACAATGGTTCCTGCTTCCGCATACAGGTACTTCACTTGATCTTTCTGAATCACCAGACCCAATTGCGCCATTCCCTTCACCTCCTATATTTTAGAAATAATGCTTAAAATGAATCTTTTCCAAGGGTTCATAAGCCGACTTGAATCCAAACGCCTTCGGTCCCACATAGCTGAGTGCCGTGGGTGTTCTCAACGACAGAGGTGCAGGCGTAGCAACGATGGCAACCCGCATGCCCAATTCTGCATCGGTTACAGATATCGGCTCCAGGGTATCCAAGTCCACCAAGGTAATCAGATCAGGCACATTGGCCACCAACTTCTTGTTATGGTACACCATCAGGTTTTCATAGTGATAGTACACTGTATATTCCCCCACCTGATACGACGCTATATTTGAGTGATCCATGGCTACATGTTCACTAACAACACCGCGGGTGATCTCGATGGCAGAACCATAGAGGGAATTGCGGGTTACATGCCCAAGTTCTCTCATCAGATCTTCAAAACTCTTCGCATTCAAAAAAGCTTCTCCTATCTTCATGCCAACCGAAAAGGTATGAGGAATCAAGATCCGTTTCAGCACCGCAAAGGGTGCCTGATAGCCGGAGAAGAATGCCATGCCCGTAGTCTCCGCAATCTTCTGCCTGATTTTCAAATCCACTATACTTGCATCCTGGTCGCTGTACACATAAAAGATATGGTCGATGTCCTGAAAAGCGATAGGTGCAATCGGCTGATTGTTGAATTGAAAGGTTGTCATAGGCAATTCCGGAAACGCACGCCCCATGGCATCGCCGTCCATTAGGGGCAATCCCATCGCATAGGCGACAATGACCGGGTAAATCAAATTAACACCTGCACCCTCTATGGTAAAAATCGCATCGGTTTTCTTCCCCGTCAGCTCCTGCATTTTCTCCAATAATTCCCGGCCTTCCTGCCCCGTGGGCAAAAATTCCTCGAGGGCTTCCGGAGAGCCCACCATACCGACAGTCGTGCCGATTCCCTCCTCATCCATTTCGTTCAAGTCAATCAAATCAACCGAAAAGGAATCATCAAAACTGTCCTTCACCAATTGTCTTAAAATATGAATCTTTCCGCCCCCGCCAGAGCCCAGAAATTGACTGCCGACCATAAGGGCTTCCAGAGATTGCTTATCGATCTTTTTCAAAAGAGTCATCCCCCTTCCAATTTATCCTTTACAATTATGTGATTTCATGCTTTTTCAACCATCGATAAAGAGTCGCTGGACTGATGCTCAAATGTTTGGCCAGTTCCTTCTTGTTTTCGCTGGAATATCCGAACTCCTCAAGCAATTTCAAAAGTTCTTCCCGATTCGGTTTCCTTGGTTTTGCATTCGATTTCTTCACCAACTGCCTTTGGGTTTTTTCAGCCGGCACGATACGGCGTTTCACCGCTTCTTCAATGGATTGATACAATTTCCCGTCCGACTTTTCTCTCCGCTTCATATTCAAGATTTCACGTGGCAGCATCTCTTCTGCAATGATTTCCCCTTCTTCAGTGGACACAATGTACTCAACCACATTAATCAATTCTCGAATATTTCCCGGCCAATTGTATGCCTTTAACTTTTCAATCACTTCTACCGATGGCCGCATAAAGGAACGATTGTTTACGATGCAATGTTTTTTAATATAGTAGTGTACCAGATTCTCGATATCTTCTGTTCTATCGCGAAGCGCTGGGATCGGCACCGGAATAACGTTCAGCCGATAAAAAAGATCCTTTCTGAATTGCTTCTTTAGAATCATGGTCTCCAAGTTCTGATGGGTCGCACTTATAATTCGTACATCCACCTTGACCGGCCGGGTTCCCCCTACCTTCTCAATCGTCTTCTCCTCCAAAACCCGCAATAATTTTGCCTGCAAATTCATGGACATGTCGCCAATCTCATCCAAAAAGATCGTTCCCTTGCTGGCCGCTTCGAATTTACCTGTTTTGCCGCCCTTTAAAGCGCCTGTAAATGAGCCCTTCGCGTAGCCAAACAATTCACTTTCCAATAAATGCTCCGGAATCGATGCGCAATTGATAGCTATAAAAGGTTTGTCTTTTCTCGGGCTCTTGTCATGAATCAACTTAGCAAAGCCTTCCTTGCCCGTTCCGCTTTCTCCGCGAATCAACACAGTGGAATCCGTTGGCGCAACTTTATTAATGGTATTCATAATTTCTTCCATGGTAGAAGTCTGTCCGATAATTTTTCTTTCCAGGGATACCGTAGATCCATACGCTTCAGGTTTTTGCCACTCTCCCTGCTGCATCTTGGAAAAGATGAGGGTGCCTCTTTGATCTGGCAATCCTCTACGATAGATTTTGTGCGACGGATATTCTCTGATCATCTCATCAAATTTCGTTGGCGCAGGCTCATCCATCTGGACCAGCTCCGCAACCGACACCTTCAAATCAATCTGTTGCGATGCGTCATTCTCATAGAGAAGTTGTCCTTTTTCATTGACAACCAAGATCCCCGTATCCGAAACACGTCCCACTTCCCTGATCATATGGTGGTAGAAGTGTTGCAACTTTTGCAGCCGCTCATTCTCCACATGCAAATCCACCATCTTCAGATGGATTGGGTATAGTTCATCGAATGACTCAGCAATCCAAAGCAGGCCGTAGTTCCCGTGAAAACTGACGCGTGCAGGATGATCAAAGCCCCCGACCGGCTGATTGTTTCGCTTCTCCCACAATTCACGGAAGCCGTCAAACGAAACAGACTCCCCTATTGTATAAAGAATTTGCTCTTGATCAAACACCACCAACGTCCGGTATGCACGCTCCCCAAAATCCATTAAAAGGCGTTTCAGATCTTCCATGACAGTTTCCCTCCCATCCTCTATCAACATGCGATATTTATATTTTTTTGCATAAATTTTTATTATTACAATTTGTTAATACTAGTATAGAAGAAATTCCGTCGCAAAACAATGAGAAATGAGAAATATCTAGAAATAATGAGAAAAACCGAGAATGTTTGCAAGAAAAATTAGAAATAATGAGAAATTATGAGAAAACCCACATAGTGTTTTTGCCAAGTTCGGCTTGTTTTACCCGTTATTTGTGTCTTTTTCGCAAAAACTCCGATTTCAACTTGGCACGAAACTTGCAATTGTAGGTTATGCAAGACGAATTTATTCATTCCAATAAGGTTTAAAGGAGGAAAGCATGAGCACAGAAAAGAAAAGTAATAGTTTTATTGAAAAGCGCGCACTAGAATCGATTCCCCAGTCGGAACGAAAACATTGGGTGAGCATCGCACTCATCTGGATCGGCGCCATTATCAGCGTATCGTCCCTGATGGTTGGCGGTGTCCTTGTCTCTGGTCTGCCGTTGAAGCAAGCCTTGCTGGCTGGTTTTGTCGGTTATGCGATCGTTGTTCTTTTTATGACTTTCCAAGGAGTTCAAGGCGCTGACCTTGGACGACCAACCGTTTCTTCCGCCAGCTCAGCCTTTGGGAAAAGCGGCGCATCCTTTATCATTTCCTTTGTCATCGGCATTTCCGTTATGGGTTGGTTCGGTGTTCAGACAAGCATTACAGGTAGCGCATTTTCTAGCATTATGCACGATTGGCTTGGCGTCAACATCTCCTTCCAATTGTCTGCTGCCATCTGGGGCGGCATCATGCTGATGACAGCCGTTTACGGATATAAAGCACTCGCTTACTTAAACTATGTTGCTGTGCCAGCCCTTTTGATTATGGCGGTATACGGAACATACAGTGTTATTTCGAACTTCGGCATGGATGCATTGCTTAGCTATACACCAGCTGCGCCATTCTCATTCTTGCAAGGCGTTGCGATCACCGTTGGCGGTTTCGCCGTTGGTGGGGTTATTGCTCCCGACTACTCCCGATATGCAGAGAACCGAAAGGGCGCGATCCTTTCATCCGTTTTGGGCGTATTGCCAATGGGCGTCATCTTGCTGAGCGCGGGCGCGTTAATGGCAATTACCGCAGGCTCTGCGGATATGACTCAGGTCGTTTCCAGTCTGGGCTTCCCTTTGATCGGATTGATGATTCTGATTCTGGCAACTTGGACAACCAATGCGGTTAACGCTTATTCAGGCGGTATCGCTTTGACGAGCATGTTCCATCTGAAAGATGACAAGCGCCCTATGGCGACAGCTATTGCCGGCATCGTTGGCACTGTTTTAGCCGTAGTGGGAATTATGAACCACTTTATTCCATTCCTGATGGTATTAACAACAGGGATCTCGCCGATTGCCGGCGTAATGATCGCAGACTACTGGATTATCCGGAAAGGTGACCCTACCAAGTGGAAGGAAGAAGAAGGCGTTCGATGGACAGGCGTGATCTCCTGGTTGATTGGATTTGCAGTCGGTTACTTCGTACACATAGGCAGCGCGCCAGTTAATGCGATTGTTGTCGCGATGATTGCCACAGTCATTTTAAACAAATTCAGCCATACAGAAACAGGTTCCAAAGAAGAAAGTAACACTGACAAAGAGGTCAGTGCATAGGAGGAAGCAGACATGAGACTTATTGACGAAAAAGCCATTGAAAAGATTGCATTAGGTGCCGCACTTTTGGGTACTGGTGGTGGCGGAGACCCCTATATCGGCAAGCTGATGGCCATTGAAGCCATCCGGCAATACGGACCGGTACAAATGCTGGATCCGAGTGAAGTGCCTGATGACGCCTTTGTGGTGCCAACCGCCATGATGGGTGCCCCCACCGTTTTGATCGAGAAGATTGCCAACGGAAAGGAATTTGATGTAATCATCGATCATCTGGAAAAATACACGGGTCAAAAAGTATTCGCTACCCTTCCAATCGAAGCCGGCGGTGTGAATTCCATGCTTCCATTTGCTGTTGCTGCAAAACTGGGTATTCCCATTGTTGATTGCGACGGCATGGGACGCGCCTTCCCTGAATTGCAAATGGTCACATTCCATCTAGATGGAATCACAACAAGCCCGATGGTTGTTACCGATGAGAAAGGCAACTCCATGATCGTGGAGACAATCAACAACAATTGGTCCGAAACTCTTGCCAGAACCGCAACCATCACCATGGGCGGCTCTGTCATGATCTCAATATATTCCATGTTTGGGCATCAGCTGAAGAAGTCAGCCATCTACAACACCCTGACTCTTGCGGAGAATATTGGGGCTGCCATTACGGACAAACAAGACACGGATGTTCTACCGATCGACCGTATGATCGACTTTGTTGACGGCTACAAGTTGTTTACCGGCAAGATCGTGGATATCCTTCGCGAAACGCGTCAAGGCTTCAACTTCGGCAAGGCGAAAATCGCCGGTATCAATGATGACAAGGGCGAATCCTGTGAAGTGGACTTCCAAAACGAAAACCTCGTTGTTATGAAAGGCGATGAAGTTTTGGCGACAACACCGGATTTAATCACCATCGTCGACTTGGAAACCGGCGTGCCCATTACGACCGAGGCGTTGAAATACGGACGCCGCGTTGTGGTAGTCGGCTTGCGTTGCGATGAAAAATGGCGAACGAAAAAAGGCATTGATACCGTTGGTCCACGCTACTTCAAATATGACATAGACTATGTACCAATCGAAGAACGAGTGAAGGGAGTGCAGTAGAATGAAATATAGACTTGGAATTGATGTTGGCGGTACAAATACGGATGCAGTCATCATTGACGAATCATTAAATATTGTTGCCGGCGTGAAAATGCCTACAACCCTCGATGTTACTACGGGGATCAACAATGCCATCAAAAAGGTGCTCGTAGAAAGCCAGATCAACAAGCATGAAATCGATTATGCCATGCTGGGCACCACCCATTGCACCAATGCCATTGTCGAGAGAAAAGGACTCTGCAGAGTCGGCATCATACGAATTGCAGCCCCTGCCACTTTCAGCATCCGGCCGATGCCGGACTGGCCGGAGTCCCTTCGGGAAGCTATCGGCGACAATATTCACATCATCAAGGGCGGTTATGAATTCGACGGAAGAGAAATCACGCAGCTTGACTATCAAGAGATTCGAAATGTAGCCAAACAACTCAAAGGCAAGGTTGATACCATTGCCCTGACCGCTGTTTTTTCACCCGTTCGAAACGACCATGAGTATGAAGTGGAAAGCATTTTAAGAGAAGAACTTGGAGATATCCCGATTTCAAAATCAAGCGAGATCGCTTCCGTCGGCTTGATCGAACGTGAAAATGCGACAATCTTGAACGCAGCACTTCACACTGTTGCAACACGCACAGTGGAAGGATTCAAAGCTGGCTTGAAGCAGGAAGGGATTTCAGATGCGGAGCTTTACCTTTGCCAAAACGACGGCACGTTAATGTCAGCCGATTACGCGCAGCGCTATCCGATTCTGACAATTGCCTGCGGACCAACCAACAGCATCCGAGGCGCCTCTTACCTCAGCCAGAACCAGAATGCCATCGTACTGGATGTCGGCGGCACCACAACCGATATCGGTGTCATTATGAGCGGATTCCCGCGGGAATCTTCCTTGGCCGTTACCATCGGCGGCGCCCGCACAAACTTCCGAATGCCTGATATTACAGCAATCGGCGTAGGCGGCGGAACCCTGATAAAGGAAATTGGCGATAATGTGGTTGTCGGACCCGAAAGCGTCGGCTATCAAATCACAGAAAAATCCCTGATTTTCGGCGGAGATACCTTAACGACATCGGATATCGCGGTACGTCTTGGCATGATGGATCTAGGCGATCCGGCTTTAGTTTCGCACATCGATGAAGGCTTTGCGAAAAAAGCCTTGTCGGAATGGATGCGCTTGATCAATGAAGGTGTTGACCGCATGAAGATTTCAGCCGAGCCCGTTCCAGTTATCTTGGTTGGCGGCGGCAGCGTTCTCGTTACAGATGAATTGGAAGGGATCTCAGAGATTATTCGACCGAACCACTTCCCTGTTGCCAATGCTGTCGGCTCCGCCATCTCTCAGGTTAGCGGCGAAATCAACCGAGTCTTCTCCCTTGTTGAGATGACACGAGATGAAGCACTCGACAGTGCAAAATCCACAGCTATCGATGAAGCTGTGAAGGCTGGTGCAGAACCGAAGTCCATCGAGATTCAAGAAGTGGAAGACATTCCTTTGGCTTACCACCCAGGCAATGCGACACGAATTCGAGTCAAAGCAGTTGGCGATCTTTGCCAATAACGCGACTCATCCAGCGCCTTAACTCCTATAAAAAACACCAGTCGATTTCTCGATTGGTGTTTTTTTCTTTCTTATTTATCTTTGAAATAAAACTAGCTTCACCTGCATTTGCTGGTATTCCAAGAAATCCAGAATGGCGTTTTCCGCCACTGCCCTTGCCTGCTCTTTCGGATATCCATAAATACCGGAAGAAATCAAAGGAAAGGCTATGGATGTGCAACCATGCTTTTTTGCAAGTCTCAAAGCATTCATATAGCAGTTGTACAAGAGAGTTTCTTCATTGTTGTCTCCCCCACGCCAAACCGGTCCCACGGTATGCACAATGTAAGTCGCCGGCAAATTATATGCTTTTGTAATAACTGCCTGGCCCGTTTCACAATGTCCGATTTGATTGCATTCTATCTGCAGGTCACGCGCGCCCGCTGCCGCAAAGATCGCGCCGCAAACCCCACCGCCTCTTTGCAAATCTGAATTTGCCGCGTTCACAATTGCATCTGCTTGTATTTTTGTAATATCGCCATGCACGATTTCAAATGGCATACACCCACTCCTTCCAAGAATCCAGTGATCTTCTTTATTTTATCACATTTCCCAAAACTATCTTGCGCATGGAAAAAACCACCCAAAGGACAGCTTTTGATCATGGTCATCCAATCACTCAAGTACGTAAACCATAATATCCGCTTCTTCGAGCCGTTCCATTAGTTCGAAATTGGCATCATAGGTTTGTGCATCAATCCAAAGCATTTTAAACTTTTCATGCAGCTCTTCCAATACTTCGATATTTTGAATCATGGTGTTTTCGATTCCCAATCCGATCAAGCGCTCAAATTCCTTTGCTACAGAAATATCTCGAATTTGATTCTCTCCAAGGTAAAGCCATTGCAATTCCGTTAATGAAGACAACTCATTGATATTGGTTACTTGATTGTGTTGAATATTCAGCCGCGTCAATTGTTTCAAATCCGCCAATACTCCGATATCATTGATCTGATTGCTTGCTATAACGATTCCTTCCAAGGATTCAAGCTTCCCAAGGGCTCTGATATTATGAATTTTGTTGTTCGACAAGTTCACATATTTTAACTTATTCATTTTTCCCAAAGATGTAATATCAATGATTTCATTGCTTTCCAGATTCAATTCCGTCACCCGCTCCAAGTGTTCAAGCACTCCAATATCACGAATTGCATTGTAATCCAAGATCAGCACTCTGACACTTTCAAGATTCTCAAGATCCGCAATACTGCTGATCCGATTTCCGCCTAAATCCAAAAATGTGAGTTTCGTCAAATTCGCGATCGGATCGATTTCTTGAATCGATTGACCCGCTACAATCAATTCCTTCAGATTCTTTGCATACTCCAACCCATCTAGGGTTTCAATCACTCCGTCAATTTCAATAAGTCCATTCTCCGCCATTCTTCGGTTCGCTTCTGTCAATAACGCCTCTTCGATGCGTCCGTTTTCATCCGGCGATATTACCTTTAAAGAGGTCAATTCCCATAAATCAGCTTCTGATAATTGCCCCGACACCGCGTATCCCTGATCGGACAGGGTTGTTCGAATCGCCTCTTCAAGAATCGGATCTTGCAACTCGATCATATGTTGTCTCGCCGCCTCATACTCTTTATCAGACGGTGTTCCGCCAAAATCAAATCGCGACATGATGAACCAGATAATCAAAATAAAAACCAATGGGATCGCAAGCATAGCCAAAATCGCAGTGTATGTTTTCCGTTTATAATTCGACCCTTCCGTTTCCGGCTTATTCTTCAATTCATCAATGCTCGCCTGCACCTTTTCAACGGCAATCTCTTGATCGCCTTTCTTTGTTTCGAGATATTCACTGATTTTATGCGCAGTCTCCCAAGGTTCCACTTCTTTTCTCTTCATGCTGAACCATCGCTTATCCGACAGATAATACCCTAAACTTCCTGTCGGTTTTGTATCATCCAGTCGAGCAATCAGTATTTCCAATTCACTCTGTGTCGCCAATTCAACTTCTCGGATCACTTGACCTGATTTGTTCGAATCCGCAGACATGACAACAAGCAGTACCTTCGCCATTGAAATCATACCGGCAATCTCCATGGCGAATCCTTCATCCAATTTTGTTACACGGGGCGCAATCCTAGCTTGCACGCCTTCTGCAATCAATTGATTGCAAAGCGTTACTGCCAATTCTCTATCCTCCCGCGCGTATGAAACCACTACATCATAGATCATCTTTTTTCTCCTTCACCGTTCTTAAGGAATTTATACCCAATTTATACGCATTCAGGAATATTTGATTAACAGAAAAACTGCCCTCTTTCGAGGGCAGCATTCTAAGGGTGTTGTATGTTTTTCTTGGTACGTTTATGTGCCAGGTACGCAAAGGCACCTGTTACAAGCAAAATGTTAAATATATTTTGATACTGCAAGCAATAATCCATGACACGACACACATAGGGGCCTGCCATGAATCGCATGGCTTCATAGATCATTTCCTCACTCCTTATCTTTGGCCGTAGCCAGCATTTGCACTCAATCGTTCTGTTTCACATTCCTCTGGTGTAAACACGTACATGCCACCCAATTGCTCTGCGTAGAATGCCACTTTCGCACCCTCTTCCACAATTACCGCATTGACATATGCACGTTGAATCGAATCAGCAACCACTAGTACACCATGGTTAGCCATCAAAACAGCATCGTCATCCTTAAGGTACTCTGCAGTAACATCCGCTAGTTCTTGAGAACCGCATAAAGCATATGGCGCACATTTAATTTTACCCTTCACCAAAGCTGCTACCTCGGCAACAATCGTTGGAATTGCTTTGTTACAGCATGCCCAAGTTGTGACAAAAGTCGAATGTGTATGTACGACTGCGCCAACTTCTGGACGATTTCTAAATACTGCACAATGAAGATCTTTTTCAATAGATGGCAATCGCTCTCCGTCTACATGATTGCCGTCTACGTCAACAACCACAATGTCTTCCGGTTTCAATTGATCATACAGCATGCCTGATGGCGTAATGCAAATATAACCTGTTTCAAAATCCCGCAGACTAAAGTTTCCAAATGTCAAAGGCACCAATTTGTCCTTTTGAATCTGTTGTGCCACCGCAATTAGTTCTTCTCTTCTCTCTTGTAATAACATATCTCTTACTCCTCCTCGATATAACGGCGATAGGGGCAGTATTGCCCCTCGCCAAGTCCTTCTGTATAGGTCTATCCAAACAGACTAAATATTTTGTAGATTATATACGGTACCAAATGGGCGCCTTCATCCAAAGATGAAATCAAACTTGTGCCCTCAGGAATCGGGAATTGCACGTCCCGTGCGATCAACGTTGTAATCTCAGCCAAATCCGTTGCAATCAACAGAATCAATGCCATAAAGATGGTTCCTGTTACAACACCGCGGAATACATTACCCCGTGATGGCGCAACCGCCCAGATCATCAAGATCGGAATCAATCCCAAATCTGTAAATGGCAATACACGGTTTCCCGGCAAGATTGCCGCAAGAATCAAGGTAATTGGAATCAAGATCAAACCCGTTGAGATAACGGAAGGATGACCAATGGCTGTTGCCGCATCGATTCCAATAAATACTTCTTTACCCGGGAATCGCTTGTTGATAAAATCTCGTGCACTTTCAGACAAAGGCATCAAGCCTTCCATCAAGACACGTACCATTCTTGGCATCAAGAACATAACCGCTGACATATTAACACCCAGCATCAAAATGCCTGACGCGTCATATCCAGCCAATGCGCCAATACCCATGCCCAATAACAGACCCATGATCATCGGCTCTCCGAAGAGACCAAATTTCTTTTGAATCCCTTCCGGCTTAATAACAATCTTGTTGATCACTGGAATGCGATCGATAATCTTGTCGATCAAGATCCCCAATGGCGCCCACGATACCGTTTCTGTATGCGGCAAAGAGATGCCCGGCATTCCAAAGAACTCGGCAACATACGGTTGCGTATAATCTGCAAGTTTCATAATAATGACAAAACAAATGAGTGAAGCCAATACACCCAATGCCACGCTGTCCGTTACATACATCACCAACGCGCCAGTAAAGATAAAATGCCAGTAGTTCCAAATATCCACGTTCATGGTTTTGGTCCAATTCAATGCCAGCATAATAATGTTCAAACCAAAACATGCGGCAAAAACTATGGGAACAATGCTGGTCCCGAAGCTAATGGATGCGGAGATTGGCCAGCCGACATCCATAACATCCAGCTTCAGTCCCCAATTTTGCACCATCGCTTGGGTTGCTGGAGAAAGGTTTGAAACCAGCATCCCAACGATCATGAAAATTGCTGCAAATCCAATTCCGACGGTTAAACCGGAACGAAATGCCTTCGATAACTTCTGTCCAAAAATAAGACCTAAGATGGTAACGACGATGGGCATCATAATGGTTGCCCCTAAATCAAGAATAAATTGAATAAACGCCATAATTTCCCTCCCTACTTTCTTCTATTCCACGCTCTTTAAGTAATCTGCAATCTCATCGGCTAACTTATCCATCCCAACGCCTGTGATAAAGGCAAGCCCACGAATTTTTTTCACTGTGTTTCCAACATCTTCTCCCAAGATCGTCGTATGTACGATCACGTCAGGTCGATAAACCAGTATTTTGGATTCCACCTCTGTTGCCTTGCACTCAATAACCTCGATGTTCAATCCTCGATCCAACAGCATTTCTTTGCATTTTTCAGACGCAACCGTTGATGTCGCAATTCCCGTACCGCAAACCGTTAATACCTTAAATGTACGCATTTTCCATTCCCCTTTCACATTTTTTTCGTTCTCGTTCAATCCCTATATATTGCTCAATCCATGCAAAGCTTTTGATTGATCAATTCAACAATTTCCTTTTGGTCCGCTTTGTAAATCCTTTTTAACAATTCTTGATCTTGCACAACCTTCATCAATTGCGTCAACAATTTGATTTGCTCCCGTCCATCCTGCATCGCCAACATAAATACAATCTGCACATCCAATAGCTCTTCAGGATTTCCCATCTCAGCAAATTGAACCGGGTTTTGTAAGGTTGCAACTCCAATCATCGGCTTATTAACATGAATGGCATCCGTATGTGGAATGGCGACACAATACTCTTGCAAGGGAAGCCCCGTAGAGAATACCTCTTCTCTAGCCAACACCGCATCCTTATACGTCTCCTTCACATACCCTTCTTTCTCCAATACATCCGCCATCAGCCTCATAATTGCTTCGCGGTCTGGCACATCCACCTGAATCCGTACAACCTCTTCTGCTAACGTAAACCCCTTATGCATTTCGAATAACCTCCCTTAATTCTTCAAAACTGCTGCATTCTTTGATCTTTTTCAGAACATATGGATCCGTTGTGATCTTGTACAGCTTCTTAAATTCTGCTTTGTAATACTCGTTTATCGCCATAAAGAATATGCAATCAACATAATCCTTATCATTCCATAAGATCGGCTCGTCCAAAGTAAGAATGCCAATCACTGATTTTTTTACATACTGCGGATCTCCATGAGGCACTGCAATCCCTCCGCCAAACAGGGTCGGTGTCAAGTCCTCGCGATCATATACAGACGCCTGAAAATCCTCGGTCACATAGCCAAACTCGTGTAGGAGATTCGTCATCTTGTCAATACATTCCCGTTTTGACAGCATATTCGACTGAAGCACGGTTGTTGTTTCATGAATCAATTGATCGGCAAGCACGATTTGCGGGTTTATTTCCTGTCCGCTCTCCTGCTTTTGAAACCCTCCGTCACGAATATACTGGTTCAGAAGTGAAATTCCGCTTCCATCCAAAATGAATCTCGCTTCGATAAATGGAACCTTTCGAATATCTGGATTGATGGTACCCACAATCGCAACAAGCGTATGAGTTTTTTCGATATTTTCCACTCGTTGTGCAATCGACTTTTCTTCAATGGCACTCATCGTAATCACATCAATCTCTTCATGAATGGATTCGATCACTTCTTCGATGGCATCCGCCATGATCTTAGCTGATCCTTCCCCCGTCAGACATACCGATACAATCACTTTTCTCTGTCGCGATTCCTGCTGCTTTTGCGCGATTCCCTTATCAACCAATTGACTGCCTTGAAGAGAATCTGCAATCTCATCAAGATTTGAATCGGGCATCAAAGCCTTTCTAACGGCTTCAATTACCATCATGGTATCGACTCGCGACACCGTTCTCGTTTTCATGGACAATTCTTTTCCGACAAGTTTCCCGAATCCAACAAGCGATCCCATATCCGACAAGAATAGAATGCCTTTCTCGCTGGCCATTTCCTTGGCGATTTGCATGGTGCGCTCCAAGGCTACGCTTGGCGCTTCATCCAAGGACATCTCCATGGCTCGCGCATGATCCACTCCCAACAATCGGTTTGCAACCGTCGCCATTCCCTGAGCCACCTGCTCATGGCTCAACACCAAAATCCCCACCTGATTCTGCGGCATCATTTCCTTTGATGCAGATGCCTTTACATACATGGCGATAAATGCCACTTCATCCTCCGGAATCTCTATCGTTAATCGATCCCCCGCCAACTCTGCCATCTCCCTGGCTATCTGAAATTCCTTCGGATGCTGCACCTTGATCTTTTCCAGTTTTGGATTTTTAATGGATTCATTCTGCACCAACCGATCATAGGAAGCCGCAAGGTGTGTTGCCAAGCAATAAAACAAGCTATCATCGATATCCCGGTAATGCTCCTTGGCGATCAAAATCATTTGTTCAACCACTTCAATGATCTGTGGTCCCACAATCCGCTCCAAATCATTTTTCACAAGCTTGGATTTGTCTTTTCGGATTCGTTTTACAGATTGGTAGACCTGCGTTTCCAATTCATTTTCGATAATTCTATTGATAATTTCTTTATCGATCCCTTTGTATTGCATTTCTTTGTACTTCTTCTCAATCGTCTTGTAAATCTCTCTCGGAAGCAGATACGGTGTATCAACTACACATTCAAGCATCTCTTCTTCTGAATTAAAAATACTCAGGTCCTCTGTGACAACCTCTTCAATTTCTTGTCGAAACAAATTCAGTTTCAACAGACCTTGCACCACAACATGCGGCAGTGCTGTCACATCTATCTTGATTGTAGAATCGGGACGAGCAATTAGCTTAAGAAAGCTACGGGCACAAATCACTTGAATATCGGACAATATTTTCCCGATATTTCCAGTTGGTTCATAAAGAATCAATGCTTGCACCACATTTTTGGAGATCACAAGATTTGCATTCATTCGAGACGCCTCTTGCTTGAAGAACTTTTCAATGATCTTATAGCGTTCGACGAAAGGACGTTCCGCCAAACTTGGCAATTCGATAATCATCGGCAATCTTCGCCGAAAAGTCGCAAGGAGATTGGATTCTAAATTTTCGGTTGTCGCTGCAATCAAGAGAATTTGCGCATCCCGATAAAGATCGGTTTCACCCAAACGGCGAAATTTCCCCTTATCGATTAAATGAAAGAGAATCTCTTGCCCCTCTGGTGGAAGGCGATGGATTTCGTCTAAGAATAAGATTCCATGATTCGCTTTTTCAACCAAGCCCGCCTTATCTTCTGCTGCTCCTGTAAATGATCCCTTTTTATAACCATACAATTGCGACATCAATAATTGAGGATTATCTGCATAATCCGCGCAATTAAAGATAATAAACGGCGCATCTTTCGCCTTGGTTTTCGACTCGATGGCAAAGCGATACATGCATTCGGCCATTTGACTCTTTCCTACTCCGGTTGCACCGTAAATCAAGGTATGCAATCCATTGGATGGATAGAGAATTGCCGCCTTCGCCAATTCCACCTGTGCTTTTAAGCTGCCGCTTGCCCCAATTAGCGATTCAAATGCCTGAACCTCTTTTTTGCGGTTGCTGCTTTTTGATACAGTCGAATCAGGGTTTTCTTCTTCTCGATTTTCCTTCAAACTTTTTAAGATTCCCGCGACTCCATTTCGCGAGATTTGGTACCCCATCTCGTTTAACAGACTCGTTACAACCCGTACAGAAGCAGTTGGATCTTCCCGCAAAATACTTTTCATCGCACTGATCAGTCCAGACTTTCTGCGTTCACGCGAATCTTCAATGGCATTTTCGCCCCGAAGAATCGATACCTCACTGCGAGAAATTTGCAATTGCGTTGCGATCTCCTGATCCGTATACGGATTTTTAGGATCTTCCTCTTGAATCACTTGCATTAACGCATTAACCAAATTCTTCTTTTCCATGATTCCCTCTCCCACTCTTTCTATTTGCAATTCCCGTGCCAAAATCCCGTCACGATTTGTTTAGCATCAGCAATTCACCCTCAAAGGATTGAAAAACCTAGCTTAAAAAAATCATTGCAGACTATTATTTCTGTTTTCAATCTCATTTTATCACACTACGTGACACCAAAACATATTGTGACACCAAATGGGACTACGTTTTCATCAAACGTGACATGAAATGATCGACAATCGAAGCTTTAGATCCTCATACCAAACAAATTCGTCGTACAAATATTCAATAGCACAAAAAAAGATGCTGAAATCAGCATCTTTTTTGTATCGATCAGTTCATCAGCAGCTATGCAACAAATGATCTTTATTATTTTTCTAAAGCAACACTTTCGCCGGCAATCTTGCCGAACACCGCAATGTCAATCAATGCGTTTCCACCAAGACGGTTCGCGCCATGAATGCCGCCAGTTACTTCGCCTGCCGCATAGAATCCTGGGATTACATTGCCGTCCGCGTCCAATACTCTCGTTTCAGTATCAATCAGAATTCCACCCATGGTATGGTGAACAGTCGGTACGCGAGCACCCGCATAGAATGGAGGCGTATCGATCTTTTGATCGTACAGCGTTCTTCCAAATTCGTCTGTTCCGTTCTCAACACCTGCGTTGAAAGAATCAACAGCAGCTACCAAGTTCGCAGGGTCTACGCCGATTTGCGCCGCCAAGTCTTCCAAAGTGTCCGCTTTACATGCGCGTCCAGCTTCCACCAGGTCGTCAATCACTTCATTGAAGTTGTTTCGAGTCTGTCCATCTGGATAAGAATGCTTGTCCAAAACAATCCACATATGTGTATCAGACTGCTCCAAGAGCGCGGCTGTCATAACATCGCGACGAGCACCTTCGTTGACAAAACGATTGCCTTGATCATTGACGAAGATTCGGTTTTCAACACCTTGCTCGATATTCCCAAGCAGACTTCCTGTTTTCGGATCGCCCATTGGTAACAATTGAATGGCTTCCATGCCAACCAAATTCGCGCCAATCTCTTCTGCCATGACAATACCATCGCCCGTTGCACCTGGATGGTTGGTTGTATTCAATGTGCTCAAATCATTCCAAATCGTGTTGTACGCTACACGCATTTCAACATTCGCACCGAAACCGCCAGTTGCCATCACAACACCTTTTGATGCATGTACAATAATCTCTTTCTCTTTGCCGTCAGCTTTTACGCCAATCACACGGCCATCTTCCATCATAATTTCGAATACATCCGCATTCAATAAAACTTGAATGTCTTCTGAATGTTCATTAATATATCTCTCATATGTATCAATGTATCCAGTTCCCAATGGCATAACTGGTTTATGCGCGCGTGGCCACATTCCGCCCAGAACTGTAAATACATGATCCTTGAACTCCATGCCCATGCTTTCCAGCCATTGCAATGTTGGGTATCCGTTCTCAACCAGCGTGCGAATCATGACCGGATTGCCTTCTTCGTCGCCGCCTTCATATGTTTGTTGGAAGTGAAGATCAATGGAATCTTCAATGCCAAGAGGTTCTTGACGGCTTGGATCCACACAGTTGAATGCCGATCCTGACATAATTGTGTTTCCGCCCATTTTTGGCATTTTTTCCAACACGATAACTTTAGCACCGTTTTGGTGTGCCGATACGGCTGTAGCCAATCCCGCTCCGCCAGCACCGACTACAAGAACTTCCGTCTCATATTCTACGACTTCTTTTGACGCGCCTGTTTCATCATCTGCCACTTCCTCTTTATAAGAAAGCGCTTCAATATCCGCGCCCGCCTCTGTAAGAGCAAGGGTTACCGCTTCAAGAATCCCTTCGCTTGAGAATGTAGCACCCGCAACCATATCAACCGCCAATGTCTGGCCATCAATAATCGCTTGTGGGATTTGTTCAAAAGCCGCATCGGAAATTCCAGGACTCTCCTTATGCTCAATTGCATTGATTGCTGTAATCGCATTCCCATCCACAACAACTTCCATGGTGATATCACCATTAATTCCTGCTGCTGTCCCCGTGTATGTTCCCAGTGTAAACAATGTTTCCTCTACAACTGCCTCTGGTGCAGTTGGTTCTGCCGCGCTTGAAGATGAACATCCTGCCACAGACATCACCATTGCAAGGCACAACAAAATACTGAGCATTTTTTTGAAACCATTCGTTTTTTTCACTTCTGCCCCTCCATATCAAGATTGTTATTTATTTGTCCAACACAAGGATACCACGATAAGTGAATTAATTCAATGAATATATTCATCGAAATTGTTACAAAAAAAACAAAGCCTATAAATGACTTTGTTAAATTTTGCGCAATTTAGTAAGTTTTCAATACCCGTTTAATAAACGAAGTCATTTTTTCCACAAGATCAAAACCGCCATCCTTCAAGCACCAATCATACACGATACCCCGGGCAAGGACAAACAGATCGGCAACCATATCATCCGAATCAACGGTCTTCATGATTTCCCCCGCTTCTTGACCCTTCACAATCACTTCGTTCAAGAGGTCCTGCATGCCTCTCTTTTTTGTAAAAAACTGATTCTCCGGGTTGTACAATTGCTTCAATGTTGTCATCCCAGTATTGATATTGTACTGGGCATAGTATCTGAAAAATACGATAACCGCTTCTTCCGCTTCCAAACCTTCCACTGCTTCCCGGACCGTCGTTTGGAAATATTCATCCCCTTTTTTAAAGATCAGTTCTAAAATCGCATTCTTTGATTTAAAGTAATTGTAAAAGGTTCCGGTGGATACCCCTGCTTTATGACAAATATCCTCGATTCGAATATTTTCGTACCCGTCAGACTCCAACAAATCCAACGCGGTCTGATAGATTTTCTCTTTTGTTTCCAATGCTTTCAGTTGACGATTTGTCATCGACAATCTCATGTACAGGACTCCCTTCATCCATTGCGCTTCCCAAAGAAGGCAATCATCGTACCTATAATTATAATCTATATTTCAGAATTGTAAAATGCCACTCAATTCACCGCTAGCTTTTATGATATTTCTTCCAATTATTACAACGCCTTCATAAACTTTCGGTACAGTTTTTGCATTTTGTTCGAATTTTCAGATATTTCTTTCCATAAGTGTTTTTCTGTTCTACACTAAAAGTAAGAAGAGCTGGAAAGGAGGTTCCCATGCCAGACTATATCATTATGAAAATCAAAAAAGATACCAAAACCAATGAAGTCATTAAAATGAAAGTCCGCGAAGTGGAAATTCGCAACAATCATGTGTACCGCGAAAAAAACGGTGGAAGATCCATCGAGTATACCCTGAATGAGGTGGTGCAGAAACTTTTAAATGGTGATCAATTCTATACCATCGCCAAGGGAGAGAGCTCTGCATTCGCCAGAAAAATAGGAACCAAGATCGAATTCTTTATCCGCCCCCTTTCCAATGGGAAAGAACACACCATGGATGAAATTCCAGAATACAAATAAACTTCTCTACAAAAAAACATCGCAAGAATTTCCTCTCTTGCGGTGTTCTTTTTTGTAATCCTTCTCATTTACTTAACCGCCTTGATTTTCAATGTTTGTTCTGATATATTTAATTCCCTTTCATATTGGGCACACAAAAGCCCAAATTAATATTTCTTTTCTTTTAGGAGGTGAGCACCATGATTTCAGGTCTTGCGCTTGCGAAAGCTTCCTTCGCTCGTGACCGCGCGTATCTACTCAATCATTTTATCAATAACATCGGAAGTATCATCTTTGGCTACATCAATGTTCGGATTTGGCTGGCCGTACTAGGCGCCACTCCGGAAGGTCATTCCGCCGTCACCTACCTGATGGTAAACCAGGCCGGACTTTGGCTGGTGATGTTTATTCCAAGAGGATGCTATATCCCCAATAAGGTACGAGAAGGCACCATTGCATTTGAAAGGCTCCGTCCCTATGGATTGCTTTATGGCAGCTTCTTTGAAATCGCGGGCCACTTATTCTATAACTTCCTGTTCCGATCGATTCCCATCTTTTTATTCAGCGTGCTCTTTATGGGTGTATCCCTGCCGGCATCGGCACAGATCCTTCCCTATTTCATCACCTTGTTCAATGGGATGCTGATCGCATTTTTTCTTAATTATTATGTGGGGCTTTGGAGCATTCGATTTATCTCCATCAACGGCGTTCAAATGCTGTACTACTTCGCCACTGCTCTTTTCAGCGGCGCCTTTATCCATATGCAATACTATCCGGAAATAATTCGAAAAATCAGCATGGCTTTGCCCTTCGCCTATTCAACCTATGTGCCAGCCGCCGTTTATCAAGGATCCTACCCCCTTGCCGATGCCCTTTTGCATCAGGGGATGTGGATTCTCATTCTTGGCAGTCTCGCCGTATTTTTAACCAAGCAAAGCTTAAAGCACTTGGTTATTCAAGGAGGATAAGATGCGACTATTTAAAATACTATTTATCGCCTCCCTGAAAAGTCAGACCCAGTACGCCTTCGACTTCGTTGTCAATGTGATCGGAAATTTTCTTGGCGTTTTTGCAGACTTTTTAATAATCGCCATGATCCTGATTCGCTTTCAAAACATCCAAGGATGGACCCTGGTGGAAATCGCCGTGATCTACTCCATCATTGAATTTGGTTTTGGCATCTACCGGGTCATTGGCGACGGACTGAACAACTTTGAAATGCTGATCCTTTCCGGACGATTCGACACCCTTCTGATTCGCCCTGCTTCCGTTCTTGGCCAAGCGATGCTTCAGACCGTAGATTTTAAAAAAATCGGTTTGGTCCTGCAAGCCAGTTTGGTGGGTGCTTGGGGCTTGTCGCAAATTGAGTTTGCGCATTCCTATGCGTGGGTATACTTGCCGACCCTCTATCTCGCCTCGATTGTCATGAATCTGCTGATCAGCATTCTGCTGGCATCCACCGCCTTTTGGACGGGAAAGAATGAAGACATCGTTATTCTCGGGCACTATGCCACGCGAACCGCGGCGCAATATCCAGCAACGATTTACCATAAATTCTTTCAGTCCGTAATGACCTTTGTAATTCCATTCTTCACAATAACCTATTATCCCCTTTTGTTTTTAACGGGAAAATCACAGCAGTCGCTGTACTTACTGGCGCCATGGCTTGGGATTGCCATTCTCACGCCAATCACCATGGGCATCTGGAAACTGGGAATCAAACGCTATTCCAGCACGGGTACTTAAAGGAGGTCGACATGAGTTATATTACCGTAAAAAATCTGCAAAAGAACTATACCATTTACGAAAAGACAGGGCGGTTAAAGCGAAACAAGCGGATCGTTAAAGCCTTGAATCATATCGACTTCAGTGTAGAGGAAGGCGCATTCCTTGGATATATCGGCCCCAATGGTGCCGGAAAATCCACAACCATCAAGGTGCTCACCGGAATCATGACCCCCGACGGCGGAGAAGCCCGAGTGGGAAACTATATTCCCTACAAGGATCGAAAAGCCTATGTACAAAACATCGGCGTCGTCTTCGGGCAGAAGACCCAGATGTGGTGGGACCTGCCGGTACTCGACACCTATCGGCTATTGGGCGGGATCTACAAGGTGCCGCAAAAGGCGTTCAAGCGCCAGCTGGAGTATCTTTGTGATCGCCTGGATCTTACCGAGATCCTCTATCAACCGGTACGGCAATTGAGTTTGGGCCAGCGCATGCGAGCGGAGCTTGGCGCGGCCATGATCCACGATCCGAAGATCCTCTTTCTCGACGAGCCCACCATCGGCCTTGATATCATCTCCAAACAAAAGGTCAATCACTTCCTGACGGAAATGAACCAGGGCGGAAAGACAATTTTTCTGACGACCCATGATTTAAAGGACATCGAAAGCCTCTGCGAAGAGATGCTGATTCTCAGCCATGGGGAGATTGTGTATAAAGGCGCCATCGATCAACTGAAAAGCAATACGGAACTGCCGATTCTGGTTACCGCGCAGCTGCCTCTGGAACAGCCGTTGGATGCCCTTCATCATTTGAAAGAGCGCTACGCCTTCTCCTTTGATCAAGCGAGATCCCAATTGGAAATTCAGCTGTCTGAAAAAAAACAGGTGGCAGAGCTTGCCCGCACCCTCTTTCATCAGTATGATATCCAAGACTTTCGGGTCGAGGAACCCAGCATTGAAGAGATCATCAAAAAAATCTACGCATAAATTCACCCCCTTCACATTGAAGGGGCTTTTCTTTTTCTTGATTTTTCTCTAGCCCTTGACGCAATCCCGATTAAGAACAATACTGGTAACAGGATCACCATTAAAGAAGAAGGACGGATTCATCCATGAAAAATACCAAGAAATTCATAAAAGGTATCAGCCTTGTTTTACTTATTGGCATCATCTTATCCGGATTGTCCTTTCTCGCCATTCGCAGTGAATGGGACTCCACGATAGAAGCTCCCGGTTCTATCGATGTTTTAATCGTATTGGGTGCTGGCGTCTGGGGCGATCAACCCTCTCCCCAATTAAAATTGCGGCTGCAGACTGCAGCTACCATATTTAAAGAGAACCCTGAAATATCCGTTATCGTTTCCGGCGGACAAGGCCCCGATGAGGATATCAGCGAGGCACAGGCTATGCAAATGTATTTGATTCAGCTGGGTGTTGATGAAGCATCCATCTTCTTGGAAGACCAATCCACCTCAACAGTGGAGAATCTACGCTTCAGCAAAGCCATCCTCGACACACAAAACATGAATACTTCCGCAGTGGGGATTGTCACCACCGACTTTCACATGTATCGCGCCAAGATGTTGGCAAGACGATACGGGATGAGCGCACAAGGTGAATCCGCTCCCAATGTGCCCATTATTGTCGTAAAAAACACGATGCGGGAAATCATAGCCGTTATCAAAGATACAATCATCCGCTAAAAAAGACCGATGCTTTCATCGGTCTTTCTTATATTCCTATCTCTTCATTCGGTCATCCACGGATTTTAAGTCATCCGGATCAAAATTCCCAAACCAGTCATACAATTTCATTCGCGCCCGTTCCTGGGCTTCCTCATTGATATACATGGCCACTGCGGCCACCGCAAGAATCAAAACGCCCAGGTCGTCGGAAAAACCAACAAGGGGCGTAAAATCGGGAATGGCATCAATCGGGGAGATAAAATATCCCAACGCACCTACAATCGTCGATTTTGCCCATAACGGAATATCAGCATCCTGCAAGGTATAATACAAAACCATACTTGCGTAGACAACAATAATTCCCGCTTTTTGCGCAGCAGTCTTAAACTTGTCAAACAGCGACTTCTCGCTGTATATCTCAGAGTATTCATTGTTCTCCATCTTATCATCGTCCATCTTGCATGCCTCCTTTGATTTAAGAATACCACAAAAACAAGCTATTGCTCCATCTTCATAGGGGTAAAGCGAATCCCGTCAACAATTTGCTCGGCACTCTTGTCTTGAAACCCCAAACGGTGATAAAATTCTATCGCATAAGGCGAGGCATTTACCGTAATCTTGCCGGCTTGCTCTCCAAAGGCGACTTGGAAAAGCCTTGAACCAATCCCTTTTCTATGGAAATCCGGATCAACAAAGAGCATCGAGACATGACTGTCAAGTTTTATGACGATAACGCCTACCAGTTGATCAACTTTATAAGCACCCCAAAACTTCAACTCCCGTCTCTCTATAAGCTCTTGAATCTGTTCGATCTCGATAAACCTCTTGAAACTCTCGACCCCTTGCTGAGAATAGTCCGGTGCTTCGAATTCGAGAAACACACGCCAAACCAAATCCAATGCTTCCTGCAATTCTGACTTAACAATTCTGCGAATCTCCATTAGATCTGGCCTCCCCGTACCCAGTACTCCCGACAATCTGTGGTACGATCCATAAACCCATACTCAATCAAATAACGTCGAAGGGTTACAAAATCCTCATAGACGGCCCAAAGAATCTGATTGATTTCTTTTTCCGAATACCGCTTCTCCGCTTCGAACTCCTTGACGATCAAACGCAACAATACCAATTTTCGTTTTTCTCCCTTGGGTATCGCCTTCATGCACAAAGGCACTTCCGAGATCAAGAAGTTCTTCTTCACCTTGTCTTCTTCCTTCTTTGTAATCAAATATCGATCATCCACCATTTTTGCTCCTTCATGAATTTCCAAGAACTCATCCTGTTTTCTTCCCTGAGTTGCTTGATCTACCAAATTATAAATCGCCAAATACATTTTGGCCTGTTGCGCGCGTTCCTTGAATACAAATCGTTGATGCCTGACTGTGCTATGAGCAATTCCTTGTTTGCCGGCTATCTGCTTGTCCGTTAGCCCGGCTGCAAAATCCCGCAAGACTTCCTTTTGCTTCTCCGTCAAACCCGTTTCTTTTTTATCAAACTCCAACAGCATTTCATAAATCGGCGGATGATCCGCAAGCACATGTTCGCGCGCTGCAGTTTCCGCCATTAAAAACCGATCTCCTTTGGGGTACACTTCCCCCTTCATAAATCGCTCTTCACATTGCAGGCAAACGAAGCCCGTTTCATCCTCTTGGTATCCACGAATCAATTCTTCAAGCGTCGCCTGTCGTATTTTCTCATTCATAAACTTTCACCTCTTCCGTTTACCTTTTCTATAGTCATTCTATCCTTTTGTTTGTATAATTGCAACGTTTTTCACTTCGGGATATAAAAAAGGCAAACACATCAATTCTGTGTTTGCCCAATCTTCAACATTGCCCGTTCCTTTAACACCTGCTTTGCTACTCCCACCTGATCAGTGATCAATCCATCGACTCCCATATTCAGCATTTCTTGCATTTCTTCCTCTGTGTTCACCGTCCAGACATGAACCTCTTTGCCAGCCAAATGAATCTTCTTCACCCGATCCTCATTGATGCGAGAAATCTCCATGTTGAAAAAGTCTACCGGAATCTTCTCAACCTCGCCCATGGTCAAAACTACAATCAAGCCTGTCCGTAACTGAGGCTTGATTATCTCCACTTCCTGCAGGACCGATTCATCCAAAGAGGTTATGACAACCTCTCTCTCCATCCCCGCTGCTTCAATCGCTTGAATGGCTCGAACCGCCATTTCTGCTTGATTGTCTGCCGTTTTCAATTCCAAATTTAACCGAATCCGTCCCTTTGCGGTTTCCAGCACCTCGTCCAAAAAGGGAACCGCTTCCTTTTCAGGCCAATCCATGCTCGCCGCCGCATTCAAAAGGATCACCTCTTCATAACTTGCCTCCGCAACAGGCAAATCGACATCTGTCGTACGCAAAAAGTTGCTGTCGTGCATCAAAATTAAATTTCCGTCCGCCAGCATTTGCACATCAAGTTCCGCATAATCCGCACCCTTTTGAATCGCCGATTCCACTGCCGCAATGGTATTCTCCGGTGCATCAAGCACATCTCCACGGTGTGCGGTCACATAAACCGGCCTCACCTGATCAAGCTGTGCGGCATAAAACCGCATAAATCCCACAAGGAAAAATACAAAGACCACAAGAACAGCGACAATGATTTTTTTTCGAGTGAAAAACCAGTCAATCCACTGGATATTCCCACCAACTTTTACCCGTTCAGCAATAGGCTCAATCGATTCAAATCGATTGAGAAGAACCGTCAGACGATGAATTCCATAGGGAACCATCACCCAGGTTCCGCCAAGGGCAATCAAAGCGATAAAGCTTTCAAACACCGACAAGAAAAACCGTTCACCGGCAACGCCAGAATTCACCAAAAAAATCGCAATGGCGGAAACCGCAAAGAATACGCCGATGATCAGCAATATCAAAATCCCGTTCAATGCAACCAAGATAGCCAAATCCTTAAGCATCTCCCACCAATGCTCTTTCAGCAACTCCCTGCTGCGTTTCATCGCTACCGATGCGCGCATATCCTTCAAAAGGATCAAGTGCAGAGAAAAAATCCATTGTATGGAATAAACAATCCCAATCAACGAAATTGCCTTTAGGATCAAATCCGCCCACAATCGTGTTTGTGCGTATTCCATAATAAAGGGTGGAATCTGCAAGGATTGAATCAGACTATTGGAAATGCCAATTTTCAACCACGGCACCAAGACAGCCATGTAAAACAGAAACAAAAGTCCGCCGAAAACACCAATCTTCCGCGCACGGCCCAAACAAAAAGAAAAAACCTTCCAATAGGAAGACTCCGGCAATCGTTCGTACACCTGCTGGCTCAGCACCACAATTCCGCCAATCTCAATAAAGATAATCACTGTAACGGTAATCAGCAAGAAAAGTGTTCCAACAAACCCTTGAATGGAAAACAGAAACTCCTGAATCCGATTGTTCGCGAAGACATCAAATCCGCGGCTCCGCATTAGAAATGAAAAACCCTTCCGATAAATCGGCAATATGATCAATGCCAAGAATAATCTTGTCACAATTTGATATTTGGTAAATCGACGAAATCCAAAGAAAAAATCCTTCCAGGACCGGTGAAAAACATCCAGCATGACACACCTCCATACGATAATAAAATTGTATCACAGAATGATTAAGAGGATCTGAAATTCGTAAAAAAGTAGTGCCAATCAGTTGAGTGACACTACCATAGATTTTGTTATTTCCACTGTCCACTTGACAGGGAGCAGATCAAATAGCCAATAACTCAATCCTTTTTTTAAGCATCTTGAATGACTATCATTCACCGGCAGTGCATAGAACCATCGATATCGCATCTATGGGGCATGCTTTTTCACACAACTGACAGCCTACACAGTTTTCCGGTTCGACCAGAACTGCAACCGTATGTATATCGCCGCGCTCTTTGGGATCAGAGATCTGCAGACACCCAAAAGGACAATTCACCACACAGAGTGAACACCCGCAGCACACAGCCTCATCAATTTTTGCCTTTTGTTTTTTCTTGGCCATCTCAACCACCTCCCGCCGGCGAAAGAAACATGATTTCGTTCCCATCGCATAATCTAGTATTCATTTTTGCCCGCTTGCCATCCACCAGGATGATGCGATTTTTCAGCTCCTTCTTATCTACTTTACCTGTGGCGGCGATTTTTTCGATTGCCCCGCCGACTCGATCCGCATCGACCCATATCGTTGAAACCCCTGCATTTAGCCTCATGACGCCGAAAAGTTTAGCCTTGACCATGTAAGTCATCCCCCAGCTCCAGGTTTTTCAGGCCACTCCTTTCAGGGATATCGTTTACGCCCTCCAGCTTCAGTTTTTTCAGGGTGCTTGTGGTGGGTAACCCATTTTTGTCCCAACCCCGGGCTCTATAATATACAGCCTTCATCCTGTCCAGCGGGACAGTGGTTCTAGGGTCATCCGCAACCTGCGGCGTCTGCGTCAATCTTGCGGGTAATACGTCGTCGCGAGAATCTATTCCGAACTTATTGTTTATAGATCGTTCCAAGGTGTAGCCCCGCTCGCCAGTGCGCAAATATTTGCCGAACCCCATTTTCATGCCCGTGACATACTCAAAGCACCTGGTCTGAGGAAATACCGGCAAGTGAAACTGCAGCGGCAGGGGGAATTTGTTCATCAGTCTAACTGCTCCGCCCATATATGGCAATATGCGGTTGATGCCCCTCGTATAGAACGAGTTCGGGTTCTTTATCAACGGGCCAGGGAACATCGCATAGGATGTGAAAATACACTGTCCCGTGGCAGAAAGCATCTCCATTAGATCCTGCATCATCATAGTCAGGTCAGGCTTCCCGTGTCTGGTCTGAGGATTTATAGAAATGCCGAGCCCCTCCAGAAACACTAGATAGCCACCGTTAATATGACATCCGCCCCTGTTTGAGATGGCATACCCCAGCCCCTGGCCGACCGCCCTTCTCGGTTCATATGCAGACAGCTCAAGCCCTTTGGAATTAATTGCGAACTCCCTGCCTCCGTATTTATTGCTGAGCCATCTCGTACCCTCAGCCAATTCGTTGCCTATGCCACGCCTGTATGCTATATCCTCCCACAGTTTTGAAATCACTCCGGTCTCACCGAATCCGAGCCCGTTATCCCATAAGCCTTTTTCGCAGGCCTCCATCGCCCAAGCCAGCGTAGATGCGGCTGAGATCGTGTCCATCCCCAGTTCGTCCAGCTCATAGTTCCATCTGAGTATCAGCTCTATATTGTTATTTAGAATGCCGCCGCCCAGAAGACCGAGTGTCTCCAGTTCCGGTCCTTTGACCTCTTTCCCGTCAATTGCAACGGTTCTTGCGCATTTGATGGGGCAAGATAAGCACCCCTTATTCACAATGTTGTATTTTTCAGCCAACAGTTCTCCGTTTACCTTTTCAAATTCTTCAAACTGACCAAAGGTGAAATTCTTCGTAGCGAGAATGCCTCTCATCTGCATCGTGCTTACCAGATTCGCCGTGCCGAGACGGGGCAACACGTCGCCGGTCAGCGGGTGTGCCCGGAGATTGCTGTACCATTTTTTATTGAGCTGTTTATTTTTCGCTTCGTTAAAAACAGGTACTGTTTTATTGCCCGAAACGGTTACCGCCTTTACATTCATCCAGCCCATAACAGCACCGAGACCAGCCCTTCCGGCAACTCTCTCCTGGCTGACAACACACGCATACTTAACAAGGTTCTCGCCAGCCGGTCCGATAACAATGTTTCCACCGCGCACAGGCAGGTGCTCCTGCGTCTCACCCGTTCGCATCCCCCACAAGTCATCCGCATTATGGAATGAGACCCGATCGTTTTTTATTACGATGCGGATATGCTCTTCCGACTTGCCCTGAAGGATAAGCGCATCATAGCCCGCCTTCTTCAGAAAATAGCCGAAGCTGCCGCCGCAATTTGAGGAAGCAATCAGCCCAGTCTGCGGCGAAAGGGAAGATATGTTGAACCTGCTGCTGCTTGGTGCGCCAGTTCCTGTAAGGGGACCGGTGGTTATAACAAGCATGTTTCCATCGGAAAAAGACGTTTCTTTGCCCGTAAGGTTGTCGCTAAGAATTTTAGCAGCCATGATCTTGCCGCCAATAAACAACTCCCGTTCCCTGTCAGAAAAAGGATAATCGCTGATTTCTCTTGTTGTAAGGTTTATTTTCATAACCTTACCCATATAGCCACCATATTTGGTATCCATAATTAATTGAACCTCCCATCTCCCCGGCAACAACAGCTAATTAAAATATAATTATGCCATTATTAGGTGATATATCCCGGCGAGTTCTCCTTTATCCATAAGCCTCGGTACAGGGTAGAGCGGATTTGCCTCTTTGTCAGCGCGCTCGACCATTGTCGGTATATCCTTGTCAAGTATACCGGTTACCTTGTCAGGAATCCCCATATCCTTATTGAGATCCTTGATGGCTTTAATGAATTTTTTCGCTTTCTGTTCCATGGTGTCTGAAGGATCCGTTATCCCGACCGCGTCGGCCAGCTCCGACAGAGGCTTATGTGCCGATTCCCCGAACTGTTCCAAGACATATGGCAGGATTATCGCATTGGCCAATCCGTGCGGAACCCCGTAGAACCCGCCCAACGTATGGGCGACCGCATGGACATATCCGACATACGCGCGAGTAAACGCGATGCCCGCATAATAGGCTGCCATCTGCATATTTTTACGTGCTTCGATATTGCTGCCATCGGAATATGCTGTGTAGACGTTTTCAAAAATCAGCTTTGTCGCATCAATCGCCATCTGCCTTGTCTCATTGGTATTGCTACGCCCGATGTAAGCCTCAACCGCATGAGTCAGGGCATCCATGCCCGTTGTAGAAGTAATATGGGGCGGCAGGCCAACGGTGACAGCCGGGTCGAGCACGGCATACCGTGGAATCAGCACCCAGTCGTTCATGGCGTATTTTTCATGGGTCCGGCTATTTGTTATAACCGCGGCGATCGTTGTCTCACTCCCCGTACCGGCTGTTGTCGGTATGGCAAACAGTGGCGGCAATGCTTTCCTGATCTTAATCAAACCCTTTAATTGAGGGATCGTGTTATTGGGTCTCGCGACACGGGCGCCAACCCCCTTTGCGCAGTCCATTGCGGAACCGCCGCCAAAAGCAATGATCCCTTCACAGTGATTTGATTGATACAGAACCAGTGCCTCTTCAATATTGTCAATTGTGGGGTTGGGGATGGTTTTATC